>JBQCHZ010000001.1:0-60479 GCA_051954195.1 Marmoricola sp.
ACCAGCCACGGGTGTCGACGTCAGCGTTGCGGGCCAGCGTCTCGAGCTCGGCGGTCTCCTCGTCGGTGAGCTCGAGGTCGCGCGCCGCGACCAGTCCGTCGATGTGGCGGGGCTGCGTCACCCCGACGATCGGCGTGGTGCCGCGGGCGATGGCCCAGGCGGTGGCGACGTCGGCGGCGCCCGCCCCACGGCGCTCGCCGATCGCGCGCATCCGGTCGGTGAGGGCCTCCAGCTGGGGGAGCAGGTCGTTGTACACCCCGGCCCTGCTGCTGCCGGCGGGCAGCGGGTTGGCCGGGCCGTACCGACCGCTCAGCGCCCCCTGCTCGAGGACCATGTAGGCGAAGAAGCGCACGTCGTTGCGCAGGCAGTGGTCGAGGATGCCGGCGCGCTCGGAGTCGCGGTGGAGCAGGCTGTAGTGGTTCTGGACCGCTTCGACGCGGAATCCCGCCTCGCCGAGGATCCGGTCGGCGAGTGCGATCTGGTCGAGGTTGTGGTTGGAGACACCGACGTGCTTGACCGTGCCGCTCTCGAGCAGCGGGATCAGCTGCGGCGTCCACCGCGCCACGTCGGCAGGGTTGTGGATCCAGTAGAGGTCGACGTGGTCGGTGCCCAGGCGCTCCAGGCTCTGCTCGAGCATGGCCGCGACGGCGCCGTCCCCGGCGGCCTCGTCCGCGGCCTGCGGGGTGAACTTCGTCGACAGCTGATAGGCGCTGCGGTCGTGACCGGCGAAGGCCTGGGCGAGGACGCTCTCGGAGCGTCCCATGCCGTAGACGACGGCCGTGTCCCACAGCGTGAGGCCCTTCGCGAGCGCCGCGTCGACGATCTCGCGCAGGGTGGTCTCGCTCAGCCGGCTGCCGAAGTAGCCGTCGCCCGCCTCCCCGCTGTCGCCCCAGGCCCACGTGCCCAGTGCGACTGCCGGGACGTCCAGGGTGTTGCTCGTCATGATGCGACTCTCCTCGTTCTCGTGTTCCCGGTCGGGAACGCTCGAGGTCAAGGAGACCGCCTGGCTCCACGCGCAGGAAGGGCGAGCCGACAGGGGTACAAGCCGACCCCCCTTCGCAGGCGTCGCCGGCGCGTACGCTGAGCCGCATGGCGCAACAGGCCGGGCACCGAGCCGAGGTCCAGGACTTCCTGGTGAGCCGGCGGGGGAGGATCAGCCCCCAGCAGGCGGGCCTGCCGACCGGCCCGCGCCGCCGGGTCGCCGGGCTGCGTCGCGAGGAGGTCGCGGTGCTCGCGGGGGTGAGCATCGAGTGGTACACCCGTCTGGAGCGCGGTCACATCGGCGGCGTGTCCGAGGACGTGCTCGACGCGGTGGCTCGCGCGCTGCAGCTCGACGACGACGAGCGCGCCTACCTCTTCGACCTGGCGCGGGCGGCGCGGAGCATGAGCGGCGCTCCGGCACGGCGTACCGAGCCCGACGTCCTCCCGCGGGTCCAGTGGCTGCTGGACTCGATCACCGCCTCCGCGGCGTTCGTGCGCACCGGACGTACCGACGTCGTCGCCAGCAACGCCCTGGCCCGCGCACTCCACGGCCCGCTGTTCGCGAGTGCGACCGTCGACGGGCAGGGGCGACCGAACATCGCGCGCTACATCTTCCTCGACCCCGGCGCTCCGGACTTCTTCGTCGACTGGGAGGCGGCCGGTGTCGCCACCGCCGCCATGCTGCGGGCCGAGGCCGGGCGCGACCCCGGCGACCGTGGCCTGCGCGAGCTCATCGGTGAGCTCTCGACCCTCAGTCCCGCGTTCCGCGGCCGGTGGGCCGACCACGACGTGCTGATGCGCCACGACGGCGTCAAGAGGCTGCGTCATCCCGAGGTCGGCGACCTCGAGCTGGCCTTCCAGTCGCTCGTCGTGCCGCTGCCCGGCCGCGTCGTGCACGAGCTCGTCACCTACACCGCCGAGCCCGGCACCGCCTCCGAGCGTCGCCTCGCACTGCTGGCCCCGGAGTCGTCGACGACGCCGGCGGCGCGGACGGCCGATCGGCCCGCGCACCTCAGCGTGGTCTGACCCCGCTCTCCGCGGTGCACCGGGCCGGGTCCGACGCGGCCGATGCCTCCGACCCGGACGCAGGCACCGGCCCCGTCCGGTCCCCTCGCGGAGGGTGGCTCAGCCGGTGCGGGCGGTGCCGGCACGGACCGCGAGAGCCCCCCGCAGCAGCTGGGCGGCCAGGGCGGCACCGACGCCCTCGCCGGCACGCAGCCGCAGGTCGAGCAGCGGCTCGAGGCCGAGCGCCTCGAGCACCGCCGCGTGGGCGCGCTCGCGGCTGCGCTGACCGGCGACGAGGTAGGCCGCGACGGCCGGCTCCTCGCGGACGGCGAGGAGCGCCGCGACGCTGGTCGCGAGACCGTCGAGCACCACCGTCGCGCCCGCCGCGGCCGCGCCCTCGACGACCCCGGTGAGCAGCGCGAACTCCGGGCCGCCGAGGGCGGCGAGCGCGACGTCGCGCCCCGTCAGCCTCTCCCCGTGCTGCGCACGCGCCCGGGTGACGGCGGCCGTCACGACGTGCCGCTTGCGCTCGAGCATCGCGGTGTCCGCTCCGGCTCCGAGCCCGACCACGGCGTCCGCGCCCAGGCCGAGCAGCTGGGCCGCCAGCGCGGAGGCCACGGTGGTGTTGCCCACACCCACCTCACCGAGCGCGACCAGGCCGGTCGTCGCCGCCCGTACGCCGGCGGCCCTGCCGGTCTCGAGCAGGCGCTGCACCTGCTCGGCGCCGAGCGCGTCGGTGGTCACCAGGTCGCCGCCCGACGTACCGCCGTCGAGCAGCTCGAAGGACAGGCCGCTCGCCGCTGCTGCGGCGGCCCCGGCGGACGCACCCGCTCGCGAGGCGCGCACCAGGTCCTCGGTGACGGAGGATGCGTACGCGCTGACGCCGTGCTCGACGACCCGATGGCGACCCGCGGCGAGGAGGAGGACCCCTCCGGCGACCGGGGTGCCGGAGCGGGCGGCGAGGACCCGGTCGACGTAGCGGTCCAGCACCCCCAGGGAGCCCGGGGGCGCCAGCCGGGCGTCCGCGTCGTCGCGGGCGGCCACCACCTGCGGGGGCGCAGGGGCGCGCAGGTGCGAGACGGGCGGCGCCACGTCAGAGGGCCAGCGCTCGGCGAGGACGACCTCCTCCAGCGGCTGTCGCCGGGACCAGCCCGCCCGCTCGAGCCCCGGCTCGGGCGGCCGCTCGTCGGGCCAGCCGAGGCACAGCCAGCCGAGGGTGACGACGCCGTCGGGCAGGTGCAGCAGGTCCGCCAGGTCGGCGGGGTCGAAGAGCGTCACCCATCCGACGCCCAGGCCCTCGGCGCGCGCGGCGAGCCACAGGTTCTCGATCGCGCAGGCGCACGACCAGAGGTCGGCGTCGGGGAAGGTGGCCCGCCCCAGCACGCCGGCCGCCGGAGCCCGCCGGTCGCAGGCCACGACGATGCCGCACGGTGCCTCGCGGATCCCCTCGAGCTGGAGGTCCAGCAGGCGCCGGGCGGCCTCGGGCTCCATCCGGGCCGCCTGCCGCAGTCGTTGCTCGTCGGCCATCCGGGCGGCGCGGTCCCGGGTCGCCGGCTCCCGGACCACCAAGAACCGCCAGGGCTGGCTGTGCCCCACCGAGGGCGCGCGGTGCGCGGCGGTGAGGACCCTTTCCAGCACCTCGGGAGCCACCGGGTCGGGCCGGTAGCGGCGGATGTCGCGCCGGCGGGCGATCACGTCGTGCAGGGCGTCGCGGGTCTCGGCCGGCAGCGCCCACGCGGTCACGTCCGCCGCGCGCTCGGCGGCCGAGCTGGGGTCGCCGACCTGTGGCACCGGCCGGGGCCACGTCGTCACAACGCCACCCCCCAGCGCTCCTCGACCCGCGCGAGCCGCCAGTAGCCGACCGCGACCGCCCAGGTGAGGACGAAGAGGCCCACGATGACGAACCCGACGTCGTTCAGGCTCAGCCCGCTTGCCCAGGTCGCCACCGCCCCGTGCCAGCCGAACCGCTCGTGCAGCACCGTGAGGAGCTCGACGGTGCCGATCAGCAGGGCCACGGCGACCGAGAGGGCGGTGACCGCCAGGTTGTAGTAGACCTTGCGCACGGGGTTGCTGAACGCCCAGGCGTAGGCGACGTTCATGAACAGTCCGTCGAGGGCGTCCAGCAGGCTCATCCCGCAGGTGAACAGCAGCGGCAGCACCAGGACGGCGTACCAGGGCAGGCCCGCGGCCGCGCTGGTGCCGGCCATCACCAGCAGCGTCACCTCACTCGCCGTATCGAAGCCGACCCCGAAGAGCACCCCCGCGACCACCATGTGCCAGGGCCGCCGGATCAGCCGGTCAAGGGGACGCAGCAGCCGCGTCACGAGTCCACGGCGGTCGAGCTGGCGCTCCAGCTCCTCGGCGCCGAGGGCGCTGCTGCGCATCCGCCAGAACAACCGCACGATGCCGAGCAGCGCGCCGAGGTTGAGCAGGCCGATCAGGTACAGGAAGCCCCCCGAGCTCACCGTGCCCACCAGCCGGAGCGCCTGGTGGGCGTCGCTCTCGTCGGTGAGCGTGCCGGCCAGGTGGGTGCCCCCCGCGACGAGCAGCGCGAGCACGAACACCATCGCGGAGTGGCCCATCGCGAACCAGAAGCCGACGCTCTTGGGGTTCTGGCCGCCGGCCATCAGCTTGCGGGTGGTGTTGTCGATCGCGGCGATGTGGTCGGCGTCGAAGGCGTGCCGCATGCCGAAGACGTAGGCGGTGACGCCGAGGCCGACGCCGAACACCTGGCTGCCGACGGTGTAGCGGTGGGGCACGACCAGGGCCAGCAGGACGACCAGGGCGACGACGTGGAGCGCGAGCAGCACGCCGAGGAGCCCCGCGGCCTGGCGCCAGTCGCGTCCGGTCCAGGTGCGGCGGGCGTGGGCGAGCATGCCGGTGCGGTGGGGGGAGCCGAGCACGGAACCTCCTCGGGATGACGCGTCCCGTTCGATGGGCTCACGAGGAGAGCGGGTCTGGCTCCCGGCCGAGGCTCCTCGGACCGGACACAGTGGCGCGACCGCGCCGGGCTCTCACCGGCTTCCGACTGCTCCCGTGAAGGTGTGAACCACACCCTAGGGCAGTCCGGCGCCGGCGTCGCGGTGCCCTAGGGTGGCCGCAGCCCACGGTGCAGGAACCCGGTGCGACTCCGGGGCGGTTCCGCCACTGTGACGTCCTCCTCCGGCCTCCGCGGCGTGGCGGGACCAGCCAGACACTGGCCGCGGGCCTTCCCACCGCTCGACGGGGCGAGAACCCCTGGAGGAGGACCCATGGCCACGGCCGTCCGGATCGCGCTGCTCTCGACCTCCGACACCGACCTGCTCTCGGCCCGGTCCTCGGGGGCCGACTACGTGCTGGCCAACCCCGCCCGTGCCGGGCACCAGGGGATGGCGGAGGTGCTGGAGCGGTGCGACCTGGTCGTGGGGCGCCTGCTGGGCTCACCGCAGGACCTGTGCTCGGGCTTCGCCCGGATCCGCGGTACCGGGGTGCCGGTGGTCGTGCTCGGCGGCGAGCAGCAGCCGAGCGCGGAGCTGATGGAGCTCTCCAGCGTGCCGATCGGCGTCGCCGCCGAGGCGCACCGCTACCTCGCCGAGGGCGGCCCGGCGAACCTCGCCCAGCTCCACGCCTTCCTCTCCGACACCGTGCTGCTCACCGGCGAGGGCTTCGAGCCGCCGCAGCCCCTCCCGGCGTGGGGGTACGCCGAGCGGCGCCTGCCCGGGGCCCCCGGCCTCCCACGGGTCGGGATCCTCTACTACCGGGCGCACGAGGCCAGCGGCAACACCGCCTTCGCCCATGCGCTCGCCGACGCCGTGGACGCCACCGGCGCGGCGGTCGGCGTACCGATCTTCGCAGGGTCGCTGCGCACCGCTCCCGACGAGCTGTACGCGGCGCTGGCGACCCTGGACGCGCTCGTCGTCACGGTGCTGGCGGCCGGTGGCAGCAGGCCCCCGACGGCGTCGGCCGGGGAGGACGACGAGGCCTGGGACGTCGAGCGGATCGCGGCACTGGACATCCCGGTGCTGCAGGGCCTGTGCCTGACCAGCAGCCGGGAGGAGTGGGAGGCCTCCGACGAGGGCGTCACGCCGCTCGACGCCGCCACCCAGATCGCGATCCCGGAGTTCGACGGGCGGATCATCACCGCGCCGTTCTCCTTCAAGGAGCTCGACGAGCAGGGCCTCCCGCGCTACGTCGCCGACCCCGAGCGCTGCGACCGCGTCGCTCGGATCGCGGTCAACCACGCGCGCCTGCGGCACACGCCGCCCGCCGAGCGTCGGGTGGCGCTGGTGCTCTCGGCCTACCCCACCAAGCACTCCCGGATCGGCAACGCCGTCGGCCTGGACACCCCCGTCTCGACGATCCGGCTGCTGCGCCGCATGCAGGCGCAGGGCTACGACCTGGGGGAGGCCAACGAGCTGACCCGCATCCTCGCGATGACCGACGACACCGGGGCCCACGACACCGCCGCGGGCGACGCCCTCATCCACACGCTGATCGCCGCCGGCGGCCAGGACGAGGAGTGGCTCACCGACGCCCAGCTCGGTGCCGCGCACGTGCGGATCACCCCCGCGCAGTACGACGCCTGGACCCGCGACCTGCCGGCGACCCTGCGCGAGGCGATGGTCGCGGCCTGGGGCCCCGCGCCCGGAACGCTGTTCGTCGACCCTGCGGGCGACCTCGTGCTGGCCACCCTGCGGGCCGGCAACGTGGTCCTGCTCATCCAGCCGCCGCGCGGCTTCGGGGAGAACCCGGTCGCGATCTACCACGACCCGGACCTCGCGGTCAGCCACCACTACCTGGCCGCCTACCGCTGGCTCGAGGGAGCTGAGGCCGAGGGCGGCTTCGGCGCCCATGCGGTCGTGCACCTCGGCAAGCACGGCTCGATGGAGTGGCTGCCGGGCAAGAACGCCGCGCTGTCCGCGGCGTGCGCGACCGACGCAGCGATCGGCAGCCTGCCGCTGATCTATCCCTTCCTGGTCAACGACCCGGGCGAGGGCGCGCAGGCCAAGCGGCGTGCCCACGCGACGATCGTGGACCACCTGGTGCCGCCGATGGCGCGCGCGGAGAGCTACGGCGACATCGCCCGTCTCGAGCAGCTGCTCGACGAGCACGCGAACGTCGCCGCGATGGACCCCGCCAAGCTGCCCGCGGTGCGTGGCGAGATCTGGGCGCTGATGCGTGCCGCGGAGATGCACCGGGACCTGGGCCTGGAGGACCGGCCGGGCGACGAGGAGTTCGACGACTTCCTGCTGCACGTCGACGGGTGGCTGTGCGAGATCAAGGACGTGCAGATCCGCGACGGCCTGCACGTGCTCGGCCAGGCGCCGGCGGGCAGCGTCCGGGTGGACCTGGTCCTGGCCATCCTGCGCGCCTCCCAGGTGTGGGGCGGGGCGACCGACGCGGTGCCCGGTCTGCGCGCCGCCCTCGGGCTGAAGGAGGGCGACGCGGAGCTCGCGGCCGTCGATGCCGCCGAGGCTCACGCCCGCGTGCTGGTGGAGGGCATGGAGGACGCCTGCTGGGACCCTGCCGCTGCCGTGCAGCTGCACGACGACCCCGTCGTGCAGGACGTGCTCCGCTTCGCCGCCACCCAGGTGGTGCCCCGGCTGGACCGCACGACCGACGAGCTCGCGATGGTGCTGCACGCGCTCGACGGCGGCTTCGTGCCCGCCGGCCCGTTGGGCTCGCCGCTGCGGGGCCTGGTCAACGTGCTGCCGACCGGCCGCAACTTCTACACCGTCGACCCGCGGGCGATCCCGTCGCGCCTGGCGTGGCAGACCGGTCAGGCGATGGCGGAGTCGCTGGTGCGGCGCTACGTCGAGGAGACCGGCGAGCACCCGACCTCGGTCGGGTTGTCGGTGTGGGGCACGAGCGCGATGCGGACCAGCGGCGACGACGTCGCCGAGGTGCTCGCGCTGCTCGGCGTACGACCGGAGTGGGACGAGCAGTCGCGGCGCGTCGCCCGGCTCACCGTGATCCCGCTGGAGGAGCTCGGTCGCCCGCGCATCGACGTGACCGTGCGGATCTCCGGCTTCTTCCGTGACGCCTTCCCGCACGTGGTGGCGATGCTCGACGACGCCGTGCGGATGGTGGCCGCCCTCGACGAGCCCGCGGGGAGCAACTTCGTGCGGGCCCACGTCGACGCCGACCTCGCCGAGCACGGCGACCAGCGGCGGGCGACGACCCGGATCTTCGGCTCCAAGCCCGGGTCCTACGGTGCGGGCATCCTGCAGCTGGTGGAGTCCGGCTCCTGGCGCGACGACCGCGACCTGGCGGAGGTGTACACGGCCTGGGGCGGGTTCGCCTACGGACGCGGCCTCGACGGCGCGCCGGCCGCCGAGGACATGCGCACCAGCTACCGGCGGATCAAGGTCGCGGCGAAGAACGTGGACACCCGCGAGCACGACATCGCCGACTCCGACGACTACTTCCAGTACCACGGCGGCATGGTCGCGACCGTGCGTGCGCTGACCGGAGCGGATCCCAAGGCGTACGTCGGCGACTCCACCACGCCCGACGCCGTACGCACCCGCTCGCTGCAGGAGGAGACCAACCGGGTCTTCCGTGCCCGCGTGGTCAACCCGCGGTGGATCGCAGCGATGCAGCGCCACGGCTACAAGGGCGCCTTCGAGCTGGCCGCGACCGTGGACTACCTGTTCGGGTTCGACGCCACCGCCGGGGTGGTCCACGACTGGATGTACGGCGCGCTGGCGCAGGAGTACGTCCTGGACGAGACCAACCAGGCGTTCCTGCGCACCTCCAACCCGTGGGCGCTGCGTGGCATCGTCGAGCGGCTGCACGAGGCGGCCGACCGCGGCCTGTGGGCCGACCCCGACCCCGAGCTGCTCGCGCGGATGCAGGAGGTCTACCTCGAGGTCGAGGGCGACCTGGAGGACGCCGGTGCCTGAGCGGGCCGCCCTACCGGCGCGGGTGCGGGTGCTCGGCATCGGGATGGGGCCCGCGCACGTCACACCGGAGGTCGCGGCGGCGCTGGGCGGGTGCGACTACGTGGTCGCCGCCGACAAGGGCGAGGACGGGCTGCTCGCGCTGCGCCGGGAGGTGTGCCGCCAGCACGGCGGCCTGCCGGTGGTCGCGGTCGCGGACCCGCCCCGGGACCGTCGTGACCCGGCCGACTACCCCGCCGCCGTCGCCGACTGGCATGCGGCCCGGGTGGCCGCCTACGCCGCGGTGCTGGGCGACCGTGGCGGCACGGCGGCGTTCCTCGTCTGGGGCGACCCGAGCCTCTACGACTCCACGATCCGCATCGTGGAGGGGCTGGTGGCGCTGGGCGTCGTCGCCGAGTGGGACGTGCTGCCGGGCATCAGCGCCCCCCAGCTGCTCGCCGCCCGGCACCGGATCGTGCTCCACGAGGTCGGTCGCCCGGTGCACGTCACGACCGGCCGCCGGCTGCGCGACGACGTCGCCGCCGGACAGCGCAACCTCGTGGTGATGCTCAACGCCGGCCTCGACCTGACCGGCTGGGAGGACTGGACGATCTGGTGGGGCGCCAACCTCGGCGCCAGCGGCGAGCGCCTGGTCGCCGGCCGTGTCGGCGACGTCGCGGCGGCCCTGCTCGCCGCTCGGGAGGAGGCTCGTGCCGAGGCGGGCTGGGTGATGGACGTGTTCCTGCTGCGAGGGCCGTCGTGAGGGTGCTGCTCCTCGGGGGGACGGGCGAGGCGCGCGCGCTCGCCGCGGCGCTCGTCGGGGCCGGGCACGCGGTGACGACCTCGCTCGCCGGCCGGGTCGCGCGGCCGGCGCTTCCCGTCGGCCAGGTCCGGCTCGGCGGCTTCGGTGGTGTGGCCGGGCTGCGTGCCGCCCTCGCCGACCACGACCTGCTGCTCGACGCCACCCACCCCTTCGCCGGGCGGATCACCGCCCACGCCGCCGCCGCCGCCGAGGGCGTCGTGCCGCTGCTGCGCCTGCAGCGTCCGGGATGGACCGACCCCGGCGACGGCAGCTGGCGGTGGGTGTCCTCCCACGACGAGGCGGCCGAGGTGACCGCTGCGCTCGGTCACCGGCCGTTCCTCACCATCGGGCGCCAGGGCCTCGGCCCGTTCCTGCGGACGCTGGGGGACCGGCACGTGCTCGCCCGCGTCGTCGACCCGCCGGAGCAGCAGGTGCCATCGACGTGGACGGTGCTCCTGGACCGCGGGCCCTACCGGCTCGAGGGCGAGCGGGCGGTGCTCGCGGATCATCGTGCCGACGTGCTGGTCACCAAGGACTCCGGGGGCGACCAGACCCGGGCCAAGCTCGACGCCGCGGCAGAGCTCGGCCTGCCCGTGGTGGTCGTCCGCCGACCGCCCGTGCCGCCCGGCGTCGAGGTCGCCGACGACGTCGAGGCCGCCGTCGCCTGGGTGGCGGCACGCGACCGGGCCGGGGAGGTCGGCCGATGAGGGTGCTGGTCACCGGCGGTGTCCGCTCGGGCAAGTCGGCCCACGCCGAGGCCCTGCTCGCCGGCGCCCCGGCGGTCACCTACGTCGCGCCCGGCCCGACGACGACGGAGGACCCCGACCCCGACTGGGCCGCACGGGTGGCGGCCCACCGCGCCCGGCGCCCGGCGCACTGGACGACCCTGGAGACGCGTGACCTGGCCGACGCCCTGGACGGTGCCGGCGGCGCGGTGCTGGTCGACTGCCTGGGCACCTGGCTCACCGGCTGGGTGGACGCTCAGCAGCTCTGGGACGCACCCTCGGCGGAGGTCGCGGCGGCGCTGGACCGCACACTCGCCCCGGTGGAGATCGCGCTGCGCGGCACGGCGTACGACGTGGTGCTGGTGAGCAACGAGGTCGGGCTGGGCGTCGTCCCCGCCCATCGCTCCGGTCGCCTCTTCCGCGACCTGCTCGGGACGGTCAACCAGCGGCTGGCCACCGCCTGCGACGAGGTCCACCTCGTCGTCGCCGGTCGCACCCTCGTCCTCTGAGACCCCCGAGCGGGCGGAGCAGACGATCACCGCCCGGTCAGCGGGTGGTGGGGGACCGTTCGTGCCCGCTGGGCGAGTTCTGGCGGACCGTTCGTGCCCGCTCGGCGAGGAGGGCGGCGAGGAGGGCGGCGAGGAGGGTGACGCGGCGGGTGAGCGCGGTGGCGCGGGGGATGTCCGCCGCACGCACGGCGCGGCCGCTGCCGAGGACGGGGCGGTCCTCGACGCGGACGCCGGCGCCCGTCCCGTAGGTCGTGGTGCCGCCGAGGCGCACCCCGAGGGAACCGGCGTAGGCGGCCTCCACGACTCCGGCGTTCGGGCTCGGGTGCGCGGCGGCGTCCCGGCGCCACGCCGTCCACGCGCGGTGAGCCCCGGACGGGCGCGAGGCGAGGACCAGCAGTCCCGCGAGCCGCGCGCCGGGCAGGTTCAGCAGGTCGTCGAGACGGGCCGACGCCCAGCCGAACCGCTCGTACCGCGGACTGCGATGGCCGACCATCGCGTCCAGGGTGTTCGCCGCCCGGTAGCCCAGCAGCCCGGGGACCCCGGCGAGGGCGCCCCACAGCAGCGGCGCGACGACGGCGTCGCTGGTGTTCTCCGCGACCGACTCCACGACGGCCCGGGCCACGCCGCCCGCGTCGAGCACCGTGGTGTCGCGTCCGACGAGGTGGCCCAGCCGCCGCCGTGCGCCGGGGAGGTCGTCGGCCAGGAGCAGGGCGTGCACGGCCTGAGCCTCCCGCTCCAGCGACCGACCGCCCAGCACCGCCCAGGTCGCCACGGCCGTGCCCAGCAGGGGGCTGCGCCGCTCGAGGACGACCCCCACCACGGCGGCGCCGCCGACGAGGACGGCGGCGTGGTGGACGCCGGCCAGCCGGTCGTCGGCGTAGCGCCGGGCCTCGCGCCGCAGCGCCAGCCGGCCGAACCCCGCGACGGGGTGCCCGCGGCGGGGGTCGCCCCACGCCCGGTCGGCGGCGAAGCCGAGCAGCAGCCCGGCGGCCCGTGCCCTCACGGCCGCACCACCAGGCCGAGGAGCACCGCGGCCCAGGCGAGCTCGACCGCGGCGCCGAGGACGTCGCCGGTGATGCCGCCCAGGCGCCGCGTCGCCCGGCGTACGACGAGCAGCGTCACCCCGAGTCCCAGCGCAGCGGCGACAACGCCCCGCCACCACGGAACCGACGCCGTGGTGCACGCCGCCGCCAGGGCTGCCGCCGCCAGTAGCCACGACAGCGCCGCCGCGGCGACCGGCACCGTTCCCGCGGGCCCGGCGCCCAGGCCGTCCGCGCGGGCCGCCGGCACCGGACGGGCGCAGCAGACCGCGAGCGCGCACCGTGACACGCACAGCGCGACACCGGCGACCACGGCCCGGGCCACCGGTCCTGCCGATGCATCCGTCCCCGCCGGCCCGACCAGGCTGGCGAGCGCGGAGACCTGGACCCCGAGCACCAGCACCAGCGCGACGACGCCGGCCGGACCGGCCGTTCCGGACCGCATCACCGCCAGGGACCGCTCGCGGTCATAGGACGCGGTGAGCCCGTCGACGGTGTCGGAGAGGCCGTCGAGGTGCAGCGCGCGGGTGCCGAGCGCGCTCACGCCGACGGCCAGGACGGCGAGGAGCAGCGGCGGCAGCCCCCACGGCCCGCCGATGACCCCGACGAGGGCGACCCCCACCCCCAGCGGCGCGACGGCCAGCGGGGCGAGCAGCATCGCCGTGCGGAAGGTGGGTGCGTCGACCTGCTCCGGTGGCCGCACCCGCAGGGCGGTCAGCGTCCCGGCGGCGAGCCGCCAGCCGTCGCGCACCTCAGTGCACCGGCTCGGCGACGGGCGGCGCGGGTGCGGCGGCCAGCACCCGGCCGAGCGCATCCAGCAGGACGTCGCTGCGGGCCGGCGGCCGGACCGCGATCCGCGACCAGGCGTCGTCGAGGCCGGGGAAGGTGTCGGCGCGGCGCAGCGCGATGCCCTCGGCGGCCAGCGCGTCCCGGGTGGCTCCGGGGATCCCGGCCAGCACGAACGGCGCCACCGAGGGCACGTGCACGACACCGAGGGCGTCCAGCCCGGCGACGAGGTGGGCGCACCACTCCCCGAGGAGCAGCGCCCGGCGCTCCGACTCCGCCCGCGCGACCGGCGTGGTGCACGCCAGCGTCGCCGCGATCGCCGCTGCCGAGACCGACCAGGGCGGCTGCAGCGCCGCGAGGGCGGCCACCGTCCCGGCGTCGCCGACCGCGTAGCCGGCACGCACGCCCGGCAGCGACCAGTGCTTGGTGAGGCTGCGCACCACCAGGACGCCCTGGAGCGGACCGGTCAGCAGGGTCGCCGGCTCGCCGGCCACGGCGTCCATGAACGCCTCGTCGACGACGACCAGCCGACCGGGCCGGGTCAGGGAGCGCAGCAGGCCTGCCGGGTGGAGCACGCCCGTCGGGTTGGTGGGGTTCCCGACCACGACGAGGTCGGCGTCCGCGGGCACCGCCTCCGGGGTCAGCGCGAAGCCCGCGGCCGCCCTGGTCGGCACCGGAGTCACGCGCACGCCGGCGCCGGCGAGCAGCGCGTGCGGCTCGGTGAACTGGGGATGGACCACCGCGGCGTGCCGCCAGGCCCGCAGCCGGGCCAGCAGCCAGAACGCCTCGGTGGCGCCCGAGGTCGGCAGCACCTGCTCCGCGTCGACACCGTGGTGGGCGGCGAGGGCATCCCGGGCGACGGTGGCGTCGGGATAGGCCGCCGCCTCCTCGACGCTGCGGTGCAGCGCCGCGTCGAGCCAGTGCGGGCGCGGCCCGGCGTACACGTTGACCGCGAAGTCGTGGCGCGCGCCGCGGGCGTCGACGTCGCCGTGGTGCCGCAGCGGATCGGCGGGCGCGGGGCCGGCGGCGGTCGGCGCCGGCGCTGCCGTGCCGGTCCAGGGCGTCGCCGCCGCGGCGGCGTCGGCGAGGCGCTGCGCGAGCACCGGGTGGCCCGCCCAGTGCACGTGCAGGTAGGACGCGTGCAGGGTCCTCTCGTGGCCGTGGGAGCCGGTGTGTCCCTCGGGTCCCGTCGGCAGCACCCAGGCCGGTGTCGACGACGCCTCGGGCGTCACCCGGGTGCGGTGGAACTCGTGCCCGGTCACCGTCTCGCCGGGCCGGGTGAGCAGGGTGGGGGAGTGAGGGGAGGCTGCCGTCCGGTAGCCGAGCGTCAGGCGCGGGGCCATCGCGGCCCGGGCGGCCACGGCGCCGACCATCGTGGTCGCGTCGAGCTCCTCGCACAGGTAGAGCAGTCCGGCGCACTCCGCGACGGTCGGCAGCCCGGCGGCGACCGCCGCAGCGATGTCGGCGCGCAACGAGGCGTTCGCCGCGAGCTCGGGGGCGTGCACCTCCGGGAACCCGCCGCCCAGGTACAGCGCAGCCGTGCCCGCGGGCAGGGTCGCGTCGCGCAGGGGGTCGAAGGCGACGACCTCGCAGCCCGCGGCGCGCAGCAGCTCCTCGGTCTCGGCGTACCGGAAGGTGAACGCTCGTCCGCCGGCGACCGCGACCCGTGGCCGCCCCGGGACGGCGCGCACCTCCGCGGCCGGGTCCCAGGGCGATCCGGTCACCGGCGGTGCCGTGCGTGCGAGCGCGAGCAGCGCCGGGAGGTCGAGGTGGTCGCGCACCCGGTGCGCCAGTCGCTCGAGGACCGCGGCCGACTCGCCGCGCTCGGCGGCGGGCACCAGACCGAGGTGACGCGAGGGCACGGTCAGGGAGACGTCGCGGGGCAGCCGGCCGAGGACGGGGACGTCGACGGCCGAGGCGACCTCCTCGGCGTGGCGCTGCGAGCCGACCTTGTTGAGCACCACGCCGGCCACCTGGACCCCGGGGTCGAAGGTGGCCAGGCCGTGCACCACCGCACCGACGGTGCGGGAGGCGTGCGAGACGTCGACGACCAGGACGACGGGGGAGCCGGTGAGCTGGGCGACCTGAGCGGTCGAGGCCTCGCCGCCGGTGCCCAACCGGCCGTCGAAGAGACCGAGCACGCCCTCGACGACGGCGACGTCCGCGCCGGCGGCGCCGTGCAGCAGCAGCGGTACGACGCGCTCGGGCCCCACGAGGAACGGGTCGAGGTTGCGGCCGGGCCGGCCGGTCGCCAGCGCGTGGTAGCCGGGGTCGATGTAGTCGGGGCCCACCTTGTGCGGGCTCACGACGAGGCCGTCGCGGGCGAGCGCGGCCATCACGCCGGTCGCCACCGTGGTCTTGCCGTGCCCGGAGCCGGGTGCGGCGAGCACCAGTCGGGGCAGGGGCGTCACCACTCGATGCCCCTCTGACCCTTCTGGCCGGCGTCCATCGGGTGCTTGACCTTGGTCATCTCGGTGACCAGGTCGGCGACCTCCAGCAGGCGCGGGTCCGCACGACGGCCCGTGATCACGACGTGCTGGTGGCCCGGGCGGTCGGTCAGGGCCGTCACCACCTCCTCGACGTCGACCCAGCCCCACGCGATCGGGTAGGTGAACTCGTCGAGGACGAGCAGGTCGTGGGTGTGGTCGGCGAGCCGGCGCTTGATCTCCGCCCAGCCCTCGGCCGCCTCGGCCGCGTGGTCCCCGGCGTCGCCCTGCCGCCGGGTCCACGACCAGCCCGAGCCCATCTTGTGCCACTCGACCGGGCCGCCCTCACCGGTCTCCTCATGGAGGGCGCCGAGCCGCTCGAGCACGGTCTGCTCGCCGATCCGCCACTTCGCCGACTTCACGAACTGGAACACCCCGATCCGCCAGCCCTGGTTCCACCCGCGCAGGGCGAGCCCGAAGGCGGCGGTCGACTTGCCCTTGCCGTCACCGGTGTGCACCACGACCAGGGGCCGGTTGCGGCGCTGACGGGTCGTGAGCCCGTCGTCCGGCACGGCCAGCGGCTGTCCCTGCGGCATCAGGCGGTCCTCTCGCGCACGGTCCGCGTGAGCACGTCGGCCTCGACCTCGCCGACCGGCACGTGCTCGGCGACCAGCTGGTCGGCGAGCCGGCGCCCGAGACCGAGCCGGAGCGCGCCGCTCTCGCAGTCCAGCACGATCGCGTGGACGCCCCGGGCGGCCAGCACGGCCGCCGCGGCGTGCGCCCGACCGAGCGGGTCGTCGCCGGCCGTCGCCCGGCCGTCGGTGACCACGACGAGCAGCGGGCGGGTGCCGGGATCGCGCAGCGCCTCCCGCTCGAGCAGCGCCGCGGCCTCAGCGAGCCCCTCGGCGAGTGGCGTCCGGCCCCCGGCCGGGAGGTCCTCGAGGCGGCTCGCGGCCACGTCCACCGAGCGGGTCGGCGGCAGCAGCACCGTCGCGCCCGTCCCCCGGAAGGAGATCAGGCCGACCTTGTCGCGCCGCCGGTAGGCGTCGAGCAGCAGCGAGAGCACCGCGGTCTTCACCTGGGCCATCCGCCGGCGGGCGGCCATCGAGCCCGACGCGTCGACGCAGAACAGCACCAGGTTGGCCTCGCGGCCCTCCCGCACGGCCACCCGGAGGTCGGCGGGCCGCAGGGCGAGGGCGCCGCCCTGCCGGCCCCGCGCGCGCTGGTGGGGTGCAGCGGCGCGCACGGTCTCGACGAGGTGGAGCGGTCCCGCGCCGGACCGGGCGGCCCCGACGCGACGACCGCTCGGGGTGAGCGCCCGGCTGCGGCGGCCCGCGGTGCCCTCGCCGAGGCCGGCCACCGCGAACAGGCGCGCGCGGTACGGCGCCGCCGCTCCGACGGTGCTGGCCGGGGCCGGTTGGCGGGCCGGCTGGTCGGCCCGTTGGTCGGCCGGCTGGTCGGGCGGTTGGTCGGCCGGCGCCACCGGGTCGTCACCCGGCTCAGCGGTGTCCTGCCGGCCGGCTCCGTCGTGCGGAGCGGACGGTGCGCCATCGCCGGGACCACCGCCGCCGTCGGGACCGTCGGGACCGGGGTCCGGCCCGTCGTCGTCCGCGGGGTCCTCACCGAGCAGGTCGTCGAGGCGGTCCTCGTCGAGGCCGGGTGCGTCGAGGGGGTTGCGGCGTCGCCGGTGCGGCAGCGCCAGCCGGGCGGCCGCCCGGACGTCGGCGAGGGTCACCCGGTCGCGCCCGGACCAGGCCGCGTGCGCAGCGGCGGTGCGCGCGGTGACGATGTCGGCCCGCAGGCCGTCCACCTCGAAGGCCGCGCACAGCTCGGCGATCCGCAGCAGCACGGTGTCGGTCAGCTCGATGGCGCGCAGCCGTCGCTGGGCGGCGCCGATGCGGGCGGCCAGTGCCTGCTCACGCGCCGCCCACGCCTGCGCGAACGCGGTCGGGTCGGCGTCGAAGGCGAGCCGGCGACGCACCACCTCGGCACGGAGCGCGGGTTCGCGCGGCGCGGCCACGTCGACGCTGAGGCCGAACCGGTCGAGCAGCTGCGGCCGCAGCTCGCCCTCCTCGGGGTTCATCGTCCCGACCAGCACGAACCGTGCGGCGTGCTCGACCGAGACGTTGTCGCGCTCGACCGACACGCGGCCGGTGGCGGCGGCGTCGAGCAGGGCGTCGACGAGGTGGTCGTGGAGCAGGTTGACCTCGTCGACATAGAGGATCCCGCGGTGGGCGCGGGCGAGCAGCCCCGGCTCGTACTCGACCCGTCCGTCGGAGAGGGCCCGCTCGAGGTGCAACGAGCCCAGCACCCTGTCCTCGGTGGCACCGACCGGCAGCTCGACCAGCCGCACCGGCCGCGTCTCCACGGCCGCGCCGGGGGCGAACGGGCCGTCGGGGGACAGCGGCGAGGGGTCGCGGGGGTCGGAGGAGAACCGGTCGCCGGCGATCACGTCGATCGGCGGCAGCAGCGCGGCGAGGCCACGCACGGCGGTCGACTTCGCGGTGCCCTTCTGGCCGCGCACGAGCACGCCGCCGATGTCGGGGGAGACGGCACTGAGCAGCAGCGCCAGGCCGAGGTCGTCGAGCCCCTCGGGGGCGTCGGGGTCGCAGCCGACGACGGCCGCGAAGGGGTAGTGCACAGGCATCGGAGGCTCCCGCTCTCGCCGTGGTGGCGCACGAGGCCGGTCTTCGGACTTCCCGAGTCCCCTCACAAGTCGGGGCTCGGGTCACCGCAGCGGGCCTGTGCCGGACTCTCACCGGCTTCCCAGATTCTCCCCGCCGGCCGGCGCCGCCGCCTGGCGACGTCGCGATCCGTTGGGGCACCTCGTGCTCTGCGGCGCTCACGATAGCGTCAGGCGGCGTGGCTGCTCCCGACGGTGTCCCGAGCCGGCGGGTGACCGGCCCGGCACCCCTGCCCGTCACCGTGGTGGGGCTCGGGGCGGACGGCTGGGCGGGCGTCCCGGAGCGGCACCGCACGCTGGTGACTGCGGCCGAGGTCCTCCTCGGCGGGGACCGGCACCTGGGGATGGTGCCGGACGTCGCGGACCAGCATCGGGAGCGGTGGCCGAGCCCGCTGCGCGAGGGCCTGCCGGCGCTGCTCGAGCGGCACGCCGGGCGACGCGTCGTCGCCCTGGCCTCCGGCGACCCCCTCGTCTCGGGGATCGGCACCACCCTGCTCGACGTCCTCGGCGCCGACCGGGTGGTGATCGAGCCGTCCGTCTCGTCGGCCGCCCTGGCCCGGGCCCGGATGGGCTGGCCCGAGGAGACCGTCACCGTCGTCTCCGCGGTGGCGCGCGACCCCCGGAACCTGCTGCGGCTGCTGGCGCCCGGCGTGCGCGTGCTCGTCCTCAGCGAGGGCGCGCACACCCCCGCGCAGGTGGCCGCGCTGCTCGTCGGCGCGGGCTACGGCGCGAGCACCCTGACCGTGCTCAGCGACCTCGGCGGGCCCACGGAGTCGCGGCGAGAGGCGACGGCCGCCGACCTCCTGGCCGACACCGCCGCCCTGCCTGCCCTGCACGTGCTGGCGATCGCCCTCGAAGGTCCGCTCCGGGCCGGGTGGGCATCCGGGCTGCCCGACGACCTGTACGAGCACGACGGGCAGCTCACCAAGCGCGACCTGCGTGCGGCGGCACTCGCCCGGCTGCTTCCCGCGCCCGGCCGGCTGCTCTGGGACGTCGGGGCGGGCGCCGGCTCGATCGGGATCGAGTGGATGCGGGCTCACCCGACCTGCCGGGCGATCGCCGTCGAGGCCGACGAGGCCCGCGCCCAGCGGGTGGGCCGCAACGCCGGTCGGCTCGGCGTCCCGGGGCTCGAGGTGGTCCACGGCGGCGCTCCCGAGGCGCTCGCGGCACTGCCGGCCCCCGACGCGGTGTTCGTCGGAGGAGGCGCCACCCGGGCCGGTGTCGTCGATGCCTGCCTCGCCGCGCTCCGGCCCGACGGCCGGCTCGTCGTGCATGGCGTCACGCTCGAGACCGAGGTGCTGCTCGCCGGGCTGCACCGCGCCCACGGGGGCGAGCTGACCCGGATCGCCGTGGAGCACGCGGCGCCGGTGGGGACCTTCACCGGCTGGACGCCGGCGCGGACGGTCACCCAGTGGGCGTGGCGCCGCCCTGTCGCGGGGTGAGCGCGCTCCGGTCGCGGCACGCGCCGTAGAGGTGGGACTCGCCGCCCTCGCGGGCCAGGGCGGGTCCGACGAGGATCACCGCCGCCTGCCCGAGGCCCGCCTCCTCGACCGCCGCCGCGACGGTGGCGACGGTGCCGCGCAGCACCAGCTCGCCCGGCTGGCTGGCACGGTGCACGACGGCGACGGGGCAGTCGGGTCCGTACGCCGGCGCGAGCCGGTCCATCAGCGCGCGGGTGCGGGACACCGCCAGGTGCAGGACGAGCGTGGCGCCCGTCGCGGCGTACGCCTCGAGGGACTCGCCCGCGGGCATCGGGGTCGAGCGCGCCTGGGTGCGGGTGAGCACCACCGACTGCGACACCAGCGGCACGGTGAGCTCGCTGCCCACCAGGGCCGCGGCTGCGGCGTACGCCGGGACGCCCGGCGTGACGTCCCAGGGCACCCCGGCGGCGTCGAGGCGGCGCGTCTGTTCCGAGAGCGCTGAGTACAGCGAGGGGTCGCCCGAGGTGAGCCGGACCACGACCTCCCCGGCGCGGTGGGCGGTGACGGCCTCGGCGGTGATCGTGTCGAGGTCGAGGGCCTGGGTGTCGACGAGCCGGGCCGTGGGGGAGCAGTGCGCGAGGACGTCGGGGTCGAGGTAGGTGCCGGGGAAGAGCACCACGTCGGCTGCGGCGAGCAGGCGGGTCGCGCGCACGGTGAGCAGGTCCGCGGCACCCGGCCCGGCGCCGACGTAGTGGACGCTCACCGGACGTACCGCGGGGTCCACACGGCACCGGCCGCCGTGACGCGGGTGCTGGTGGCGCCGACGATCACCAGCGTGCGCATGTCGATCGCGTCGGTGTCGAGCGCGGCCAGGGTGGTCACGCTCAGCGACTCCTCGGCGCGGCCGACGTCGCGCCCGAGGACCACGACGGTCTCGGCGGGCCGGTGGGCCAGCAGCACCTTGTGCGCCGCCACGATCTGCTCGGTACGCGAGCGGGACGCCGGGTTGTAGAGCGCGATGACCAGGTCGGCCTCGGCGACCGCCCGCAGCCGGCGCTCGACGACGGGCCACGGCTTGAGCCGGTCGGAGAGGCTGAGCACCGCGAAGTCGGCCCCGATGGGGGCGCCGGCGCGCGCCGCCACCGCCTGCACCGCGCTGATGCCGGGGACGACCCGGATCGGCACGGTCGCATACACCGGGTCCTCGGCCGCCTCGAAGACCGCCGAGGCCATCCCGAAGACGCCGGCGTCGCCCCCGGAGACGACCGCGACCCGTTCGCCGCGCAGCGCCAGGTCCAGGGCGTCGCGGGCCCGGTCGACCTCGACGGTGTTGCCGGAGGCGTGCCGGGTCAGTCCGGCGCGCTGCGGCACGCGGGCGACGTACGGGCCGTAGCCCACGACGTGGTCGACCCCGGCGAGCGCCTCGGCGGCCTCCGGGGAGAGCCACTGCTCGGGCCCCGGCCCCAGCCCGACCACGAGCAGCTCGGCGGTCCCCTGTGCCGTCGAGTCGCTGGTGGTGGGAGCCGGGGTCGGGGCTGTGGTGACCTCCCCGCCCGCGCGGTGGCCGCGGGAGCGGCGGCCGTTGCGGGAGTCGCCCGGCACCACGATCAGGGAGAAGTACGGCACGGTCCCGGCGTCCACCTCGGCCACCGGGCGCCAGTGCTGCTCGGGCATCGAGGCACGCTCCACGTAGAGCGCGTGCTCGAGCCGGCCGGCGGCCTCGAGGGCCCGCCGCACGGCCGGGAAGGTGCGTCCGAGCTTCATGACCACCGCACCGTCGGTGTCGGCGAGCCGGCGGGCGAGCTCGGGCTCGGGGAGGGTCCCCGGGAGGACGGTCAGCACGTCGGTCTGGCGCACCAGCGGCGTGGCGGCGGCGGCGGTCGCCGCGGCGAAGGCGGGGACGCCGGGCACCACCTCGGTCGGGAAGCGGTTCGCGAGCCGGTCGTGCATGTACATGAAGGAGCCGTAGAACAGCGGGTCGCCCTCGGCGAGCAGGACCACGTCGCGGCCCGCCAGCAGGTGCGCCGCGAGCCGGTCGGCCGCCTCCTCGTAGAAGGCCGCCAGGGCTCCGGCGTAGCCACCGGGGTGGTCGGTGTCCCCGGTCGTCACGGGGTACCGCAGCACCTCCTCGACGGCGGTCGCCGGGATCAGGTCGGCGGCGATGCGCCGGGCGTTGGAGTCCTTGCCGACACCGGCGTGGTAGGCCACCACGTCGGCCGAGCCGATGAGCCGGGCGGCACGCAGCGTGACCAGCTCCGGATCGCCGGGCCCGACGCCGACGCCGGCGAAGCGGCCGGTGCCGGTGCTCACTCGGCCTCCTGGGCGAGGGCGTTCAGAGCGGAGGAGGCCATCGCGGAGCCACCCCGCCGGCCCCGGACCGTCACGTAGGGGACGTCGATGCCGTGCGTGCCGGCGAAGGCGGCGAGGGCGTCCTTGGACTCCGCCGCCCCGACGAAGCCGACCGGCACACCGACGATCGCGGCCGGCCGCGGCGCACCGTCGGCAAGCATCTCGAGCAGGTGGAACAGGGCGGTCGGCGCGTTGCCGATCGCGACGACGGCGCCGGCCAGCAGCGGCTCCCAGAGCGACACCGCGGCTGCCGTGCGGGTGGTCGACCAGGCGCGGGCGAGCTCGGGCACCCGCGGGTCGTGGAGGAGGCAGTGCACCGGGTTCCCCGCCGGCAGCCGGGAGGCGGTGACGCCGACGGCCACCATCCGCGCATCGCACAGCACCGGGGCGCCGGACTCGAGGGCGTCGCGGGCGGAGGCGACCAGGCGGGGGTGGATCACCAGGTCCTCGACCAGGTCCACCTGTCCGGTGCCATGGATCATCCGCACCGCCAGTCGCTCGGCGTCGGCCGGGACGCCGTCCAGCGCCGCCTCCCGGCGGATGGTGGCGAAGGAGTCCACGTAGATGGCCGGGCCGTCGGCGACGTAGTCGAAGCGCCGCCGGGGCGGGCGGGGGGTGGTCGTCGCGTTCACGGCCGGGACCGCACCGAGGGAGCTGGGCGGGGTCATCGGGACTCCTCGCAGGGCAGGGACGTCGGCACGAGCACGCCGCGCCAGGGAGTGACGACGAGCTCGGGTGCCGCGGCCGTGAGCCGGTCGACCAGCGGCCGGTCGAGCACGCCGGCCGGGGCGGCGACGTGATCCCCTCCGGGGACGGGCCCGTGCGGCAGCGGGGGTACGCCGGCCGGCAGCCGCGGATCGCCCGCGCGCCGCGCGACGAGCGGCCGGTCGAGCTCGCGGACGTGCCACGCCGCGCCCGGGCCCTCGCCGCGCGCGGCCAGGAACGCCGACGCCAGGCGGGCCAGGTGCGGTGCCGCGTCCCCGAGCCGCACGACAGGTCCCCAGTGCTCGCCGACCCGGAGCTGCCCGAGCCCGGCGTCGAGAGCGACCAGTCCCAGGTCGGCGCGCTGGTCGAGCAGGTCGCCGCGATCGTCGAGCACGACGAGGAACCGCCCCGGCAGCGCGGCGTACCCGGGGGACGCGAGCAGCGCCCGGTCGAGCTGCGTGGCGACGCCGCGCAGGTCGGCCCTCCCGCCGGCGAGCCCGGTCTGGGGCGAGACCAGGATGTTGCGCACCAGCTCGTGGGTGCGGGAGGGGAGGAGCCCGGTCGCCTGCAGCGCCGAGACCACGTCCGGGCGCAGCCGCCCCTGCGCCTCCGCCGTGGTGCCGGGCAGGGCGCGGAGCTGCAGGTTGGCGCGGCCGGTCAGGTGGACGTGCCCGTCGCCGTACCGCTCGGCGACCGCGAGCAGCGCACCCAGCGCGGCCGACGACACGCGGCCGCCCACGAGTCGCAGGCGCACGAGGAGACCGTCCTCGGCCGGCCACGGCCGCAGGACGCCGGGGCACCGGTCCGGCCGGGTCCGGGAGGAGGTCGAGGAGGTCACGGGTTCCTGGAGGTCGGAGGACCCGTGCGCGGGGTCTCGGTGACCTCGCGGCGGCTGCCGCAAGGGCCAGCAGGTCTTCGGACTCGGGATCCTCCGGCGCGGGACGCCTTCCCGGGAGCTGCGCTCCCAGTGGCTGAGGACGTCGCCGTCCTCGTGTCCCGCCCGTCACCCATACCGCTGCGCGTCAGTCCCGGACTCTCACCGGGTTCCCTGACATCCCTGGAGATGTCGACTGGCGGCAGCAGGGTAGCAATCGCGCGCCCGGTGGCGCCGCGGCGCCCGCCCGGGCCCGCTCGTGCGCTCGGCGGCGTCGTTTCCCTTGCGACCTCCCGGGTACTTCGCGCTCTCGATGGACACCTTCGACGCTGCCTCCCTGACGGCCCTGCTCCGGCGCATCGCGGACCTGCGCGTGGCGGTGCTCGGCGATGCGCTGCTCGACCTGTGGCACCACGGCGAGGTGCGCCGGCTGGGCCGCGAGGCGGCCGTGCCGGTGCTCGAGGAGTCGGTCGAGGAGCCCTCTCCCGGCGGTGCGGCGAACTGCGCGATGAACGTGGCCGCCCTCGGTGCGCGCACCCGGTTCCTCGGCATCGTCGGTGACGACGCCCCCGGTCAGTCGCTGCGCGGGGCGCTCACCACCGCCGGCGTGGACGCCGGACTGGTCGTGGTGGACCGCGGGGCGACGACGCCGGTCAAGCACCGCCTGCTCTCCGGGGAGAGCCAGCTGGCGCGGTTCGACACCTCGGGCGGCAGCTGGAGCGAGGTGGCCCGCCGACAGCTCCTCGACCGCCTGCCGGCGCTGCTCGACGGGGTCGATCTGCTCGTCGTCTCCGACTACGGGTCGGGCGCGCTCTCCGCCGCGGCGCCCGACGTCCTGGCGGACCTGCTCGGCGAGCGCACCCTGCCGGTCGTCCTGGACGGTCACGACTTCGTGCGCTGGGCACCGGTCCGGCCGACGGCCGTGACGCCGAACACGGCCGAGGCACTGGCGCTCCTCGGCCTGCCGGCCGACCACCCGGCGCCGCGCGAGGTCCTCACCGTGCGCAGCGAGCAGCTCTTCGCCCGGACCGGGGCTGCGATGGTGCTGACCACGCTGGACGCCGACGGGGCGGTGCTCCAGCGGCCCGGCGCTCCCGCCCGGCACGTGCCGGTGCGTAGCGCAGAGGCGCGTCACACCTGCGGCGCCGGCGACACCGTCACCGCCGCCTTCGCCCTCGCTCTCGCCGCCGGGGGACCGCCCGAGGACGCGGCGGCACTCGCCCAGGAGGCCGCAGCCGTCAAGGTGGCGAGGCCCGCCACGTGCGTGTGCACGGCAGCCGATCTCGTCGCGCGCTCGGGCGGGGTGCTGCCGGCCGCGGCCCTCGCCGCCTTCGTGGCGAGCCACCGCGACGCGGGGCGCCGCATCGTGTTCACCAACGGCTGCTTCGACGTCCTGCACCTGGGTCACGTCCGCTCCCTGGAGGAGGCGCGCTCCTGGGGCGACGTCCTGGTGGTCGGCGTCAACAGCGACGCCAGCGTCCGGCGCCTGAAGGGTCCGGACCGTCCCGTCGTCCCCGACCAGGAGCGGGCGGCGCTGCTGGCCGCGCTCCGTGCCGTCGACCTGGTCGTGGTCTTCGACGAGGACTCCCCGATCGGGCTCCTCGAGACGGTGCGCCCCGACGTCTACGTCAAGGGCGGCGACTACACCGCCGACATGCTGGAGGAGACGCCGCTGGTCGAGGCGCTGGGCGGACGGGTGGTGACGCTGGGCTACCTCGCCGACCACTCGAGCACCGAGCTGATCAGCCGGATCCGGAGCCGAATGTGACTCCCGACGTCGACGTCCTGATCCCGACCTACGAACGACCCGGTGCGCTCGCCGTGACGCTGGCCGGCCTGGCCGCCCAGCACCACCCCGGGCTGCGGGTCACCGTCAGCGACCAGTCCGACGAGCCGGTCGACCACGACCCGGTCGTGGCCTCGATGTCGCGGGTGCTGGAGGCGCACGGGGTGCCTGTCCGCTTCGACCACCACCTGCCGCGCCGCGGGCTGGCCGAGCAGCGCGACCACCTGCTCCGACGGGCCGAGGCGCCCTGGGTGCTCTTCCTCGACGACGACGTCTGGCTCGAGCCCTGGGCGGTCGGCCGGCTGCGCGAGGCGGCCGAGGAGCGGGCGTGCGGATTCGTCGGCTTCGCGGTGCAGGGACTCTCCTACGCCGCCGACCGGCGCCCGCACGAGCGCACGACCTACGAGGAGTGGCACGGCCGGGTGCGGCCCGAGCGGGTGCGCCGCACCGACCCGGCCTGGCAGCGGCACCGGCTGCACAACGCCGCCAACCCGACGCATCAGGCCGAGGAGCTGGGCCTGCGGCCGGGGGAGTGGCGCGCCTACAAGGTGGCGTGGATCGGCGCCTGCGTGCTCTACCGACGCTCCGCGCTGCTCGACGTCGGCGGCTTCGGCTTCTGGACCGACGTGCCCGAGGAGCATGCGGGGGAGGACGTGGTGGCCCAGCTGCGGGTGATGGAGGAGTACGGCGGCGCCGGGATCCTGCCCAGCGGCGCCGTCCACCTGGAGCTGCCGACGACCGTGCCCGTGCGCGACGTCGAGTGCTACGACGCCCTGGGCCTGTGAGCGTGCCCGGAACCGGCGACGTCGTCGAGGACGTCCAGCGCATCGTGGTGCTGCGGGCCAACGCCCTGGGCGACTTCGTCCAGACCCTGCCCGCGCTCCAGGGCCTGCGCGCGACCTACCCCGCCGCCGAGGTCGTGCTGGTCGGCACGCCGATGCACCGGGCGCTCCTCGCGGACCGGCCCTCGCCGGTCGACCGGGTCGAGCTGGTGCCGCGGATCGGGGGGCGTCACCGGCTGCCCGAGAGCGACGCGGAGTGGCCGCTCGTCGAGCCGCTGCTGGAGGGCCTGCGCGCGGACCGGGTCGACCTCGCCGTCCAGCTGCACGGCGGCGGGCGCTGGTCCAACCCCTTCGTCGCGGCGCTCCGGCCCCGGGTGGCCGTCGGCGCACGCGCCCCCGGTGCGGCGCCGTTGGACCGCTGCACGCCGTACCAGCTCTTCCAGCACGAGGTGGAGCGCATGCTCGAGGTCGTCGCGCTCGCCGGCGTCCGCGGCGCCGACCCGGTGCCCCACCTCGCCGTGACGCCGGCCGACCGGGTCGCTGCCACGGAGCTGCTCGGCGCCGACGACCGCCCCCTGGTCGTGCTCCACCCCGGCGGCACCGACCCGCGCCGGCACTGGCCGCTCGACCGGCTGCTCGCGGTCGGCCGGGCCCTCGAGGCCGACGGCGCCCGGACACTGCTGCTCACCGAGGAGCTGAGGTTCCCCGAACTGGTCGGCGTGCTCGACCGGGCGGTGCTGCTCGTCGGGAACGACTCGGGTCCGCGTCACCTCGCCGACGCCGTCGGCACCGCGACCGTGGCGGTGTACTGGTCGGGCAACCTGATCAACGCCGGACCCGTGCGGTGCGCCCGGCACGACGTCCACGTGTCCTGGCGCACCGCCTGCCCGGTGTGCGGCGCCAACGGCTGGGCGGAGCTCTACCCCGAGCGTCCGGGCGCGGACGCCGGCTGCGACCACGACGCCTCGTGGGTGGGGGACGTGCCGCTGCCGGAGGTGGTCGACGGCGCACGCGCGCTCTACCGGGCCGAGCTCGACCGTGCCCGGACGGCACGCGGGACGGAGCGCACGGGGACAGAGCGCACCGGGACGGAGCGCAAGGGGACAGGGCCCGCTGGGTGGCGGTCTGTAGAACGGGAGGCATGACGACCGACGAGCGCAGCACCCGTCCCGAGGCCGCCGAGGAGCGCCGACCCGCGCAGGGCGAGGATCCCGGTACGGCCTCGGCCGACCCCGGCCGCTGGTGGACGCTGGTCGCGGTCTGCGTCGGCACCTTCATGCTGCTGCTCGACATCACCATCGTCAACGTCGCGCTGCCGGACATCCAGCAGTCCCTGGACTCCAGCTTCGCGGACCTGCAGTGGGTGGTCGACGCCTACGCGCTGACCCTCGCCTCCGCGCTGCTGACCTCCGGCTCGCTGGCCGACATGTACGGCCGTCGACGGCTCTACCTCGTCGGGCTGGTCGTGTTCACCGGAGCCTCGCTGCTCTGCGGTGCCGCGGTCTCGACCCTGATGCTCGAGCTCGCGCGCGGTCTGCAGGGCATCGGCGGGGCGATCATGTTCTCGGTCTCGCTCGCCCTGCTCGCCAACGCATTCCAGGGCAAGGAGCGCGGGGTGGCCTTCGGTGTCTGGGGCGCGGTGACCGGGGTGGCGGTCGCCGTGGGCCCGGTCCTCGGCGGTGCGCTGGTCTCCGGCCTGTCGTGGCGGTGGATCTTCTTCGTCAACCTGCCCATCGGCGCGGTCGCCGTGGGGTTGACGCTCGCCCGCGTCGCCGAGTCGCGCGCACGGACCGCGGCCCGTCCCGACTGGCCGGGGTTCGTGCTGTTCACGGCGGGACTCGCCAGCCTGGTCTACGGGCTGATCGAGGCCGGCCGCAGCGGCTTCGGCGACGTGGTGGTGCTGGCCTGCTTCGCCGCCGCCGCGGTGCTCCTGCTCGCCTTCGTCGCCGTCGAGGCGCGTGGCAGCCACCCGATGCTGGACCTGAGCCTGTTCCGGCTGCCGACGTTCTCGGGCGGCGCCGTCGCGGCGTTCGGCATCTCCGCCGGGCTGTTCTCCATGCTGCTCTACCTGGTGCTGTACCTGCAGGACATCCTCGGCTACAGCGCCCTCGGGACCGGCGTGCGACTCCTCGTCCTCTCCGGTTCGATCCTCGCCGTCTCCGGCATCGCCGGGCGGCTCTCCTCCCACGTCCCGGTGCGGGCGCTGATCGGGGTCGGCCTGGTGCTGGTCTCGGTCGGGCTGTTCCTGATGCGGGGGCTGAGCGCCTCGTCGTCCTGGACCGCGCTGGTGCCCGGCCTGGTCGTCGCCGGGATCGGCGCCGGCTTCGTGAACCCGCCCCTGGCCTCCACGGCGGTCGGCGTCGTCTCGCCCGACCGGGCGGGGATGGCCTCGGGTATCAACTCCACCTTCCGGCAGATCGGCATCGCGACCGGCATCGCCCTGCTCGGCACGCTGTTCAGCTCCCGGCTGACCAGCGCCGTCGCCGAGCAGGTCAGCGGTACGCCGTACGACGGGAAGGCCGAGATGATCTCGACCGCGCTCCGCGGCGGCCAGGCGGGGCGGATCTTCGCCCAGGCCCAGCAGCACGGCCAGGCTCGCCTGCTCGAGCGGGTCGCCCGCGGCGGGTTCACCAGCGCGCTCGACCACATCCTGCTCGTCGGCGCGATCATCGCGCTGGTCTGCGGCGTGGTCGCCTTCGCCCTGATCCGCTCGCGTGACTTCTCCGAGCAGGCCCGGGGATGACGCCCTAGCCTGAGTGCCGTGGGCGAGTGTTCGGCACCGGCGCGGGCCGTCGGACCGCGCGCGGACTCACCTGGCCGGGCGCCGCAGCAGGGCAGCGGCAGCGGCGGCGAGAGCCACCACGAGCGCGACGATCGACAGCACCAGGGCCGTTGTGTCGTGGCCCTCGTGTGCCGCGGGCGTTGCGGTGCCGCCCGCCCCCTGTCCCGTGGCGCCGGAACCGGCCGGGGTCAGGGTCAGGACCGGGGCCGGATGCTCGGGCTCCGCGGCGCCGGCGGTCGGGCTCTCGATCCAGCGCACCACGTTTCCATCGGAGTAGGTCTGCAGCGCCTTGAACTCCATCGACGGCGCGTCGGGCAGCGGGCCGCCGGACACCTCGAACTCGTCGAACTCGCCGGGCTTGATCGCGTCCGCCGGGCTGTCGGGTGTCCAGGTGATCCGGGAGACGGCGCTGGTGAGCGTGCCGCCGGGCGTCTTCACCGGCTGCGGGAGCCGGCTGGTGGTGACCCGGTAGCTCCACCCCGGGTGCGGCTTGACCGAGACCGATGCCAGCGGCTGCTCCGGGGGGAAGTAGACCTGCACCTTCACGGTGGAGGCGTCGTCGACCTCGGTGGGCACCCGGAAGGTGAGCGCGGCGTAGCCGCCCTGGGTGGCCGTGCTCGGGTTCACGGTCACGTGGGCCGACGCGGGGGCTGCCAGGGCGATCAGCACGAGCGCCGCGCAGCCGAGGCCCGAGCCGAGGCGGGCGCCGCGACGCGGCCGGAGCGGGAAGCCGGGCATGGGCACCGTCCTTCGAGCGGGGAGCGAGGGGCAACGCCGTGACTCTGCCACACCTGCGGGGCCGGACCGGTGGCCCCGCCGGCCTGCTCGCCTCCGTGGTCGCCGCCGTGCTCGCCTCGGTGGTCGCCCTGGCGATCGCTGTCGTGGCCGCCCCGCCGGCCGCCGCCCACGCGACGCTGGAGGAGAGCAGCCCGGGCAGTGGCGAGGTCGTCCCCGGCATCCCCGCCCAGGTGGTGCTGCGCTTCAGCGAGGCGGTCTCGCTGCTGCCCGCGTCGCTGCAGGTCTACGCACCCGACGGCTCCCGCGCGGACCACGGCGAGGTGACCCATCCCCACGGTGCGAGCACGCTGGTCTCGGTGGGTCTGCACGGCAGCCGGGAGGGCACCTACCTGGTCTCCTGGCGGGTGGTCTCGGCCGACTCCCACCCGATCTCCGGCGCCTTCACGTTCTCGGTCGGCCACGCCAGCCGCGCACCCACGGCACCCGCGGTCCGACCCGACACGACGGTCTCGGTGCTCCTCGGCGCGTTCCGCTGGCTCGGGTACGCCGGGATCGCGCTGCTCCTGGGCGGCGTGGCGCTCCTCCTCCGGTGCTGGCCGCCGGGCTGGGGTGTGCGGGTCGTGCGCCGGGCGCTGGCCGGCGCGGCCGGGGCGGTCGCCCTCGGAGCGGTCGGGGGGCTGCTGCTCCAAGGTCCCTACGACGCCGGGCGCGGGGTGGGTGCCGTCGGGCGGGGCGCGCTGCTCACCGGGGTCCTCGGCACGACGTACGGCGTGGCGCTGGTGGTCCGCCTGGCGCTCGCCGGCCTCGCGCTCGTCCTGCTCACCTACGGCACGCACCTGCCGCGGACGGGGCGGCTCGGCCTCGGCGGCGCGGTGGCGCTGGCGCTGCTCGGCAGCTTCGCCGCGGCCGGCCACGCCGTGAGCAGCCACCCGGTCGCCCTCGCGGTCGTCGTCGACATGGTCCACGTCGCGGCGATGTCGCTCTGGCTCGGCGGCCTGGCGCTGCTCGCCGGCGTGGTGCTGCGGCGGGACACGCCCGGGGGCACCGCCTCGATCGCGGCCGAGCGGTTCTCGCCGGTCGCGCTCGGCTCGGTGGTCGCGCTCGTGCTCACCGGCAGCTATCAGTCCTGGCGCCAGCTCGGCGCCTGGGCCGCGTTCGCCGACACCACGTACGGGCGCGAGCTGCTCGTCAAGCTTGTCCTGGTCGCGTCGGTGCTGGTCGTCGCGGCGGTCTCCCGCGCGCTGGTGCGCCGCAACGCCGCGGACAGCGTCGCCGGCACGGTCGCGGCGCTGCGCCGGACGGTCGCCCTCGAGTCGGTGGGCGCGGTCCTCGTGCTCGCGGTCACCTCGGCGCTCGTCGCGACGGAGCCGGGCCGTACGGCGTACCACCCGAGCGTGGCGACGACCGTGGCGGTCGGACCCGACACGGTCGAGGTCTCGGCGGTTCCGGTCGGTGACCGAAGGATGTCGCTGCACCTCGCCGTCCTCGACGCCGCCGGGCGGCCGAGCGAGCCGCCCGAGGTCTCGGCGTCGCTCTCGCGCGGCTCGCTCGGTCCCCTGCCGGTGCGGCTGGCCCGGCACGGCAGCGGTCAGCGGATGGCCGTCCTCGCCGTGCCCGTGGCCGGCGACTGGCAGCTCACCATCCGGGTGCGGACCAGTGCCATCGACGAGGACAGCGGCGTGGTGCGGCTGCCGATCCGGTGATCGGGCTCACCAGGTGTCGACCGGGCGTGCGGCGCCGGCCAACGCACCGTGCGCCGTCGCGGCCCTGAGCGTGGCGGCGATGATGTCGCGGGTCTCCGCCGGGTCGATGACGTCGTCGATCTCATGGTGGCGGGCGACGTTGAGCGCCGCGGCGCGCTCCCGCTCCGCGGCGACCAGCTCACGCACCGTGCGCTCGCGCTCCGCCTCGTCGGGGATCGCCGCGAGCTCCTTGCGCAGGGCGAGGCGCACCGCCCCCTCCAGGCCCATCGCACCCAGGTGCGCGCCGGGCCACGCGAGGGTGAGCAGCGGCTCATGGGTGCTGCCACCCAGCATCGCCTGGGCTCCGAGGCCGTAGCCGCGGCGCAGCACGACGCCGACGAGTGGCACCTGGAGCCGGGCGCCGGCCACCAGCAGCCGGCTGGTGTGCCGGACGAGCGCGGTCCGCTCGGCCTCGGGGCCCACCATCATCCCCGGGGTGTCGACCAGGGAGACGACCGGGAAGCCGTAGCAGTCGCACAGCTGGAGGAACCGCGCCGCCTTGTCCGCGGCCTCGCTCGTCACGGCGCCGGCCATGGACAGCGTCTGGTTGGCGACGAACCCGACGGTGCGGCCCTCGATCCGGCCGAGCGCGGTGACCAGCTCGGGGGCGAACGCCTCGCGCAGCCAGGTGACGGAGTCTTCGTCGGCGAGCGTCTCGACGATCGGCCGCACGTCGTAGGCCGTCTGCTCCCGCTCGGGCACCAGGTCGCGCAGGACCGCCTGATCGGCCACCGACCAGTCCTGGGCGTCCGGCCCGAAGTGGCCGAGCAGGCGACGCGCGACCTCGACGGCGGCGGGCTCGTCGTCCACCACCACGTCGACGACCCCGTTGGGGCCCTGGACGTCCATCGGGCCGACGTCGGCGGCCGCGACCTCGCCCAGGCCGCCGCCCGCGATCATGGCCGGGCCCGCCATGCCGAGGCTCGAGCCGTGGGTCGCCACGATGAGGTCCGAACATCCGGCGATGACCGCGTTGCCCGCGAAGCAGTTGCCCGCGACGACGGCGATGCGCGGCACGACGCCGGAGAGCCGGGCCCACAGCGCGAACGAGCCGACGTCGAGCGCGGAGACGATCGGCAGGTCGCTGTCGCCCGGACGGCCGCCCCCGCCGGCGGCGAAGAACACCGTCGGCAGCCGCATCCTCTCGACCAGGGCGAGCAGTCGGTCGGACTTCTGGTGACCGCGCATGCCCTGGGTGCCGGCCAGCACCAGGTAGTCGTAGGAGAGCACGGCGCACGCGGCGCCGTCGACGGTCGCCGTGCCCCCGATCAGCCCGTCGGCCGGCGTACGGTCCAGGAGGTCCTCGACGCTGCGCCGCGTCTCCTGGGCAGCGGTGATGAACCGGCCGTACTCCACGAAGGACCCCTCGTCGACGAGGTCGGCGATGTTCTCCCGTGCCGTGCGGCCACCCGCGGCGTGGCGTCTCGCGACGACGTCGGGGCGGGCGGCGTCCTGGGTGAGGGCGCGGCGCGCCAGCACCTCGAGCAGGTCGTCCCGGATGTCCACTCAGCCGCCCCTGGTCAGCTCGGCGGCCATCAGCTCCATCAGGCGGGTCAGGCCCTTGAACGGACGCACCATCACGGTGAAGCCGGTGCAGCGTCCCTCCGCGTTCCAGCGCATCATGTCGATGCCGTGGACGGTCACCGTCCCGCCGGACGCGTCGAGGCCGGCGGTGAACTCCAGCACCGCCGACCGGTCGTCCCACCACTGGTGCTCGTACTCCAGTGTCGGGCCCAGCACCGTCAGCGCGGCCGAGAGGTACGCCGTCGTGACGGTCCTGCCCTCCTGCGGCGTGTGCACCGCGGGGGAGCGGAACACCACGTCCTCGGCGAGCCAGTCGGAGAGCCCGGAAGGGTCGCCCGAGGCGGCGATCGCGTGCCAGGCCGCCAGCGGTGCCGGCGCCGTGGCGTCCGGGGAGGGGGGCTTCGGGGTCGGTGGCCTCATGCACGGCAACCTAGTGGCAGCATGGGGCCGTGACGATCATCGCCGCGGCCGACGGGTCCGCACTGGGCAACCCGGGGCCCGCCGGGTGGGCCTGGTACGTCGACGAGGCTCACTGGGCTGCCGGCGGATGGCCGCACGGCACCAACAACATGGGCGAGCTGATGGGCGTGCTCGACCTGCTCCGCCAGACCGCGCACCTCGACGAGGACCTGCTCGTCTACTGCGACAGTCTCTACGTCATCAACTCCATCACGAAGTGGATGCCGGGCTGGAAGCGGAAGGGCTGGCGCAAGAAGGACGGCAAGCCGGTCCTCAACGTCGAGCTGATGCAGGCGATCGACGCGCTCCTCCAGGACCGCCGGGTGCGGTTCGAGTGGGTCAAGGGCCACGCAGGTCATCCGCTCAACGAGGCGGCCGACAGGCTCGCCAACGGCGCCGCCAGTGCCTGGCGCGACGGGGCCGCACCGCCGGCAGGACCCGGCTTCGCCGAGGCCGCCCCTCCGGTCGACGTCCCGGCCCCCACCGCCGAGGAGCCCGAGCCCGACCTCTTCACGCTCCTCTGACCCGCGCCCGACCGGCCGCCGGCAGCCCGACCTCGACGCCCGCCGGTTCCGCGGCCGCGCCATCATGGTGACCTGACCCGAAGGAGAGACGTTGATCTTCATCACCGCCAAGTTCCAGGTGAAGGCCGAGGACGCCGACCGCTGGCCCGAGATCACCCGGTCGTTCACCGAGGCCACCCGGGCCGAGCCCGGCTGCCTGTGGTTCGACTGGTCCCGCAACCTCGACGACCCGACCGAGTTCGTGCTCGTCGAGGCGTTCGCCGACGACGAGGCCGGCGGCGCGCACGTGCGGTCGGAGCACTTCCAGGCCGCCTGCCGCGACCTGCCGCCGCACCTGAGGGAGACGCCGCGGATCGTGAACACGACGGTCCCCGGCACCGACTGGTCCGAGCTGGGAGAGCTCGCCGTCAGCTGACGGGCTCCTCCCGGACCTCGTCGCCGACGTGGATCTCGCCGCCCTCCAGGATCCGGAAGATCGACCCCGCGCGGCGCCGCAGGGCCTCCTGGGCGCCGCGCCCCAGGGTGTCGTCGAGCAGCCGGCACGGTGCCGCCACCCGCACCACCTCCAGCAGCACCGGCCCGACCCGCAGGCGTACGCCGGGCTGCCGGGGCACCTCGCCCTCGGAGAGGGTCAGGTTGCGCCGGGTCAGTCCCGGTGCGATGGGCTGCCCGAACAGCTCCTCCGCCTCGGCCAGGGAGGTCGCCGACTGCACGGACACGTGCCGGTGCTTCGTGCCGTGGTAGCGGTCGCCCACCAGTCCCTTCCCCTGCTCCGCGACCACCGAGACGACCTCCTTGGTCGGCAGCCGCGCACCGGGCGCCACGTGGAGGGAGACCACCCGCACCGTCATCGGGTCGCCACCTGCACCAGCACCTCGGGGGAGAGGTCCCGCACGGCGCGGATGCCGTTGAGGCCCATCGTCAGGTCGGCCTCGGCGAGCAGGCAGCGCAGCACGTGCGCGGCGCCTGCGGTCCCACCGAGCACGGCGCCGTAGCCGTAGGGCCGCCCGATGCCGACCGCTGTCGCCCCGAGCGCGAGCGCCTTGACGACGTCCACGCCCGAGCGCACCCCGGAGTCGAAGAGCACCGGCATCTCCTCGGCAGCGGACACCACACCAGGCAGGAATTCCAGGGCGGGCGCGCTGCCCGCTTGGCGACCACCGTGGTTGGAGCAGTAGATGCCGTCGACGCCGCCGTCGCGGGCCCGGCGCACGTCGTCGGGGTGGCAGATGCCCTTGAGCAGCAGCGGCAGGTCGGTCAGCCCGCGCAGCCACGCCAGGTCGTCCCAGCTCAGCGCGGGGTTGCCGAAGGTCATCGCCCAGGCGACCACCGCCGCGCCGGGGTCCTCCTCCGGCGTCCTCTCCAGACGGGACCGGAACACCGGGTCCGAGAAGTAGTTGGCCAGGCACAGGCCCTCGAGCTGCGGCATCGAGGCGTGCCGCAGGTCGCGGGGCCGGTAGCCCAGGGTCCAGGTGTCGAGGGTGACCACGATGCCGGCGTACCCCGCCGCCTCGGCACGCCGGACGAGGCTCTCGGCGAGCTCACGGTCGTTGGGCGTGTAGAGCTGGTAGAACGCCGGCGTCCCGCCGCACGCCGCACGGACGTCCTCCAACGGGTCCTGCATCAGCGTGGAGCCGACCAGCGGCACACCGGTCTCCGCGGCCGCCCGGGCCACGGCCAGGTCGCCGTGCCGGTCCTCGGTCATCGCCCCGATGACGCCGATCGGCGCCATGAACAGCGGGGTGGGCAGGCGGTGGCCGAAGAGCTCGACCGACAGGTCGCGCTCCGCCGCGCCGGCGAGCATCCGCGGGACGATGCCCCAGCGGTCGAAAGCCGCGACGTTGAGCTCCTGGGTGCGCTCGTTGCCGGCCCCGCCGGCCACGTAGTCCAGGAGCTTCTCCTCCATCACCGACGCGGCGGCGGTCTCGAGCCCGGCGAAGTCGAAGGGGTACTCGGGCACCACGCCGGTCAGGCCGGTCAGGTAGACGCCGAGCTGGAAGTCGGAGTAGTTGGGCATGCCCGCAGTGTGCCGGGTGGCGCCGCGGCGCAGATCACAGACAGATAACGGCGTGTGCACCGGGTACCCGGGAACGATGCTGGCCATGGGACGCGGGACGGGCGTGCGCTCGCTGCAGGCGACGGCCCGGGGGTCGGTGCGGGTGACGCAACGTGGCCGCGAGCGCGGCTGGCGGCTCGGGCACCGCACCGGGCTCGACGGCCTGCGTGGCGTCGCCGTGCTGCTCGTGGTCGCCTGCCACGTCCTCGACACCTGGCACGTGCGCTTCCATGCCCTCGGCGCGGCCGGGGTGTGCGTGTTCTTCACGCTCTCGGGCTTCCTGATCACCTCGCTGCTCGTGGAGGAGCGCCGCAGCCGCGGGACGGTCTCCTTCGCGCGGTTCTTCCGCAACCGGGCGCTGCGGCTGTTCCCGGCGCTGGTCGTGGTGGCGCTGCTGGTCACGGCGTACGAGGTCGTCACCGGGTCGGGCACCCTCGACATGCTGGCGCCGGTCGCCCTGTACGTCGCCAACTGGGCGACGGTGCTCGGCACCCCGCTGGGCTACATGGCCCACGCGTGGTCGCTCTCGATCGAGGAGCAGTTCTACCTGGTCTGGCCGCTCGCGCTGGTCGTGGCGTGGCGCTGGCGCAACGGCCCGCTCGTGGTCGCACTCGGCGGGATCGCGGTCTCCACGACGCTGCGCTTCGCCCTCTGGGACGGCGACACGGGCACCCGCGTGCACTACGGCTCCGACACCCAGGCCGCCGGCCTGCTGATCGGCTGCCTCCTCGCCCTGCTCGCCCATCGCGGCCTGCGCCCGGTGCACGCGGGCTGGTGCGCGCCGCTCGGCATCGCAGCCCTGGCGTCGATCGCCCTCGTCGACAGCGACTACGCCACCGCCGTGCTGGTGCCGACCGTGGTGCCCCTGGTCACCGCAGCGCTGATCTGGGTGGCCTGCTCCCACGCCGGCGGCATGCTCGCGCAGCGCTGGCTCCGCTACGTCGGGCAGCGGTCCTACGGCTGGTACCTGTGGCACTTCCCGCTCGTGATGATCGTCCACGCGCAGATCGCGTCGCCGGTCGCCGCCGTGCTGGCCGCGGTCGGCGCGCTCGGCGTGGCCGAGCTCTCCTGGCGCTGGGTCGAGCAGCCGTTCCTGCGGCTCAAGGCGGCGCCGGTCCGGTCCGCACCGGCCCCGTCCGCGCGGGTCCCGGCGGCCGCGGCCGACCTCGAGCTCAGTGGAGCTGGTACGCCGCGGGGTCGAACCGCGAGGTCCTGAGCCGGTACTCCGAGGGCAGGCGGGGCCAGTTGGTCGGGATCCGCCCGTTGGGCAGCCGGTACCAGCTGCTGCACTGCGCCCAGACGCCGTCGACGAGCCGCTCCTGGAGCGCGTCGTCGTAGGCCTGCTCCACCTCGGGCCGCACGACCGCGGCGCGGTCCTGGCCGGCCAGCCAGCTCACCGCCCGACCGATGTAGCGGGCCTGGCTCTCCAGCATGTAGACGATCGAGCCCGAGCCCAGGTTGGTGTTCGGTCCGTAGACGACGAACATGTTGGGGAAGTGCGGGACCGCCATCCCGAGGTACGCCCGGGCGCCCTCGGCCCACTGGGTGCGCAGGTCACGACCGCCCTCACCCCGGATGGCGAGCGGTGCCAGGAAGTCGGTGGCGGTGAAGCCGGTGCCGAGCACGATCACATCCGCCGGGTGGTCGACGCCGTCGGTGGTGCGGACCCCGGTCGTGGTCACCCGCTCGATGCCCGCGGTGACCAGGTCGACGTTGGGCCGGGTGAGCGCCGGCAGGTACTCACCGGCGAACAGCACCCGCTTGCAGCCGATGGGGTAGTCGGGCCACACCTTTGCGAACAGCTCCGGATCGCGGCCGACCCCGTTCCACATGTGCCGGCGCGCGTAGGCGGTCACCGCGCGCGCGAGCGGCTTGGCGTAGAGCAGGGACACGCCGAAGGCCTCGGTGACCCCGAACCACAGCCCGCGCTCGCCCTTCTGCGTCCACGGCAGCGACTCGAACACGCGGTGGTGCCGCTCGGTGAAGGCGGTGTCCATCCGGGGCACCAGGTAGGGGGGCGTGCGCTGGAAGACGTCGAGGTGCGCGACCTCGGGCTGGATCCGCGGGACGAACTGGATCGCGCTGGCGCCGGTTCCGATCACCGCCACCCGCTTGCCGGCGAGCGCGACCTCGTGGTCCCAGCGCGCGGAGTGGAACATCGCCCCGGCGAAGTCGTCGAGGCCCGGGATCGCCGGCCAGGAGGGCCGGGACAGCTGCCCGACCGCCGGCACCAGCACCTCGGCCTCGAACCGCTCGCCGGTGGTGGTGCGGACGGTCCAGGTGCGGGTGCCCGCGTCCCAGTCCGCCCCGGCGACCTCCGTCCGCAGGCGCAGGTGCCGGCGCAGGTCGTAGCGGTCGGCGGTGCGCTGCAGATAGCCGAGGATGTCCGGCTGCTCGGCGAACCGTCGCTTCCATCGCGGGTTCGGCTCGTAGGAGTAGGAGTAGTACGGCGTCGGGACGTCGCAGGCCGCACCGGGGTAGGTGTTGTCGCGCCAGACCCCTCCGACGTCGTCGCCCTTGTCCAGGATCACCAGGTCGTCGAAGCCACGGCGCTTGAGCTCGATGGCCGCCGCCATGCCCCCGAAGCCGGCGCCGATGATGAGGATGCGCGTCATGGCCGGATCGTGCCACCCACCTCAGCGGGACCGGTGCCGGGGGAACTCGACCACCTGCTGGAAGGTGGGCCGGTTCTGCCAGTCGATGGTCGGCTGCCCGACGATGCCCAGCGCCCGGAACGCGATCGCGTCGTGGACCGGCATCGTCTCCTTGGCCGCGGCGGACTCGGTCGAGGCGGTCCAGGAGGCGACCGAGGTCCCGCCGTTGGCCCGGACGAGGCCGGCGTAGGTGGTGCCGAGCGCGGCCTCGATCGCGCGGCGGCAGGTGCGCGCCCCGCCCCGGCACTCGTGCCGCGTGAGCACCCGCCCGAAGCCGTCGCGGGGGTGCCTGCCGAGCAGCTGCTGGAGCGTGGACATGACGTAGCCCTCATAGCCGCCGTCGTAGGCCGAGCCGAGGTGGGCGCCTCCGGAGTTGGGGGTGTTCACGAACTGCATGGGCAGCGCGTCGAACCCGGTCGTGGTCGCCCCGCCCGTCGAGCCGACGCCCGAGGAGCCCTGGCCGCCGAGGATGCCCGCGTAGAGCGCGCGGATCAGGTTCGGGACCAGCTCGTCGGCGATGGCGACCGCCGCATGGTCGGCGTACTGCGTGTCGCCGGCGTGGGCCTTGAGCCGGTGCGCGCCGCGGTGCACCCAGCCGCGCAGCTGCTGGAGCATCGCGGCGACGCCGGCGCTGTGGTGGTGCCCGGCCTCGTAGCGCAGCAGCAACGGCACGATCGTCAACCCGTCGAGGTCCTGGCTCGCGGCGGTCTCCATGGCCTGGACGACCTGCGCACGACCGACCTTGCCGTGGTGGCGGTGCAGCTGCGCCCGCAGCTGGCGGTCCAACATCACCGAGCGGAAGGTCTGGCCGTAGGAGTAGTTACCGTCGCTGGCCTGCCCCGGAGCGGGCTTGTTGTTCCAGCTGATGAAGTAGCCGTGGCCCGGGTTCGTCTCGTGCACGTGGTCGCGGAAGGGCAGGAACCCGCGCCACTCCGCGGCGCCGGTGCCCCACGTGGGCAGCGTCGGGTCCTCGTGCGGGTTGCGCACCGGGTCGGCGCCGCTGACGAAGTAGCCCGTGTCGCGGTCGTCGGCGTAGAACCAGTTGAAGGTGTAGTTGATGTGGCTCGCGGCCCGCATCCAGGAGTGCACGTCGTGGACGTATCCCGGCTCGCCGAACTGCAGGAATCCGATCACCGAGTCGATGTCGTGGTCGTAGGTCGAGCGCTGGTCGACGATGGCCACCGGGCGCCCGTGGACGGTCGTCCAACCCTGCACGACGCCGTGCCGGGTCCGGTAGATCTGGTGGTCGATCTGGGCCGGCGCTCCCTGGCCGCCGGGCTTGGGCAGGGCCGTCTCGGAGTAGGTCTCGTGGATCATCGGGACGCACCGGCCGCGGAAGACGTACGCCGTGCCCTGCGCCTGCGGCGCCCCGCCGTCGGGGTTGCAGACCTTCTCCACCCGCTGGTCGATGACGTCGCTGCCCGCCGAGGTCGCCGACCAGGCGTAGTCCTGGCCGCGGCCCAGCTCGACCAGGCCGGTGCCGGGGAACGACGCACCCTCGGCGGAGTAGTGCGGTGACTGGATCTCCTCCAGCGACAGGATCTGCGGCGCGAAGTAGGAGACCTGCGGCCCGAACACGGCGACGGGGTGGCCGGAGCGGGTGTGCGAGCCGTTGACCACGAGCGCGTTGCTCATGTGCTTGGGCATCACGTTGAGCGCGTGGGCGATGTTGCCGGCCAGCAGCCGCATCCGGTCCGCTGCCGACAGCGGCACCCCGCCGGGCAGTGCCGGCGCCGCGGGAGCGCTCGAGGAGCACGCGGAGCCGACGTCGGGACCGCCGGTGAGGGGCTTGCGGTAGTCGGGCAGCGCCGTGAGCGCGTGGTTGACCCGGCCCGTCGGCAGGTCGTAGTCGAACACCTTGTCCGTCACCGTCGTCGGCGCCAGGCGGTCGTCGGCGTGGTTGAGCTGGCGATAGGCCTGGGTGCCGGCCCGCCCGCCGTAGCGGTGCCGCAGGTACTGCAGCAGGTTGGCGTCGGCGGTCTCGGCGCCGCCGCCCCGGCCGAAGATGCCGCCGATCAGCCCGGCGATGGCGACCACGTCGTAGGTGGACCACGACTGGGGGAGTCCCACCGCCGCGACGTAGTCGGCCGGCAGCAGGCTGGGGTCGGTGGTGGCCTTCTGGATGTAGGCGTTCACCCCGGCGACGTAGTTCTCCAGCATCGTCCTCGCGAGCTGCCCGGTGGCGCCGTTGCGGCGCACCATCGCGTCGATCTGTGCCTTCGCGCGCGCCGGGGTGTACGGCGCGAGGAGCAGCTCGTCGTGGTCCATCTGCTCGAACTCGCAGCTGCTCCCCAGGAACGAGGCGAGGGTGCCCTCGCCGTAGTGGCGCAGCACGTCCATCAGGAACAGCCGGTCCTCGGCCTGCGCGTAGCCGGCCCCGAAGGCCGCGGCGGCGTCGGTGGTGCCGTGGATGTGCGGCACGTCGTGGGTGTCGCGGAAGATCGTGGTGCCGGGACCGGGCACCTCGGTCCGCGTCACGTCGGCAGGACGGACGCCGAACGACTCGTCGTCGTAGTAGCGCGAGAGGGTGGCGTCGGTGAGGTCGTGGTAGCCGTAGAGCAGCCCGGCGTACTTGCCGAGCTGGTCCTGGCTGTTGGCGGGGCGCTGCTGGGTCGCCTCGAACGTGAGCAGGTCGGTGGCATTGACCAGACCGTTCTCACCCGGCGGCAGGATGCTCATCGCCTGCCCGTCGGCGTAGTCGTGCACCCGGTAGCCGGGCCCGTCCGTCCCGGTGGCTCCGAGCGCGGGCAGCGTGGTCGCGGTGAGCGACGCTGTCGCGAGCAGGCAGGCGGCGGCCAGGGAGGTGCGGCGGATTCGCATGCCGGGGACAACGACCCGGCACCGCCGAAGTGACGCGCGAGGAGGTCCGGGTCGCGCGGCTACGGTGGGGGGATGCCAGCCGTTGAGAGCAGCCCGGCGTACGACCCGGCGGCCGAGGTCGTCGAGACCTGCCAGGACCTGATCCGGATCGACACCTCCAACTTCGGCGACGCCGACGGGCCGGGGGAGCGTAAGGCCGCCGAGCACGTGGCCACGCTGCTCGACGAGGTCGGCATCGAGGCACAGCTCTTCGAGTCCGCGCCCGGCCGGACCTCGCTGGTGGCCCGCTGGGGCGGTGCCGGGGACGCCACGGGGGAGCCCGTGCTGCTGCACGGCCACCTGGACGTGGTGCCGGCGCGCGCCGAGGACTGGACCCACGACCCCTTCGGAGGGGAGGTCGTCGACGGCCAGGTGTGGGGGCGCGGCGCGGTCGACATGAAGGACTTCGACGCCATGCTGCTCTCGGTGATCCGGGCACGGGCCCGCGCGGGCGCGGTGCCGCGGCGTCCCTACGTGCTCTGCTTCACCGCGGACGAGGAGGCGGGCGGCGCGCTGGGCGCCGGCTGGCTGGTCGAGCACCAGCGCGACCTGCTCGCGGACTGCACCGTCGCGATCGGTGAGGTGGGCGGGTTCAGCACGACGGTCCGCGACCGGCGGCTCTACCTCGTCCAGGCGGCCGAGAAGGGGATGGCGTGGCTGCGGCTGACCGCGACCGGGTCGGCCGGCCACGGCTCGATGCGGCACCCCGACAACGCGGTCACCCGCCTGGCCGGCGCCGTGGCGCGGATCGGTGCCCACGAGTGGCCGATCGTGCTGACGCAGACCATGCAGGTGCTGCTGGCCTCCGTCGGCGAGCTGGCCGGCACCGAGGCCACCCCGGAGAACGCGGAGTCGCTCGTCGAGGAGTTCGGGCCGGCCGCGCGCATGCTGGGCGCGGTCATCCGCAACACGGTGAACCCGACCATGCTGGAGGCCGGCTACAAGGTCAACGTCGTGCCGGGCGAGGCGAGCGCGAGCATCGACGGTCGCTTCCTGCCCGGGCTCGACGACGACTTCCGGACCACGCTCGCGACGCTGGCGGGCGAGGACGTCCGGATCGAGGACATCAGCTTCCAACCCGGCCTCGAGACCACGTACGACGGACCGGTGGCCGACGCCATCGGGCGGTCGCTCCTCGCGGAGGACCCCGACGCGCTGGTCGCGCCCTACCTGATGAGCGGCGGCACCGATGCCAAGCACTGGAGCCGGCTGGGGGTGCGGGCCTTCGGCTTCGCGCCGCTGCGGCTGCCGGCGGACCTCGACTTCACCGCGCTGTTCCACGGGGTGGACGAGCGGGTGCCCGTCGACGCCCTGGAGTTCGGGGCGCGGGTCTTCGACCGGTTCCTCGACGAGATGGACGCCGGCGCCTGATCAGACGGGCGCCGATCAGACGGGCACGAGGAACGACCGCTGCCGGATGATCCGGCGGCGCAGCACCACGCGGCGGGTGCCGTCGGGCCCGATCCGCACCCGGTCCAGCTCCCAACCGCCCTGCTCGGCGCGCTCGACGAGCATCCGGGTGACGACGTTGCGGGAGAAGTCGCGCGCGATCGTGAGCTGGTCGAACTCGTACTCCACGCCCGGCCGCAGCGCGCGGCGCTGCAGCTCGAGCCGTCGGGCCTTGGCCGAGGTCATCCCGGCGCCCCCTCGGGTGCCGAGACGTCGTCGAGCGCGGCGACGATCTCCGGCGGGAGCTCGCACTCCTCGACCAGCAGGGACGCCTTGAGCTGGGCGGCGGTGCGGGCGCCGACGATGGGCGCCGTCACGCCCGGCCGGTCGCGGACCCACGCCAGCGCGACCTCGAGCGGGGTCCAGCCGAGCCCGTCCGCGGCACGGGCGACCGCCTCCACGACGCGGGCGCTGCGGTCGTCGAGGAACCGGTTCACGAACGACTGGAAGTGCGGCGACGCCGCGCGCGAGTCGGCCGGCACGCCGCCGCGGTACTTGCCGGTGAGCACGCCACGGCCCAGCGGCGACCACGGCAGCACCCCGAGACCCAGGGCCTGCGCGGCGGGCAGCACCTCGGCCTCGACCCCGCGGTTGAGCAGGGAGTACTCGACCTGGGTGGAGGCCAGGCCGGCCCGGCCCGGCACCGCCCGCTGCCAGGTGGCGGCCTGCGCGGACTGCCAGCCGGTGTAGTTGGAGATCCCCACGTAGGCGGCACGCCCGGTGGAGACGGCCAGGTCGAGCGCCGAGAGGGTCTCCTCCAGGGGTGCGTCGTCGACCCAGGTGTGCACCTGCCAGAGGTCGACGTGGTCGACGCGCAACCGGCGCAGCGACTCGTCGAGTGCCGCGAGCAGGAAGCCGCGTGAGGCGTTGGTCACCCGGGCGCCGCTGCGGCGGCTGATCCCCGCCTTGGTCGCCAGCACGACGTCCTCACGCTGGACCAGCCGGTCGGGGCCGCTCAGGAAGCTGCCGATCAGCCGCTCGGAGTCCCCGTCGGTGTAGCCGGCCGCCGTGTCGAGGAGCGTGCCGCCCGCCTCGACGAACGCCCGCAGCTGGTCGCGTGCCTCGTGCTCGTCGGTGTCGCGTCCCCACGTCATCGTGCCCAGGCCGAGCCGGGAGACCCGGAGCCCGGTGTCGCCGACGCGCCGCTGCTGCATGGCGCCCAAGGTAGAACAGGCGTGTTCACCTCCGCGCCGCGGCTCGCCGTACCCGTAGGCTGCGCGCCGTGAACTACCTCGACGCCGTCGTGCTCGGCATCGTGGAGGGACTCACCGAGTTCCTCCCCGTCTCCAGCACCGGTCACCTGACCATCGTGGAGAAGTGGCTGGGCCTCGACGTCGCCGCCGACGACGTCACCGGGTTCACCGCCGTCATCCAGGTGGGCGCCATCGCCGCCGTGATCCTCTACTTCCGGCGCGACATCTGGCGGATCGCGCTCGCGTGGCTGCGCGGCCTGGTCCGCGCCGAGCACCGCGGCTCGCTGGACCACCGGATGGGCTGGTACGTCATCGTCGGCACCATCCCGATCGGCATCGCGGGGCTGCTGCTCAAGGACGTCATCACCGGGTCGCTGCGCTCGCTGTGGGTGGTGGCCGCCGCGCTGATCCTCTGGTCGGTCGTGATGGTGCTCGCCGAGCGGTGGGGCCGGCAGCGGCGGGGGGAGCGGGACCTCTCGATGCGCGATGCGATCGTGGTCGGCCTCGTCCAGTGCGTGGCGCTGGTGCCCGGCGTCTCCCGCTCGGGCGCGACCATCTCGGCGGGGCTGTTCCGCGACCTCGACCGGGTGACCGCGACGCGGCTGAGCTTCTTCCTCTCGATCCCCGCGCTGATCGCCGCCGGGGCGTTCGAGCTCAAGGACGCGCTCGGCGGAAGCATCGGCACCGGCCCGCTGGTCGTCGGCACGCTGGTCAGCTTCGTGGTCGCCTACGCCTCGATCGCCTGGCTGCTGCGGTTCGTCGCCCACCACAGCATCAGCCGCTTCGTGCCCTACCGCGTGGCCCTGGGCGTGCTCGTTCTGGTCCTGCTCACCACCGGGGTCATGTCGGCGACCTGACGCCTCAGAGCCAGCCCGCGCGGCGGGCGACGACGAAGATCGCCAGCGAGCTCGCCAGCATCGCGACCAGTGCCATCGGGTAGCCCCACAGCCAGCCGAGCTCGGGCATGTGGGCGAAGTTCATCCCCCAGATGCCGGCGAGCAGGGTGGGGGCGGCGACGATCCCGACCGCGGCCGAGATCTTGCGCATGTCGTCGTTCTGCTGGATCGAGATCTGCGCCAGGTGGGCGTCGAAGGCGGTCGAGAGCAGCGAGTCGAGCACGTCGATGGTGTCCGCGACCCGGTCCAGGTGGTCGCCGACGTCGCGGAAGTAGGGCCCGGCCTCCTGGTCGATGCCGCGGACCGACCCGGCGGCGAAGCGGCGTACCGGCTCCCGCAGCCGCAGCACCGCGCGCCGCATCTCCGCCAGCTCGCGCTTGAGCACGTAGATCCGCTCCGCGTCCTTGGTGCGGTCAGGCGAGAACACCGACTCCTCGACCTCGTCCACGTCCTCCACGAGCGACTGTGCGACCTCCTCGTAGCGGTCGACCACCGTGTCGCACACGGCGTAGACCACCGCCGAGGGGCCGTGGGCGAGCACGGTCTGCTTGTGCTCGAGGGCCCGACGTGCCTCGTGCAGGGACGTGCCGGTCCCGTGCCGCACGGTCACCACGAACCGCTCGCCGATGAAGAGGTTGATCTCGCCCGTCTCCACCGCGTCGTCGGCGTCGACGTACCAGAGGGTCTTCAGCGCCATGAACAGCGAGTCGTCGTAGCGCTCCAGCTTGGGCCGCTGATGGGCGCGCAGCGCGTCCTCGACGGCGAGCGGGTGCAGGTCGTAGAGATCGGCCACCGCCTCGAGCTCGGCCGCGGTCGGCTCATGCAGCCCGACCCAGACGAAGTCGTCCTGGCCGACAGCCAGCGCGCGCACGGCCGCCAGGTCGTCGGGGCGGACGTCGCATTCCACCCGCCGGCCGCGGCGGTACAGGGCGTTGTCGACGATCACCGGCGTTCCTCCCGTCGAGGAGTGCGCAGGGGGCCCTGCGTAGGCTGCCAGTGTGGCAGTCGTGATCCTGGCCCGGCACGGGCGCACCGGTGCGAACGCCTCGGGGGTGCTGGCCGGTCGCAGCGCCGGCGTCCACCTCGACGACACCGGTCGCGACCAGGTCCGCTCGGCGGCGGAGCGCCTGGAGGGCGTCCCGCTGGTGCGGGCGGTGACCAGCCCCCTGGAGCGGTGCCGCGAGACGTCCCGGCTGCTGCTGGCCGGCCAGGAGGTGCGCCCGCGGGTCGACCGTCGCCTGGTCGAGTGCGACTACGGCGCCTGGACCGGCGAGAAGATCTCGGCCCTGGCGCGCAAGCCGTTGTGGCGCACCGTCCAGGCGCAGCCCTCGGCGGCGGTGTTCCCCGACGGTGAGTCGCTGCAGCAGATGAGCGCACGCGCCGTCGCCGGGGTGCGCGCCCACGACGCGGAGGTGGAGGCCGAGCACGGCCCCGACGCCGTCTGGCTCGCGGTCTCCCACGGCGACGTGATCAAGGCGATCCTCGCCGACGCCCTCGGGATGCACCTGGACGCGTTCCAGCGCATCGTCGTCGACACCGCCAGCCTCTCGGTGGTCCGGTACACCCCGGTGCGCGCGTTCGTGGTCACCTCCAACTCGCGGTCGGGCTCGCTCGCGCACCTGCGACCGCCCACCCGGCGGCGTCGCGGCGCGGTGGCCCGCGGCGACGCGGTCGTGGGCGGGGAGACCGGAGCCGAGCACCGGTGACCCCACTAGGGTCGGTGCCATGCCGCCGGTGATCCACGCGTTCGATCCGCCCGACCGCTTCGTGGCCGGCACCGTGGGGGAGCCCGGGCAGCGCACCTTCTTCCTCCAGGCCCGCGCCGGACGGCGGCTCACCTCGGTGTCGTTGGAGAAGCAGCAGGTGCAGATCCTGGCCGAGCGCGTCGACGAGCTGCTCGACGAGGTGCTCCAGGCAGGCGACACCGCCTCCCTGGTCCCCTCGCTGGTCCCGGGCGACCTGCTCGACACCGCTCCGCTCGACCAGCCCATCGAGGAGGAGTTCCGCGCCGGCACCATCACGCTGTCGTGGGACGCCGACGACGAGCGCGTCGTGATCGAGGTGTTCCCGGTCGCCGACGCGGTGCCGTCGCCCGAGGGCGGCGACCTGCCCCTGGAGACCGACGAGTCGGCGCTGCTCGAGCTGCCGCTGGCCGAGCCGGAGCCGAGCGAGGTCTTCCTGGTGCGGATGCCGCCGGCGATGGCCCGTGCGTTCGCCGCGCGCGCCTCGGGCGTGGTCTCCGCCGGCCGGGCGCAGTGCCAGTTCTGCGGTCAGCCGATCGATCCCGAGGGCCACCTGTGTCCGCGCGCCAACGGCTACCGGCGCCGTGCCTGAGCCCTCCGTCGACCTGCTCGCGGGCGAGCTCGACATCGTGGGCCGGATCATGCCCGCCTCCAACCAGACCTTCCTCGCCCGCCTGGGCGGCGGGTCCGGCACCGAGGTCGTCTACAAGCCGGTGCGCGGCGAGCGCCCGCTGTGGGACTTCACCACCGGCACCCTCGCCGACCGGGAGTACGCCGCGTGGCTGGTCTCCGAGGCCCTCGGCTGGGACGTCGTCCCGCCGACGGTGCTGCGCGAGGGGCCGCTGGGCCCCGGAATGGTGCAGGCCTGGCAGCAGGTCGACCCCGACCAGGACCCGGTCGACATCGTCGCGGCGGGGGCCGTCCCGCCCGCCATGCTGCACGTGCTCGACGCGGTGGGCGGCGACGACGAGCCGGTCTCGCTGGTCCACGAGGACACCCCGCCGCTGCGCCGGATGGCGGTCTTCGACGTGGTGGTCAACAACACCGACCGCAAGGGCGGCCATGTCCTGCCGATGGCCGGCGGCCACCGGTTCGGCGTCGACCACGGGGTCTGCTTCCACGTCGAGGACAAGCTCCGCACGGTGCTGTGGGGGTGGGCCGGGCAACGGCTCCTGCCCGAGGAGCGCGCCGGGGTCGAGGCGCTGGTCGCCGACACCGCGCTGCACGACGTGCTGGGTGAGCACCTCACCGGCGCCGAGGTCCGCGCGATGCTGCGTCGCTGCCGGCGCCTGCTGGACGCCTCCCGGCTGCCCGAGGCCGACGCCGGCTGGCCGTCGATCCCGTGGCCGGCCTTCTGAGGGGCGCTGACTAGAGTCGGGTCCCATGCGCGCCTGGTCGACCCCGTTGCCTGCTGCCCTGCCCGACGGGGTGGTCGCCCCCGAGCCGCGCGCCCACAGCTCGGCGACCGGCACGACGGTGCCGCTGGCGCCGGCCGCCGCCGACGGCGTCGCCCGGCTCTACGTCTGCGGCATCACGCCCTACGACGCCACCCACCTCGGCCACGCCGCCACCTACGTCGCCTTCGACCTGCTCAACCGCGCCTGGCGCAACGCCGGCCATCCGGTGCGCTACGTCCAGAACGTCACCGACGTCGACGACCCCCTGCTGGAGCGGGCCACCGCCACCGGGGAGGACTGGCGCGCCCTCGCCGAGCGGGAGACCGAGCTGTTCCGCACCGACATGGCCGCGCTGCGGGTGCTGCCCCCGGACGCGTACGTCGGCGTCGTCGAGTCACTGCCCGTCGTCGTGGCGATGGTCGAGGAGCTCCACCGGCGCGGCGCGGTCTACGAGGTCGACGGCGACCTCTACTTCGCCGTCGCCGAGGACCCGTCGTTCGGCCAGGTCTCGGGCTGGGACCGCGAGGAGATGCTCCGCATCTTCCCCGAGCGTGGCGGCGACCCGGATCGGCCGGGCAAGCGCGACCCGCTCGACTGCCTGCTCTGGCAGGCCGAGCGGCCCGGGGAGCCCGCCTGGGACTCGGCGCTGGGCCGCGGCCGTCCGGGGTGGCACGTCGAGTGCTCGGCCATCGCGCGCGACCACCTCGGCGAGTCCGTGGACGTCCAGGGCGGCGGCAGCGACCTGGTCTTCCCCCACCACGAGATGTCGGCCTCCGAGGCGCAGGTCGCCGGCGACCGACCCTTCGCCCGTGCGTACGTGCACGCCGGCATGGTCGGCCTCGACGGCGAGAAGATGTCGAAGTCCAAGGGCAACCTGGTCCTGGTCTCCACGCTACGCGCGGAGGGCGTCGACCCGATGGCGATCCGGCTGGCGATCCTCGGGCACCACTACCGCGACGACTGGGAGTGGACGGCGGCGGACCTGGTCGACGCGGAGGCGCGGCTGGCCACCTGGCGCTCGGCGCTCACGGCACCGGCCGGCGCCCCGGCGGGCCCGGTCGTCGAGGCGGTCCTGGCCGCGCTGGCCGACGACCTCGACGCTCCTCGGGCGGTCGCCTGCGTGCAGCAGTGGGCCGCCCGGGCGCTGGAGGGGGACGCCTCCGAGCCCGGCGCCGCGGACACCGTCCGGGCGCTGCTCGACGCCGCCCTCGGGCTCGTGCTCGAGTGACGCCGCTCAGCCGTCCCCGAGGTCCCGGCGCTTGAGGTACCGCTCGAACTCGCGGGCGATCGCCTCGCCGCTGGCCTCGGGCAGCTCGGCGGTGTCCGTCGACTGCTCGAGGCTCCGGACGTACTCGGCGATGTCCTCGTCCTCCTCGACGAGCTCGGCGACGCCACGGTCCCAGGCCCGGCTGTCCTCGGCCAGGTCGCCGAGGTCGACCCGCACGCCGAGCAGGTCCTCGACCTGCTCGAGGAGCGCCAGCGTGGCCTTGGGGCATGGCGGCTGGGGGAGGTAGTGCGGCACCGCGGCCCAGTAGGACACCGCGGGGATGTCGAGGCGGACGCAGGCATCCTGCAGCACGCCGACGATGCCCGTCGGGCCCTCGTAGGTCGACGGCTCCAGCTTCAGGCGGTCCTCGAGGTCGAGCTCGGTCGCCGTCCCGGTGACCTGGATGGGCCGGGTGTGCGGCACCTCGGCCAGCAGGGCACCGAGCGTGCACACCAGCTCCACCCCGAGGTCGTCGCAGGCCGCGAGCAGCTCGGCACAGAACTGGCGCCACCGCATGCTGGGCTCGATCCCGCGCACCAGGACGACGTCCCGGGAGGCGCCGGTCGGCCGTGCGACGTAGAGCTGCGTGCTCGGCCAGACGATCCGGCGCATCCCGTCGTCGTCGGTGCCGACGGTGGGTCGGTTGACCTGGAAGTCGTAGAAGTCCTCCGGGTCCATCGCACCGACCAGCTGTGCGTCCCAGACGTCGATGAGATGGTCGATCACGCCCGTCGCGCCGTTGGCGGCGTCGTTCCAGCCCTCGAACGCGCAGAGCATGGCGGGCTCGACGAGACCCGGTACGTCCTCGAACTCGATCACAGCACTCACCCTATGCAGCGCGCCGCACGCGATCGGTCACCCACGGCCGCGCCCAGGATCCGGAACACGGCGCGCCCCGAGGCGGCCTCGCCTAGACTGGGCCCCGTCGAGAGGCGTTGCAACGGCCCCCGCGCGGGCCGCCACGCTCGGCACCAGCAACAAGGACGCCTTCCGTACCGGAAGGAGCACCCGTGAGCGACGGCCCCCAGGCCCGGGACGCACACCGTCCCGACTGCACCGAGGACCTGACCCGCGCGCTGCGGGAGCGGATCCTGGTCGTCGACGGGGCGATGGGCACCGCGATCCAGCGCGACCGCCCCGACGAGGCCGGCTACCGCGGCGAGCGGTTCGCGGACTGGCCCAGCGACGTCGTCGGCAACAACGACCTGCTCACGCTCACCCAGCCGCACGTCATCGAGGCGATCCACCGGGAGTACCTCGAGGCCGGCGCGGACATCATCGAGACCAACACCTTCAACGCCAACGCGATCTCGCTGGCCGACTACGGCATGGAGGAGCTCGCCTACGAGCTCAACCTCGAGGCGGCCCGGCTGGCGCGCGGCGCCGTCGACGCGGTCGCCACCGCCGACCGCCCCCGCTACGTGGCCGGCGCGCTGGGCCCCACCACCCGCACCGCCTCGATCTCGCCGGACGTCAACGACCCGGGCGCACGCAACGTCGGCTACGACGACCTGGTGGCGGCCTACGCCACCGCCACCCACGGTCTGCTCGACGGTGGCGCGGACCTGCTGTTCATCGAGACGATCTTCGACACCCTCAACGCGAAGGCGGCGATCTTCGCCGTCGAGACCGTCTTCGAGGAGTTGGGGCGCCGGTGGCCGGTGGTGATCTCCGGCACGATCACCGATGCCTCCGGACGCACCCTGTCCGGCCAGACCACCGAGGCGTTCTGGCACTCGGTGCGGCACGTCCGGCCGCTCCTGGTCGGTCTGAACTGCGCACTCGGGGCGGACCAGATGCGCCCGTTCCTCGCGGACCTCGCGCGCGTGGCCGACACCTTCGTCCACGCCTACCCCAACGCCGGACTGCCCAACGCGTTCGGGGAGTACGACGAGACCGCCGAGCAGACCGCCGCGGTGGTCGGCGAGTTCGCCGATGCCGGACTGGTCAACATGGTCGGCGGGTGCTGTGGCACCACGCCCGCCCACATCGGTGCGATCGCCCGTGCGGTCGAGGGGAAGGCGCCGCGGATCCCGGCGGAGGTGGCGCCCGCGATGCGGTTGTCCGGCCTGGAGCCGGTGACGATCACCCCGGACTCGCTGTTCGTCAACGTGGGGGAGCGCACCAACATCACCGGCTCGGCGCGGTTCCGCAACCTGATCCGGGCCGACGACTACGACGCCGCCCTGTCGGTCGCCGCGCAGCAGGTCGAGAACGGCGCGCAGGTCATCGACGTCAACATGGACGAGGGGATGATCGACGGCGTCGCAGCCATGGACCGCTTCCTCAAGCTGGTCGCGAGCGAGCCCGACATCTGCAAGGTCCCCGTGATGGTCGACTCCTCGAAGTGGGAGGTCATCGAGACCGGGCTCAAGTGCCTGCAGGGCAAGCCGATCGTGAACTCCATCTCGATGAAGGAGGGCGTGGAGAAGTTCGTCGAGCAGGCCCGGCTGTGCCGCAAGTACGGCACGGCGGTGGTGGTGATGGCCTTCGACGAGGACGGCCAGGCCGACAACCTCGAGCGCCGCAAGGAGATCTGCGAGCGCGCGTACCGGATCCTGGTCGACGAGGTCGGCTACGACCCGACCGACATCATCTTCGACCCCAACGTCTTCGCGATCGCGACCGGCATCGAGGAGCACGCCAACTACGGCGTCGACTTCATCGAGGCCACCCGCTGGATCAAGCACAACCTGCCGGGCGCCCTGGTGTCGGGCGGCATCTCGAACGTGTCGTTCTCCTTCCGGGGCAACAACACCGTGCGCGAGGCCATCCACGCGGTGTTCCTGCTCCACGCGATCCGGGCCGGCCTGGACATGGGCATCGTCAACGCCGGTGCCCTGGTGGTCTACGACGAGGTCGACCCGGAGCTGCGCGACGCGATCGAGGACGTCGTGCTGAACCGCACCGACGACCCCCAGGCCGCGACCGAGCGGCTCCTGGAGCTGGCCGAGCGGCACCGGTCCGACGGCGTCGAGCAGGAGGCCGCCACCGAGGCGTGGCGTGACCTCCCCGTGGCCGAGCGGATCACCCATGCGCTCGTCAAGGGCATCGACGCCCGCGTCGAGGACGACACCGAGGAGCTCCGCTCGGAGATCGCAGCGGCCGGAGGGCGCCCGATCGAGGTGATCGAGGGCCCGCTGATGGACGGCATGAACGTCGTCGGCGACCTCTTCGGCGCGGGCAAGATGTTCCTGCCCCAGGTGGTCAAGTCGGCCCGTGTGATGAAGAAGGCGGTCAACTACCTGATCCCCTTCATCGAGGAGGAGAAGCGCACCAACCCTGAGCTGGCGAAGCAGAAGGACACCAACGGCACCATCGTGATGGCGACCGTGAAGGGCGACGTGCACGACATCGGCAAGAACATCGTGGGCGTCGTGCTGCAGTGCAACAACTACGAGGTGATCGACCTCGGCGTCATGGTGCCGGCCCAGCGGATCATCGAGACCGTGCGCGAGGTCGATGCCGACATCGTCGGGCTCTCGGGGTTGATCACCCCCTCGCTCGACGAGATGTCGAACTTCGCCGCCGAGCTCGAGCGTCAGGGGCTCGACATCCCGCTGCTGATCGGCGGAGCCACCACGTCCCGCGCGCACACCGCGGTGAAGGTCGCCCCGCGCTACAAGGCGGGGCCGACCGTGTGGGTCAAGGACGCCTCGCGCTCCGTCCCCGTGGCGGCGGCTCTGCTCTCCGACGAGCGCCGGCCGGCGTTCCTGGCCGAGGTCGAGGCCGACTACCAGTCGCTGCGGGAGCGGCACGCGGCCAAGCACGACCGGCCGCTGATCACGCTCGAGGAGGCGCGCGCCCGCCGCACACCGATCGAGTGGACCGGCTACGAGCCGACGACGCCGACGTTCACCGGGGTCCGGGTCTTCGCCGACTACGACCTCGCCGAGCTGCGCGAGTTCATCGACTGGCAGCCCTTCTTCAACGCCTGGGAGATGAAGGGCCGGTTCCCCGACATCCTCAACAACCCGACGACGGGCGAGGCGGCGCGCCGGCTCTACGACGACGCCCAGGACATGCTGGACCGGCTGATCAAGGAGAAGTGGCTCACCGCCAACGGCGTCATCGGGTTCTTCCCGGCCAACGCCATCGATGGCACCGACGACGTCGAGCTGTACACCGACGAGAGCCGCACCGAGGTCCTGACGGTGCTGCACAACCTGCGCCAGCAGGGCCAGCACCGCGAGGGGGTGGCCAACAAGTCGCTCGGCGACTTCGTCGCACCGGGCTCCACCGGCCTGCCCGACCACGTCGGAGCCTTCGCCGTGACCGCCGGACTCGGGTCGACGGAGAAGATCATGGAGTTCAAGGCGGCGCTCGACGACTACTCCGCGATCCTGCTGGAGTCGATCGCCGACCGGCTGGCCGAGGCCTTCGCGGAGCGGATGCACCAGCGGGTGCGCACCGAGCTGTGGGGCTACGCACCGGAGGAGGAGCTCGACAACGCGGCGCTGATCGGGGAGCGCTACCGCGGCATCCGGCCGGCGCCGGGCTACCCTGCCTGCCCCGAGCACACCGAGAAGCGCACCCTGTGGGAGCTGCTCGACGTCACCGCGACCACCGGCATCGAGCTCACCGACTCCATGGCGATGTGGCCCGGAGCCGCCGTCAGCGGCTGGTACCTGAGTCACCCGCAGGCGCAGTACTTCGTCGTGGGCCGGCTCGCACGCGACCAGGTCGTCGACTACGCCGAGCGCAAGGGCTGGACGCTGTCCGAGGCCGAGCGCTGGCTCGCGCCCAACCTCGGCTACAACCCCGACGAGTGAGCACCGCAGTCGCAGCCCGGGCGGTGCTGTTCGACTTCGACGGCACCCTGGTCGACACCGAGCCGTACTGGATCGAGGAGGAGTTCGCCCTCGTCGAGTCCTTCGGCGGCACCTGGTCGCGCGAGCACGCGCTCCGGCTGGTCGGCAACGACCTGCTCGAGTCGGGCCGCTACATCATCGAGCACACCGGCGTGCCGCTCACCCCGGTCGAGGTGGTCGACCGCCTGCTCGACGGGGTGGTGCGGCACATGGCAGCGGCGGTGCCGTGGCGGCCCGGGGCCCGGGAGCTGCTGGCAGCGCTCCGCGCGGACGGCGTGCCGTGCGGGCTCGTCACGATGTCCTATCGGCGCTTCGTCGAGCCGGCCCTGGACGCCCTGCCGGCGGGCACCTTCGACTGCGTGGTCACCGGTGAGACGGTGGCCCGCGGCAAGCCGGACCCCGAGCCGTACGCGCGCGGCGCCGAGCTGCTCGGCCTGGAGCCCGCCGACTGCGTCGCCGTCGAGGACTCCACCCCGGGGGTGACCTCCGCCCTGGCGGCGGGGTGCCGGGTGCTCGTGGTGCCCAACCACGTCGAGGTGGCCGACCGACCGGGCCTGCACCGCGCCGCCTCGCTCGCCGACCTCGACCCCGCCGGGCTCCGGTCGCTCGGATAGCGTGACGCCGTGCCCACAGAGCCCTCCGACCCCGGTCGTGGCAGCCCCTCGTCCTACCCGCCGGGCACGATCCGGATCGGGTCGGTGGGCGGCGTCGCCGTGCTGGTCCGGTCCTCCTGGATCCTGGTGGCCCTGTTGCTCGCCTGGCTGCTCGCGCCCCAGATCGACCGGGTGCAACCCGGTCTCGGACCCTGGAAGTACGTCGCCGGGCTCGCGTACGCCGTGCTGCTCTACCTGACCGTGCTGCTGCACGAGATGTCGCATGCGATGATGGCCAAGCGCGACGGCCTCCCGGTCCGCTGGATCACGCTCAGCTTCCTCGGCGGGATGACGGCGATCGAGGGCGAGCCGCCGACGCCGGGACAAGAGTTCCGCATCGCCGTGGTGGGACCCCTGACCTCCATCGCCGTCGGCGTGGTCGCCTACCTGCTGCGCACCGTGCTGCCCGGCGGCCTGATCGGGATGGCCGTGGACGGCATCGCCTTCTCCAACCTGGTGCTCGGCGCGCTCAACCTGGTCCCCGGGCTGCCGCTGGACGGCGGTCGCGTGCTGCAGGCGGCCGTCTGGAAGGGCACGGGCGACAGCGCCCGCGGCACGGTGGTCGCCGCCTGGGCCGGCCGCGTCGTCGCCGTCGCGGTGCTGGTCTGGCCCTTCGCCTGGACCCTCGTCGGTGACGTGCACCCCGACTTCGTCGACTACCTGCTGGCCTGGGTGGTGGCGGCGTTCCTGTGGGGCGGCGCCACGGCCGCGCTGTCCGGGGTGCAGCTGCGCAGGCGGCTGCCGGCGCTGCAGGCCCGCGGACTCGCGCGCCGGGTGATCGCGGTCCCCGAGGACCTCTCCGTCGCCGAGGCGGTCCGCCGGGCGCAGGAGGCGGGCGCCGGCGGCATCGTCGTGCACGCCGGCGACGAGCGGCTCACCGGGGTGGTGAGCGAGGCGGCCCTGCTCGCGACCCCGCCGGAGCGCCGGCCCTGGCAGCCGGTCAGCTCGGTGGCGCGCACCGTCGAGGACGGGCTGGTCCTCCCCGCTGACCTCGTCGGCGAGGAGCTGGTCCGGGCGATGACCCGGACGCCCGCGGCCGAGTACGTCCTGCTCGAGCAGGACGGGAGCATCTACGGGCTGCTGAGCAGCGCCGACGTCGACCGTGCCTTCGCGGCAGGAGGGAACAAGGGGTGAGCGAGCCCAGTCACGCGCAGTCGCGGCGGGACCCGGAGTGGTCCGGCGTCCGCAGGGGACCCCTGGAGGCGGGGGAGTGGGTGCGCCTCGTCGACGGCAAGGGGCGCCGCCACAACCTCTGCCTGGAGCCCGGCAAGGCCTTCCACACCAACCGCGGCGCGATCGCCCACGACGACCTGATCGGCCGCGAGGAGGGCTTCACGATCACCTCGGGCGCGGGAGCCGAGTACCTGGTCTTCCGGCCGCTGCTCAGCGAGTTCGTCGTGTCGATGCCGCGCGGTGCGGCCGTGGTCTACCCCAAGGACGCGGCGCAGATCGTCGCCATGGCGGACGTCTTCCCCGGAGCGTGCGTCGTCGAGGCCGGTGCGGGCTCCGGCGCGCTCACCTGCTCGCTGCTGCGGGCGGTGGGCCCGGGCGGCTCGGTGCGGTCCTACGAGCGCCGGCCCGAGTTCGCCGAGGTCGCGCGCCGCAACGTCGAGCAGTTCTTCGACGGGCCGCACCCTGCCTGGAGCCTCACCGTCGGCGACCTCGCCGAGGAGCTGCCTTCGGTGGAGGCCGGCTCGGTCGACCGGGTCGTGCTCGACATGCTCGCGCCCTGGGAGTGCGTGGACGCGGTCGCGCACGCGCTGCGACCCGGTGGTGTGGTGATCGGGTACGTCGCCACCACCACCCAGCTGGGGCGCCTGGTGGAGACCCTGCGGGCCCACGGCGAGTTCACCGAGCCGCAGCCCTGGGAGACGCTCGTGCGCGAGTGGCACGTGGAGGGGCTCGCCATCCGGCCGGCGCACTCGATGAACGGCCACACCGGCTTCCTGGTCACCTCCCGGCGGATGTCGCCTGGACAGAGCGCGCCGCGCAAGAAGCGCCGCCCGGCCCCCGGGGCGTACGGCGCGGACTACACCGGGCCCCGGCCCACCGACCTGCCTCCGGACGCGGCGGCCGGTGGGTTCGACGACGCGCCCTGACCCGGTGGGCGATTCGCCGCGTGCTCGCTGGTGCGCGTGGGTAGGGTCCAGGACAGAGGCACCTTCCGCCACAGGAGGTTCGCGATGACCACGACCGAAGCAGCCCAGCTGCGCAGCCAGGTCTCCCTGCTCGAGGCCGAGGTGACCGACCTGCGCCGTCGCCTCGCCGAGCTGCCCACCGGCGGCCCGCTCGCCCTGGAGCAGCGGCTCGTCGACACCCAGCGCTCGCTGGCGGCGGTGACGTCGCAGAACGAGCGCCTGGCCCAGACGCTGCGCGAGGCACGCGACCAGATCATCACCCTCAAGGAGGAGGTCGACCGGCTCGCGCAGCCGCCGACCGGCTTCGGCACGTTCCTGGGCCGCAACGACGACGACACCATCGACGTCTTCACCGGCGGCCGCAAGCTGCGCGTCAGCGTCAGTCCCGCCGTCGAGCTCGACGAGCTCCGGCAGGGCCAGGAGGTGATGCTCAACGAGGCGCTGAACGTCGTCGCCGCGCTGGCCTATGAGTCGGTCGGCGAGGTGGTGATGTTCAAGGAGCTCCTGGCCGACGGGGACCGCGCGCTGGTCATCGCCAACGCCGACGAGGAGCGGGTCGTGCGGCTTGCGGAGCCGCTGCGCGGCTCGACCCTGCGCGCCGGCGACTCCGTGCTGCTCGACGCCAAGTCCGGGCACGTCTACGAGCGGGTCCCCAAGTCCGAGGTCGAGGAGCTGATCCTCGAGGAGGTCCCCGACATCGCCTACGAGTCGATCGGCGGCCTCGGCAGCCAGATCGAGGCGATCCAGGACGCCGTCGAGCTCCCCTACCTCTACCCCGACCTGTTCAAGGAGCACCGGCTCAAGCCGCCCAAGGGCGTGCTGCTCTACGGGCCTCCCGGCTGCGGCAAGACGCTGATCGCGAAGGCGGTCGCCAACTCCCTGGCCAAGAAGGTCGCGGCGAAGACCGGCGGCGAGGGGGCACCGGGCAAGTCGTACTTCTTGAACATCAAGGGTCCCGAGCTGCTCAACAAGTACGTCGGCGAGACCGAGCGGCACATCCGGCTGGTGTTCCAGCGGGCCCGCGAGAAGGCCAGCTCGGGCACGCCGGTGATCGTGTTCTTCGACGAGATGGACTCCCTGTTCCGCACCCGCGGCTCCGGGGTCTCCTCCGACGTGGAGAACACCATCGTCCCGCAGCTGCTCAGCGAGATCGACGGCGTGGAGCTGCTCGAGAACGTCCTGGTGATCGGCGCCTCCAACCGCGAGGACATGATCGACCCGGCGATCCTGCGCCCCGGCCGCCTGGACGTGAAGATCAAGATCGAGCGGCCCGACGCCGAGTCGGCCCGCGACATCTTCTCCAAGTACCTGATCCCCGAGCTGCCGCTGCACGCCGACGACCTCGCCGAGTTCGGCGGCGACCGGCAGGCGTGCGTGGACGGGATGATCCGCGCCACCGTCGAGCGGATGTACACCGAGTCCGAGGAGAACCGCTTCCTCGAGGTCACCTACGCCAACGGCGACAAGGAGGTCCTCTACTTCAAGGACTTCAACTCGGGCGCCATGATCCAGAACATCGTCGACCGCGCGAAGAAGATGGCGATCAAGGAGGCCATCGACCACGGCCAGAAGGGGCTGCGGATCCAGCACATGCTCCAGGCCTGCGTCGACGAGTTCAAGGAGAACGAGGACCTCCCCAACACCACCAACCCCGACGACTGGGCGCGCATCTCGGGCAAGAAGGGCGAGCGGATCGTGTTCATCCGCACGCTCATCACCGGCAAGCAGGGCACCGAGCCGGGCCGCTCGATCGACACCGTGGCCAACACCGGCCAGTACCTGTAGGGCGCCGCCCCCTCCGGTCAGGGCTGACGACTACGCTCGAAGCATGAGCGTGCGGCGGATCATGGGGACCGAGACCGAGTTCGGGATCTCCGTGCAGGGCCAGCCGCACGCGAACCCCATGGTCGCCAGCACCCGCCTGGTCAACGCCTACGCCTCCAGCACGCTGCGGGCGCGGCGTGCGCGCTGGGACTTCGAGGAGGAGTCGCCGCTGCGCGACGCGCGCGGCTTCGACCTGGCCCGCGAGGTGGCCGACCCGACCCAGCTCACCGACGAGGACCTGGGCCTGGCCAACGTCATCCTCACCAACGGCGCCCGGCTCTACGTCGACCACGCCCACCCGGAGTACTCCACGCCGGAGGTGACCTCCCCGCTCGACGTGGTGCTGTGGGACAAGGCCGGCGAGCAGGTGGCCCTCGACGCCACCCGGTTCGCCGCGGTGCCGGGGGAGGGCGACCTGGTGCTGTACAAGAACAACACCGACGGGAAGGGCGCCTCCTACGGCGCTCACGAGAACTACCTCGTCCGGCGCTCCACGCCGTTCGCCGACATCGTCCGGCACCTGATCCCCTTCTTCGTCAGCCGGCAGGTCGTCTGCGGCGCCGGCCGCGTGGGCACCGGCCAGGACGGGCGGGGGACCGGCTTCCAGCTCAGCCAGCGCGCGGACTTCTTCGAGGTCGAGGTCGGCCTCGAGACCACCCTCAAGCGGCCGCTGATCAACACCCGCGACGAGCCGCACGCCGACCCCGAGAAGTACCGCCGACTGCACGTGATCATCGGCGACGCCAACCTCGCCGAGATCTCGACGTACCTCAAGGTCGGGACCACCTCGCTGGTGCTCGCGATGATCGAGGACAAGGCCTTCGCACGCCAGGGCTGGGACCTCGCGCTCGCGACGCCGGTCGCGTCCCTGCGCGCGGTCTCCCACGACCCCACCCTGCGGCACCTCGTCGAGCTCCAGGGCGGGCGCACGATGACCGCGGTGCAGATCCAGTGGGAGTACCTCCACGCCGTGCGGAAGTGGGTCGGCGAGACGTACGGCGACGACCTGGACGACCAGACCGCCGACGTCCTCGAGCGCTGGGAGTCGGTGCTGACCCGCCTGGAGCGCGACCCCCTCCTGTGCGCCCGCGAGCTCGACTGGGTCGCCAAGCTCCGGCTGCTGCAGTCCTACCGGGAGCGCGACGGCCTGGACTGGGACGACGCCAAGCTGCACCTCATCGACCTCCAGTACGCCGACCTGCGCCCGGAGAAGGGTCTCTACCACCGGCTGGTGGCCGGCGGCCGGATGGAGCGGCTCCTCGACGACGCCGCGGTCACGCGCGCGATGCACGAGCCGCCCGAGGACACCCGGGCCTACTTCCGGGGCCGGTGCCTCGCGCAGTACCCCGACAGCATCGCCGCCGCGTCGTGGGACTCGGTGATCTTCGACCTCCCGGGCCGGGAGTCCCTGCAACGGGTGCCCACCATCGACCCGATGCGCGGCAGCAAGGCGCACGTCGGCGACCTGCTCGACCGGCACGACACCGCACTGTCCCTGTTCGAGGCACTGACCCGCTGACGGCGATCCTCGCGCCGGGGGTAGTAGGTTCGGGCCATGGCCCAGGAGCAGAAGCAGCCGCGCAAGGCCCAGGACGCCGAGGAGCAGGTCGAGGAGGCCGCCGCGCCCGAGGGATCGGTCACCGAGCGCAAGGAGCAGCTCGACGAGGACATCGACGCGATCCTCGGTGACATCGACGACGTCCTCGAGACCAACGCGGAGGACTTCGTGAAGTCCTTCATCCAGAAGGGCGGGCAGTGACCGGTGGGCGATGCACGTCTTCCCGGGGCCTACCTGACCCCCGGTTCCTCGTCGTTCACGGAGTTCCTCGGCCAGGTCGCGCCCGAGCTGCTGCCCGGGCGGCGCGCGCTGCCCACCGGTAGCGCCGCCGAGCTGGCCCCGCACGGCACCACGATCGTCGCCGCGCTGTTCGACGGTGGGGTCGTGATGGCCGGCGACCGCCGCGCAACGGCCGGCAACCTGATCGCGCAGCGGGACATCGAGAAGGTGTTCGCCGCCGACGACTACAGCCTCGTCGG
>JBQCHZ010000002.1:0-3308 GCA_051954195.1 Marmoricola sp.
GTCGAGGTGCACGACCTGCCCGCGCGCGTGCACACCGGCGTCGGTCCGGCCGGCGACGACGAGCCGGACGGGCTCGGTCGCGCGCAGCAGCGTGCCGAGGGCTGCCGAGAGCTCGCCCTCCACGGTCCGCAGCCCGGGCTGCGCCGCCCACCCGGAGAAGTCCGTCCCGTCGTAGGAGACGTCGAGGCGCACCCGCAGGGAGGGCGACGCGCTCGACATGGTGGCGAGCCTACCGACGGCCCGCGCACCCTCTGCCACAGTGGGGCCGTGACCGGCACGGACCTCGACCGCACCCCGCTGTCCACCCACCGTCGCGCGGTGGCCGCCGCCTTCGGCGCCCAGGGGCTGCTGTTCATCTCGCTCACCACCCGGCTGCCGCGGTTCCAGGACCAGTGGGGGCTCAGCGAGCTCGCGGTCTCGGGCCTGCTGCTCATGGTGGTCCTGCTCGCCGGCCTCGGCTCGGTGCTGGCCGAGCTCGGGGCCAAGCGCGCCGGCAGTGCCACGGTGCTGCGCGGCGCCCTCGTCCTCGCCGGGCTCGGCCTCGCCGTGGTGGCGCTCGCCCCGGCCGAGCCCGTCTTCGTGGCCGGGCTCGCGGCATACGGCCTCGCGCTCGGCTCGATCGACGCCACGACGAACATGCAGGCGGTGGCGCTCGAGCACCGCTACGGCCGAACGATCCTGCCGACCTTCCACGGCGCGTGGACCCTGGGCGGCATCGCCGCCACGCTGGTCGCGATCGCCGTCAGCGGCGTCGGAATCACGGTCGGGCTGCTGCCGCTCGCGGCGCTCGGCGTCCTGGCCGCTGCCGCGCCGTTCCTGCCGCACGACGTCACCCCCGTCGAGCCGGCAGCCTCGGGGTCGGTGCCGTGGCGGCGCATCCTGCTGCTCGGGGCGGCGATGGTGCTCTTCTACATGGTCGACACGGCCGCCACGACGTGGGGCCCGGTCTTCCTGCGCTCGGCCCACGACGCACCGGACTGGCTGCTGCCCCTCGCGACGCTGCCCTACCTCGTCGCGAGCGGCGCCTTCCGGCTCGGCGGCGACGCGGCCGTGGCGCGCTGGGGCCCGGTCCCGCTCCTGCGGGCCGGCGCCGTGGTGGCGGCGCTCGCACTCGCCGTCATCGTCTTCTCCCCCACGTGGGCCGTCGCCGTGCTCGGCTTCACGGTGCTCGGCGGGTCGGTCGCGGTCATCGCGCCGCTGAGCTTCTCCGCCGCGGCCGCCGTCGCCGGCAGCGGGCTCGACCCCGAGGCACGGCGGGCCCGGGTGGACGCCGTCATCGCCCGGTTCAACCAGTTCAACTACGTCGGCGGCCTGCTCGGGGCGGTGCTCACGGGTGCGGTGGGCGCCGGGTCGCTGCGGAGCGGGTTCGCCGTGCCGATGGTGCTGGTCCTGCTGATCCTCCCGCTCGCCGGCGCCTTCCGCGACGCCTGAGACGCGGAACGGGCCGCCCACCCCGGAGGGTGGACGGCCCGTTCGCGTGTGCCGTGCGGCTGGCGTCAGGCGCCGGCCTTGGTGAAGCCTGCGGCCTCGGCGTCCTCGGCGGACTTGAACCAGAACTCGGCGTGGGTCTGCTCGAACCACTGGCCGTCGGGATCGTGGTACTTGCCCGAGTCGCGGTTGCCCTTGACCGTGTAGGCCTCGTCCGGGGACGAGCCGTCCTCGTTCGCGACGACGGCGCCGGCCGGCACCTCGGTCTCGGTGGCCTCGGTGGTCTCGGCCTCCTCCGCCTTCGCCTCGGCCTCGGCGGCCTTGGTCTCGGCAGCGGCGTCCTTGGCCTCGGCCTGCTTGGCGGCGCGCTTGGTGGCGGCCTCCGCCTCCTTGACCGTCGCCTTCTTGGCCAGCGGCTCGCGGACGAGCTCGATCACGGCCATGGGGGCGTTGTCACCCTTGCGGGCGCCGATCTTGGTGATGCGGGTGTACCCGCCCTGGCGCTCGGCCATGTCGGGCGCGATCTCGGTGAAGAGACGGTGCACGACACCCTTGTCGGAGATGACCGACAGGACGCGGCGACGGGCGTGCAGGTCACCGCGCTTGGCGAACGTCACGAGACGCTCCGCCAGCGGGCGCAGGCGCTTGGCCTTGGCCTCGGTGGTGGTGATCGAGTCGTGCTCGAACAGCGAGGTGGCCAGGTTGGCCAGGATCAGCCGCTCGTGCGCCGGACCGCCGCCGAGACGGGGACCCTTGGTGGGGGTAGGCATTTCGTAGGTTCTCCTTGGTGTGTGACCGACCGGGCCCGGCAGGGCCGTACCCGGCGGTCAGCGGCGGTTGGTCAGAGCTGCTCGTCCTCGGCCAGCGAACGGCCGTCGTCGGAGAAGTCGTCGTCGTAGTCGCCGTAGTTGTCGGCGATCGCGGAGGGGTCGAACCCGGGCGGGCTGTCCTTGAGGGCCAGGCCCATGCCGGCCAGCTTGGCCTTGACCTCGTCGATCGACTTCGCACCGAAGTTGCGGATGTCGAGCAGGTCCGCCTCGCTGCGACCCACGAGCTCACCCACGGTGTGGATGCCCTCGCGCTTGAGGCAGTTGTAGGACCGGACGGTGAGGTCGAGGTCCTCGATCGGCAGGGCCAGGTCGGCGGCCAGCGCGGCGTCGGTCGGCGACGGGCCCATGTCGATGCCCTCGGCCTCGACGTTGAGCTCGCGGGCCAGGCCGAACAGCTCGACCAGCGTCTTGCCGGCGGAGGCCATGGCGTCACGGGGAGCCATCGAGTTCTTGGTCTCGACGTCGACGATGAGCTTGTCGAAGTCGGTGCGCTGCTCGACACGGGTGGCCTCGACCTTGTAGGTCACGGCCAGCACCGGGCTGTAGATCGAGTCGACCGGGATGCGGCCGATCTCCTGGTCGCCGGACTTGTTCTGCTGGGCCGAGACGTAGCCGCGACCGCGCTCGACGGTCAGCTCCATCTCGATCTTGCCCTTGCCGTTGAGCGTGGCGATGTGCAGGTCGGGGTTGTGCACCTCGACACCCGCGGGCGGGGCGATGTCGGCAGCGGTGACCGCGCCGGCGCCCTGCTTGCGCAGGTACATCACGACCGGCTCGTCGTGCTCCGAGGAGACCACGAGCTGCTTGATGTTGAGGATGATCTCGGTGACGTCCTCCTTGACCCCGGGGATCGTGGAGAACTCGTGCAGCACGCCGTCGATGCGGATGCTGGTGACCGAGGCACCCGGGATGCTCGAGAGCAGGGTGCGACGCAGGGAGTTGCCGAGCGTGTAGCCGAAGCCGGGCTCGAGGGGCTCGATGACGAAGCGGCTGCGGTTGTCCGCAACGACGTCTTCGCTGAGCGTGGGGCGCTGTGCGATGAGCACGCTG
>JBQCHZ010000003.1:0-5537 GCA_051954195.1 Marmoricola sp.
GATGTCGGCTCGTCGCATCCTGGGGCTGGAGTAGGTCCCAAGGGTTGGGCTGTTCGCCCATTAAAGCGGCACGCGAGCTGGGTTTAGAACGTCGTGAGACAGTTCGGTCCCTATCCGCCGCGCGCGCAGGAGACTTGAGAAAGGCTGTCCCTAGTACGAGAGGACCGGGATGGACGAACCTCTGGTGTGCCAGTTGTTCTGCCAAGAGCACGGCTGGTTAGCTACGTTCGGAAGTGATAACCGCTGAAAGCATCTAAGCGGGAAGCACGTTTCAAGATGAGGTCTCCCACCGGGTTAACCGGGTAAGGCCCCCAGTAGACGACTGGGTTGATAGGCCGGAGGTGTACAGCAGTAATGCCCAGCCGACCGGTACTAATAGGCCGAGGGCTTGTCTTCACAAAGATGTTGCGCGTCCACTGTGTGGTTCCCGAGTTACGGTCGGGGACTCGAGCGAGAGTTCACCGGACAACTCCATAGAGTTTCGGCGGCCATAGCGAAAGGGAAACACCCGGCTCCATTCCGAACCCGGAAGTTAAGCCTTTCAGCGCCGATGGTACTGCAGCCGCGAGGCTGTGGGAGAGTAGGACGCCGCCGGACATACTTTTCAACGAGGGTCGCCCCCGGTTCGGGGGCGGCCCTCGTTCTTGTCGTTCCCGCACCTGCGGGCGTTCGTGCGGCCCGTGGCGGGCCTGGGAGAGGAAGACAACCGTGGCAGAACAGCGCAGGAGCGGAGGACCGGCCGGCCGTGGGGGATCCGGCGGTCGGGGCGGCAGCTCGGGCCAGGGCGCCGGCCAGTCCCGTGGCCCGTCCGGCAGTCAGTCCGCAGGCCGGTCCGGTGGTCGGTCAAGTGGTCAGTCAGGTGGTCGGGGCCGACCGGATGAGTCGGAGGGTCGCCGTGGCGGAGCGCCTCGCAAGGGCGCGCCAGGCTCGCGCAACGGCTCGCGCGGAGGATTCCGCGGAGCAAGCAGCGGACCCGGCCGTCCGGACCGGCGCGAGCGCGACGAGGCGCGGACGGCGGAGCAGCAGCGCTACGACGGCCCGCCGCTGCCTGAGTCCGTCACCGGGCGCGAGCTGGACCGCAGCGTCGCCGCCCAGCTGAAGTCGCTGCCTGAGAAGCTGGCACTGCGGGTGGCTCGGCACCTGGTCGCTGCCGAGCAGCTGCTCGAGTCGGACCCTCGTGCGGCCTACGAGCACACGCTCGCCGCGCGTGGGCGGGCGGGTCGGCTCGCGGTGGTCCGGGAGGCGGTGGGCGAGGCGGCCTACGGTGCCGGGGAGTTCGCCGAGGCACTGCAGGAGCTGCGCGCGGCACGGCGGATGAACGGGTCACCCGCCTACGTGGCGATGATGGCCGACTGCGAGCGCGCGCTGGGCCGGCCCGACCGGGCGCTGACGCTACTGCGCGAGACCGCTCGCGACGGGTTCGCCTCCGACCAGCAGGCCGAGCTGGTGATCGTCGAGGCGGGTGCGCGCCGCGACCGTGGCGAGATCGAGGCAGCGCTCCGCACCTTGGAGCACGCGCCGCTGGAGTCCAAGGCACGACAGCCGTGGGTGGCGCGCCTGCGCTACGTCTACGCCGACACCCTGCTGGAGGCGGGGCGCGAGGAGGACGCGCTCGCCTGGTTCCACCGGGCGGACGCGGCCGACGGCCTGGGCACCACCGACGCTGCCGCGCGGGCCGCCGAGGTCGAGCGCCGGCTCGAGGGACGCGGTCCCGGGGACACCTCCGACTGACCGTCCTGGGTCCCCAGGTGCGCTCTCGGCGGCCGCGTCCACAGGCGCGGTCGACCCCGCCGCAGACGGATCTCCAACGGTGCACGCTGCCAGCGGAGGTGATCGACGATGACGTCATCACGCAGCACGGCGACCCGGCTCAAGGGACGCGAGGACGATCCGGACGACCCGGCGAACACGGTCTCCCTGCGCGGCCGGCTGAGCAGTGCGCCCGTGGTGCGCGAGCTGCCCAGCGGCGACGCGCTGGTGACCTTCCGCCTGACGGTGCCGCGACGGAGCGACCCCTCGGCGGGAGCGCGTCGCGCCACCGACTGGTTCGACTGTGCGGTGTGGGGAGGACGGGTCCTGCGGACGAGCCAGGGGTGGGCGGTCGGCGACCGGGTGGAGATCAGCGGTGAGCTGCGTCGACGCCACTTCCGCTCCGGGGCGGGTGTCCAGACCCGGGTCGAGGTGGTCGTCCGGGCGGGTCGGAGGGTGCGGCGCGCCGACGCCTGAGCGGATCGGCCACAATCGATCCCGTGCTCGTCGCCACCGACCGTCCGCTCCTCGCTGAGCACGACCTGCTCGTGCTCGACCTCGACGGCGTGGTCTATCGCGGTCCGGCAGCCGTGCCGGGCGCGGCCGAGGCCCTCGAGGAGGCCCGTCGCGCGGGCGTGGGGGTGGCCTTCGTGACCAACAACGCCGCCCGGACGCCTGAGGACGTGGCGGCACACCTGACCCGCCTCGGGGTGCGGGCCGATGCCGCCGACGTCGTCACGAGCGCTCAGGCCGCGAGCCGCCTGGTCGCCGAGCAGGTGCCGGCCGGGAGGTCGGTCTACGTCATCGGCGGCACGGGGCTGGTCGTCGCCCTCCGGGAGCGTGGGCTCCGTCCGGTCACCGACCTGGCCGACGTCGGTGAGGACGGCGCGGCAGCGGTCGTGCAGGGCTACGGTCCCGACATGCCGTGGCGCCAGGTCGTCGACGGAGCGATCCTGGTGCGCGGCGGGACTCCCTGGGTCGCCAGCAACACCGACCTCACCATGCCGACCGACCGGGGCATCGGGCCGGGCAACGGCACCTTGGTCCGGTTGGTCGCCGACTATGCCGGCCGCACGCCGGTCGTCGCCGGCAAGCCGGAGCCCGCCCTGCTGCAGGAGACCCTCGATCGGGTCGGGGGACGGCGCCCGTTGATGATCGGTGATCGGCTCGACACCGACATCGCCGGAGCCGGGCGCGTCGGGTGGCCCAGTCTGCTGGTCCTCACCGGCGTGACGGGGCTCGCCGAGCTCCTGGCGGCGGAGTCAGGGGAGCGCCCGCAGTTCGTCGCCTCGGGGCTCGCCGGCCTCGCCGAGCCGCAACCGGTGCCGAGCGTCGTGGACGACGAGGTGCACCTGGGGTCGTGGCGCGGGGTGGTGCGGGCCGACCGGCTCGAGATCACCGGGAGCGGTAGCGTCGACGACTGGTGGCGGGTGGCCGCCGTGACCGGATGGCGTCACCTCGACGCGACCGGCCACCCGGCCGAGGTCGGCGACACGAAGCCACCAGAGCCACGCGAGCCGCAGACGCCGCACGAGCACCCGACACCGCCTGGAGGACGGCCATGACCGAACCGCGCGCCGACGGAGCGCCCGAGCAGCTCGAGGACCCCGCTCCAGAAGGCTGGCCGGCGGACGCGCGGGCCACCGGAGACGCCTCGGTGGATGCGGTGCTCAGCACGCTCGACCGGCTCGACGCGCTCGCGGTGGAGGAGCACCTGCCGGTGTTCGAGGAGGCGCACCGTGCGCTGCGCCAGAGCCTGGACCGGCCGGCGGAGGCGTCCGGGTCCGAGGCCTGAGGTGCCGACGCGACGACTGCGCCTGGACGCCGAGCTCGTCCGTCGCTCGCTGGCGCGCTCCCGGGAGGAGGCGCGGGCGCTGATCGAGAGCGGCCGGGTGAGCGTGAACGGTCAGCCGGCGGCGAAGCCGGCGACCGGGGTGAGCACCGACGCCGACCTGGTCGTGCGCACCGATCCCGACGCGCCGGAGTCCTGGGCCAGCCGTGGTGGCCACAAGCTGGCCGGAGCGCTGGCGGTGTTCGGCGCGGACGGTCTGCAGGTCGCGGGCAGGCGCTGCCTGGACGCCGGAGCGTCGACCGGCGGCTTCACCGACGTCCTGTTGCGTGCCGGGGCGCGCGAGGTGGTCGCGGTCGACGTGGGCTACGGGCAGCTGGTCTGGCACCTGCGGAACGACCCGCGGGTCCGCGTCCATGACCGCACCAACATCCGTGCCCTGACCCCGGACCTGATCGGGGGCCCCGTGCAGCTGGTCGTGGGCGACCTGTCGTTCATCTCCTTGACGCTGGTCCTGGAGCCGCTGATCGGGGCCACCGAGCCCGACGGCGACCTGGCGCTGATGGTGAAGCCGCAGTTCGAGGTCGGTCGGGATCGTCTGGGCAAGGGCGGGGTCGTCCGCGACCCGGCGCTGTGGGAGGACGCCGTCACCACGGTCGCCCGGGCTGCGGCCGAGCGCGGTTGGGGCACCCGGGGCGTGGTGCGCAGCCCGCTGCCGGGACCGGCGGGCAACGTCGAGTTCTTCCTGTGGCTGCGCACCGACGTGGACGGTGTGGACGAGGAGGCGACCGCGGCCGCCGTGCGTGCGGGGTCCGACGATCCGTCGGCGGCGGGTGAGAGGGTGGTTCCGTGACGCGCCCTCGAGCAACCCGCCGCGTGCTCGTGCTCGCGCACACCGGGCGGGAGGAGGCGCGCGCGATCGGCCGGGAGGTGGTCTGCGCCCTGCGCGACCACGGGCTGGTGGTCCGGCTGCTCGCCGACGAGGCCGCCGACCTCGGCCTGACCGACGAGGAGGGCGTCGAGGTCGTGGGGACCGCCGACGCCGCCGAGGAGTGCGAGGTGGTGGTGGTCCTCGGCGGGGACGGCACCATCCTGCGGGCCGCGGAGCTGACCCATGACGACGGGCCGCCCCTGCTCGGGGTGAACCTCGGCCACGTCGGCTTCCTCGCCGAGGCCGAGAGCGAGGACGTCGCCTCGACGATCGAGGCGGTCGTCGCGCGGCGGTACTCCATCGAGGAGCGGTTGAGCCTCGACGTGACCGTCTACCGCGGCAACCAGCTCGTCGAGTCCGGCTGGGCGCTCAACGAGGTGAGCGTGGAGAAGGGCTCCCGCGAGCGGATGCTCCAGGTGGTCATCGGGGTCGATGGTCGGCCGTTGAGCCGCTTCGGCTGCGACGGCGTCGTCTGTGCGACCCCCACCGGCTCGACGGCCTACAACTTCTCCGCCGGCGGGCCCGTGGTCTGGCCCGGCGTCGAGGCGCTGCTGATGGTGCCTATCAGCGCCCACGCGCTGTTCGCACGACCGCTCGTCGTGGCGCCGTCCTCGGTCCTGGCCGTGGAGGTGCTCGAGGACAACGAGGCCCCCGGGGTGCTGTGGTGCGACGGGCGCCGACCGGTCGAGCTCCCGCCCGGCGCCCGGATCGAGGTGCGCCGCGGCCGTCGCCCGGTCCGCCTGGTGCGCCTGCACCAGGCCCCGTTCACCGACCGGCTCGTCGCGAAGTTCGACCTCCCCGTCGCCGGCTGGCGCGGAGCGGCCGAGCGGCGGCGCCGGAGCGCGGGCCGATGAGGACGACGACGTGATCGAGGAGATCCGGATCAGCGGCCTCGGCGTGATCGAGGAGTCGGTCCTCGAGCTGGGACCGGGCTTCACCGCGATCACCGGCGAGACCGGTGCCGGCAAGACCATGCTCGTCACCGCGCTCGGGCTGCTGCTCGGAGCGCGGGCCGACTCCGGCGCGGTGCGGGCCGGCGCGCGCTCGGCACGGGTCGAGGGCGTCCTC
>JBQCHZ010000004.1:0-66202 GCA_051954195.1 Marmoricola sp.
GGTACGGCGGGATCCCGCCGTACTTCAGGACGGCGCCGGGCCCGGCGTTGTAGGCGGCGAGCGCCAGCTCGGTCGAGCCGAAGCGAGCGGAGAGGTCGCGCAGCATCCGGGCCGCGCCGTCGACGGCCTGGGCCGGGTCGAAGGGGTTGCTCACCGCCAGGCCCGCAGCGGTGCCGGGCATCAGCTGCATCAGGCCCTGGGCGCCGGCGCCGCTGACCGCCCGCGGGTTGTAGCCGGACTCCTGCTTCGCGACGGCGGCGAGCAGCGCCGGGTCCACGCCGTACTTCTGACCCGCGGCCGCGAACAGCCGACCGAAGGGCACGCTCGCCGGGACGGCTCCGGACCCGCCGCCGACCACGCGCGCCGCGTCGGCCGCGACCGGTGCGGAGGGCTGCACCGACCCGAGCACCCGGCGGATCGCGGTGGGCGTCTCGTAGACGTCGCTCACGCGGACGTTCGCGCCCGTGTGCGGCGCCTCGATCATCTTCCCGTCGCCGATGTAGATCGCGATGTGGTGCACGGGCGAGCCGAACGCGAGCAGGTCGCCGGGCTGCGCCTGGCTCAGCGACGGTACGGCGGTGCCGGCCCTCGCCTGGTCACCGGACACGCGAGGCAGGTCGTAGCCGAGGTCCCGGTAGACCCGCTGCACCAGACCGGAGCAGTCGAGGCCCTGCGCGGGGTCGGTGCCGCCCCACAGGTAGGGGATGCCGAGGTACTTGCGGGCGTCGGCGACCACGTCGGACCCGTCCGCGGACCCGGCTGTGGTCCCCGATGCCGTCCCGGTGCCCGTGGTGGCCGTCGTCGTGGCGCCGGCCTGGTCGAGCGCGGCCGCGAAGCCGCTGCTCGCCTGCTGCGGGGCGAGCATCGCGAGCTGGCCCTGGATCTGCTGGATCCGGCTCGTCACGTCCATCACGCTCATCGGGAGCCCTCCCGGTGGCCGCTCATGCGTCGCCCCGCAGGGCGCGAAGGTGGCGTTGCGCGGCGAGGTCGTCCAGCTCGCGCGCCTCGCTGCGGGCGCGCTCGGTACGACGCTCGGCGGCGCGGCGCTCGAGCAGCAGCTCGACGGCCTCCAGCCGAGCGCGGTCGGACTGCCAGCGGGCGAGCGCAGCCTCGGCGACGGTGCGGCTCATCGAGGCGCCCTCGCGTGCTGCGGAGATCCGCGAGCTGAGCGCGACCAGGGTGGCGCGTGCGGCCACCCAGGCGTCGGCGGTTGCAGCGGGAGCGGCGTCCGCGGCGCGTCGCACCGAGGCCTCGAGCGCCTCGACCTGTGCCGTCGCCTGGGCGAGCTCCTGGTTGGCCTGCTGCAGACCGCTGCGGCTGTCCTGCTCGCGCACGCTCCGCACCCGCGAGACCGCGTGCAGACCGGCGTCGTCGGGGTGGCGGCGGCTCGGAGCGGCGCTCACGTCGTCACCAGCTCGTGGAGGCGGGTCCAGGTCTCGGCGGTCGGCGAGGTCTCGTCCATCGGCTGGCGCAGGAAGCCGTTGATCCGGGGCAGCAGCGCGAGAGCCGCGTCGGCGTCCGCGTCGGCGCCACCGACGTAGGCACCGATCTCGACGAGCTCGCGCACGTCGCGGTGGGCGGCCAGCAGCCGGCGCAGGCGGGTCGCGTCCGCACGCTGCCCGGGGTGGGTGATGGCGGTGGTGGTGCGCGAGACCGACTCCAGCACGTCGATGCTCGGGAAGTGGCCGCCGGTCGCCAGCCTGCGGCTGAGCACCACGTGGCCGTCGAGGATCGCCCGGGCGTTGTCGCCGATCGGGTCCTGCAGGTCGTCGCCCTCGACGAGGACGGTGTAGAGCCCGGTGATGCTGCCGGTGGCGGAGGCTCCGGCACGCTCGAGCAGCCGCGGCATCATCGCGAAGACGCTCGGCGGGTAGCCCCGGGTGGCGGGCGGCTCTCCGGCGGACAGGCCGATCTCGCGCTGGGCCATCGCGACCCGGGTGAGGCTGTCCATCATCAGCACGACGTGCTCGCCGGTGTCGCGGAACCACTCCGCGATCCGGGTGGCGACGAACGCCGCGCGCAGGCGCTCGACGGGTGAGGCGTCGGAGGTCGCCACGACGACCACCGAGCGTGCCAGGCCCTCGGGGCCGAGGTCGTTCTCGAGGAACTCCCGCACCTCGCGGCCGCGCTCGCCGACCAGGGCGATCACCGACAGCGCTGCGTCGGTGCCGCGGGCGACCATGGAGAGCAGGCTGGACTTGCCGACGCCGGAGCCGGCCATGATGCCCAGCCGCTGACCGCGCCCGCACGGCACCAGGGCGTCGAGGGCGCGGACGCCGAGGCCGACCTGCCGGTCGATCCGGGTGCGGGTGAGCGCCGGGGGAGCGTCGTTCTCGACCGGGACCCGCCGCAGGTGCTGCAGGGACGGGCCGCCGTCGACGGGGCGGCCGAGCCCGTCGAGCACCCGCCCGCGCAGCTCCTGGCCGACCGGCACCAGCAGGGGGCCGCCGGTGTGGTGGACCTCGGCCCCGACGGCGAGGCCGGCGGTGGTGCCCAGCGGCAGGCAGACCAGCCCGTCCGGGCGGGCCGCGGTCACCTCGGCGGGTACGACGCCGCGCCCGGTGCGGATCTCGACCAGGTCACCGACCGGGACGCGCAGGCCCGTGGCGCGGACCTGGAGACCGACGACCTCGGCCACCCGGCCCAGTCGCAGTGGCGCCGCGGCGGCGCGGGCGCGCTGGACCACCTCGGGCGTCCACGTCGCCGTCATGCGGGCTCTCCTGCGACGGAGCCCGACAGGACCTCGCGGACCCGGGCGAGCGCGGCGGCCACCGTGGCGTCCAGGGCGCCGGTGTCGGTCTCGACGACGACGTCGCCGGGGTGCAGCGCCGGGTCGGCGACCAGCGCGAGACCCTGGCCGGTGATCGCCTCGGCGGCCGGTGAGGCGGCATCGGCGGGACTGAGCCGGACCCGGGTGACCGGCTCCTGCGCGGCCAGCGCCAGGGCCCGCCGTACGGCGTCGGCGCCCGGGTCCGGGGTGGAGCGCAGCTGGTGGCCCACCAGCAGCGTGGTCAGCTCCCGGGCCAGCTCCAGCGCGCGGTCCTCGACGGCGCGGGAGGTGGTGAGGATCGCCTCGGCGAGGGCCGCGGTGACCGCGGCGAGCCGGGCCTGCGCCTGCTGGTGCTCGGACTCCCGGCGGGCGTCGGCGGCGGCGGCGAGCTGCTCGCGCTCGCGTGCCGCCTCGGCCGCCTCCAGGGCGGCGGCGCGGCGGCCCTCGGCCCAGCCGACCGCGTAGCCCTGGGCCTGCGCGGCCGTGCGGGTGGTGTCGGCGAGGGCGGACAGCGCGTGCTCGGTGACCGCGTCGCCGAGGACGCTGCTGCCACCGAAGCGGGTCCAGGTGCCGGTGCGCAGCTCGGGCCCGCGGACGGTCGTCACGGCGGCGTCGCGGACCACCCGGGCGCGGCCCGGGTCAGGAGACGAACTCATCGTCGTTCCCGCGGCGCACCATGATCTGGCCCTGCTCCTCGAGCTGGCGGATCGTGCGGATGATGGACTGCTGGGCCTCCTCGACCTGGCGCAGCCGGACGGAGCCGAGCATCTCGACCTCCTCGAGGAGGTTCTCCGCGGCCCGCTCGGAGACGTTGCTGGTGATCTTCTGGCGGACCACGTCCGGGACCCCCTTGAGCGCCATCGCGAGCTCGGAGGTCTCGACCTGCCGGAGCACCTGCTGCACCGACTTGTCGTCGAGGCTCACGATGTCCTCGAACATGAACATCCGGCTCTTGACCTCGTCGGCGAGCTCGGCGTCGAGTGCCTCCAGCCCCTCGACGATCTGGCGCTCGGTCGAGCGGTCGGAGCGGTTGATGATGTTCACCAGCGGGTCCAGGCCGCCGACGCGCGACATGTCGGCCGGCTGCAGCATCGAGGAGAGCTTGCGCTCCAGGGTGCTCTCGACCGCGCGGATCATCTCCGGGGAGGTCCGGTCCATCCGGGCGATCCGGTGGGCGACGTCGGCCTGCTGCTCCGGCGGCAGGCCGCCGAGCACCAGCGACGCCTTGTCGGGCGTCATGTGCGCCAGCACCAGCGCGATCACCTGCGGGTGCTCGTCGGCGATGAACGAGCGCAGCTGGGCGGGGTCGGCGCGGTGCAGGAACTGGAACGGCATCTGCACCGCTGCCGCGTTGAGCCGGTCGATGATCTCCGCCGCCCGGTCGGCGCCGAGCGACTGCTCGAGGAGCTGCTGGGCGAAGGTGAGCCCGCCCTGGGCGATGTGTGCCCGCGCGGTCATCATGTCGCGGAACTCGGTGAGCACCTGCTGGCTCTCGTCGCTGTTGATCGACTCCAGCCGGGCGATCTCGGCACTGACGGCCTCGACCTCGGCCTCACCGAGGTGGGCCATCACCTGCGAGGCGCGCTCGCGGCCGAGCTGGATGAGCAGGATCGCGGTCTTGCGGACCCCGAGCGTGGTGGCGAGGTGGGAACCGGGCATGGTCAGGTCCTGTCCACGAGCCAGCCGCGCAGCAGCGCGGCGACGTCCTCGGGCTGACGCTCGACGAGTGCGGCGATCTCGTCACGGGTCTCCGCGGCGGCGTCGTTGTCGCGGGTCTCCAGCGCCACCATCGCCGGGCTGGGCATCTCCAGCGCCTGGGCCGCGGCCCGGTCCGCGGCGTCGCGGCGGAGCTGCTCGACGACGTAGGTGGTGGCCTCCTGGCGCTGCTTGGCGCGCTTGCGGCCGCGGAGCCAGGCCAGGACCAGCACGAACAGCAGCACCAGCACCAGGCCCGCGTTGCGGATCAGCGTCATCCGCTGCGCCGAGGAGGCCGCCTTGCCCGCGGCCGCCAGCTCCGCGGTGGCCTGCTTCTCGGCCGTGCGGTTGAAGGGCATGGTCGAGACGTTGACGGTGTCACCGCGCTTGGTGTCGATGCCCAGGGTGGCGCCGATCAGGTTGCGCAGCTGCGCGGGTGCGATCGTCCCGGCGGACAGGCTGTCGACCACGACGCCCACGTGGAGCGAGCGGACGCTCCCGGGAGCCGCCTCCCGGTTCTCGACCGTCCGGTCGACGGCGTTGTCGCTGCTCTTGGTGACCTTCTGGTACTTGCCGTTGCCGGTCGTGCCGGCGGTGGTGCCGGTCTCCATCTGGCCGTCCGGGCCGACCACGCCGCCCGCCGTCCCGCTGCCGACACCGCTGTACTTCTCGCTCGAGGAGGCCGCGGAGAGCGCCGGCGCCTTGGGGTCGTAGAAGTAGCGGACCTGCTGGGTGCTGACCTTGTCGAAGTCGAGGTCGGCCGTGACCTGCACGTTGGAGTTGCCTGGGCCGAGCACGCGGTCGAGCTGCTGCTGCACCGCGCCGCTCATCCGGTTCTGGAAGTCGACGACGTCCTGGGTCTGCACGCCGGTCGCGGCCGTCGAGGCGCCGTTGCCGGTGCTGAGCACCTGGCCGGTGGAGTCGGCGACCGTGACGTTCTCGGGGGTGAGGTTGTCGATGCTGGAGGCGACCAGGTTGACCACGGCCTGGACCTGCTGGGCGTCCATCGTGCGGCCCGGCGTCGTCTGCACCAGCACGCTGGCGGTCGGCTTCTGCTGCTGGTCGCTGAAGACCTGCTGCTGAGGGATCGCCAGGTGCACCACGGCGGTCTGCACGCCGTCGATCGCCTCGACGGTCTTGGCGAGCTCGGTCTCCATCGCCCGCTTGTAATCGGTCTGCTGCTGGAAGTCCGAGGTCGAGAGACCCTCGTTGTCGAGGATGGAGTAGCCGTCGCTGCCGCTGTTGCTCGGGATGCCCTGGCCGCTGAGGCTGATCCGCGTGGAGTAGACGTCCTTGGCCGGCACCATGATCGTCGACCCGCCGTCGGAGATCTGGTACGGGACGCCCTGGGTGTTCAGCTGGTCGATCACGGCCGAGGCGTCGGAGGAGGCCAGGTTGGTGTAGAGCGGTGAGTAGCTGGGGGTGGAGGCCCAGCGGAAGACCATGAAACCCGCCAGCAGGAGGGCGACCGTGCCGATGCCGGCGATCGCCTTCTGGCCGGGGGTGAAGGTCCGGAACGTCTGCTGCAGCCGGGTGAGGCTGCGCGTCATGGTGTCGCGCATCAGACCTGCATCCGCATGATCTCGTTGAACGCGTCGATGGCCTTATTGCGCACGGCGACGCTCAGCTGGGTGGTGACCGAGGTCTGGGTGGCCGCGATCGTGTAGTCGTGGATGCTCTGCAGGTCACCCGTGGCCGCCTTGACGGCGAGCCCGTCGCTCTGGTGGGTGAGCCCGTCGAGGCGGTCGAGACCGTCGAGGACGAGGTGGCCGAAGTCCTGGCCGGAGGTGGGCGAGGCCGCCGCGGGTGCCGCGGGGGCCGCCACGGTGGGGGCGACGTACGGCGTGAAGCCGGTCGCCTCGATGCCGGGGATGCTCATGCTCAGCCCTTCCCGATCTGGAGCGCGCTGTCGTAGGTCTCCTGGGCGTCCTTGGTGACCTGCACCGAGGCCTGGAACCCGCGCTGGGCGATGATCAGCTGGCTCATCTGGCTGGCCAGGTCGAGGTCGGGCTGGCGGACGTTGCCGGCCGCGTCCGCCAGGGGGTTGTTCGGGTCGTTGACGACGCGTCCCTGGGCGCTGCTCAGCGCGATCCCGCCGACGCCCACTCCTCCGCCAGGCAGGGCCTTGGCGATGACCATCTGGCCCTGGAAGGCGCTCTGGCTGGTCGAGGTCGTGGTGTTGACGTTCGCGATGTTGTCGGCGAGGGCGTCGAGCCAGGTCTGGTGCATGCCCAGGCTGGTGTTGGCGATGCCGAGCATGTCGAAGGCGCCCATCACGCACCTGCCGCGGTCTTGACGAGGTCCATCCGGTCGTTCACCGCGCGGCTGAGCATCTGGTACTGGAAGACCGTCTGCATCGCGGCCATCGTCTCCTTGCGGAGGTCGACGTTGTTGCCGTCGGCGCCGACGGGGGTGTCGGTCGGCGCGGTCGTGACGGTGGCGCCCCCGAGGTCGCCGGTCGAGATGGCGTCGGCCAGGGACGACTCGAAGTCGACGCTGGTGGCTCGGAAGCCGGGGGTGTCGACGTTGGCGATGTTGTCGGCGATCACGTTCTGCCGCAGCGACAGCCCGTCGAGGGCGGTGCCGAGGACGCTCGTGATGGCGTCGGTTCCGGCGAGGGACAACGGACCAGCTCCCGTCAGAGGAAACAGGGATGTGCCGGTCCGTCGGCGGGGTGAGCAGTCCTTGCTCGGGTCTTCGTTCGGCGGGCCACCCGGCGCCCTGAGCGATCCGCACCGGTTCGGGACCTTCGTCCCGTCCGTGCCGGCCGCCCGTGTCGAGGCAGGCGCGGCGCCCCGACGCGCCGGAGCGCGCCCGGGCCGTGGCGGGCCTTCTAGAAGGTGAGGATCACCGAGAACGCGCCGGTGCCGTAGCCGCCGATGTCGACGGTGAGGTCCTCGCGGCGGCCCAGGGTCAGGCACTGGGCGAGGACCTGGGGCGGCGTCGGGGCGCCGGCCGCATGCAGGTCGTAGAGCTTCACGTGCGGGGCGTCGGGGACGTTGAACATCGAGGCGGCGATGTTGAGCACCTCGTAGAGGTTGTCGCGCAGGCCCTCGGAGAGCGCGCCGGTCTCGAGGTCGGCCTCGGCGCCGGTGAGCGGGACCAGGCCGATCGCCGCGCCGGCGTAGGCGGAGAAGCGCAGGTCGCAGGCGACCACCGCGCGCACGCGCAGCGAGTCGTCGACGTAGACGCCGACGCTGCACGGGTTGTGGGAGCCGGGCGCGAGCGGCGCCGTCGGGCGCAGCTCGATCGGCTTGTCGAGGAGGTCGGTGAGCAGGTCGCGGACCTCCTTGGGCCCGGGCAGGTGCATCTCGGCCACGGCGGTGCTCACCCGACGAGCACCGGGGCGAGCGCTTCGGCGAAGGTCTCCGGCGTGAACGGCTTGGCGATGAGGAACAGCGCGCCCTCCGCGGCCGCGCGCGCCCGCATGTCCTCGGACCCCTCGGAGGTCACGAAGCCGAAGGGCACCTGGGAGCCGGACGCGCGCAGCGTCGCCAGGGCGTCGATGCCGTTCATCTCGGGCATGTTCCAGTCCGAGAGCACCAGGTCGGGCGCCTCGGCGCGGACCAGCTCCACCGCCTCGGCGCCGTTGCCGGCCTCGAGGATGTCGTGCCCGGCGAAGCCGGCCTGGCGCAGCGTGCGGATGACGATCTGCCGCATCACGCGGCTGTCGTCGGCGACGACGATCTTCATGGCGGGATCCTTTTCGGTGAGCGAGGAGGGCCGTGGTCAGGCGGTGGGGGAGCCGACGATGTGGACGGCGACGGAGAGCGGGTGGCCCGCCCAGCTGAGGTCCGCGCGGCACACCTCGGTGGCGTCGGTGGAGCGCGCGACGCGACCGGTGGTGACCACCGGCAGCGACAGCACGCTGGGGCCGGGCATCAGGCTCTTGACGTTGCCGCCGACCATGTTGACCAGCTCGCCCACGGCGTCGGCGACGTCCTCCTCGCCGGCCTCGTCCAGGCCCAGCATCCGGGCGCTGACGAGCTCGGCGGTGCGGCTGGCGAACTCCAGGGTGACGATGCCGTTCCACTCACCGCTCACGGTGATGGTGGCGGCGTAGTCGACCCACTTGCTGTCGGTCGGCTCGATGCCGGGAAGCAGCGGCTCGTCGGCTCCGACGAAACTGTTCCACACCTCCTCGGTCAGGGCGAGGACATCGGCGAGCGCGGGCTCGTGCAGGGACGTGGTCATGGCGACCTCCGGATCAGGCGAGGACGTTGTCGACGACCAGACCGAGCATCTGGAGCTTGTCGACGATGGCGTCGGGGGTGAACGGCTTGATGACGTACTCGTGGGCGCCCGCGGCGAGTGCGCGCACGATCTGGCCGTGCTCGCTCTCCGTGGTCACCATCATGAGCGTGATGTCGCGCCACTCGGGCACGGCGCGGACGCGGGTGACGAACGTGTAGCCGTCCATCACGGGCATGTTCCAGTCGATGAGGCAGATGTCGGGCTTGGGGCCCAGGGTCAGCGCGTCGAGCGCCTCCTGGCCGTTGCCGGCCTCCGCGAAGGTGAAGCCGAGGTCGCTGACGACCTTCTTCAGGATCATCCGCATCGCGCGGGAGTCGTCGATGATCAGGGCGTGCATTCTCAGGCTCCCGTCAGAGCGTTGGTGACCGCGGAGGCGTAGGCCGGGGTCGGGCGGCCGATCGGCCGGTGCACCTGCACCCGGTCGATCGCCTCCCGGGTCCAGTGCTCCTCCATGTCGAGGGTGGTCTCGGTCGAGCCGAGCAGCAGGTAGCCGTCGGAGGCGACCTGGTCGCGCATGCGGCGCAGGATGTCGCGCTTGACGTCGACCTCGAAGTAGATGAGGACGTTGCGCAGGAAGATCACGTCGAACATCGGCAGCGGCGGGAACGGCGCCACCAGGTTGAGGTGCTGGGTGCGCACCATGTCGCGCAGCTCCGCGGAGACCTCCCACTCGCTGCCGACCCGGGTGAACCAGCGGACCAGCTGCATCGCCGGCATGCCGCGGTTCATCTCCACCTGGCCGTAGCGACCCGCGCGCACCCGTTCGAGCATCGCGGTGGAGACGTCGGTGGCGAGGATCTCCGCGGTCCAGCCGGCGGGCAGGTGGTCCTTGAGCAGCATCGCGAGGCTGTAGGACTCCTGGCCGCTGGACGCAGCGGCCGACCAGATCTTCAGGTGCCGCACGGCGGCCCGGCGCTCCAGCAGTGCCGGCAGCATCGAGTCGGTGAAGGCCTGGTACGGCGCGTTGTCGCGGAACCAGGAGGTCTCGTTGATGGTCAGGGCGTCGATCACCTTGCGGGTCTCGGCGAGGTCGAGCCGGATGCGCGCGACGTAGCTGTCGACGTCGGGGCAGCCGGCCTCACGGGCCAGGGGCAGCAGGCGGGCCTCGACGAGGTACTCCTTGCCCTGGTCGTAGATCATCGCCGTCTCGCGGCGCACCAGGGCCGCGACGTAGTCGAAGGCGGCAGGGGACAGGCTCACGGGGAGTCGATCGGGCCGGCCATCAGGCACCTGAGCGTTTCACCGGGCGATCGGGGCAAGTACGGACCGAAGTCCCGACCGGAGCCCGAAGCACTCACCTCGCCCGGGCAGGCGCCGATCGGTGCGGCGTGATCCGTGTCCTCGTCGTCGACGACTCCTCCCTCATCCGCAAGCTGGTCACCGGCTCCCTGGCCGAGGATCCCGCGATCGAGGTCGTCGGGGTGGCGGCGGACGGCGCCGAGGCCGTGACCAAGGTGCGCGAGCTGGAGCCGGACGCGGTGACCCTCGACATCGAGATGCCGGTGCTCGACGGGCTCGGTGCACTGCGGGAGATCCGCACCACCCACCCGCGACTGCCCGTGATCATGTTCAGCACGCTCACCGAGCGCGGGGCCACCTCCACTCTGGAGGCGCTCTCGCTCGGGGCGTCCGACTACGTCACCAAGCCCTCCAACACAGGCAGCGTCGCGCAGAGCATCGCCAACGTGCGCGAGCAGCTGGTGCCCAAGATCAAGGCGCTGGCGGGGGCGCGGCGCCTCGCGGCGCTGGGCACCGGCGTGCCGCGGCCCACGGTCGCGCCGTCGGCGCCGGTCACGGCGCCCGCGCCCCGGCCGGCGCGCGCCGGCCGTCCCGAGGCGCTGGTCATCGGGTGCTCCACCGGTGGGCCCGACGCCCTGAGCCGGGTGCTGGCCGAGCTGCCGGGCGACCTCGCCGTCCCCGTGCTCGTCGTGCAGCACATGCCGCCGCTGTTCACGACGATGTTCGCGGCCCGGCTGGACCGCGAGTGCCCCTTGCCCGTGCGGGAGGCCGTCGACGGGGACCCGGTGCGGCCCGGCCAGGTCCTGCTCGCCCCCGGCGACTACCACCTCCGCCTGCGTCGTACGGCGGGCAGCGTGCGGGCCCACCTCGACCAGGGTGCCCAGGTGAACTTCTGTCGCCCGGCGGTCGACCCGCTCTTCGCCTCCGCCGTGGAGACCTACGGCGGCAACCTGCTCGCGCTGGTGCTGACCGGGATGGGCGCCGACGGCCTCGAGGGCTGCCGGGCGGTCCGCGGGGCCGGCGGCGAGGTGGTCGTGCAGGACGAGGCGACCTCGGTCGTGTGGGGCATGCCCGGCGCGGTGGCGACCGCGGGCCTGGCCGACGCGGTGCTGCCGCTCGAGCGGGTGGCCGCCGAGCTGCTCCGCCACCTCCCGCGCGGCGCCACCGTCGGCTGAGCGGGGCCCGGCCGGTAGCGTCGGAAGGGTGAAGGCGAGCACCGGGACCGCCCCCGAGGTGGAGGTGCGCCGCTCCCGCCGCCGCACGCGCACCGTCTCGGCCTACCGCACCGACACCGGCACGGTCGTGGTGCTGATCCCCGACCGGTTCAGCGCGGCCGAGGAGGCCCGCTGGGTGCAGCAGATGCTGGACCGGCTCGACGGCAAGGAGCGCCGCCGGAAGCGCACCGACGAGCAGCTGGCCCGCCGCGGCCGGGAGCTGTCGGCGCAGTACCTGCAGGCCCGCGCGGAGCCGGCGAGCATCCGCTGGGTCGACACGATGACCACCCGGTGGGCCTCGTGCACGCCGGCTGACCGCAGCATCCGCGTCTCCGAGCGGGTCCGGGCGATGCCGCCGTGGGTGCTCGACTACGTGCTGCTGCACGAGCTCGCGCACCTGCTCGAGCCCGCCCACAACGCGCGCTTCTGGGACTGGGTGGACGCCTACCCGCGCGCCGAGCGGGCGAAGGGCTACCTCGAGGGCGTGTCCGCGGCCGCGTCGCTGGGGCTCGAGCCCTGCGCCGCGGAGGACGGCTGAGCGACTGCGAGCCGCACCAGCTCCACCATGTCGGGCTCCTCGGTCGGCAGGTCGTCCACGTCGAACCAGCGCAGCTCCAGCGACTCCTCGCTCGGCACCGGCGGCGTCCCGCGGGGCACCCGGGCCACGTACCGCACGTCGAGGTGGCGCACGGTGCCGCGCGGGTCGCAGAACGGCACCGGGTGCAGCGACAGGTGGGCCGGCGCCGGGTCGAGGACCAGCCCGTCGATGCCCGACTCCTCGCCCGCCTCCCGCAGGGCGGCGGCAGCCAGGGTCGCGTCCTCGGGCTCGAGGTGGCCGCCGAAGGCGAACCAGCGCCGGGCCTTGCGGTGCAGGTTCAGCAGCACCTGTGTGCCGTCGTCGGAGACCACCAGGCAGCCGGCGGTGAGGTGATCGGGGAAGCAGGCGCGATAGAGCCCGTCGGGGTGCCGGCGCAGGTGCTCGACGTAGGCGGTGCGCAGCGTCTCCTGCTCGGCGTCCGGCGCCGTCCAGGCCGACAGCACCGCCAGCGCGTCGTCGTGCGCGCTCACCGCTCGGGCGAGCCGCTGTCCTCGGGGCCCGGCGGCTCCTCGCCGCCGGCCTCGTCGAGCAGCCGCCCGAGCGCCTGGTCGAACTCCTCGTCGCTGACCTCGTCCGGCTCCGCGAGGTCCTCGCGGAACCCGAGCGGGTCGTCGAGGTCGGCCGGGGTCGGCAGCAGGTCGGGGTGCGCCCACACGGCGTCGCGCGCCTCGAGGCCCTGCCGGCTGCGCAGGGAGCCCCACAGGGCGGAGGCGTCGCGCAGCCGGCGCGGTCGGAGCTCGAGCCCGACCAGGGCCGCGAAGGTGTCCTCGGCCGGTCCACCGGCCGCCCGGCGCCGCCGGATCGCCTCGTGCATCCGGCCGGCGGCCGGCATCCGCTCGGCGGTGGCGAGGCCGACGACCTCGTCGACCCACCCCTCGACCAGCGCGAGGATCGTCTCCAGGCGCCGCAGCGCCGCCTCCTGCTCGGGGGTCTTCCTCGGCTCGAAGAGGTTGCCCGCCATGGCGTCCTGCAACGCCTGGGGGTCCATCGGGTCGATCGACCCGAGCGCCTCCTCGACACCGCCCAGGTCGATGCGCACGCCGCGGCCGAAGTCCTCCACGGCCGCGATCACGTGCTGGCGCAGCCACGGCACGTGCGCGTACAGCCGCTGGTGAGCGGCCTCGCGCAGCGCCAGGTAGAGCAGTACGTCGTGGGTCTCGACGTCGAGGCCGTCGGCGAACGCGGCGACGTTGGCCGGCAGCAGCGCCGCCGTACCGGCGGGACCGAGCGGCAGGCCGATGTCGGTGGCGCTGAGGATCTCCTGGGACAGCGCGCCGAGGGCCTGGCCGACCTGTCCGCCGAACATCGCGCCGCCGGCCTTGCCGAGCATCCCGAGCAGCGGCCCGGCCATCGCCCTGGCCTCCTCCGGCATCGCGCCGCCCAGGGACTGGTTCAACGACTGGCCCATCGCCGCGACGACGTGCTCGGCGACCGGCTCGACGAGGACCTTCCAGACCGCACGGGTCTGCTCGATCCACTCCGCGCGACTCCAGGCGGCCGTCGTGGTCACTCCCGACGGCAGCACGGTCGCGGTGTCGAGCCAGTGGTCGGCCAGCCGCACGGCGTCCGCGACCCGGTCGCGGTCGCCGGCGTCGGGACTGGGGTCCGGGTGCTGAGCGGCGGTGCGGCGGGCCACGTCGGTGGCGAGCGTCCAGTTCACCGGGCCGTCGTAGGGCGCCATCATCGCCTGCACCTGGCCCATCAGGCCCGACAGGTCCATGCCGCCGAAGCCCATGCCCGGACCGCCCGGACCGGCCGCCTGACCGCCCAGCGCACCGCCCAGCGCCCCGAGGTCGAACCCGCCGGCTCCGAAGAGCTGCTCGAACGGCGTCCCCTTGAAGGGGTTCTGGCCGCCCTCGTCCGGCGTCTCGTCCCGGTCGTCGCTCATGGCCTCCACGGTACCGGCCGGGTACGACCGTCGTAGGCTCCGAGCTGTGAGCGAAGCCGAGGACAGGGTGCGCCTGGTCGACGTCCGCGACACCCCGATCGACGCCGCCGAGGTGCTCGCGGCGGTCGGCGACCCGGCGGCCGGGGGGATCGCCCTCTTCGTCGGCACCGTGCGCGAGCAGGACCACGGCGACGCGGTCACGCACCTGGAATACTCCGCCCACCCGACGGTGGTGGCGCGCCTGCACGAGCTGGCCGCCGAGATCGCCGCGGAGCACGACGCGGTCGCGGTCGCCGCGCTCCACCGCGTGGGGGTCCTCGCGGTCGGGGACGTCGCCGTGGTCAGCGCGGTGGCGGCCGCGCACCGCGGCAGCGCCTTCGACGCCTCGCGGGTGCTGATCGACCGCCTCAAGGCCGAGGTGCCGATCTGGAAGCACCAGGTCTTCGCCGACGGTGCCGAGGAGTGGGTCGACCACGCCTGAGCCGGTCGCACCTGAGTCGGTAGTGCTCGAGTCCGTCGCGGCGTGTCCGGGACGGGCCGGCCCGCACCAGCGGTGATCATGGGACGGTGCTGATCCTGCTCTGGCTGCTGCCGCCGGTCGTCGTCGCGACGCTGGCGATGGCGTGGGTGGGCTGGGCCGGTCGCAGCCGCCCGGCGCTGCACGACCGCAGCGAGGCCGCGCAGGAGCGGGCCCGCCAGCGCTTCGCCGAGGCGATCGAGCGCGACCACGCCGGCGTGCGCGCCGGTCGCAGCCAGGTACGCCGGCCCCGCGACCGCAGCACCGGGGTAGCGGTGCGGGGCGGCCGGGCGCGGCACCCCTCCTGACCGGCTCCCGCTGAGCGTGCTCGTGGCCTGACCGGTCCGCGGTTGGCGGTGATGAGAAGGTTTTCCCATGTCCCGACGGTCCGCGGCCACGCTCGCCGCCGTGCTGCTGCTCGCGGTGACGGGCCTGCTCGCCTGGCGGGCACCCGTCGGCTACACGCTCTACTCGCCGGGTCCGACCGTCAACGTGTTGGGCAAGGCCGACGGCGACACCCCGATCCTGAAGGTGCACGGGCACCGGGTCTACCGCGACGACGGCGGCCTGCGGCTGGTGACGATCTATGAGACCGGGATCGACGACCAGGTCTCGCTCGCGCGGGCGCTTGTGGGCTGGGCCGATCCGCAGGTCGACGTCTACCCCCACGACGCCGTCTATCCCGAGCAGGCCTCACGCAAGCAGGTGCGCCAGCAGGCCGCCCAGGAGATGACGTCGTCGCAGGACGACGCCGTCGCCGCCGCCCTCACCGCCCTGCACATCCCCTTCGCCAAGGCGGTCAGCGTCGCCGCCGTCGACCCCGAGGGACCCGCCCACACGGTGCTGCGCACCGGCGACCTGGTCCGGTCCGTCGACGGGCAGCAGGTGCGGACCACCAAGCAGCTCGTCCGTGCCGTCCAGTCGGTCCCCCCGGGGAGCCGGCTGACGCTGGGCGTCGTACGCGCGGGGAAGCCGCAGCAGGTCACCCTCACCACCGCCGCGCTCGGGACCAAGGGCGCGAAGGCCGAGCAGTCCCGGATCGGGATCTCCATCGCGCCGAGCTACGACTTCCCGTTCCGCGTCGAGGTGAACCTGCCCTCGACCATCGGGGGTCCCTCGGCCGGGATGATGTTCTCGCTCGGGATCTACGACGTGCTGACGAAGGGCTCGCTGACGCACGGCCGCGTCGTCGCGGGCACCGGCACCATCGACGCCGACGGCGCCGTCGGCGAGATCGGTGGCATCCAGCAGAAGATCGCCGGTGCCCAGCGCGACGGGGCGCACCTGTTCCTGGTGCCGGCGGGCAACTGCGCCGAGGCCCTCGGCGCCGACTACGACCCCGACCGGATGCGGCTCGCGAAGGTCTCCACGTTCGACCAGGCCCTGCACACCGTGAAGACGTGGGCCGCCGACCCCTCCGCCGACCTCCCGAGGTGCACGCGATGACCGACCCGGGAAGCGATCCCGTGACCCAGCCGACGACCCAGCCGACGACCGAGCCCGGAAGCGAGCCGTCCGAGGACGGCGCCGGCGACGCCGTGGCGGCCTTCGTGGCCGACCGGGAGCTCGAGGGCCTCGTCCGTGAGCTGGAGCGGCACGCCGCCGAGAGCGGCTGGGACGGTCCCGGCCGCCTGTTCGCCCTGGTGCCAACCGCCGACCTGCTGCAGCGGGAGCCGGGACTGGCGGAGCTGCTGGTGGACGCCGGTGCGCTGACCCCGGTGCAGCAGGACGAGCTGCCGCCGGCGGAGCTCGAGACGCTGCTCCAGGAGATCGTGTGGCCCGCCGAGGTCGCCGGCTGCGCCGCCGTGCTCGAGCGGCTGGTGCTTCCTCCCGGCGCGGACGCCGACATCCCCGAGGGCCCCGAGCAGGCCGCGGCCTTCGCCGCGCAGCACCCCGACCGCCAGGAGGTCCGCATCGTCGGCGCGGTCACCCGCGACGGGCGCGGCACCTGCGCGCTGCGGTTGCGCAGCCACGACGACGACGGCTCCGTCGTGGTGGCCGACGACCTGGTGCCCGGGCTCCTCGACCTGCTGCGCGCCACCTTGGAGGCCGACCTGCCCGACACGGGCCACGGGACGGGCCGCGCCGTGGGCCATGGGATGGGCGATGGGATGGGGGAGGAGCACGCATGAGCGACATGCCGCAGGACCCGCTGCCGATGATCGGCCGCCGTCGCCGCCCGCGTCCGCTGATCACGACCCTGGTCGTGCTCGCCGTGCTGCTCGTGCTGTTCTCGGTGTTCACCTCCGTCTGGACCCAGAAGCTGTGGTTCGCCAGCGTCGACCACTCCGACGTCTTCGACACGGTGCTGACGACCCGGGTGCTGCTCTTCGTGGTCTTCGGCGTCGTGATGGCCCTCGTGGTCGGCGTCAACGCGTTCCTGGCCTTCCGCGTCCGGCCGCGGTTGCGCGCCCGCTCGCCCGAGCAGGTCGGCCTCGAGCGCTACCGCGAGGTGGTCACGCCGCTGCGACGGCCGCTGCTCCTCGGCAGCAGCCTGATCGTGGGGGTCTTCGCCGGAGCCTCGGCGGCCGGCAGGTGGCGCGACTTCCTGATGTGGCACGACCAGGTGCCCTTCGGGCGCCAGGACCCCTACTTCCACCGCGACATCGCGTGGTTCGTCTTCTCCCTGCCCTGGTGGCACTTCGTCGCCGACTTCGTGATGACCGCGGTGATCCTGGGCCTGATCGCTGCCGTGCTGGTGCACTACCTCTACGGCGGCATCCGGCTGCAGACCCCGGGGGACAAGTTCAGCCGCGCGGCGCAACGCCAGGTCTGCGTGCTGATCGGCATCGTGGTGCTGGTCAAGGCCGCCGACTACTGGCTCGACCGCTTCGACCTCGACACCGACTCCGGCAGCCTGATCACCGGCATGACCTACGCCCGCCAGCACGCCGAGCTCCCCGCCAAGGGGATCCTGATGGGCATCGCGGTGGTGTGCGCGCTGCTGTTCTTCGCCGCCGTGGTCCGGCACACCTGGCTGCTGCCGGGCGTCGGCATCGCCCTGTTCGCGGTCTCGGCGATCCTGCTCGGACTCATCTGGCCGGCGGTCGTGGAGAAGTTCCAGGTCAAGCCCAACGAGCCGGACAAGGAGTCGACGTACATCGCGGCGAGCATCAAGGCGACCCGCACGGCGTACGGGCTCGACGGCTTCAAGGTGACCGACTACGACGCCCGCACCTCGCTGAGCCCCGAGCAGCTGCGCACCGACGCCGCGTCGCTGCCCGGCATCCGCCTGGTCGACCCGCTGCTGGAGTCCGACGCCTTCCAGCAGCTGCAGCAGGTGCGCGGCTACTACAGCGTGCCGAAGGTCCTCGACGTCGACCACTACCGCATCGACGGCCGTGACCGCGACCTGGTGCTGGCGGCCCGGGAGATGCACCAGAACGGCCTGCCCGACGCCCAGAAGAAGTGGACGAACCTGCACACCGTCTACACCCACGGCTACGGCATGATCGCGGCCTACGGCAACCAGCAGGACGCCAACGAGCAGCCGGTCCCCAACGGCGGAGAGCCGGTCTGGGCCGAGAAGGACATCCCGCCGCACGGCGAGCTGAGCGACCTGAAGCCCGGCGGCTACCGCCCGCAGATCTACTTCGGCGAGAACTCGCCCAACTACTCGATCGTCGGCAAGGCGCCCGGCGGCGAGGACGTCGAGCTCGACACCCCGCAGGGCGCCGGCGACCAGGGCGACTCGAGCCTGACGACCTACGCCGGCAGCAGCGGCGTGCCGGTCGGGTCGCTGTTCCACAAGGTGCTCTATGCGGCGAAGTTCGGCGACGCCAACATCCTGCTGTCCTCGCGGGTGAACGAGAACTCCAAGATCCTCTACGACCGCGGTCCCCGGCAGCGCGTGCAGCAGGTCGCCCCGTGGCTGACCGTCGACTCCGACGCGCTGCCGGCGGTGGTTGACGGCCGGATCGTGTGGATCCTCGACGGCTACACCGTCAGCGACCGCTACCCCAACGCCGAGAAGCGATCGCTGAGCGAGATGGTCTCCGACTCGATCAACCCGCGCGCGTCGTTCGCGGCGCTGCCGGCCGATCAGATCAACTACATGCGCAACGCGGTCAAGGCGACCGTCGACGCCTACGACGGCACGGTGACGCTGTACGGCTGGGACACCTCCGACCCGATCCTGAGGACGATGCAGAAGGCGTTCCCGGGCCTGATCAAGCCGCGCGCCGACATCCCGCCGGACCTGCTGGCGCACATGCGCTACCCCGAGGACCTCTTCAAGGTCCAGCGCAACATCCTGGCCGACTATCACGTGAACGACCCGACGACGTTCTTCGGCGGCAGCGACCGCTGGCAGGTCCCGACCGACCCGACGAAGAACAACCGCTTCCAGCCGCCGTACCGGCTCTCGGTGGCGACACGGACCGGGGGCAACCCGGTCTTCTCGCTGACGAGCGTGTACACGCCGTTGAAGAAGGAGAACCTGGCCTCGTTCATCTCGGTCGGCGCCGATCCCGAGGACCCCGCGACCTACGGCAAGCTGCAGGTGCTGCGGCTGCCGGACAACACCCAGGTGCCCGGCCCCTCGCAGATCGCCAACAACTTCCACTCCGACAGCCAGGTCGCCGACAAGCTGCAGGGCTTCAAGCGCACCGGCGCCAAGGTGCAGTACGGCAACCTGCTCACGCTGCCCGTCGGCGGCGGGCTGCTCTACGTGCAGCCCGTCTACACCTCCAAACAGGGCGGTGAGGGCACCTACCCGGTGCTGCGCTACGTGCTGGTCTCCTTCGGCAACAAGGTCGGCATCGGCAAGACCCTCGACGCGGCGCTCGACGACGTGCTCGGGACCAACGTGTCCACCGGGACCCCGGCCTCCGGCAACGGCACGGGCTCAGGCACGGGCTCAGGCGGCGGCTCGGCCGGCAAGGGCGGCAGCAACGGCGGCGCGAAGGGCGGCCTCGGCGCCCAGGCGCGGCAGCTGCTCCAGCGTGCCGACCAGCAGTTCACCCGGGCCGACCAGCTGCTGCGCAACGGCGACCTCAGTGGGTATGCGAAGGCGGTGCAGCAGGCGCAGAGGTTGGTCGAACGCGCATTGGCCCAGGGCCGGTGAGCGCCTCGCCGCCGCCCCCCGCTCCGGAGCCGCCCCCGAGGATCGACTGGCTCAAGGTCTTCGCCGGCGCGCTCGCCGCCGTGTCCTCCGCGGTGCTGCTCTCCACGCTGGGTGCCGCTGGCACGGTGATCGGGGCCGCGCTGGGCAGCGTGATCGTCTCGGTGAGCAGCTCGCTGTACTCCCAGGGACTCGCCCGCAGCAAGCAGCAGCTGGCCGAGGCCCAGGAGGCGGCGCTCCGCCGGGTGGGGCTGGCGCAGGCGGAGGTCCGTCGTGCCCGGCGGCGAGCCGACGACGCCGAGCTCCCGGCGGCGGAGGCGCACCTGCAGTACGCCGACCGGCAGCTGGCCGGCGCCCGGGTCGAGCTGGCGACCACCGACGAGGTCGACGCGCGCGAGCGGTGGATCGATCGGCTCGGCGAGCTGCCGTGGAAGCGCATCCTGGTGATCGCGGCGGGTCTCTTCGTCGCGGCGGTCGTCCTGATCACCGCGTTCGAGCTGATCGCCGGCAGGCCGGTGTCGTCCCTGACCGGCGGCACCTCCAACTCGGGCGGGACCTCCCTGAGTCGGCTCGGCGGCGGCTCCGGCACCCACCACCGCACCCCGGCGCCCACGCCCACTCCCGCCGCGCCGACCGCCACCACGACTCCCACCCCGACTCCGACCGCCTCGCCCACGGCGCCGGTGACCCCGACCGCCACCCCGACCCCGACCGTGGTCACCAGCCCCGCGCCGACCCCCTCCGCCACCCCGACCCCCACCCCGACCGCCCCCGCCTCCCTCCTCCCCTGACCCCCACCCCGTCGAGTTGCCACGTGTGGTGCCTCGAGTTGCCCGTTGTGGTGCGTCGAGTGGGCGGTTGCGGTGCGTCGAGTGGGCCGGTGAGCGCGCCCTGAGGCGGCGCCGGAGGCCCCGGAGCCGACGCCGTACTCGCGCCAGGGGGCTGTCGGGGCACCCCGATTTGAACCGGGACCCGCCCCTCGCGTAAGGTCGTGCTCACCGACGCGGGGTGGAGCAGCTCGGTAGCTCGCTGGGCTCATAACCCAGAGGTCGCAGGTTCAAATCCTGCCCCCGCTACGAAGAAAGTCCAGGTCAGCCACAGGTTGACCTGGACTTTCGCTTTGGGGGCGAGATGCGATCCCATCGTTTACCCATCACATTGACAGGTGCTCAGCGTCGCCCAGGCGGGCGCCGGCGCCGTTGGTTCCGGTCGGTTCGGGCGCGTTCGGCATGGCTCGCGCACCTACTCGGCATGAGTACGACCAAGCTGGGGCTCGAGCCCCTGATCGGGGTCGAGGAGCTCGCCGAGTACCTCGACGTCTCTGTGCAGACCATCTACGACTGGCGGCTGTCCGGCCGGGCACCGCGAGCCTTCAAACTCGGCAAGCACCTGCGGTTCGCGGTCAGCGACGTGCAGGAGTGGCTGGAGGAGCGTCACGAGGAGCGCGGCCATGAGTAGGCCGCGGATCCCCATCGGCGGGTACGGCGAGATCGCGTTCACTGTCCGCGGCAAGGGGAAGGTCGAGGCGCGTACTCGCTTCCGTGACTGGGACGGGCAGACCCGACTCGTCCAGGCGACCGCGGCGTCGCGGGCCGCGGCCGAGGCCGAGCTCAAGAAGCGGCTCACCCTGCGCAACGCCTTCCAGCCCGTCGACACCGCGCTCACGCCGGACAGCCCGTTCCCGGCGCTGGTCGACTACTGGCTCGCAGATCTCGACCTGGAGGGCCGGATCGCGCCAGCCACCCGGTTCAACTACGAGCGCGACATGCACCGGCTGGTGCTGCCGGCCTTCAAGGGCTTCACACTGCGCGAGATCGGCGTCGCCCGCTGCGATGCCCTGCTCAAGCAACTGGGCACCACGTCGTACTCATCGGCGAAGCGAGCTCGGACGGTGCTGCGGCAGTCGTTCGCGCTGGCGGTCAGGCACGAGGTGCTGCCGCGCAACCCGATCGACAACGTCTCGCGGCTCCACAAGCCGAAGCGCACCCCGACCGCGCTCACGGCCGCCGAGGTCAACGGGATCCGCGCGGTGATCAAGGCGTGGGAGTCCACCCGAGGCACCTCGGGCCCGAACCCGGACGGGCAGCTCCGCCAGATCGTCGAGGTGATGCTCGGCACCTCCGCCCGGATTGGTGAGGTGCTGGCGATCCGGCGGCGCGACCTGGACCTGACGACCACGCCGGCGACGTTGAGGATCTGCGGCACGGTGATCACCGAGCGCGGCAAGGGGACGTATCGCCAGGGGCACCCGAAGACCGACCGCTCCAACCGGGTGATCGCGCTGCCGTCCTTCGCTGCCGAGGCGCTGCGACGGCGGATGGCGGTCATGCGCGACCACTCGCTCGACGCGTTGGTGTTCTGCAGCCGGGAGGGCACGCCGCTGACGACCGCGAACGTCCGCCGCCAGCTCCGCAAGGTCCTCGGCGACGCCGGCATCGAGGGCGTCACGCCCCACATGTTCCGCCGTACCGTCGCGACCGTGGTCAACGAGCAGGCCAGCCTCAACCTCGCCTCTGAGCTGCTCGGCCACACCGACCCGAGGGTGACGATCGAGCACTACATCCGCCGCAATGAGCGCGTGAACCCGCTGACCGCCGAGCTTCTCGATGCGGCCTTCGCCCGCGACGAGGGCGAGTGAAGTGTCGGCCCCGATGCATAGTCTCCGAGCATGGATTCTGGCCCCGACGATGGCGTTGCGCTCGTGCAACTCGACCGCGACCACGCTGAGCTGCTGCTGTACTTCGCGCGCATCGGCGAGAAGGCCAGTTCGAGGCGGTCGTGGCGCCACGGGTTCCGGCGACAGGCCTGCTGTTCGGGTCGCGAGCGAGAGCCCGAGTGTGTCTCGTGCCAGGCATTCACCGCTGTCGAAGCGGTGCTCGAAGCGAGCGGTCCGCGGATTTGATCGGGCGGCGCCTCTGATGACATCGCTGGCAGTAGTGTCACGGTTTCGTTACACTACTGCCATGACCGGGAAGCCGTTGGCGCGAGACGAGCTGTGGGAGATCGCCACCGCACAGCACGGTTTCGTGACTGCCCAGCAGGCCACGGCCACGGGCATCGACAAGCACGCCCTTCAGATGCTCGTGCACCGCGGCACGCTCGAACGGGCCGCCCACGGCGTTTACCGGTTCCCGCAGTTTCCCGTCGGGGAGCACGACAACCTCATGCTCGCGGTCCTGTGGGCCAGGGTCCCGGAGGCAGCCCTTTCACACGAGACCGCGCTCGACGCCTACGGCATCAGCGACGTGAACCCCAACCGCGTCCACCTGACCGTCGGCAAGCACCGTCGGTTCCGGCGCGCAGGCGGCGCGGACTACGTCGTTCACTACGAGGACCTCGACCCAAAGCAGATCGGCTGGTGGCAGGAGATCCCGACCGTCACAGCGCGCACTGCCATCGAGCAGTGCCTCGCGGCCGGCACGCCGACCTACCTCTTGCGCCAAGCGATCGAGCGCGGCCACGCGCAGGGCTACCTCACGGCCGCCGACCGCGACGCGCTCGCCGACCTGCTGGAGGCTCGGCATGAGCGATGAACACCTGGCATCCCGACTTGCTGCATTGCTGCGGACCCTGAAGCCGAAGACCAAGGAACCGGTCTCGACGAAGGTCCTCAACACCTGGATCGCCCAGGCCGAGGGCAAGCTCGGCGACGATGCCAAGGGTGGTCGGCTCGGCTGGCTCATCGCCTCGTCAGTGGCGATTGCCGCCGTGCAGCGCGCGATCGATGCGGACGGTCGCCACCTGTTCCTCCTCAAGGGTGGCACCCTGCTGCAGCACAGATTGAACTCGACGGCCCGGGCGACGAAGGACGTCGATGGCCTGATCCGGGGCGATCTCGATGACTTCATCCTCGCCCTCGATGCGGCGCTCGCAGAGCCGTGGGGGCCGCTGACCCTGCGCCGGGCTGACGTCGAGGTGGTGAACGTGCCCACGCGGGTCATCAAGCCCCGCCGGTTCGACATCATCCTGGAGCTCCGCGGTGTCACGTGGCGGCGCATCCAGTTCGAGGTCTCGCCCGACGAGGCCGGCATCAGCGACGATCACGAGACCATCGAGCCCCCACCATTAGGCGGCTTCGGTCTACCGGACCCCGACGCCCTCGTGGGGATCGCCATGCGGTTCCAGATCGCCCAGAAGCTCCACGCCGTCTCGGACCCACACGACCCTCCGGGCGCCATCAACGACCGGCCCCGCGACGTGGTCGACCTGCTCCTGCTGCGCGACCTGACGGCCGTCACCGGCGGCCCGACTCTCCAAGAGATCCGCGACGCGGGCGTCGCCGTGTTCGAGGCCCGCGCGAGCGACGCCAAAGTGCTCGGCCTGCCCCAGAGGTCGTGGCCGCCGACGGTCATTGCCCATCGTCACTGGGTCAATGACTTCACCCGGGCTGCCGCCTCCGGAGGTCTCGAACTCGAACTCGACGCGGCCGTCGCTGAGCTGAACACCTGGATCGCCCTGATCGCCGGATCGTGAACCGGCCGACGACGGGACCCTCTCCATAACCGGGAGACATCTCCCAGTCATGCGTAGAAACCGATCGGGCCCAGCGGCGCTACGGCAGACCCGCGCGATCGAACTCCTGCTGCAGCCGAGGCCGCCGACGATGGACCTCTCGGAGGTCGGCGATCAACTCGTCTACCTCCGCGGCGTGCTCGGACCCTGCGGCGAGCTTCCGCATCTTCGCCAGCCGTCGTGCTGCGAGCCGATAGTGCTGAGCGCCGGCCTCGACGAGCTCGTTCTCGACCAGGCGCTGGTGGACCGGCAGCACGGCGATCGGGTCGACCTTCTCGTAGGCCTTCACGACCTCGGCCCAGGTGTCGTCGCTGTCGAGCGCGAGCGAGTGCGCGAGGCTCCAGGCGAGCTCCGGCCCCTTGAGCGTGAGGAGCGCGAAAAGGACGGCGTCGCGCGGGTTCGTCGCCAGGGTGGACATCACGTCGTCGTACAGCTCCGGCCATGCTTTCCCGGCGGCCTTGTGCAGGCGCGCGGCTGACGTGGAGGACGGCCAGCGGCGGAACACGGCGAGCCGCGCGTCCAGGACCTCTCCGGGCCGGTGCTCCTCCAGGAGACGGCACCAGTAGTCGGCTGCCTTGAGTGACTGGTGACCGCGGTCGAAGTCGGTCGCCTGCTTCGCCCAGTCGATGGCCAGGTCGATCTCGCCGATCTCCTCGAACGCCTCGGCGGCGTCCTGCAGCCAGGCTGCGACCTTCCGGTCCTTGGCGTGGGTGCGGATGATCGCGTCGATGTCGTGGTTGAGCACGGCGAGCCGCTGGGCGTTCCGGTCGAGGGTGAACCACTCGTGCGAGTGGGGTGAGGTCCAGCGCTCGTCCGCCGAGGGGCGTGGTCCCAGACCGGCCTCGATGTCGGCGAGCCGTTTCCGGTACGCCGCCAAGCCGACCTCGCCGAGCGCCGGGGCATAGGCCACGGGGTCGAGCTCGAAATAGTCGACCTCGTCATCGTCGAACTGGAACTTGATCATCCAGTCGATCAGCTTGCCGACGGGTGTGCGTGCCTCGGCCGCCGCCTTCGGGTGCAGCGTCAGGAGGCGCCGGCAGGCGTCGCCGATGATCCCGGCGGAGTCGTCCGCGCGGGCGATGACCCTGATCGCCGATGCGAGCGCCTTGTGGGTCACCGTGTAGATCTCGACCGGATCCGTCGCCGGGATCGCCTGCTCGAGGATGTCAATCGCCTCGTGCATGTCCAGGCCGTGCGTGTTGGCGGCGCTGTAGCGATACAGGTCCGAACGGGTTCGGATCATCGGGAGGACGGCGGCGGCCAATGAGCTCACCCGCTCATTGTTCACGCCCCAGGATCCACTCCTTCAACCCCTCCGCGCCCTGCCTGTCCGCCCCCTGCCCAGCCCTCCGCCTCGCTCCCCGACCCTCGCCAGCCCTACCCCTCCTGGCCCTACCTCCACCATCACATTCGCTGTTACGCCTCTGGCAGATCGAGGTCGACGTCGTGCACGCAGGCGTGGAGGAATCGAAGTACTGCGTCGCTTGGCTCCCCAGTCTTGAGGTCTTGGAGGCCGAAACCCAGTCGACCCAAGGTGGACAGGTCGAGGTGGTACCAGGACCCGTTTCGGCTAATCGCTCCGATCTTGGTCAGCTGGCCGAGGATACGAGCGCGGTGCTCATTGTCCTTCAGGATCTTGCCGTCCAGCTTTGCTGCGAGAACGGACAACCCGCCCTTTGTGCTGGGTCTGAAGCAGGTCAGAATCGTCCGGAGATCGAGGTATCGCTGGAATGGAATGACGAACTTCCCGACGGACATGCTTCGCATATAAGGGCGCAGCCGGGCCGGGGGATTGGTCGAGAAGACGTGAAGATCCTGCGGGCCTGCTTCGACCTTGCTGAGGGTGTTCGCTGTGATCGAGTCGCTCGCGATCGCGACGCCGTGGCTCCTGCCTCGGTCTGTGTCGACCCGTAGCGTCTCGGCCTCGACAATGAGTTCGCTTGCTACGACGGCGACCCGGGGTCCGATGAGGAAGTGCCTTCCGGACTCACCGAGAATCACTCCCTGATCGGTCGCAAGGGTCGTCCGCTTCAACGGGCGACGGACGTGGAAGGCGCCGGAGACATCGACGATCGTGAACTCGAGCTCCGCGGGCTCGTGGTGACCCGCGTGCGGCTCTCTGCTGCAGGAGAGGGTGCCTTCGCCTTCGAGCAGACTGATCAGTACGTCACTGTCGTTCGCGCGGACAAGGTCTGCCTCCTGAGTCCAGGAAGCCACGATGTGCTCCACGAGGGACTCCTTGACCTCGAGACCGGCCTCGCCGTCCTCGTCTGCCAAGAACCGGGCAAAGAACGGTCCCACAGACTCGATGCCCTCCTCCGGTGGTGACGCAAGTGACGCACGAATCTCGATGGAGCGGCACGCTGTGGCCGTTACGTAGTCGCCGAAGACCACACTCGCGAACCTGCGAGCCTTGATGAAGGGATGGTCGGGAAGGAACGTGCGGACAGCCTCTTCGTAGGCGGGCCGAACTGCGTCGGGGAGCGAGACGGGTAGGGGCATCTTGATCTCATCGCCGCTGACGAAGGCCATCACGCGGGCGCACTGCTCTTCGGGCCGGTACATCGCGGCCGCGACGACGTCACAGTCGACGTCAGTCGGCAGGGAGGCCTGCAGCTTCGGCTGCAGGTGCTCACTGAACTTGCGCTGTTCGCGCAACGAGATGTGGTCGATGATCTCTCGCAACAGGTTGCTCTGGTCCTCCGCTGTCAGCGACGAACCTTCGGCAGCGGGATTGGGAACTGCCAGCGCCTCCGCCATCGCGATCAACACGGGTGTGTACCCGAGAAAGTCCCGGACCTGCTCCCACTCCTGACGGACGTTGACGTCGGGTCGGCGGAGGAGCACACCGGCGATTTGCTTCATCCGCGCATTGCGTAGCCGCTCGAAGGGTCCAGGTGACGCTAGGGGCAGGTTGTATTCGGGACGCTTCGTTTCGGAGAAGCGCTGCGCCATATACGCCTTGATGAATCGCTCAGCACCATCGCGGTCGAAGAAATCCAGACCCACGTGCGCGAGTGGTACCCCCGCGTCGAGGAACGCGAGGCGAACGAGCTCGGCGGTATCGGAACGAGAAAGGAGAACGATGCTGGGTCGACGGTCCGGGGACGTTGAAGCCGTCCCGGCGACCTTCCAGACGTTGTCGAGGAAGGCAAGGAAGTTGTCCGACCCGGCTCGGAAGTGCGCCTCGTCCAGCGAGTCAATCACAACGCCAGCGGTTCCGTTGGCCACCTCGGCGATGTAGTTGCTTCCGAATCCCGTCGCGTCCTGGATCAGTCCGGAAAGCGAGTACGAACCCACTTGGGCTTTCTCCGCACGGACCAGAGGCCAGTTCAGTTGGCTCGCGATTGCGAGCGCCGCAGCGGACTTGCCGACTGCGCCCGCAGCTTCCACGAGGACGACGGTGGCGCCTGAAGGCCAGTCAGATTCCGTCAGCGTGGGTGGGACGTACCCGGGAACTGTCGTTGGAGCGGGATCGAGAGCCTCTCCTTGTTCCACGGCAAGGGTGAGCGGCTCGCTCATACCCGGGAGTCGCTTGAGAAACTCTTGAAACTGCATGGGGACCTTGTCTGACATCGTGGCGGCTGGGCGCCCGACCCTACGCCGCCGCTGGCCGGGGCGGGGGCGAAACTTCGGACTCGGTGCAACCGCGTCAGGGTGGGCTTGCGCGCACACCTACCTCCCACAAGGAGGTGTGCGCGATGGTGGTGTCGCTGCGCAAGATGTCCGCCGGCCACGGCTACAAGTACCTGCTCAAGACTGTGGTCGTCGGCGATGGCCAACGTGGCCTGTCGACGCCGCTCACGCGTTACTACGCGGAGACCGGCACCCCGCCCGGGCGGTGGATGGGCTCTGGGCCCGCCGCACTCGGGCTCAAGGCGGGCGGTGAGGTCACCCAAGAGCAGCTGGAGTTGCTCATCGGCCACGGCCGCCACCCGCTCACCGGTGAACAGCTCGGTCGCGCCTACCCGGTCTACGAGACCACGAAGCGGAAGGCCGTCGCCGGCTTCGACTACTCGTTCTCGATCCCGAAGTCGGCCAGCGTCCTGTGGGGTGTCGCCGACGCGGGCACGCAGGCGATCATCGCCAACGCCCACCATGACGCGATCCGCGACGTCTTCGACTTCATGGAGCGCGAACTCGCCGCCACCCGGATGGGCGTCGGCACGCCGGATGGCGCCGTGGCCCAGGTCGAGACGACCGGCTTCATCGCGACCGCCTACGACCACTGGGACTCCCGAGCCGGTGATCCGCACCTCCACACTCACGTCGTCATCAGCAACAAGACCTTGACGGCGATCGACCACAAGTGGCGCTCTCTCGATAGCCGCGCCATGCACGCGTGGGCGGTGTCGGTCTCCGAGCTGCACCAGGCCGTGTTCGCCGACCACCTCACCCGCGCGCTCGGGGTGGGCTGGGAGCCGAGGTCCCGCGGCCGCGACCGCAACCACGAATGGGTCATCACGGGAGTCCCACAGTCGCTCGCGAAGCTGTTCTCGAGCCGGGCCGCAGGGATCGACGTGGCCGCTGACGACCTCATCCAGCAGTACGTCGACAAGCACGGCCACCGACCCAATCGCGCCATCGTCCACAGGATCCGCAACCAGGCCAGCCTCGCGACGCGGCCGCCGAAGCAGACGCGATCGCTCGCAGAACTGACTGACGTCTGGCGTCGCAAGGCGTCGGAGCACCTTGGGCAGAACGCCACCGTCTGGGCGAGCAACGTCACCGCCAACGGCCGGCCACGCCTGCTCCGGGCCGACGACGTACCACTCGAGCTCGTCGAAGCCGTGGGCTCGTCCGTTCTCGAGAAGGTCGAGGAGAAGCGGTCGACCTGGCGGCGCGCCAACCTGTACGCCGAAGCCGCCCGCCAGACCATGTCGTGGCGCTTCGCCTCCACCACGGATCGTGAGGCGATCACCGGAATGGTCGTCGACGCCGCGGAGTCCGCTTCGCTGCGACTCACGCCGCCGGAGCTCGCGACCGTCCCGGAGCTCTTCACTCGCCGTGACGGCACCAGCGTCTTCCGGCCGAAGCACTCGACTGTCTTCTCCTCCGAACACCTGCTGGCTGCTGAGGACCGTCTGCTTGCTCTGGCCGACATCAGGACCGGTCCGACCGTGGACATCGGGATCGTCGATCGTCTCGCGGCCCGTCCGTTGAGGGGCAGGAGTCTCAGCCCCGAACAGGCGCAGGCCATCGCGACCATCGCGACGAGCGCTCGGCAGGTCGACCTCCTGATCGGTCCCGCCGGAGCCGGGAAGACCACGGCCATGCGGGCACTCAGGCAGGCGTGGAGCCAGCAGCACGGCCGTGCAAGCGTCGTCGGGCTCGCTCCGAGCGCGGCCGCAGCCCAGGTGCTGGCCGACGATCTGGGGATCGCCTGCGAGAACACCGCCAAGTGGCTTTACGACCACGAGCGCGGCACTGCGTCTTTCGTCAAGGACCAGCTGGTCATCATCGATGAGGCGTCACTCGCTGGGACGCTCTCCCTCGACCGCATCGCGAGCTGCGCGGCGGAGGCGGGCGCCAAGGTGCTGCTCGTCGGCGACTGGGCGCAACTGAGCGCCGTGGAGGCGGGTGGCGCGTTCGGCATGCTCGCGCGCGCTCGCGACGACGCGGCACAACTCCTCGACATCCACCGCTTCGCCCACCAATGGGAGAAGGCAGCCTCCCTCGACCTACGCCACGGTCGGCCCGAGGCCGTCGACACCTACGTCGCCAACAACCGCGTTCACTCCGGCCACGGCGACGAGCCCCAGCGAGAGGCGTACGACGCCTGGGCAGCCGACATCACCGCCGGTCGGGCGAGTGTCCTCATCGCCGACAGCGCGGAGACGGTCAAAGCCCTCAACGTGCATGCCCGCGCCGATCGCATCCTTCGCGGTGGGACAGATTCCGGCTTCGAGGTCGCGCTGGCATCGGGCGGCTGCGCTTCCGTGGGGGACCTGGTGATCACCCGCCGCAATGACCGCCGACTGCGCACGCTCAAGCGCGGCTGGGTTCGCAACGGCGACCGTTGGAAGGTGAGCGACGTGCGAACTGACGGCTCGCTCGTCGTACGTCGTGCAGACCGCCGCTTCGCCGGAGCGGTCCTGCTCCCGGCCTCCTATGTCGCCGAGCACGTCGACCTCGGGTACGCCGTGACGGCCCATCGCTCGCAGGGACTGACCGTCGAAACCGCCCACGTCGTCGTGGGGGAGACCACGACGAGGGAGAACCTCTACGTCGCGATGACACGCGGTCGGGAGTCCAACATCGCGTACGTCGAACTCGACCAGCCGGACGAGGGCCACGACACCGGACTCGATGAACCGACCGCTCGCGAGGTCCTCCTCAAGGTGCTGGCCAACGTCGGAGCCGAAGCATCCGTCCACCAGACCATTGCGAGTGAGCAGGAAACGTGGGGCTCGATCGCGCAACTCGCGGCCGAGTACGAGACCATCGCCGCCTCCGCGCAGCACGATCGCTGGGCGCGGCTTGTCCGCGCATCCGGCTTGAGCGCCGACGAGGCCGAGGCGACGATCGACTCCGAAGGATTCGGCCCACTCGCGGCCGAGCTGAGACGAGCAGAGGCCAATGGCCATCCGGTCGAGGCGCTCCTGCCCGCGGCCGTGGCGCGTCACGGTCTCGACGACGCCGACGACCTCGCGGCCGTCCTTCGGCACCGCATCGGACTGATGACTCGGCGGCCGGCCGGCCGCCGAACTGCGCGTCCCCGTCTGATCGCGGGCCTGATCCCGGAGGCGCTCGGCCCGATGGCCGACGACATGCGACAAGCACTCGACGACCGCCGCGACCTCATCGAGCAGCGAGCGCGATCCCTCGCCGCGGGTGCCGTCGACGCCAAGGCTGCCTGGGTGCGGCGGATCGGCGGGCCTCCGCTCGATCGGCGAGAGCGGCAGCGCTGGCACCACGCCCTCCAAACGGTCGCTGCCTACCGCGACCGGTACTGCATCGAGGGCTCATCACCTCTCGGGAGCAGGCCGGAGAGTGACATCCAGAGCTTGATCAGGCCCGGGCGTTCGCAGCACTGCGTCGCGTCGAGCAGACGACGGCCGTGATGGCGCGCCACGATCCCGCAGCGCTGACGATGTGAAGGCCGCTTGCAGCCTTCGGATCGATGCCGCGGCTCTCCCAGGACCCGAACATCAGGCCGTCGGAGCTGATCCATTCCCGTCGTCCGTTGCAGGAGCGGCCGAGTGCTACCGCACCTGCGGTTGAAGGTGATCCGAAGACGACGTCGCGCGTCAGTACGCCGCGTCCGTTGTCGATGGTGATGGCGCCATTGGCGACCAGCCGCTCATGCTCGGCCCGGTAGGAGGCGTACGCGCGCCGAGTGCTTTCCGCCTTTCCGACGCCATGCCACGTCGCTACGACTCGCGAGCCCGCGAGGACCGTGAACTCTCCGTCGATCTGTTGCGCTCGGGCGTCGACGCCTGACTTGTTGTTGGTGAGCCGGAACATGGGCGAGTCCTCGGCGGCGATCACCTCACCGGTTCCGATCGGTCGGCGGACCCGGATGGCGTTGACGCCGAGCACGGGAAGGACGATCTGGAGCTGGGCCAGGAAGTAGTCCATGTCTGAGGCATCGGCCTCAGGTAGCGCGGGCACTGGGGGCCGATCCTTGTTCTCCAGGGCGACGCGGTCGGCCTCGGTCGCCAGAGAGATCAGTCGAGACTCCAGGTATCTCCCGTGCGACTTGGTGATGTTGCTGTCCTTCGACGTGATCACCACGACCCGGTCCCAGAAATCCTTCTCGCGCTGGTGGTATCGGAGCCGGTCGGCAACGACGTCCGCCTCGCCGATGTAGCAGCGGGTTTCGCCAACCGCCGCCTCGTCGTCGCCGAGCAGGAAATAGACGCCGGTTCGTTGGGCCTCATCGCGACGAAGGAGATCGGCAAGGGTCCGAACGCCGTGCCGAGAGCACATGCCCGGTCCAGTTGGTGATCTCGGCGGTCGTCAGCCCGCCGGGCGTTCCGTCGACCAGGAAGAGCTTGATCTGCTTGCCGCTCATTCGTCGATGATCGCAGGCGGTGCCGAGGCATCCCGGCGTTCTGCGCGAATCAGTCGGGCCCGGATGGAAGACTGCGCCGAGTGAGTCAGATGACGAAGGAAGCCGAGCGCGGCGAGCTGCACAAGACCATCTGGCGGATCGCCAACGACATGCGCGGCAGCGTCGACGGCTGGGACTTCAAGGCCTACGTCCTCGGGATGCTGTTCTACCGATTCATCTCCGAGAACCTGACCGCCTACCTCAACGAGGCGGAGCGCAAAGCCGGCCACACCGACTTCGACTACCGCTACCTCGGCAACTCAGACGCCGAGTTCGGCCGGGAGGAGACAGCCCGCGAAAAGGGCTTCTACATCCTGCCGCAGGACCTCTTCGCCAACGTCCGCGAGCGGGCGCGCAACGACGAGAACCTCAACGAGACGCTCTCGCGCGTCTTCACCAACATCGAGGCCTCCGCAGTGGGCACCGACTCCGAGGACGACATCAAGGGCCTGTTCGCCGACGTCGACGTCAACAGCGGCAAGCTCGGCCCGACCGTGGCCAAGCGCAACGAGAAGCTGGTGAAGCTGCTCGACGCGATCGGCGACCTGAGCTTCGGCAACGACGGCTTCACCCACAACACGATCGACGCGTTCGGCGACGCCTACGAGTACCTCATGGGCATGTACGCCGCGAACGCCGGCAAGTCCGGCGGCGAGTACTACACGCCGCAGGAGGTCTCCGAGCTCCTCGCGCGGATCACCGTCGTGGGCAAGACCGAGATCAACAAGGTCTACGACCCGGCCTGCGGGTCGGGGTCGCTGCTGCTGAAGTTCAACAAAGTCCTGCCGGGCGGGGTCCGGAAGGGCTTCTTCGGCCAGGAGATCAACCTGACCACCTATAACCTGTGCCGGATCAACATGTTCCTGCACGACATCAACTACGAACAGTTCGACATCGCCCACGGCGACACCCTCATCGACCCGGCTCACTGGGGACTGCCCCCGGTTTGGTTGACACTCGGGGTTGAAGGTTCTCAGGCCGCGTCTGCGGCTGCGTAGATCATCTCAAACTCGGTTGGGGTGAGCTTGCCGAGGGCGCGTTGGCGACGGCGTCGGTTGTACTTGGTTTCGATCCAGGTGACGATCGCGAGGCGGAGTTCCTCACGGGTTTCCCAGCGGCGGGTGTCGAGGACGTTCTTCTGCAGCAGGGAGAAGAAGCTCTCCATGGCGGCGTTGTCGCTGCTGGACCCGACGCGGCCCATCGAGCCTCGTAGGTCATTGTTCTTGAGCAGCCGAACCACCTTCTTGGAACAAAATTGAGATCCTCGATCGCTGTGCACGATGGTGCCGGTCGGGGAGCGCAGGGCGATCGCGTTACGCAACGCAGCGGCAGCGAGCCCCGACTTCATCCGGGAGTCGATGGAGTAGCCCACGATCTTGTTGGAGTAGCAGTCCTTGACCGCACACAGGTAGAGCTTCCCCTCCCGTGTGGGGTGCTCGGAGATGTCGGTCAACCACACCTGGTTCGGCGCCGTCGCAGCCCCAACGAAGTCGTGGGTCACCTGGCCGTGCTTATCGACGGTCGCGAGCAGGTCGTCGTGCACAGCCGGCCCGGGCTTGCCGGCCTTGCCGCGACGACGGTGGTGGGAGGCGAAGACCCCGGCGGTCGAGCACAGCCGCCACACCCGGTTCTCGCTGGCGACGATGCCGACGTCGGCGAGCTCATCGGCGATGAACCGGTAGCCCAGGGTGGCGTCGTCTTCGTGGATGTCCCGGATGACGTCGATGACGTGTGCGTCGTCCCAGTCACGCTGGGAGACCGGGTCTTTGAGCCACTTGTAGTACGCCTGAGGCGTCAGCTTCAGGACCCTGCACGCCACCGCGACCGGCACCCTGATGCGGGCGCCGGTCGCGGCCATCTCACGGACGAGCGGGAAGACTATTTTCCCGGCAGATTGGCCTGGGACAGGTAGGCGGCTGCTCGGCGCAGGACCTCGTTCTCCTGCTCGAGTAGTCGGTTGCGCTTCTTCAGCTCTCGCACCTCAGCCGACTGCTTCTCACTGACGCCGGGACGGTTGCCGTCCTCGACGTCGGCCTTCTTCATCCAGTTGTGCAGGCAGCCCTCGGAGATCCCGAAGTCCTTCGCGATCTGCATCAGCGGAGCCTGGCCCTTACGGGCCACGGCCACGACGTCGTCGCGGAACTCCTTGGGATACGGCTTCGGCATGGTTGACATCCTTCCAGCGAGGACGAGTCCTCACAGGTCAGGTATCAACCAAACTCTGGGCAGACCCCTGGGACGACGAGCCGTTCGAGGCGATCGTGTCCAACCCGCCCTACTCCATCAAATGGGACGGCGACGCGAACCCGCTGCTCATCAACGACGAGCGCTACGCCCCGGCCGGCGTCCTGGCGCCGAAGTCGAAGGCCGACCTCGCCTTCACGATGCACATGCTGCACTGTTTGGCGGTCGACGGCACCGCCGCGATCGTCGAGTTCCCCGGGGTCCTCTACCGCGGGGGAGCGGAGCAGAAGATCCGCAAGTACCTCGTCGACAACAACTACGTCGACACCGTCATCCAACTCCCGCCGGACCTCTTCTTCGGTACGACGATCGCCACCTGCATCATCGTGCTCAAGAAGTCGAAGACCGACAACAAGATCCTGTTCATCGACGCCTCGGCCGAGTTCACCCGCCAGGGCAACAAGAACAAGCTGACTGCCGACCACCAGGACAAGGTGCTCGATGCATTCACGGCGCGTGAGGATGTCGCCCACTTCGCGACTCTGGTCGACCATGACGCCGTTGCCGAGAGCGGCTACAACATCTCCGTCAGCTCGTACGTCGAGTCCGAGGACACCCGCGAGACCGTCGACATCACCGAAGTCAACGCCCGCATCGCCGGTATCGTCGAACGCCAGGCCGCCCTGCGGGAGCAGATCGACGCCATCATCGCTGGCCTCGAAGGCGAAGTCGCGTGAGCCGCATCGACGACCTCGTCCGGGAGCACGCGCCCAACGGCGTCGAGTACAGGGCGCTACGAGACCTTGGGACATGGGTCGGCGGCATCACGCCGACGAAGTCAGTCTCTCGCTACTGGCAAGATGGGACGATCCCGTGGGTCGCCTCGATGGACATCAGTGCCACAGCCGGTCGAGAGATTCGCGGGAAAGTAACCCAAGCCGCCCTTGACGAGACGTCGCTGCGACTCATCCCAGGACCGTCAATTGCAGTTGTCATGCGCTCGAATGTCCTGCGGAGGATTCTGCCGATCGGATATCTCGAGGCGGACGCCACCGTGAACCAGGACCTGCGTGTGCTGCGGCCGAGTTCTGACTTGGACGCTCGTTACGTGTACCTGGCGCTCCGGGCAGCGAGTGAACGGATTCGCACGTCCTGCGTCCGCACAGACGGGTCGATGGCGGCCGTCGACTCACAAGCATTCTTTGATTGGCGGCTCCCAGTGCCGCCACCTGAGGTGCAGCGGGAGATCGTCCGCACGTTGACGGTGCTGGATGCTCTACATGAGGAACTTGAGGCGACGCTTCAAGCGGAACTTCAGGCTCGCAGGCAGCAACTTGCTCACTACCGCGACGCGATACTGACGTTCGAGCCCATCGACTCTCTCTCTCTCTCTCTCTCTCTCGGCGCGAACTGCCAGGTGGACGACGTTGAGTGAGATTTGCGCGAGGATCACATCCGGCGCGACGCCCACAGCTGGACGAGCCGAGTACTACGAGGGCGGTGCCATCCCGTGGCTCCGTACCTCAGAAGTGCGCTTCGGTGAGATCCGGGACACCGAGGTCCGCATCACCGAGCGCGCGCTTGAGGAGACAGGCGTGAAGTGGATTCCAGCGAACTGTGTCATCGTCGCCATTTCGGGGGCGACTGCTGGACGGTCGGCGGTGAACAAGATCCCCCTGACGACCAACCAGCATTGTTGCAACCTGGAGATCGATTCGGACCAGGCGGACTACCGCTATGTCTTCCACTGGGTGAGCCGACATTACGAGGCGATCAAGGCGCTCGGCCGCGGTGCCCGCGCAGATCTGAATGCGGCGCTGATCAAGGGATTCGAGATCGCTCTTCCTTCGATCGAGGAGCAACGAGCGATTGCCGAGACTCTGGACGCGCTTGACGCACTCGAGACTGGCATCTCGTCCAGCCTTCTGGAGGAGGCCACTGCTCGACGCCAGCAGTACGAGTACTACCGCGACAAGCTGCTGTCCTTCGAGGAAGCGGCATGACCGAGGCCCCTGACTCCTCCCTCCGTTACGAGCCGATCGCCGTCTCCGACGAGTCGACGGTCGTCGCGGCGTACGTTCCCGACCCAGCGAGTTCGCAGGGCTACCAGTCCGAGGCTGCGCTAGAGGAAGAGTTCATCGCGCAGCTTCAGGCACAGGCCTACGAGAGGCTCACGATCACCTCCGCCGCGGATCTCGAGACGAACCTGCGCAAGCAGCTGGAGATCCTGAACGGCGTCACGTTCAGCGACGACGAATGGCGCCGCTTCTTCGACGGATGCGTCGCGGCCAAGAACGAGGGCATCGTCGAGAAGACGGCGCGCATTCAGGAGGACCCGATCCAGGTTCTGCTACGCGACGACGGGACCAGCAAGAACATCAAGCTGATCGACAAGTCGAACATCCACAACAACCGGCTCCAGGTCATCAACCAGTACGAGTCTGTTGGCGGGGTTTCGACAGGCTCAACCACCGAAGCGTTCGTGCAGCGACAGCACCGTTACGACGTGACGATCCTGGTCAACGGACTGCCGCTGGTCCATGTCGAGCTCAAGCGGCGCGGGGTGGCGCTGAAGGAGGCGTTCAACCAGATCAACCGCTACCAGCGGGAGTCCTTCTGGGCGGACGCCGGCCTGTTCGAGTACGTCCAGCTCTTCGTGATCTCGAACGGCACGCACACGAAGTACTACGCGAACACCACCCGGGCCCGGCGCATCGCGGAGGCCGAGGGCGGCCGGCGTGGCAAGAAGCAGACATCGAACACGTTCGAGTTCACCTCCTGGTGGACCGATGCCAGCAACAAGCGCATCGGTGATCTGACCGCGTTCACGAAGACCTTCTTCGCCAAGCACACGTTGCTCAACGTGCTGACGAAGTACTGCGTCTTCGACGTCTCCCGGACGTTGCTCGTCATGCGGCCGTACCAGATCGTCGCGGCCGAGAAGATCCTGCAGCGGGTGGTCACCTCGACCAACATGAAGCAGCTCGGCACGACCGCGGCGGGTGGCTACATCTGGCACACCACGGGATCGGGAAAGACGCTCACGTCGTTCAAGACGGCGCAGCTCGCGTCGCGGATGGAGGGCGTCGACAAGGTCCTCTTCGTGGTCGACCGCAAGGACCTCGACTACCAGACGATGCTGGAGTACAACCGCTTCGAGAAGGACTCGGTCAACGGATCCCGGTCGACCGCCGAGCTGAAGCGGCAGCTCCAGGATCCGAACTCGCGGATCATCGTCACCACGATCCAGAAGCTCGCGCGGTTCATCGAAGGCGCTGCGCCTCGGGCTGGGGGCCACGAGATCCTGGCTGGGCACGTCGTACTCATCTTCGACGAGTGCCACCGCAGCCAGTTCGGCGACATGGGCGCAGCGATCCGCAAGGCGTTCATGCGCTACCACCTGTTCGGCTTCACCGGTACGCCGATCTTCCCGGAGAACGCGACCGGAGCGAAGCTCGACACCACCGAGGCGGTCTTCGGCGACCGGCTGCACACCTACACGATCGTCGACGCCATCAACGACGGAAACGTGCTGCCCTTCCGTGTCTCGTACCAGAACACGATCAAGACGCGGGAGGACCTCAGCGACAAAGAGGTGGAGGCGATCAACACCGAAGAGGTGTTGCTCGCGCCCGAGCGGATCCGCCAGGTTGTCGGCTACGTCCTGGACCACTTCGACTCCAAGACGATGCGCGGCCAGGGCTACAGCCTCGGCGAGAAGCGTGTGCGCGGCTTCAACTCCATGTTCGCCACCGCCTCGATCTCGGCGCTCAAGGCGTACTACCTGGAGTTCGAGAAGCAGCAGGCCGAGCGCCAGGCGGTCGATCCGTCGTACCAACCTCTGAAGGTCGCCACGATCTTCAGCTACAACGCCAACGAGGAGATCGAGGGAGGAGGCATCCTCGGCGACGAAGCACTCGACGCCGACGCGCTGGACAGCTCCTCACGCGACTTCCTCGAGAAGGCGATCGGCGACTACAACGCCACCTTCGGGACGTCGTACGACACCTCGTCGGCGAAGTTCGAGAACTACTACAAGGACCTCGCGCGAAGGGTCAAGGACCGCGACGTCGACCTCGTCCTCGTCGTCAACATGTTCCTGACCGGCTTCGACGCGACGACGCTCAACACCCTGTGGGTAGACAAGAACCTCAAGTCCCACGGCCTGATCCAGGCGTTCAGCCGCACCAACCGGATCCTGAACTCGGTCAAGGCCTACGGCAACATCGTCTGCTTCCGGAACCTAGAATCGGCCGTCGATGACGCGCTCGCGCTCTTCGGGAACAGCGAAGCCCGCGGCGTCGTACTACTCAAGCCTTATGCCGACTATCGCGACGCCTACGACCGAGTCGTCGGCGAACTGTTGGAGTCCACCCCTGCGGGGGAGGAGCCGTTCGGTGAGGCAGCCGAGAAGCGGTTCGTCGTCCTGTTCGGCGAGATCCTCAAGCTGCGCAACGTACTGACCTCGTTCGACGAGTTCGCCGAAGACGATGCCCTCTCGCCTCGAGACCTGCAGAACTACACCAGCATCTACAACGCGCTGTGGGAGAAGCACCGCAAGGGCGAGAAGAAGGACAAGGAGTCGATCCTCGACGACGTCGTCTTCGAGATCGAGCTCGTCAAGCAGGTCGAGGTCAACATCGACTACATCCTCCTGCTCGTCATGAAGTGGCGCGAGGCAAGGAGCGCCGGCATCGAGCACGTGAGCGACGTGACCGAGATCCTCGATGCTGTCGACGCCAGCCCGACCCTACGCAACAAGCGGGATCTGATCGTGGCCTTCGTCGACTCGCAATCGGTCAGCGACGATGTCGGGGACGACTGGAGAAAGTTCATCAGCGAGCGACGCGACGCTGAGCTGAACGCGCTCATCGTGGAGGAGGCGCTCAAGCCGGATGAGACCCGAGCCTTTGTGACCGGTGCCTTCCGGGACGGCGCCGTACTTACGACCGGCACCGCGATCACGACGATCCTGCCCCCGGCCTCGCGCTTCTCGAAGGACAACGATCATTCCGCCAAGAAGCAGCGGGTCCTCGGCAAACTCGTGGAGTTCTTCGAGAGATACGTCGGGTTGCTCTAAGGGGCGACGGCACCTCCCCAAGGACGGCACGGCAAAGTCTTCTCCACAGGTCGAAGGAGAGAATCTTTGCGGGCGAGCCTGGAGCTCCAGGCTCACGTCGTGCATCCCACCTACGCCCTTGTCCTCGCTGAGGCGCGCTCATGTCTCCCCGCGCTCGCTGATGCGGCCGGCTCGGCAGACTGCTCCTCCCGCTTCGAGAGGCTGCTGATCGACCTCGATGTGCTCACGGACGACTCCGGGCCGGCGACGTACCAGATCGTCGGTCTTGCTCTCAATGGACTGGTCGACCGGGCGGAAGTCGCGTTGCGCCGTCTCGTCCTCGTCGGCGCCGATGCGCCCAACGTTGAGCGGTTGATCGTCCGACTTCACGGCTGTGCACCCGGTGCACCACTGGTGTGACCTACGGCCCTTCGACCGTCGCATAGCCGGTCACGACGGTCCGGCGGTCGCCGCGGTCCCGGTGACTCCCCGGGGCCGTGTGACCTACAACCTGGCCGGTCCGGCTCCGTACCCGGTGCGGTGCCGGTGGGTCACCGGCACCGCGTGACTTGCGACGTCGCCGATGCGGCTCCATACCGGTGCGGTGCCGGAGGGCCTCCGGGACCGGGCGCTCTTCACGGTCCCGGACCCGGTCCGGGGCCGTGTGACCTGCGGTGATGCGGACGGCGTCGAACAACGCGTCGCCGTTGTCGCAAGCCCGAGAGGTCATGCCTCGACGGTGCGCCTCGACGAGCGGGGTGTCAACGGCCGATTTCTCGCCGCCCTCGCCGATCCCGAATCAGCGCAAGACAGTGCGAGGCAACGGCAGACAACCGATGACAACCAGCCCCGAAATCTCCTGCGAGGCGCGTCTCAGGATCTGAACCGCCCCATCGAAATGCCCATCGAAAACCCATCACGAACAGTCCTATCGAGACCGAGACGACCGGAAGCAACAGGTACAATGATGCCGTCGGCAGCCAGCCGATCTCCGTGTAGATTGAGGCAACCAAAGCTGACCAAAGACATTCGGAACCAGCGGGAATCGGACAGGATCGTCCCAGAGGTCGCAGGTTCAAATCCTGCCCCCGCTACACACTCTTCAGGCCCAGGGATCCGCGATCCCTGGGCCTGGGGGCTTCTCGGGCACGTTTCGCGTGCTCGTGTTCCGCTCAGCGTCGCGGGACGAGGTCGGCAGAGGCGGCACCCGTGTCCTCGTGCCTCGGCAGGAACGCGTTGAGTGCGTCCACCACGAGCTGAGGTTGCTCGAGCGTAGGCATGTGGGGCGTCCCCGCCATCTCGGCATACGCGGCGCCCGGGATGTCGCTGGCGATCCGGGACATGACCTGCGGGGTGGTCGAGGCGTCCCGCTCACCGGCCAGCACGAGCGTCGGCGCACCGAAGTCGGCGAACCTCCCCTCGACGTCGAGGGTCGAGAACGCCCGCCACGCCGCAGCCGCGTGCTCGGGGTCGCCGCGCAGCACGCAGTCGCGGGCGTAGCGCACTCCCCACCCGTTGACGGCCAGGGCATCGGCGGTGAACCACCGCGTCAACGAGGACGCCACCTGGGCAGCCATGCCGTCCTGCTCGATAGCCCGAGCCCGTCCCTCGAAGGCGTCGAAGGCCACGTTGGTCGTGGCCATAAGCGTCATGGAGGCGAAGCGCTCGGGCGCGACCGTTACTGCGGTCTGCACGATGCCGCCCCCATAGGAGAGACCGACCACGTGCGCGCTGTCGAGGCCGAGTGCGTTCATCACCTCGAACAGGTCGCCGGCAAGGTCGTCCATGGACGACGGGAGCGGCGCCTCGGAGGCAGAGCCGTGCCCACGGACGTCGTAGGCGAAGACCGTCCTCCCCGCTGCCAGCTGCTCCAGCACCGGCTCCCACATGCGCCAGTCCAGGCCGAGGGCGTGCACCAGGACGACGGGCGGCCCGCCGACGCCGGCTCGAGCGACGGTGGTCTCGTGGTCGCTGAGGCGGAGGGGCAGCAGCGCTGACGACGCCGGCGCGCCGGCCTCGGCGAGGACGCGGTCGATGGTGGCGAGCGCGTTCAGCGCGCGCGGGAAGCCGGCGTACACGGAGATGTGCAGGGGGAGCGCTCGGAGCTCCGTGGCGGTGACGCCGTGGCGGAGCGCCGCCTCGGTGTGCACAGCGAGCTGGCGGTCGGTGTCGCCGAGCGCGGCGAGGACGGCGACCGTGGCGAGCTCGCGCTGAGCCATGGTCAGGTCCGACCCTGACAGCGGGCCGGCGAAGGGCCCGCTGAGCAGCCAGTCGTACATCGGGGGAGCGCTCGTGCGGACAGCGCCCAGCGCTGGCTCGGGTCGTTGCCCCATCAGCCGGGCGAAGGCCGCCGCGCCGCGCATTCGTGAGGCGGGAGGGCAGGTCTGGGTGCGGTTCATGTGACGGTCCTTCCTGAGTGCAGGTGTTCTGAGCAGAGGGTGCGATCAGGTCGAGGCGGGCGCACGGCCGTGGAGAAGCGGCGCGGCGAAGGGGCCGTGGGTCGGGTGGAAGGCGTGGACGTCGTACGTCGCCAGGCCGTCGCGGGCGAACGGGTCCTCGGCGATGATCCGCTCGATCGCGGCACGGTTCCGCGCCCGGGCGAGGATCACGCCGCCGGTGCGCGGGTCCTGAGGCCCGGAGGCGAGGAAGTCGCCGGCTTCGAAGTGGTCGTCGAGGAACCGTCGGTGGGCGGGAGTCGCGGCGTCGATCTCGTCGAGCTTCGCGACGTAGGTCAGGAGGAGGACGAAGACGAGCCCGTCCTTCTCGCCCGGTGCCGGAGCTGCGACAGGACTGTCCGGCAGGGGCTCGGCCGGCCCGGTGCTCGACTCGCGCGGGACAACGGCGCAGAACAGGTTGCCCTCCGGATCGGCGAAGACGCGCCAGCGCCCTGCGGGGTCGTCCCACCGGGGCACCGCCCCGAGGTCGGCGAGACGGTCGAGGTCGCCGGGTCCGTCGAGACCGATGTCGAGGTGGACCCGTGCTCCGGGCAGGGGCAGTTCCTCGGCGGGACTCAACCACACGTGCAGCCCGTCGCGGCGACCGAGGAGCACCGCCTCGCTGTCGCCGAGCGTTCCCTCCTCGAGCGCGACGGCATCGGCCGGGTCGATCGGAAGGTCGAGCAGTGCCGACCAGAAGCGAGCGAGCTCGCCCGGGCGCTCCGCATGGATGGTGATGGCTTCGAGGTGGGACATGGGATCTCCGTCGTGGTCGGGGTGGGGGTGTGTGGAGGGCCGGTGGTCAGTCGGTCCGGCGGCCGCCGGCCGCGAGTGAGGACGCCGTCGTGCCTCCGTCGCTGCCGGCGGGTAGCCCGCGCAGGCACGAGAGGCCCCACAGCAACATCGCGATGTCGTGCCCCACGAGGAAGGCCCACAATGCGCCACCGTGCAGGGCGGTGATCTTGAACATCAGGTCGCCGATCCCGTGGACGGCGACCAGGAGCCAGACGGCGTCGGTGCGCCACCGGAAGACGCTGAACCCGGTGCCGAAGCAGAAGGCCCCCACCGACTGGGCGAGCGAGACCATCACCGGTTGCCCGAACGCGATGTTGCCGAGGTGGCTGGCGGCGAAGAGCGCGCCGCCGATGACAGCGGCCCTGCGCATGCCCACCGGTCGCAGCGTGTCCAGGATGACGCCGCGGTGCCACAGCTCCTCGAAGACGCCGGTGGCGGCATAGCCGACCACGAGCACCGCGAGCGTGCCGGCCGCCGGGATGGCGAAGCCGGTCAGCGCGGGCGCGAGCGCGACGGCGGCGGGTACGGCGAGCACTCCAAGGTCGCGCCAGGTGGCAGCGCCGCCGGCGCCCACGCGGCGCCACGCGCCGGCCCGGCCGACGACGAGGAGCGCCGCCGCGGCGACCATGAGAACCGCGATGAGCCGACGGGTCAGCTGGCTGGCATCGCCGAGCAGTGGGCCCCCGAGCAGGCCGATGGCGATCGTGATCGTCACGGGTACGGCGGCGAGCGCCACGGCGGTCCTCACCGGCCGTCGCCGGGCGACCCACCACGGCCGGCCGGCCGAGCTCCTCGTCGATGTGCGTGCGTCCTGGGGGAACGCGCTGGGGCGGATCTGCGTGGTCATCGAGGTTCTCCTATCGCCGCGCTCGGTCGTCGGGTGTCTTCAGTGTCTTCAGTGGATCGGTGACCGGGGCCTCGCTCAGGCGGTCCCGCAAGGCGTGGTTCATCGCCTCGAACCCAGCGGCGGTGTTCTCGAGCAGGGCGCCGGAGAACCACGTCAGAGCACCGCGGAAGGTCTCGCTCTGCACGAGCCTGGTCCGGGCGTTGCCGACCGGTTCGACGGTGAACGAGTGGGCGCCGTCGAACAGGCCGGGGACGAGGAACCGGCCCAGCCAAGTGAGCCGGCGTCCGGGCTCGACCTGGGTGACGGTCGGGCGGAACGTCATCGACCTGCCGCCCGGCGGCGAGATCCGCACCTGGAGGCGCTGTCCGGGCTCGAGGGTCCCCTCAAGCCGCGTGATGAACGGGTTCCACCGCGGGTACGACGCCGTCTCGGTCAGCAGGTCCCACACCTGCTGGGCAGGGGCGTCGAACTCGATCGTGCGGGTGATGGTGCGCATGGTCTCCTCCGGGGGTCGAGCAGGGGTGGACGGGTCGGGATCAACGGTCGGTCGGGGTGCGCTCGCCGGCCGCGGCTCGGACGCACGGCAGCAGCCGTTCGGCGACCTCCGCCTTGTCCAGGTACGACGCGCCGGCGGCCCGAGCGCCCGCGGCGGATCCGGCGTCGTCGCCGAGCACGACCGCCGATGGCCGCGAGGGGAGCGCGCGGAGCTCCTCGAGAGTCGTCCGGGCCGTGCGGGGCTCGAGGTCGACGACCACCACGTCGGCTCGGACGGCGGCCATGGCGGACCTGCGTGGCGAGCAGGACGCGACCACCACGATGTCGCCGGACATCAGCAGGTGTCGCAGGCTGGTCTGCACCCGCTCGTCGGCGGCAAGGACCGCGACCTGGATCGGTCGCGTCAAGGGCTGCGAGGACGTCATGCCGCTGACGCCTCGACCAGACCGGCCGGCGAGGACCGGTGCCTGGTGGTCTGGACGGCGATGACGGCGAGCCGGACGGCCACCATGGCCAGGGCCATCAGCACGAAGGCGGCGGTCCACGCATCCGCACCGGTGATCCGGTGGCGCATCGAGAACGCGCCGATCGTGCGCGCGCCGTCGTGCGTGGCCCAGTGCGCGAACAGCATCCGCCCCCCGATGGTGGCGACCCACACCGCGGCGAACGCCGCGCCGGCGCTGACCACCAGCTGGCCCTGCCGACGGTCCGTCCGGGTGAGGAGGGCGGCCAGCGTGCCGAGCACGAGTCCGGTCGCGAGGCCGACGAGCTCGAGACCTACGTCGTGCCCGGCCGTGGGAAGGTTCCGCAGGAGCCAGCCGCCCGCGACGGCCAGGACGACGAGCGGGACGAGGAGCGTGGACCGGGTGACGCGCCGGGTGCCGAGATTGCGGGTGAGGACCCATCCGAGCAGGGACAGGTTCAGGACCCATTGAGCGGTGGACATCGCGCTCGCCCTTCGACGCTGGACGGAGCGGTCGAGGAGCCGCGGCTGGCGGCGACCTCCCGGTTCCGGTGTGCCGGTCGGGACACGTCAGAAGGGTCGCTCCGCCAGGCGGTCCGCCGCTTCGGCGCGATGGCCGGGATGCTCTCGGCCGTGTGGCCGAGTGCCGCATCGGCGCAATGACGTACGAGCGTCAGCGGGACAGCGGGAGAGTGACGACGACCGTGCTCCCGCGACCCGGACCGGAGTCGATCGCGAACGTCGCGCCGATGGCGTCCGCCCGCTCGCGCATGGTGCGCAGCCCGAGGTGTCCCGGCCGGTCCTGCTCGGGGTCGAACCCTGCTCCGTCGTCGATCATCCGCAGGGTCACGGCGCCTCCCTCGTCCTCGAGGCGCACCTCGACCCGTCGCGCTCCAGCGTGCTTCACCGTGTTGTGGAGCGCCTCGAGAGCGATCCGGTACAGGTGCTCCTCGATCGCCGGATCGAGCCGGGACCAGCTCTCCGGCCCGTGCACCTCCACGACGAGCTGCTCACGGGCGGCGACCGCCGCCGCCTGCTTGGTGAGCGCGGCGAGCAGTCCCTCCGCCTCCAGGGCTCCCGGCCGGAGCTCGAAGATCAGCGCCCGCATCTCGGCCAGGGCGGCCTGGGTGAGGCCGTGCAGCTCCGCCACCTCGACGGCGACCGGATGATCGGCTCCCAGGCCCGCCGTCTCCAGCTGCCGTTGGGCGGTCCGGGCGTGCAGCGTCATCGAGAACAGGGCCTGGCTCACGGAGTCGTGCAGCTCGCGCGCGAGCCGGTGCCGCTCCTCGAGGGCGGCGGTCTGCTCGGCGGCGCGGTAGAGCGCGCTGTTACGCACCGCGACGGCCGCCTGGTCGGCGAGTGCCGCGAGGTACCCGCGGTCGTCTTCGTCGAGGTCCTGGCCGGCTGGCAGGTAGACCGCGACCTCGCCCACCACGATGCCGGAGGCGACCAGGGCGAACAGGGCCAGGTCCTCCCAGGGCGCGTCGTCGGTGAGGAACGGGTGCACCGGCGCGAACGCCGGGTCGCGGAGCGCGTCGTGGCGGAACCGCCGCGTGACGGCGCCGTCGTACTCCTCGGGACCGACAGGGCGGCCGAGGCGGGACCCCCAGACTACTTCCAGGGCTTCGGAGAACCCGTCGCCCAAGACGGCGTCGGCGTAGGCGGTGGCGGGGCGTGCGGCATCCTCCTCCCAGCACACGATGCTGCAGGCCACGGCGTCGCTGGTGCTGCGGACGGCGTCGACCACCTGCGAGAGCGTGGTCGACAGCGGCTGGTCGACGCTCATGCCGGCGGCGAGCTGGGAGAATGTCGCGATGCGCGCCTCGAGGCGCTGGAAGGCTCGGACGCGGTCCGTGGCGTCGGTGACGATGTCCACCACGCCGACGACCCGGTCATCGGCGAACAGCGGAGCGAAGACGACGTCCCAGTACGTCTCCGAGCCGGGGATCGTGATCCGGTGGGCGGCCTGGCGGATCACGTGGCCCGAGAGCGCCGTTTCGGCGAGCTGCTGCACCGCCTCCTCGTTGCCGGGGATCAGGTCGTTGAGGTGACGACCAGGGGCGACGTACTCCGGGGGGACACCCATGTAGTGCTCGTAGAACCCGGTCCACGTCTTGTTCCACCGCTGCAGGCGCATGTCGGTGCCGAAGACCGCCACACCCATCGGCACCCGGTCGAAGAAGAGCTCGAGGAGCTGGGAGTCCAGCGGTGAGCTGCTCGGCGGAAGTTGGTCGATCAGCGGCTGCGTCGGCATGGAGGTGCTGCGCAGGAAGTCACGGGCCGCGTCGGAGGTCATGGTGTCGGCGGGGCGGCTGCGCCCACGAGTCCCTCGCGCACCGCCCACATCGCGGCCTGGGTGCGGCTGGTCAGGCCGAGCTTGCCGAGGATGTTGGACACGTGCGTGCGCGCGGTGCGCTCGCTCACGCCCAGGTCCCGGGCGATCTGGCGGTTCGTCGCCCCGGCGGCGATGGCGCCGATGACTTCACGCTCACGCGGGGTCAGCGGCGCCTGCTCCTGCTTCGGCGCACGCAGCGAGGCGGTGAGCGCTCGGGCGGCGACGGGGTCGAGGCGGACCTCCCCGGCGATCGCGGCACGGATCGCCGCCGCCACGTCGGGAGCATCGGCGTCCTTCAACAGGTAGCCCGAAGCACCGGCCTCGAGGGCGGCACGGATCTGCTCCTCCTCGATGAAGCTGGTCACGGCGACGACCTCGACCACCGGCCACCGTCGCTTCACCTCCGTGGTGGTCGCGATGCCGTCCATCCGTGGCATCTTCAGATCCATCAGGATGACGTCGGGGAGCTCGCCCGAGCGGTCGAGGACCGCGAGCTCGTCCAGGGCGGCCCGGCCGTCGGAGGCCTCCCCGACCACGCGCATGCCCGGCTCGACGCCCAGGTAGGCCGCCAGGCCGGTCCGCACGACGCGATGGTCGTCGACCAGGAACACGCGGATGTCGTCCACGTCCACCCTCCTCCCTTCCCTGCCGGGCGTCATCCTCTCCTCTACGCCCCGCGACCGCCCACGAACCCCGCGTATCGACCAGACGGCGATGCCGGGACGATCGCACAGCCCATAGGCGCTGCCTATCGCGGATCGGTGTTGAAGCCGGCGGTGGCGCTGCGTTCGATGGCCCCATGACCACCTCGTCCGTCCACGGCCGCTACACCGTCGAGGCGGTGAGCTTCCCCAGCGGAGGCCTCACCCTGCGCGGGAACCTGTACGTCCCCACCGGCCTGGACGGTCCGGCGCCGGCGGTGCCGATCCTCGGTCCGTACTGCTTCGTCAAGGAGCAGGCGCCGGTGCAGTACGCCACCCGACTGGCCGACGAGGGCTTCGTCGCGCTGGCGTTCGATCCAGCGCACCACGGAGCCAGCGACGGCGAGCCCCGGCGACTGGAGGATCCGAGGGCGAAGGTGGCCGACGTGCGTGCGGCCCTGGACTTCCTGGCCGCGCGTCAAGGGGTCGACGCAGACCGGCTGGCGGTGCTCGGGGTGTGCGAGGGCGCCTCGGAGATGCTGCAGGTGGCGGTGGAGGACCCGCGCGTCACCGCGATCGCGACGGTGAGCGGTCACTATCGCGACGAGGACAACGACATCGAGCGGGCCGGCGGCGAGGCGCTGGCAGCGGGGGAGATCACCCGGGACGAGGTGGTCGAGCGGCTGCGCGCGCGCCAGGAGCGCGGCGCAGCGGCCCTGGCGCGCTTCGAGGCCACCGGGCAGGTCGACTACGAGAAGATCGTCGACCCGGTCCGGACCGACGTCGCGCTGCCGTGGCGGATGATCTGGGACTGGTATCACGGCTGGGCCGACCGGGGACTCTGGGAGAACCGGTACGCCGTGATGAGCGACGTCCCCTACTTCGCCTTCGAGTCGCTGACGGCGGCGCGCAGCCTGCGCACGCCGCTGCTGATGGTCCACGCCGACTTCTGCGACGGTCCCGACGCGGCGCGGCGGCAGTTCGCGGCCGTGCCGGGGACGGACAAGCGCCTGGTGTGGCAGGGCGAGAACACCCACTTCCAGTACTACGAGGACCCCGCCGTCATCGACCACGCCGTCGGCCTCGCCGCGGCCTGGTTCCGCGACCACGGGTCGAACCGCCCCGTCGGGGCCGCCCCGGCCGCGCAGGGAGCGGTGTCGTGACCGCCGAGGAGCTGCTCGCGGCCGTCGCGGACCGCGTTGAGCGGCGAGGGGGCGACGACCCCTACGCCTGGGTCCGCACCGCGACAGACGCGCACCGGCACGAGCACGGATGCTGGGCCTACCCCTACGCCGACGGCACGCTGCTCGGCGCCGTGGGCGCGGCGGTGGGCCCGACCCGCGTCCTCGAGCTCGGCACGGCACTGGGCTACACGTCGTGCTGGTGGGCTGCCGCGGGAGCCCAGGTCGACACCGTCGAGCGCGATCCCGTGCACGTGCGGCTGGCGCGCGCGAACATCGAGCGGGCGGGTCTGTCGGGGTCCGTCACCGTCCACGAGGGCGACTTCGACGCGGTCGTGCCCGCCCTCGAGGGCCCCTTCGACCTGGTCTTCTTCGACGGGTACGAGCCGCCGGCCCACCTCCTGGGCAGCCTCACCGAGCCGCTCGGGCCGACCGGTGTGCTGGTCACCACCAACCTCGACCTCGGCGACGGCCGGACCCGCTCCGCGCTGGGCTCGGCGGCGGGGTGGACGACCCGCTTCGTCGCCGACCTCGCGCTGAGCGTGCGGGCCTCCGCGCAGGCGCGGTCGTGACCGTCGACGAGGCGGCGGAGCTCGTCGGGCGCTACTACGCGGCGTTCCGGGCCGGGAGCCCCGAGAGCGTCGCCGAGGCCCTGGCGGCGGTGCTCGCACCGGACTTCACCCTGGACAGCCCCCTGGTGCAGGACCGGTTCGGCGCGCCGGTCTCCGGCGCCGCGGCCACGGCCGTGGCCGTGCGCGCGACCGCCCTGCTGCGCCACGCCGAGGTGGAGTCGCTCCACTTCACCACGAACGCCACCGGCGTGGTGGCGTTGATCCGGCTCCCCACGCCGGGCGGTGTGATCCGGCAGTCCGAGCACCTCGCGCTCGACCCCGTCGCCCGCACCCTCACCGGGCTGCGCTCCTTCTACGACCCCCGAGGGCTCCTGGACACGGCACCGGCGGCGGAGTAGCCGCGCCGCATCGGGCGGGGCGCTCGCAGGGGAGGCGCCCCGCCCGCCCCGTGCCGGATACTGGAGCAGTGGAAGCTGACCTGCGCCGGCTGAGGATCTTCCTGGCGGTCGCCGACACGCTCCACTTCGGGCGCGCTGCCGAGCGGCTCCGGGTGTCGCAGCCCTCGGTCAGCCAGCAGGTCGCCCGCCTCGAGCGCCAGCTGGGCTGCCGCCTCTTCGTGCGTACGCCGCGCGGCGTCACGCTCACCGCCGCCGGGCAGCGCCTGGTGCAGCAGGTGGGTCCGGCGGTCCGTGCGCTCGACCGGGCCCTCGCCGGCTTCGCCGCGGACCACGGCGCGGTGGGCCCGCTCCGTGTCGGTGCGCTCTCCTCTCTGGCTTCCTTCCTGGTGCCGTCGGCCGTGCCCGACGTACCGGAGCTGGGGTCGAGCGTCAGCATCACCGAGGGCCCGCTGGCGCGCCTGCTCCAGCAGCTGCGCGGCGGTGACCTCGACGTGGTGTTCTGCTACTCCACGGCCGACCCGTCCGCGCTGGACGGCTGTGTGGTGCAACGGCTCGACGAGCGCTCCACGCAGGTCGCGATGCCGGCGTCGGACCCGCTGGCCGGCCAGGACCAGATCGCCTGGGCCGAGGCCGCGACGCGCGGCTGGATCATGCCGTCCGCCAGCCGGCACTACGCCGAGGACATGCTCGAGCGCTTCACCCGCCGCGCCCTGGACGTCCACGTCGTGGCGGAGGCGACGACGTTGTCGGGCCAGCTCGCCCTCGTCGCGGCGGGCGTGGGGTGGACCTTCACCTCCCCCTGGGCGCCCGTGCCGGCCGGTGTGCACCGGTGCGCGCTCGCGGGCGCCGACCGGCTCGAGCTGCTCGCGGTGACGCGAGCTGCCGCGCCCGTGGGCGCGGCGGGCCGGGCGCTGGTCGACGCCGTCGCGAAGCGCGCTACCGGCGCTCGGGTCCGGTCGCCGTCTCCTGCTCCAGCGTCGTCGCTCCGGTCATGATCGCCACGGCCTGGGCGGGCGTGTGCGATTGGGGCGTGATGACGCCCGCGCCACGGCCCAGCCGCTGGATGTGGATGCGGTCGGCCACCTCGAACACGTGCGGCATGTTGTGGCTGATCAGGATGACGCCGAGGCCGCGCTCGCGCAGGTCGCGGACCAGCTGCAGCACCTGACCCGACTCCCGCACGCCCAGCGCCGCCGTCGGCTCGTCGAGGATCACCACCCGACCCCCGAAGGCGGCGGCACGGGCGACGGCGACCGCCTGCCGCTGACCGCCGGAGAGGGTCTCGACGGCCTGGTTGATGTTCTGCAGCGTGCTGATGCCCAGCTCGTCGATGTGGCGCTTGGCCTCCTTCTTCATCCTCGGGGTGTCGAGCATGCGGAACACCGATCCGAGGATGCCCGGCCGACGCGGCTCGCGGGCGAGGAAGAGGTTGCTGGCGATGTCGAGCGCCGGCGCGACGGCCAGCGTCTGGTAGACCGTCTCGATGCCGGCGTCACGCGCCTCCTGGGTGCTGCGGAACTGCACCGGCCGCCCCTCGACGAGCAGCTCGCCGCTGTCGGGCGTCATCGCGCCGGACAGGCACTTGATCAGCGTGGACTTGCCGGCGCCGTTGTCGCCGATCACCGCGAGCACCTCCCCGGCGTGCAGGGTCAGGTCCACGCGGGCCAGCCCGACGACGCGGCCGAAGGTCTTGACGAGGTCGCGTGCCTCGAGCACCGGCGCTGTCATTGGCTCGCTCACTGGCTCGGTCATGACTTCACGCTCCTGATCCACTGGTCGGCGGCGACCGCGACGATCACCAGGATGCCGACGGCCAGGACCTGGTAGTTGGGGTCCATGCCGGCGAGAGCCAGGCCGTTGTCGAAGACCTGGACGATGAGGGCGCCGATCAACGATCCGATGACGGCTCCGCGGCCGCCGAAGAGGCTGGTGCCGCCGATGACGACCGCGGTGATGCTCTCCAGGTTCGCGTTCAGGCCGGCGTTGGGGTCGGCCCCGTTGATGCGGCCGATCAGGATCCAGGCGGCGAGCCCGAAGACGACCCCCGCGACGACGTAGGCGCTCATCAGCACGCGGTCGGTGCGGATGCCGGCGAGCCGGGCCGCCTCGATGTCGTCACCGGTGGCGTAGAGGTGCTTGCCCCAGGCCGTCTGGCGCAGGGCGTACATCGCGACGGCGTAGAGGACCAGCATCAGCAGCACGCCGACGGTCAGGTGGAAGCTGCCCAGGGAGATGTCGTTGCCGGTCCAGGTCAGCGCCGACCCCGGCTCGAGGGAGATCGTGCGCCCCTGGGCGTAGATCAGCGTCGCCGCCGTGAAGATGCTCAGCGTGCCGAGGGTGACGATGAACGGCGGCAGCTTGATCCTGGTCACCAGCACGCCGTTGAGGAAGGCTGCCAGGACGGCCACGGCGAGGCCGATGAGCAGCGCGAGGATGCTCGGGAGGCCGTTGTCGGAGACGAGCTTGGCCATCACCAGGCTCGACAGGACCATGATCGCCCCGACCGAGAGGTCGATGCCCGCGGTCAGGATGATCAGCGTCTGCCCGACAGCGAGGGCGCCGACGACCGCTGCCTGCTGCAGGACGATGGAGAGGTTGGCCGGCTGCAGGAACCTGCCGTTGGCCAGCCCGAAGGCGACGCAGGCCAGGACGAGCACCAGCAGCGGACTCAGCGCGGGATAGTGGTGGAGCAGGCCGTGGATGCGCCGTGCCGGTCTCTGCTCGTCGAAGAGCTGATCGGCCGTGAGCTCCTCGGCCGCGGGTGCGTGAGCCATGGTGGTCCGCCTTCCTTCGGTGTTCCTGGTGCCGCTGCGGGTCCGGACGCCCAGCCGGCCCGGACCCGCAGTGCTCCGTCGGAGCCGCTCAGCCCCAGCAGGACGTCGCGGCGTCCGCAGGAGTCTCGCTGGTGACCCCGTCGACGGGCTCGGCGGTGGTCAGTGCCGTTCCGGTGTTGACGAAGTTCTGACCGGCCGGGAGCGACGGCGACGGACCGCCCCGGGCCAGCTTCGCGATCGCCTGGACGCCGGCGCTGGCCATCTTGCCCGGGTACTGCACCGCGTCGGCGGCGATCTTCCCGTCCTTGACCAGACCGTTGACGTACTTGCAGCTGCCGTCGATGGTGACGACCATGACGCCCTTCTTGCCGGCGTCGGCGAGGGCCTGCAGCGCACCGTCGGCCGCCGGCTCGTTGATCGTGTAGACGACGTTGACGTCGCCGTTCTTCGACAGGCAGTTCTCCATGGCGGTCTTGCCGCCCGGGATCGACCCCTGGGTGGGCTGGTGGCAGACCACCTCGTAGGCGCCGCCCTTGCCGCCGGTGTACTGCCCGGTCTTCGCCTCCTGGCTGTTCTGCGTCGAGCTGCCCGGGTCGATCCCCATGCCCTCGAGGAACCCGTGGTCGCGCGAGACGTCCACGGAGACGACCTGGTCGGTGAAGTCGTCGAGCATCGCGATCACGGCCTTCTGGCCGCCGAGCTTCGCCGCGGCGTACTGCCCGATGAGCTTGCCCGCCTGCTCGTTGTCGGTGGCGTAGGTCAGGTCGACCGTGCTCGGCGGGTCGGGCACCGTGTCGAGGGCGATGACGAACAGCCCGGCGTCGCGCGCCTTCTTCAGCTCGGTGTTGACCGCGTTGCCGTTCGGCGTGATCAGGATGCCCTTGTCGCCGCGGGAGATCGCGGTGTCGATGGCGCTGATCTGCGTCTGGGTGTCACCGTCGGCCTTGCCGGCCGCCACGGTGAGGTCGACGTTCGCCTTCTTGGCCTCGGCCTCGGCACCGCTCTTCATGGAGACGAAGTAGGGGTTGCTGAGGGTCTTGAGGATCAGCGAGACGCCGACCTTCTGGTCACCGGACGCGTTGCCCCCACCGGAGCTCGAGCCGCAGCCGGCCAGGGTCAGCGTGCAGGCCACGGCGCCGACCAGCAGCGCCACGCCGGGCGCCCTCCCTCTCCTCTGTGTCGTCGTGACGAACCTGCTCATCGCTGATCTCCCTTTCTCGAGGTGCCGCCCCCGGCGGCGGGTCCGGCCGCGGTGCGGGCCGGTGGGTCTTCCTGGTGGATGGCGAAGAGCTCGCGCGTGTCGGCGCGGCGGAACGGGATCATCAGGTCGGCGCGGTGACGGGTGGTGGCGACCCTCTCGGCGTTGCGCTGGTCGTTGCCGTGCACCCAGGCGCGCGCGGCCTCGACGCTCTTGCCGAAGGTGACGTGCCGCTGCAGCAGCTGCTCGAGCCGGGTCTCCTCGTCGATGTCGACGTACCAGGCCTCGTCGAGCAGCGGGCGCACACCGGCCCAGGGGCCGTCCTCCAGCAGCAGGTAGTTCCCCTCGGTCACCACCAGGGGCACCTCGGCGGGCACGGCGATGGCACCCGCAACGGCCTCCTCCAGGCCCCGGTAGTAGGAGGGCGCGTACACGACGTCGCCCTCGCGCGACCGCAGCCGGCGGAGCAGGGCGACGTACCCCTCGGCGTCGAAGGTGTCGGGAGCGCCCTTGCGGTCGCGACGCCCGAGCCGGTCCAGCTCGGCGGTGGCGAGGTGGAAGCCGTCCATGGGGACGTAGCAGGCCAGCGGCAGCAGCCGCTCGACCAGCGCCCGGGCGATCGTCGACTTGCCCCCGCCGGGGGCGCCCACGATGCCGAGCACCGTGCGACTGCCGGGCGTCACCAGGCCGCGAGCGCGCTCCGCGAGCTCGTCGACCGCCTGCTTCCAGGTCACGCGCCGGTCCTTTCGGAGGAGGGTGAGGGGGTGATGCGGGTCACGCTAGCGTGCGCAATCGATTGCCGCAAGCGCTTGCCGCAAGCGATTGCGCCTAGGATGGGAGCGGCTCCGCGCGATGAGGCGGAGCGTGACGGAGGAGGACCGGATGGCGACGATGGCGGAAGTCGCGGCGCGCGCCGGGGTCTCGACGACGACGGTCTCGCACGTCCTCAACGGGACCCGGCACGTCTCCGAGGACGCCCGCCGGCGGGTCGAGGAGGCGATCGAGGAGACGGGCTACAGCCCGAACACCATCGCCCGCTCCCTGGCGACGGCCAGCACGCGCACGATCGGCCTGGCGATCTCGGCCATCTCGAACCCCTACTTCATCGACCTGGTCCACGTGATCGAGGCGGAGTTCCGCTCGGCGGACTTCCTGATCCTGCTGGCCGACACCAAGGACGACCCCGACGAGGAGCTCGCGGTCGTCCGCTCGCTGCACTCGCGCCGGGTCGACGGCCTCGTGCTCGCACCGTCGGGCGACCCCGAGCAGCGCGCGCTGCGCTACCTGCGGCAGCAGGCGGTGCCGACCGTGCTGGTGGACCGGTTCGCCTCGACCGACTTCGACCAGGTCGGCGTGGAGAACACCGACGCCACCACCCGGCTCGTCAGGCACCTCGCGTCGCTGGGCCACCGCCGCATCGCCATGGTGGGCGGCCATCCCGGCCTGAGCACCACCACCGACCGGCTCGCCGGCTACCACCGCGGTCTGCAGCAGGCGGGCCTGACGGCCGATCCCGCCCTGGTCGCCGCCGCTGCCGGCGAGGAGGCACCGGCCCGGGCGGCCGTCCACACGCTGCTCGCCCTGCCCGACCCGCCCACGGCGATCCTGGCTGCCAACAACCGGATGACGATCGGCGTGATGCAGGGGCTGCGCGACCGGGGCCTGGAGGTGCCCGAGGACATCGCGCTGGTCGCCTTCGACGACTTCGAGTGGGCCGACCTCTTCCGACCCCGGCTGACGGTGGTCTCCCAGCCGATCGAGGAGATCGGCCGCGAGGTCGCCCGGCTGCTCCTCGCCCGCCTCCAGGACCCCGACCGCGCACCCAGCACGGCGCAGTTCCCCGCCACCTTCGTGCACCGCGAGTCGTGCGGCTGCGGGGTGACGGCGCCACCCCGGTGACGGCCCTACGGGCCCGCCCGGTCAGACCGGACGGGCGAGGGCGTTGACGGCCGCGCCGAAGAGGGGCGGCAGCCGCGACGCGGTGGGGACCAGCATCCGCCGCACCGTGGCGACGCGGGTCGCGCCGAGCAGGCCCTGCGTCATCCACCGGTAGCGCCGGGTAAGCCGGTGCCACTCCTGCTCGTAGCGGTCCGGACGCCCGGCGGCGATCGCCGCGACCGCTGCGCGCGTCTGCCCCAGCGCGAGCGCGACCCCCTCGCCGGTCAGGGCGTCGACGTAGCCGGCCGCGTCGCCGACGAGCAGCACCCGGCCGGCGACCCGGGCGCGCGAGCGTTGCCGCAGCGGTCCGGCGCCGAGCACCGGGCCGACCGGCTCCGCGCCGCCGAGGCGCTCGCGCACGTCGGGGAAGCGGGCGAGGTGGTCGCCGAAGGAGCCCGGTGCCGAGGACAGCGTCGCGACGCCGACGAGGTCGGGGGCCACCGGCGTGACGTAGGCCTCGGTCGAGGCCGACCAGTGCACCTCGACGTACGACGTCCAGGGGGCCTGGTCCGCCGGCACCGCGAAGTGGGCGCGGAGCCCATGCCGTCGCGGTGTCCTGGTGGCCACGTCGAGCCCGAGGGTACGGCGCACCCTGGAGTGCAGGCCGTCGGCGGCGACGACGTAGCGAGCCGCGGTGCCGTCCACGAGGACCCGGTCGTCGTGCTGCTCGATCCGGCTCGCGCTGCGGTGCTCCACCGCGACGCCGGCCCCCTCCACGGCCCGCGTCAGGGCGGCGTGAAGGGTCGTCCGCCGGACGCCCCTGCCCGGGCCGGCCCGGAACGCCGCCGCGGCCTCGCATCGGCCGTCGAGGTAGCGGATCCCGGTCAACGGCGCGCCGGCCGGGTCCACGCCGAGGTCGTGGAGGGCGGCGAGCGCGCCGGGCATCAGGCCCTCCCCGCACGCCTTGTCGACCACGCCGGGCCGCTGCTCCCAGACCGCCACGTCCAGACCCGCACGAGCGGCGCGCAGGGCTGTCGCCAGGCCGGCCGGGCCGCCGCCGACGACGAGGACGTCGAGCGTCACCGGGCGACCCCGACCTGTGGAGCGGGCGCGGCCAGGGTGGCCAGGGCGGCGTCCTCGACGCGGATCCGCCACCACAGCAGCATCGCGTTGCACGCACTGAAGACCAGGGCGGTGATCCAGGCGGTGTGCACCAGGGGCAGCGCGAAGCCCTCCACGACGACCGCCACATAGTTCGGGTGCGGCAGGAACCGGTAGGGGCCGGCCGTCACCGGCGCCAGCCCCCGCACCACGATCACCCGCGTGTTCCAGCGCGGGCCGAGGGTCGCGATGCACCACCAGCGCAGCGCCTGCGAGGCGACCACCAGCGCCAGCATCACCCAGCCCAACGCGGGGACGAAGGCGGGCTTTCGCAGCCACACCTCCGCGAGCGCGCCGGCCAGCAGGCCGGTGTGCAGCACCACCATCACGGGGTAGTGCCCCTGGCCGGTCTCGACGCCTCCGCGCTCCCGGCTCCAGCGGGCGTTGCGCTTGGACACGACCAGCTCGGCGAGTCGCTCGCACGCGACGGCGAGGACGAGCAGCGTGAACCAGGCCTCGCTGCTCACGCCGCCGCGTCCTCGGGCGCCCGCAGCAGGACCAGCTCGGAGCAGAACCCCGGTCCCATCGCGAGCATCAGCCCGAAGGAGCCCGGCCGCGGGGGGCGCTGCTCCAGGGTGTCGGCCAGCACGTGCAGCACCGACGCCGAGGAGAGGTTCCCGATCCGGGCCAGGGAGTCCCAGGTGACGCCGAGCGCCTGCCGCTCGAGCCCGAGCGCACTCTGCATGGCCTCGAGCACCTTGGGACCGCCGGGGTGCGCCACATACCACTCGATGTCGGATCGCTCGAGGCCCTGGTCGTCGAGGAACCGGGCCACGTCGTCGCCGAGGTAGGTCTCCACCAGCTCGGGCACCTTGCTGTCCAGCACGATCTTGAGCCCGGTGGCGCCGACGTCCCAGCCCATCGTCCGCTCGGAGTCGGGGTAGAGCCGGCTGCGGGTGGCGAGCACGTCGGGCTGCGGCCGGTGCGGGTCGTCGCCGGCCAGCTCGGCGGCACGGTCGGCGCCGCACGCGACGACGGCTGCGGCGCCGTCGCCGAAGAGGCCGCTGGCCACGAGGTTCGGGATCGAGGTGTCGTCACGCTGCAGCGTCAGGGAGCACAGCTCGACCGCCATCAGCACGGCCACCGCGTCCGGATGGCCCAGCAGGTAGTCGTGGAGGCGGGCGACCCCGGCCGCTCCGGCCACGCACCCGAGTCCCACCAACGGCATCCGCACGACGTCGGGACGCATGCCGAGCGCGGCCGCCACGCGCGCGTCGAGGGAGGGTACGGCGAGCCCGGTGACCGTGGCCGAGACCAGCAGGTCGACGTGCTCGGGGGTGAGGTCCGCGGCCTTGAGCGCCTCGGTGACCGCCTGGCCCCCCAGGTCCACGCCGGCGGCGATGAACGCGTCGTTGGACTCGCCGAAGTCCTGCAGCTCGCCGTAGCGCTCGAGGGGCAGGGCGAAGTGGCGGGAGTGGACCTGGGCGTTGCGGTGGAAGCGGTCGACGACGCGCTCGTCGACGGCTCCGCGCAGCATCGAGTGCGTGAACGCCTCGGTGATCTCGGCCTGCTCGTAGCGGTGCTCGGGCAGGACGCCGCGCACACTCAGGACCTTCATGGTGTCTCCTTGCGGTCGGGCGGGCCGGCTGGGCCTCGTGTGCTGTCGGGTGTGCTGTCGGGTGTGCCGTGGTCGGTCGCGGCGTACCCGCGCCGGCGCCCGGGCACGCCCCGGGCGAGGAGGCCGCGGGCCAGGCCGGCGACCATGGCGCCGGTGATGGTGCCGCGCGCCAGGCCCAGCTCGACGAGGTCGTCGAAGACCCGCTGGTCACCCGCCGAGGAGTGCAGGCCCGCGTCGATGATCGCCCCGGACCGGCACAGCCGCGCGGCGAGGCCGATGTGCCGCAGATGCCGGTCGAGCAGCGGCTCCACGGCCGCGCGGTAGTGACCGCCGGCCGCGTCGGGCGCGCCGTCCCGCAGCGCCCGGGCCGCGGCCCTGCCGGCGGCCAGGCCGGTCGCGACGGCGTAGTAGATGCCCTCGCCGGTCATCGGGTTGACGAGCCCGGCCGCGTCGCCGGCGAGCAGCACCGGGCCGTCGCCGGGACGGAACCGGCCGTGCGACAGCGGCAGCTGGTGGCCCTGCCAGGTCGTCCCCGCCGGCGCGGCGTCGGGCAGCAGCGCGTCGAGGCGCTCCAGCATCCGGGCACGCGTGGGCCGGTCGTGCCTGCTGTCCAGGATCTCGCCGTAGCCGACGTTGGCCAGACCGTCGCCCCGGTCGAAGGACCATGCGTAGGCGGGCTGCCGGATGGTGTCGAAGACGATGACCTGCGCGGCCTCGCGGCCCGGCGGCACCGGCGCGTAGCCGCGGATCGCCACCGCCATCGGCCCCGGCGCGAGGTCCAGCCCGCGACGGACCGCCGAGTGCGCGCCGTCCGCGCCGACGACCACGCGGGCCGAGAGCGCCCCGTCCAGCACGACCGCCTCCCCGCTCCGGTCGACGGTGCGCACCCGGTGCCGCACGAGCTGCGCGCCGGCGGCCTGCGCCGCCTGGACCAGGCGGTGGTCGAAGACCTCGCGCGGTACGACGTACGTCGGCCGGGCCATCGTGCGGTCCGCGGACCGGCCCAGCCGGGTCAGCCGCAGCCGGGGGACCGGTGTCCGGTCCTCGACGATGCCGGTGACGCCGGCCTCCTCGAGCAGGTCGATGACCTGGGGGGCGATGCCGTCGCCGCAGCACTTGTCGCGGGGGAAGTCGGCCCGGTCCACGAGCGCCACGGCGAGGCCCGGGTCGGCCTGCAGCGCGCCGATCGCGGCCGCCGCACCGGCGGGGCCGGCACCGACGATCGCGAGGTCCCAGGTGGAGGCCGCCGGGGACCGCCGCGGCGAGGCGTCGCTCATCGGCTCGCCGCCGTCAGGAGCACGACGTCGACCAGGGCGATCAGCACCGCCGCCGCGAACGGCACCCGGCCGGTGCCGGTCAGCGCGACCACGCCGAGGGCGGCCACGAGACCCAGGGCGACCAGCGCCCCGGGCGGCGGGGTGCCGTCCGGGCCGAGCACGGCCACGACCGACCCGCCGACGAGCAGCAGCGCGCCACCGATCCGGGTGGGCGCGGCGCCCAGCCGGTGCGGCAGGCCACGGACGCCGGTCGCGGCGTCGTCGGCGAGGTCGGGCAGGGTGTTGAGGAAGTGGGCGCCGACGCCGAGCAGCGCCGCGGTGGCGACCGTCCACGCGGGCGGTCCTGCGGGGCTGGGACCGGCCAGCGTCACCACCGCGGGGAGCGAGCCGAAGGCCAGCGCGTAGGGGAGCCACGACCACGCGGTCCGCTTGAGCAGCAGGTTGTAGGCGTGCCCGGACGCCACCCCGATGCCGAGGTGGACCAGCCCGCTGCGCCACCCCGCCAGCAGCGAGAGCACGACGCAGGCCACTGCTGCCGCCATCAGGCAGCGGACGACGAGGGCGGGGGAGAGGCGGCCGTCGGCGAGCGGCTTGCCGGCGCGGCCGACCGCACGGTCGCGGGCCGCGTCGACCAGGTCGTTGCCCCAGCCGATGGTGAGCTGGCCGGCCAGGACGCCTCCGATGACCAGGAGCGACGGAGCTAGCCCGAGCCGCGCAGCGACGCACAGCAGCGCGACCAACGTCGTGACGGCGACCCCGGGTCCGAGGTGGGCCGCGCCCAGCAGCACGGGCAGGGGGCGGGTCGCGCCGGGGAGCGCCTCGTCGGTGCTCTCGCGAACGGCCGTCACCCCACCGACCCTAGGCGCCGCCGGCGTCCCTCGAAAGGAGCGCGGGTGCGGACGGGATCGGCCCGGCCCGGTGCACGGCGGGCCGTGCGGGGTACGCACGCCGTCGAGACGCAACCACCGACGGAGGAACCGATGAGGGCACTGACCTGGCAGGGCAAGCGCGACGTACGCGTGGAGACCGTCCCCGATCCGGCGATCGAGGAGCCGACCGACGCGATCATCAAGGTCACCTCGGCGGCGATCTGCGGCTCCGACCTGCACCTGTACGACGTGCTGGGTCCGTTCCTGACCCCGGGCGACATCCTGGGCCACGAGGCGATGGGCATCGTGGAGGAGGTCGGCAGCGGCGTCGACCACATCAGGCCCGGCGACCGGGTGGTGGTGCCGTTCAACATCTCCTGCGGGTCCTGCTTCATGTGCGACCGGGGCCTGTTCGCGCAGTGCGAGACGACCCAGGTGCGCGAGCAGGGCAAGGGCGCCCGGCTGTTCGGCTACACCTCGCTCTACGGGGCGGTCCCGGGCGGGCAGGCGGAGTACCTGCGCGTGCCGCAGGCCCACTTCGGGCCGGTCAAGGTGCCCGACGAGCACCCCGACACCCGCTGGCTCTATCTCTCCGACATCCTGCCGACCGCGTGGCAGGCGGTGAAGTACGCCGACACCGAGCCGGGCGGGACCCTGGCCGTCCTCGGGCTCGGCCCCGTCGGCCAGCTCGCGGTGCGCTCGGCCAAGGCGCTCGGCGTCGAGCGCGTGATCGGTGTCGACCCGGTGCCCGAGCGCCGCGTCCTCGCCGCGCAGTACGGCGCCGAGGTCCTCGACCCCGCCGACGTCGGCGAGGTGTCCGAGGCGCTGATCGAGCTCACCGCCGGGCGCGGCCCGGACGCGGTGATCGACGCGGTCGGCATGGAGGCGCACGGCTCGCCGCTCGGCAAGGCCGCCCACACCGCGGTGGGCCTGCTCCCCGACGCGGTCGCCAAGCCGTTGACCGACAAGGCGGCGATCGACCGGCTCGCGGCCCTGCACACCGCCTGCAAGTCGGTGCGTCGCGGCGGCACGGTCTCGATCAGCGGCGTCTACGGGGGCGAGATGGACCCGATGCCGATGATGGAGCTCTTCGACCGCGGGGTGCAGGTGCGGATGGGCCAGTGCCACGTCCGGCGGTGGACCGACGAGATCATGCCCTACCTCCACGACGACGCGGACCCGCTGGGCAGCGAGGACCTGGCCACCCACCTGGTCGGCCTCGACGAGGCACCGCGGATGTATGAGGTCTTCCAGAAGAAGGAGGACGACTGCGTCAAGGTGGTGCTGACGCCGTGAGCGTCGTGCTGGTCACCGGCGCCTCCAGCGGGATCGGCCGGGCGACGGCGCTGGCGCTCGCGGAGCGCGGCGACACGATCGTGCTCGCCTCCCGGTCGCGGGAGGCGCTGGAGGAGACGGGCGCGGCGTGCCGGGCGCTCGGTGCGCAGGCGGTGGCGGTGCCCACGGACGTGGGCGACCGCGATGCGGTGGACGCGCTCTTCGCGGACGCCGTGGAGCGGTTCGGGCGCATCGACGGCGTGGTCAGCGCCGCGTCCGTGGTGGCCTACGGCGCGTTCGAGGAGGTGCCGGCCGACGTCTTCGACCACGTGCACCGCACGAACGTGCTGGGTGCGGCCAACGTCGCGCGGGCAGCGCTCGTGCACTTCCACGAGCACGGCGCCGGATCGCTGGTCCTGGTCGGGTCGGTGCTCGGCAAGATCGCCACGCCCACCATGAGCGCGTACACGACGAGCAAGTGGGCGATCCACGCGCTGGCCCGCACGCTGCAACTGGAGGCGCGGCGTACGCCGGGCGTCGGCGTCTCGCTGGTCTCGCCGGGCGGCGTGAACACGCCGATCTACCAGGTGGCGGCCAGCTATACCGGCACCGGTCACCGGCCGCCGCCGCCGGTCGACGCGCCCGAGACGGTGGCCGCGGCGATCGTGTCTGCGCTCGACCGTCCGCGGCGCGAGGCCTCGGTCGGTCTGGCCAACGCCGTGATGGTCGCGGGCTTCCGGCTGCTCCCGCCGGTCTTCGACCTGCTGGTGGGGCCCCTGATGGGCGTCTTCGGGACGACGCGGGAGCGCGTGGAGCCGTGGTCGGGCAACGTCCTCGAGCCGGATCCGGGTGCGGAGGCGACGCACGGGCCCTGGTGGTCGCTGCCACGCCGGTGAGACGACCGGCGCGCGGTCAGATCCCGAGGACGACCACGGCGGTGTCGTCGAACGCCGCGTCGCCGGCGTCGAGCTCGGCGAGCACCGCGTCGACGAGGGGGTCCGGCGCCAGGCCGGCGTGATGCGCGAGCACACCGGCGAGACGGTCCAGCCCGTCGTCGATGCTCTCGTGGCGGCGCTCGACCAGCCCGTCGGTGAAGAAGACCAGGCTGGACCCCTCCGGGCAGGCGACGGTCGCCTGGGGGCGCTGGTGTGCCGTCGGCTGCACCGCGAGCGGGACGTCGGTGGCGCCGTCCAGCCGCTCCACGACACCGTCCGGGCGCAGGAGCATCGGCGGCAGGTGACCGGCCGAGCTGTAGCTGACGGTGCGCGCCTCGGTGTCGACCACCGCCTGCACCACGGTCGTCGCCAGGGCGCCGGGCACGGTCCGGGCGAACCGGTCCAGCAGCCGCAGCGCCTCCGCCGGTCCCTGGGCGCCGAGGGTGGCGGCGATCAGGGCGCTGCGCAGCTGGCCCATCACCGCGGCCGAGCTCAGGCCGTGACCGACGACGTCCCCGACGGAGACGCCCAGGCAGCTCTCGCTCACGTCCGTCACGTCGTACCAGTCGCCGCACACCTGCAGCGGCTTGGCGGCCGGCAGGTAGCGGGTGGCCACCCGTCGCCCGACCGACTCGGTGGCCTCCGGAAGCATCGCGCGCTGCAGGCGGACCGCGACCTCACGCTCGCGGGCGTGGGCCAGACGCAGCTGCTGGTTGAGCTCCTGGAGGATGCGGGCCGCCCCGATCAGGTCGACGTCGAGGTCGGCGCCCGCCGTGGGCCGCCGCGGGTCGTTCCCGGGACGGGGGGCGGCGTCGAGCTGAGGATGGTCGTGCACGTAGGCCGTCGCGTCCTCGACCCGGTGGATGACGAGGGTCACCGCGCCCTCGTCGTCGAGGACCGGGGTGTTGACCGGCGACCACCACCGCTGCTCGAAGAGCCCGTCGCTGCGCGCGACGTCGTAGCGCTGCAGGGCCATCACGTCGGACCGGCCGGTGGCCAGCGCCCGCCGCAGCGAGGCGCCGAGGTTGCGCACCCCGTCCGCGTCGGGGTCGTCGGGGTTGTCGGGGAAGGCGTCGAAGACGTGCCGGCCCATCAGGTCCTCCCGGTGCCGGCCCGTGGCGTGCAGGTAGGCCTCATTGACCTCACAGATCACCAGGTCGGGCGTCAGGACCAGGTAGGGCGCGGGCACCGCCGAGAACAGCGCCCGGTAGTCGAGCCCGTCCGCACCGTCGTCGTGCCGCGACGGCGGGCGCGCGGGAGCCATGGCGCGACTGTAGCGCTCAGAAGGGCTGCTGCAACCGCCGCACGAACTGGCGGGTGCGCTCCTGGCGGGGGTCCCCGAGCACCACGTCGGGAGCGCCGCGCTCGACCACGACGCCACCGTCCATGAAGACCACCTCGTCGGCGACCTCGCGGGCGAAGGCGAGCTCGTGGGTGACGATCACCATCGTCCACCCCTCCTCGGAGAGCTCCTTGATGACGCCGAGCACGTCGCCGACGAGCTCGGGGTCCAGAGCCGAGGTCGGCTCGTCGAAGAGCAACAGCCGGGGGCGCATCGCCAGCGCACGCACGATGCCGACCCGCTGCTGCTGGCCACCGGAGAGCTGGTGGGGGTAGGCGTCCCCGCGCTCGGCCAGCCCGACCCGGTCGAGCAGCCGCTCGGCCTCCGCGACCGCCTCGGCACGGGGCCGGTCGTGGACCTGGACCGGGCCCTCGACGACGTTCTGCAGGACCGTCATGTGGGGGAAGAGGTTGTAGTGCTGGAAGACCATCGCGCTGCAGTCGCGCAGCGCGTCGAGCGCTCGCCTCGGCACGGGCCGGTCGAAGTCGACCGCGACATCCTCACCGACCCGGATCGTGCCGCCGTCGGGCACCTCGAGTGAGTTCAGGCAGCGGAGCACGGTGGTCTTGCCCGACCCCGAGGGACCGATCAGCGCGACCACCTCCCCGCGGCGCACCTGGAGGTCGATCGAGCGCAGCACCTGGTGGGGTCCGAAGGACTTGCAGAGGCCGGCGACGTCGAGCAGCGGTGCGTCAGTGGGCGACATAGCGGTCCAGCCTCCTCTCCAGCCCCGTCTGCCCGGCGGACAGCACCAGGCAGATCACCCAGTAGACGGCCGCGGCCTCGAGGTAGAGCACCATGAACTCCTGGGTGAACGCCGCGATCTGCTGGGACTTCTGGAACAGCTCGGTCACCAGGATCAGCGAGGCCAGCGAGGTGTCCTTGACCAGGCTGATGAAGGTGTTGGACAGCGGTGGCACCGACACCCGGGCCGCCTGGGGCAGGATGATCCGCCGCAGCGCCAGCCCCCGCGACATGCCGATCATGTGCGCGGCCTCCCACTGGCCGCGGGGCACCGACAGGATCGCCGCCCGGATCACCTCGGCCGCGTAGCCGCCGACGGTGAGGGAGAAGGCGATGATCGCGCTCGGCCAGGGCGAGATCGTCAGGCCGACCGAGGGCAGCCCGAAGAAGATCACGAACAGCTGCACCAGCAGCGGCGTTCCGCGGATGACCGAGACGTAGGCGCGCGCCGCTGCGGACAGCGCCCGGTTGCTGCTCAGCCGCATCAGGGCGACGCCGAGGGCGATCGCGAGGCCGATCACGAACGAGGCGAGCGCCAGCGGGATCGTCCCCGTGACGGCCCCGGTGACGATGGGCCCGAGCGAGCGCCCCACCAGGTCCCAGTCCACCAGCTCTCCTCCTCGTGCGCGAGCGACGTCGTACGGCGGCCGGCCGCAGCGGCCGCCCAGGGGTCAGTGCGAGACGTCCTGCCCGAAGTACTTCTTGGAGATCGTGGCGAGCGTGCCGTCGCGGTCGAGCTCCTTGAGCGCCTCGTCGACGGCACCGACCAGCGTGGTGCTGCCCGGCCGGAACGCGAAGGCGTTGTGCGCCTCGTCGCGCGTGGTCGCCGCGATCTTGATGCTGGAGTCGTGCTGGCTCTTCACGTGGTCGAGGAAGGTGAGCTTGTCGTTGATCGTGGCGTCGACACGGCCCTGCTTGAGCAGCGTGATCGCCTGCGCCCAGCCCTCGACGTCCTGGATGCGGGCGCCGCTCGACTGGGCGAGCTGGTAGTAGCTGCTGGTCAGCGACTGCGCGACGGTCTTGTCCTTGAGGTCGGTGAAGGACCGGATGCTGTCGTCGTCCTTGCGCACCACGATCACCCCGGGGCTGACGGTGTACGGCGTGGAGAACTCGTAGGTCTTCTTCCGCTCCGGGGTGATGGAGACCTGGTTGGCGACCATGTCGAACCGTCCCGCCTGGAGCCCGGCGAACATCGCGTCGAACTGGGTCTCCTTGAACTCCGCCTTCACGCCGAGCTTCGCGGCCACGGCGCGGGCGACGTCCACGTCGTAGCCCACGAGGTCACCGCTGCCCTGCGCGTGGAAGGTGAAGGGCGGGTAGGTGCCCTCGGTGCCGATCGTGAGCACCCCCTTGTCCTTCACCTGCTGGAGCGAGACGCCGCGCTCGATCTCCGAGCCCGGGCTGCTGTTGGAGCCCGTGCAGGCGGTCAGCGCCAGCGCGGCGAGGGCGAGCAGCAGCGCGCCCACCGTCGTACGGCGGGCACTGCGGGGTCGGGTGGTTCGCGTCATCACGAGGTGCACAGCCTCCAGCCGTGTCGGGGGATTCCGGATCCGGGTTTGATCCTGGTCACGTCCTCCCGCGCCGTACCCGCAGCGGCCCGGGACGAACGCGCGCCTACAGTTCCGCGGGTGAGTGCGCATCCCACCCCGGCCGCAGACCTCGCGGAGCGGCTGCTCGCCGCGCAGGTCGCCTTCCACGTCGAGCGCTGGACCGGCGTCGACCAGTCGGCCACCGTGGCCGCGGTGGCCGAGCGGCTGCTCGACGCGGCCGGTGCGCGGCCCGTGGAGGAGCTGGTCGCAGCAGACCTCGTCGCTGGCATCGTCGTGCGGTCGCTCGGCACCGTGCCGGCCAGCGGGGCGGTCGGCGGCATCCTCGAGCTCGTCGTCGACGTCGTGAGCGCCGGACCCGATGAGCCGTTCGCCCTCGGCGAGGCGGTCGCGCGCGAGCACGTCGAAGGGCTGGTGGACGAGCTGCTGGCCCT
>JBQCHZ010000005.1:0-81813 GCA_051954195.1 Marmoricola sp.
CTGCGGCCCGTGGCGCCTGGGCCACGGCGCCCCGGAGGTGGCGCGACGGACTCCGCGGGAAGTCTTCCACAACGCCCCCTCTCAGGAGGCCCGGTCCGCCGGGTCCGTCCCGTGTCGGCTCACTCCCACTCGATGGTGCCCGGAGGCTTCGAGGTGATGTCGAGCGTGACCCGGTTGATCTCGCGGACCTCGTTGGTGATCCGCGTGGAGATCCGTTCGAGGACGTCGTACGGCAGCCGCGCCCAGTCCGCGGTCATGGCGTCCTCGGAGGTGACCGGGCGCAGCACCACCGGGTGGCCGTAGGTGCGGCCGTCGCCCTGGACGCCCACCGAGCGGACCTCGCCCAGCAGCACCACGGGGAATTGCCAGATGTCGCGGTCGAGGCCGGCGCGGGTCAGCTCCTCGCGAGCGATCGCGTCCGCCTCGCGCAGGATGTCGAGGCGCTCGCGAGTGACCTCGCCGATGATCCGGATGCCGAGCCCGGGCCCCGGGAAGGGATGGCGCCAGACGATCTCGGCGGGGAGCCCGAGCTGCTCCCCCACCAGCCGCACCTCGTCCTTGAACAACGTGCGCAACGGCTCGACCAGCGCGAACTCGAGGTCGTCAGGCAGACCGCCGACGTTGTGGTGGGACTTGATCGTCGAGGTTCCGGCACCGCCTCCGGACTCCACCACGTCGGGGTAGAGGGTGCCCTGCACCAGGAAGGCGACCTTCGCCCCGTCCTGCGCAGCCGCCTTCTCCAGCACGTCCGCCTCGGCGGCCTCGAAGACGCGGATGAACTCCCGGCCGATGATCTTGCGCTTCTGCTCGGGCTCGCTGACCCCGGCCAGCGCGGCGAGGAAGCGCTCCTCGGCATCGACGACGTGCAGGTCCACACCGGTCGCCGCGACGAAGTCGCGCTCGACCTGCTCGGCCTCGCCCTTGCGGAGCAGGCCGTGGTCGACGAAGACGCAGGTGAGCCGGTCCCCGATCGCGCGCTGGACCAGCGCCGCCGCGACGGCGGAGTCGACGCCGCCGGACAGCCCGCAGATCGCCCGGCCGGCGCCGACCTGCTCGCGGATCCGCTCGACCTGCTCCTCGACGATGTTGACCATGGTCCACGTCGGGCGGCAGCCGGCGATGTCGAGCAGGAAGTGCTCGAGCACCCGCTGGCCGTGCTCGGTGTGCAGCACCTCGGGGTGCCACTGCACCCCCGCGAGGCCGCGGCCGGTGTCCTCGAACGCCGCGACCGGCGTCGCCTCGGTCGCCGCGAGCACGCGGAATCCCGCGGGCGCCCGGGTGACGGAGTCGCCGTGGGACATCCAGACCCGGTGCTCGGCCGGGAGGTCGGCCAGCAGCGTGCCGGCGTCGGTGACCCGGACCGGGGTGCGGCCGTACTCCGAGGTGCCGGTGCGCGCCACCTCCCCACCGAGCGCTCGCGCCATCGCCTGGAAGCCGTAGCACATCCCGAAGACCGGTACGCCGGCCTCGAAGACGTCGGCGCCGACCTGCGGGGCGCCCTCGGCGTAGACGCTCGAGGGGCCACCGGAGAGGATGATCGCCTTCGGCTCGCGCGCGAGCAGGTCGGCGACCGGGGTCGTGTGCGGGACGATCTCGGAGTAGACCTTCGCCTCGCGCACCCGCCGCGCGATGAGCTGGGCGTACTGCGCGCCGAAGTCGACGACGAGGACCAGGTCGTGCTCGGTCACACGGGTGCTCACGGGCGGCCTTCCGGGTGGGGTCGGGACCGGCTGAGTCTAGTGGCGTGGCGAGCGGAAAAATCTTCCGGTCCGGGCGTAACTCCCGCTGCGAGCCCTCGTTGATGCTGCTGGATCCGGTGCTTTGCTCCCTCCCAGGCCGGATCTGACCAGGTCCGCGGCACGTGGACTTCTCCAGGGCCCGACCCCCTCCCTCCCCGGTCGGGCCCTGGAACCACGTCCGGACCCTCCGCGCGGCGCGTTTCCCCCGCGCCCCGGACGGGCACGGGACAGGTGATGGCTGCCTCCTCCCGCGGTGCCGTCGTCCGGTCCTTCTCCCAGGCCGGCTCCCAGGTCGCCTCTGGGACCCCGCCCTGGCTGCGGCACCAGATCGACGCGCACCGGACCGACCTCGTCAAGGCGCTGCGTGCTGCCCTGGCGGCCGCGACGGCCTGGATCGTCGCTCAGCAGCTGGGCGCTCTCCTCGGCGGTCCGGTCGAGCACTACGCCTACTACGCACCGCTGGGTGCGGTGGTCGCCGTCACGGGCACCGTCGCGGGGTCGGTGCGGGAGTCGGCACGGGCGCTCGGCGCGGTGCTCATCGGTGCGTCGTTCGCCGTCGCCGTCGAACCACTGGCGGACTCCAGCGGCGACGCGCTCGCCCTGGGCCTGGCCGTGCTGGTCGGCATGGTGGTCTCGACGTGGCACCGGCTGGGATCGATGGGCAGCTGGGTGCCGGTGGCCGCCATGTTCGTGCTGCTCACCGGCAGCTCCCACCTGGAGGACTACCTGATCGGCTACCTGGGCCTGATGACGCTGGGAGCCGTCGTCGGCGTGGTGGCCAACGCGATCTTCGCGCCGCTGCCGCTACGCCGCAGCGGGCGGGAGGTCCGCGAGCTGCGGGACACGCTCTCGGGCCAGCTCTGCGACGCGGCGAGCGCCCTGCGGCGCGACGACCCGCCCACCCGGGAGGAGTGGGAGGAGCAGCAGCGGGCGATCATCCCGTTGAGCCGGCGCACCAGCGAGGTGGTGCGGGAGACCTCCGAGGCGCGCCGGGCCAACTGGCGGGCACGACGGTGGCGCGACAGCGTGCAGCAGCAGTACGAGCTGGCTCGCTCCCTGGAGCAGCTGGCCTACCTGGTCGACGACCTCACCACGCTGCTGCGCCGCAACGAGAACGCCGAGACCGAGGAGCGGGCGCTGGGCCCGCGGCTGCGGCCGGCCGCGGCCGACCTCCTCGACGCGATGAGCGGGGTGCTGCGTGACCTCGACCAGCCGGTGGCCGGGGGCGACGCCCTGCGCCACGTCGACGCGGCGATGGGCACGCTCGTGGAGCAGATCCGCCGGACCCGCGGGGACACCGGCGACGACCTGTTCATCGCCGGCGCCATCGTCCTCGCGGCGCGGCGCGCGGTCACCGCCCTCGCGCCGCCCGACCTCGCCGACGAGCTCCCCTCGCGCCACTGAGCAGGACCGCCCCGGCCCCGCGCCGCCCGCTCAGGAGACCGCGACGATGGGGAGGCGGAGCGCGCCGGGTGCGTCCTCGGGCACGACGGGCCGCCGCGGCGGGACCGGCTCGAGCCGCTCGTAGGCCGACCCGAGGGCCGGCCGGGCGTCGGCCTCGCCCTTGTTGGGCCAGAACGCCATCGCCCGCTCGGCCTGGGCCGTGATCGTGAGCGAGGGGTTCACCCCGAGGTTCGCCGAGATCGCCGAGCCGTCCACGACGTGCAGCCCGGGGTGGCCGTACATCCGCTGCCACGGGTCGACCACGCCGGTCTCCGGGGAGTCGCCGATCGCGCAGCCGCCGATGTAGTGGGCGGTGAGCGGCCGGTTGAACGGCTCGCCGATGTTGCCGCCCGGCGTGCCGCCCAGCAGCGCCGCGATACGGCGTACGGCGTCGTTGGCCTGCGGGATCCACGTCGGGTTCGGCTCACCGTGCCCCTGCTCGGAGGAGATGATCCAGCCGAAGGGCGTCCGCTTCGGGAACGTCGTGATCGAGTTGTCGAGGGTCTGCATCACCAGGGCGATGATCGTCCGCTCCGACCAGTGCTTCATGTCGTAGAGGTCGGCCACCTCGCGCCGCTTGGTCCACATCTCCTTGAGCCAGGTGCGCCAGCGGGGTCCGCCGCCGTCGCCGTCGGTGAGCACCGTCTGCAGCAGCGCCATCATGTTGGACCCGTGGCCGTAGCGGCACGGCTCGATGTGGGTGACCTCGTCGGGATGCCAGGAGGAGGTGATCGCGACCCCCTCGGTGTAGTCGACGCTCGTGTCGGGGGCGAGCGCACCGAGGATCGACTCGGAGTTGGTGCGGGTCAGCACGCCGAGCCGGTCGGAGACGCGCGGGAGGTCGCCCTCCGCCTTGAGCCGGTGCAGCAGCTTCTGGGTGCCGAGCGCCGCCGCGGAGAAGATCACCTGCTCGGCGGTGAAGGTCCGCGTCGCCGTACGGCGTGACAGCTTGGCCTTGGTCCACCGGGTGTCGACCCGGTAGCCGCCGCCCGGGAGGGGCCGGACCCGCGTGACGGTGGTGAGGGGGTGCACGACCGCGCCGTTCTGCTCGGCGAGGTAGAGGTAGTTCTTCACCAGGGTGTTCTTCGCGTTGTGCCGGCAGCCGCTCATGCACTCGCCGCAGTTGAGGCAGGTGGTGCGGGCCGGCCCGGAGCCCCCGAAGTAGGGGTCCTCGACCGTCTCGCCCGCGGGCTGCTCGGGGCCGCCGAAGAACACCCCGACCGGGGTGGGGTGGAAGGTGTCGCCGACGCCCATGTCGGTGGCGACCTTCTTCATCACCTCGTCGGCCGGGGTGAAGTGGGGGTAGGTGGTGACGCCGAGCATCCGCTTCGCCTGGTCGTAGTACGGCGCGAGCTCGTCCTTCCAGTCGGTGATGTGCGCCCACTGCTGGTCGCGGTAGAAGGCGTCCAGCGGCTCGTAGAGGGTGTTCGCGTAGACCAGCGAGCCACCCCCGACCCCGGCACCCGCGACGATCATGCAGTCGCGCACCATGTCGATGCGCTGGATGCCGTAGCAGCCGAGGGCGGGCTGGAACAGGTAGCGCTTGACGTCGAGGTTGGTGTCGGCGAAGTCGTCGTCGGCGAACCGGGCACCGGCCTCCAGGACCGCGACGCGGTAGCCCTTCTCGGTCAGCCGCAGCGCACTCACCGAGCCGCCGAACCCCGACCCGATCACGATGACGTCGAAGTCGAAGCCGGCTGCCCCGCTGCCGCTCGCGCTGTGCTTGCTCATGTGTTCAGGCCCGTCCCATTCTCTTCAGGATCCGCAGCGAGGCGGTCATCGTGCGTGCGTACTGCTCGTCGGTCATGCCCAGCTGCGGCGCGAGGCGAAGCAGCGCCTGGGTGGCGACCGAGCGCGTCTCGGTGTAGCGCAGGACGCCCTCGCGCCCCTGGCGGCGTCCCTGGCCGGACGCGCGCATCCCGCCCATCGGGGCGTCGATGCTCGCGAACGTGGCCCCGAACGCCTCGTTGACGTTCACCGTGCCGCACCGGATCTGCCGGGCGATGGCCCGGGCGCGCCGGGTGTCCCTGCCGTAGACGGAGGCGTTGAGGCCGTACTCCCCGGCGTTGGCGCGGGCGACGGCGTCGGACTCGTCGTGGAAGCGGTAGAGGCTCACCACCGGCCCGAAGGTCTCCTCGCCGAAGCAGGTCATCTCCGGGGTGACGCCCTCCAGCACGGTCGGCTCGTAGAAGAACGGTCCCAGATCGGGGCGGGGCCGTCCCCCCGCGAGCACGGTCGCGCCCTTGGCGACCGCGTCCTCGACGTGCGCGGTGACCGTCCGCAGCTGGTCGGCGCCGATCAGCGTGCCCATGTCCGAGCCCCACCCCATGCCGGCGTCCAGGCGCATCGCGCGGGTGGCCGCCACGAGGAGCCCCCGGAACCGGTCGTAGACCTGGTCGGCGACGAACATCCGCTCGGTCGAGACGCACAACTGACCGGCGTTGGAGAAGCACGCGCGGACGGCGCCCTCGGCGGCGCGGTCGAGGTCGGCGTCGCGCAGCACGAGCATGGGGTTCTTGCCGCCCAGCTCCAGCGAGCAGCCGACCAGCCGCTCGGCACACGCCCGCGCGACGGTCCGGCCGGTCGCCGTCGAGCCGGTGAAGCAGACGTAGTCCGCCTCCTGGATCAGCGGCGTCCCGATCTCGGGTCCCGGGCCGGCGACGACGGTCCACAGGCCCGCGGGCAGGCCGGCCTCCTCCAGCAGCCGTGCCCCGAGCAGTGCCGTGAGCACGGCCTGGGCGTCGGGCTTGAGGACGACGGCGTTGCCGGCGAGCAGTGCCGGCAGGCCGTCGCACAGCGCGAGCGTGAACGGGTAGTTCCACGGGCTGATGACGCCCACCACGCCGACCGGGACGTGGTCGACCTCGACCCGGGTCAGGCCCGGGATCACGCCGAGCCTGCGCTCGGGCGACAGGTGCCGCCGCGCGGTGCGGCCGTAGTAGCGGGCGGTGAGCGCGACGTGCAGCAGCTCGTCGAAGGCGTGCTTGCGGGCCTTGCCCGACTCCCGGCAGATCAGGTCGAGGATCTCCTCCTGCCGGTCCAGGACGAGGTCGTGCAGCCGCAGCAGGACCGCGGCGCGCTCGTCGGGACCGGTGCGCTGCCAGGCCTGCTGCGCGCGCCGGGCCCGGGCGAACGCCTCCCGGACGTCGGCCGCATCGGACTGCGGCACGCTGCCCAGCGGCTGCCCGGTCGCGGGGGCGTAGGAGGTCACCGACCGGCCGGTGGTCGCGAGCACCCGCTCGGTCAGGGACCGGACGTAGCCGGGCTCGAGCGCCCACGACGCCGCCGGATCGTGCTCGGGATCGCCGGGCAGCTGCCCCGACGACGGCTCCGACCCGGCAGAGGAGAGGCCCATGGCCGCACGATACGTGCGGGTAACTTCTTGACACAACCAGGCGTGCTGTAAACCACGGCACCGTCGAGTCGCCGCCTCGCGGCCCGCCGAGTGGTCAGTCCGTGGGGTCGGCGGCGTCGCGGTCGGCCCAGGCCAGCAGCGGGGCGAGGTCGAAGACGTGATCGTCGATGCCGGCGTGCAGGTCGCCGAGCTCGGCGTAGCGCGCGGGCATCGTGGCGATCGTGAAGTCGTCGGGCACGCAGGCGTCGATCTCGTCCCAGCGCACCGGCGCGCTGACGGTGGCGCGGGCGTTGCCGCGCACGGAGTAGGCCGCGGCGATCGTGTGGTCGCGGGTGTTCTGGTTCCAGTCGACGAACAGCTGCGCGGGGTCGCGGTCCTTGCGGAACCACGCCGTGGTCACCTCGGGGGTACGACGGGCGACCTCGTCGGCGAACGCCTTCGCCGCCCGGCGTACGTCGGGGAAGCCGTGGTCGGGTGCGATCCGGACGTAGACGTGCAGCCCGTTGCCGCCGGAGGTCTTGGGGAACCCGACCGCACCGAGCTCGTCCAGCACCTCGTGCACGACGTGGCCGACCCGCTGCACCGTCGACCAGCCGCAGGCCGGCCCGGGGTCGAGGTCGATCCGCCACTCGTCGGGCTGCTCGACGTCGGCGCGACGGCTGTTCCACGGGTGGAACTCGACGGTGCTCATCTGCACCGCCCAGATCACCTGCGCCAGCTCGGTGACGCACAGCTCGTCGGCGGTCCGCTTCCACCGCGGGAAGAAGACCTCGACGGTCTGCACCCAGTCGGGCGCGCCCTTCGGCAGCCGCTTCTGGTGGACCTTCTCGCCCGTGACCCCCGTGGGGAACCGGTGCAGCATGCACGGCCGCTCGAACAGCGCGTTGACGATGCCCTCCCCCACCGACAGGTAGTACCGCACCAGGTCGAGCTTGGTCTCGCCGCGCTCCGGGAAGTAGACCCGGTCGGGGTTCGAGACCCGCACCACGCGCCCCTCGACCTCGATCTCCTCGGCTGCGGCCACCAGGTCACGGTAGCCCCGAGGAGCGCCTCACGGCGCGTCCGGAACGCCCCTGCCCCAGTCGATCGCCAGGCCGATCGCCCGCTTCCACGCGGCGTAGCGTCGCTCGCGCTCGGTCGGGTCGAGCTGCGGCGTCCACTCCGAGGCGCGCCGCCAGTTGCCGCGCAGCACCCGCCGGTCGGGCCAGTAGCCCACGGTCAGGCCGGCCGCGTAGGCGGCACCCAGCGCGACGCTCTCGGCCATCATCGGCCGCACCACCCGCACGTCGAGGACGTCGGCGACGGTCTGCATCAGCAGGTTGTCGGCAGTCATGCCGCCGTCGATGGCGAGGAAGGACAGCGGTGCGTCGCCGTCGGCGTTCATGGCGTCGACAACGTCGCGGGTCTGCCAGGCGGTCGCCTCCAGCACCGCCCGCGCGATGTGCCCCTTGGTGATGTAGCCGGTGAGGCCCACGAGCAGGCCCTGCGCCCGGTTCTCCCAGTACGGCGCGAACAGCCCCGCGAAGGCCGGTACGACGTAGCAGCCACCGCTGTCCTCGACGGTGAGGGCGAGGGTCTCGATCTCCGCCGGGGTGCGGATCAGCTCGAGGCTGGTGCGGCACCACTCGACGAGGGCGCCGGCGACCGCGATCGAGCCCTCGAGGGCGTAGCGGGGCTCCTCGTTCTCGGCGGCGTAGGCGACGGTGGTGATCAGGCCCGACCGGGAGCGCACCACGTCGGTGCCGGTGTTCATCAGCAGGAACGCCCCGGTCCCGAAGGTGCACTTGGCCTCACCGCGGTCGAAGGCCGTCTGCCCGAACAGCGACGCCTGCTGGTCGCCGAGCACCGCGGCGACGGGGATGCCCGGCACCGGCGCCACCGTCTCGCCGTACACGCTCATGCTGGGCCGGATCTCCGGGAGCATCGCGCGTGGGACGTGCATGCAGGCGAGCAGCTCGTCGTCCCACGCGCAGGTCTCGAGGTCCATCAGCAGGGTGCGGCTGGCGTTGGTGACGTCGGTGGCGTGGACGCCGCCGTCCGGTCCACCGGTGAGGTTCCACACCAGCCAGCTGTCCATGGTGCCGAACAGCAGCTCGCCGCGCTCGGCGCGGGCCCGGAGGGCCGGGTCGGCATCGAGGATCCAGCGCAGCTTGGGCCCGGAGAAGTAGCTGGCCAGGGGCAGGCCGGTGCGCCGGGTCAGCTCGGTGGCGTCGAACCCGTCGGTGAGCCGGTCGAGGTGCGGACCGGTGCGGGTGTCGTGCCAGGCGATCGCCGGGGCCACCGGCATGCCGGTGGCGCGGTCCCAGACCACGGTGGTCTCCCGCTGGTTCGTCACGCCCAGCGCCACGACGTCGGCCGCGGTGGCGCCGGCGTCGGCGAGGGCGCGCGGGACCAGGCGGCAGACCAGCTCCCAGATCTCGGCGGCGTCGTGCTCGACCCACCCGGGTGCGGGGTAGGACTGCCCGTGCGGCTGCTGGGCCACCGAGACCATCCGGCCCCGGCGGTCGAAGAGCAGGCACCGGGTCGAGGTGGTGCCCTGGTCGATCGCCGCGACGAGCGGTCCGCGCGCGCTCGCCTCGGTCACCGTGCACCTCCGTGACCGCAGGCGCGGCTGATCGCGCGGCCCACCGCGAGCACCTCGTCGACCAGCCCCGGCTGGGGCCGGCGACGGGTGTCGCACAGGCTGTCGACCGGGCCCTCGACGGCGACCGCCGCGACCACGTGGCCGCTGCCCTCGCGGATCGGCGCCGCGATCTCGGCACGCCCGGGGCGGTACTCCTCCACCGAGGCCGCCCACCCGAGGTCGCGTACGTCGGCGAGGTGGCGCAGCAGCTGCGAGCGGTCGACGACCGTGCGGTAGGTGAAGCCCTCCAGTCCGTGGGGGTCGAGCGCCCGCACGACGCGGGCGTCGAAGGCCAGCAGCACCTTGCCCATCGCGGTCGCGTGCAGCGGGCGGCGGGCGCCGGTGTGGTTCTGCTGGGGGGAGCCGTCGGGCCGGAACACGTGGTGGGCCACCTCGAGCACGCCGTCGTGGAACACACCGACGTGCACGGCCGCGCCGGTCCGCGCGGCCAGCGCGTCGGCCCAGTTCAGCGCCCGCGACCGCATCTCGTTGACGTCGAAGCGCTCGGCGCCCAACGTGGTCAGCAGGGCACCGACCAGGTAGCGGCCGTCGGCGTCCTGGTCGACCCAGCCCAGGTCCCGCAGGGTCTGCACCAGGCCGTGGGTGGTGCCCTTGGCCAGACCGAGGGCGGCGGAGAGATCGGTGAGCCGCATCGGCTCCGTCTCGGCGGCGAGCACCTCCAGCAGGCCCACGGCACGCTCGACCGCCTGCACCCGGGCAACCATGGTCCCACCCTCCCGGGTCCGCACCCGTACTCAAGCCGGTTGTTCGGCGATGCCGAACACCGACGTGTTCGATCATGCCGAACAACCCCCGTTGTGCCAAGGGTCACATGCTTCCTACCGTCCGGTCACCGGCCGCGGGAACCCCCGGTGCGGCCCCCGAGAACAGTAGGAGAGTCCCATGCCCCGGTTCGACCGAACGCTGGTCGGCGAACTCATCGCCGAGTTCGCCGGCACCTTGATCCTCATCCTCTTCGGCCTCGGCGTCGTCGCCCAGGTCGTGACCGGGAAGGGCAGCCTCGGTGACCACAACTCGATCGCCTGGGCCTGGGGCTTGGGCGTCACGTTCGGCGTCTACGCCGCCGCCCGGATCAGCGGTGCCCACCTCAACCCCGCCGTCACCGTGGCCCTCGCCGTCTGCGCCGGCTTCTCCTGGCGCAAGGTGATCCCCTTCAGCATCGCGCAGACCCTCGGCGCCTTCGTGGCGGCGCTGATCGTGCGCTGGACCTACGCCGACGCGATCGCCACCGTGGACCCCTCGCACACCATCAAGACCCAGGGCATCTTCTCCACGCTGCCCGGCAACGGCTCCCTCGACATCAGCACCGGCACGGCCTTCCTCGACCAGGTCGTCGGCACCGCGATCCTGCTGTTCCTGATCCTCGCGGTCACCGACACCAAGAACGACGGCCCGGTCGCCTGGATGGCGCCGTTCATCATCGGCCTCATCGTCGTCGCCATCGGCATGGCCTGGGGCACCAACGCCGGCTACGCGATCAACCCCGCCCGTGACTTCGGCCCCCGCCTGGCGGAGTTCTTCACCGGCTACGGCGACGCCTGGCGCGACCAGAACGGCTCGCTGTACTTCTGGGTCCCGATCGTCGGCCCGCTCATCGGCGGCGTGCTCGGCGCCGTCGGCTACAAGGCCCTGATCGGCCGCTACATGCCCGACGAGGACGCTCCCGGCGAGGTCGGGGAGATCCCGACGACCGAGCCCCGCGTCAGCGTCCCGTCCCACTGATCCCTCATCCCCCGAGCAGCACCCCAAGGAGAAACCATGCCCAGCTACGTCGGCGCCATCGACCAAGGCACCACCAGCACCCGCTTCATGCTCTTCGACCACGGCGGCAACGAGATCGCCCGCCACCAGCTCGAGCACTCCCAGATCATGCCCAAGCCCGGCTGGGTCGAGCACAGCGCGATCGAGATCTGGGAGCGCACCAGCTCGGTGATCCGCACCGTGCTGGCCCGCGAGCACCTCTCGGGCGATGACCTCGCGGCCCTCGGCATCACCAACCAGCGCGAGACCACCGTCATCTGGAACCGCAACACCGGGCGTCCCTACTACAACGCCATCGTGTGGCAGGACACCCGTACCGACTCGATCGCCAAGCGGCTCGACAGCGACGAGCGGGGCGACATCATCCGGCGCAAGGCCGGCCTGCCGCCGGCGACGTACTTCTCCGGCGGGAAGATCCAGTGGATCCTCGAGAACGTCGAGGGCGTCCGGGAGGCGGCCGAGAAGGGCGAGGCGATCTTCGGCAACACCGACTCCTGGCTGCTGTGGAACCTCACCGGCGGCGTGGAGGGCGGCGTGCACGTCACCGACGTGACCAACGCCAGCCGCACCATGCTGATGAACCTCGAGACCCTCGACTGGGACGACGAGCTGCTGGCGATGTTCGACATCCCTCGCAAGATGCTCCCCGAGATCCGGCCGTCCTCCGACCCCCGCCTCTACGGTCGTACGTCGCCGACCGGCCCGCTCGGCGCCTCCGTGCCGCTCAGCGCCTCGCTGGGCGACCAGCAGGCCGCGATGGTCGGCCAGGTGTGCCTGGCCCCCGGCGAGGCCAAGAACACCTACGGCACCGGCAACTTCCTGCTGCTCAACACCGGCACCGAGCTGGTGCGGTCGCAGAACGGCCTGCTCAGCACCGTCTGCTACCAGTTCGGCGACCAGCCGCCGGTCTACGCCCTGGAGGGCTCGATCGCGGTGACCGGATCGGCCGTGCAGTGGCTGCGCGACCAACTCGGGATCATCTCCGGCGCCGCGCAGAGCGAGAGCCTCGCGAGCGAGGTCGCCGACAACGGCGGCGTGTTCTTCGTGCCGGCGTTCTCCGGGCTGTTCGCGCCGTACTGGCGATCCGACGCCCGCGGCGCGATCGTGGGCCTCTCGCGGTTCAACACCAACGCCCACATCGCGCGGGCGACGCTGGAGTCGATCTGCTACCAGAGCCGCGACGTCGCCGACGCGATGGAGAAGGACTCCGGGGTCAAGCTCGAGGTGCTCAAGGTCGACGGCGGCGTGACCGCCAACAACCTGTGCATGCAGATCCAGGCCGACGTGCTCGGCGTGCCGGTCAGCCGTCCCGTGGTCGCGGAAACCACCGCATTGGGCGCCGCCTACGCCGCCGGCCTGGCCGTGGGCTTCTGGCAGGACCCCGAGGAGCTGCGCGCGAACTGGAACGAGAGCCGTCGCTGGGAGCCGGAGTGGAGCGACGCGCAGCGTGAGGAGGGCTACCGCGGCTGGCAGAAGGCCGTCACGCGGACCCTGGACTGGGTGGACGTGCAGTGACCCAGTCCCACCCCAGGCCCCTCAGCCCGCCGTGGCGGGCTGAGGTGCTGGAGCGGCTCGACACCGAAGAGCTCGACGTCCTGGTCATCGGCGGCGGCGTGGTGGGTGCGGGGTGCGCCCTCGACGCCGTGACACGGGGCCTCAAGGTCGGGCTCGTCGAGGCTCGCGACTATGCCGCGGGCACGTCGAGCCGCTCCAGCAAGCTTTTCCACGGCGGCCTGCGCTACCTCGAGCAGTTCAACTTCGGGTTGGTCTTCGAGGCGCTCCGTGAGCGGTCGTTGATCCTCCACCGGCTCTGCCCGCACCTGGCCCGTCCGGTGCCGTTCATCTACCCGCTGGAGAAGCCCATCGACCGGGCCTACGTGGGTCTCGGTGTCGGCGTCTACGACGTGATGGGTGCCGGGCGGGGGGTGCCGTCGCACATGCGGCACCTGGGGCGCAAGAAGACCCTGGAGTCGTTCCCGTCGGGCAAGAAGTCCGCGATCCGCGGGGCGGTCCGGTTCTACGAGGGCCAGGTCGACGACGCCCGGCACACGATGATGATCGCGCGCACCGCGGCCGAGTACGGCGCGCTCTGCGCGACGAGCACCCGGGTGACGGGCTTCCTCCGCGATCGGGACCGGGTGGTCGGCGTCGTCGCCGACGACCTCGAGACCGGGCGGCGGCTGGAGATCCGGGCACGGGAGGTGATCAACGCCGCCGGCGTGTGGACCGACGAGATCCAGCAGATGGTCGGCGGCCGCGGCCAGTTCCAGGTGCGGGCGTCCAAGGGCATCCACATCGTGGTGCCGCGCAACCGGATCAACAGCCGCACCGGGGTCATCACCCGCACGGCGAAGAGCCTGCTGTTCATCATCCCCTGGGGCAGCCACTGGATCATCGGCACCACCGACACCGACTGGAAGCTCGATCTCGCGCACCCGGCAGCCAGCCGCAGCGACATCGACTACGTGCTGGGCGAGGCGAACCGGCTGCTGGCCGACCCGCTCTCCCACGACGACGTCGTCGGGGTGTACGCCGGGCTGCGGCCGCTGCTCTTCGGCGAGGACGACTCCACCAGCACGCTCTCCCGGGAGCACGCGGTGGCGAGTCCCGTGCGTGGGTTGACGGTGATCGCCGGCGGCAAGTACACGACGTACCGGGTGATGGCCAAGGACGCCGTGGACTCCGCCGTGCACGGGCTCGAGCAGGTGGTGCCGCCCTCGTGCACCGACCGGGTGCTCATCACCGGGGCCGAGGGATACCTGGGCGCCTGGAACGCCCGGCACCTCACCGCGGAGCGGACCGGCCTGCACGTGTCGGTGATCGAGCACCTGCTCGGCCGCTACGGGAGCCTGATGTCGCAGCTGCTCGAGCTGATCGAGGAGCGCCCGGAGCTGGGCGAGCCGCTGGCCAGCGCGCCGGAGTACCTCAAGGTGGAGGCCTACTACGCCGCCGCCCGCGAGGGCGCGCTGCACCTCGACGACGTGCTCACCCGTCGGACGCGCATCTCGATCGAGGTGCCCGACCGGGGCGTGGCGGCGGCGGCGGAGATCGCGCCGATCGTGGCGCCGGTCCTCGGGTGGACCGCGGAGCAGGCAACGCTCGAGGTCGAGCGCTACCGGCTCCGGGTCGAGGCCGAGCGCGAGTCGCAGACACAGGAGGACGACCTCACCGCAGACGCGGCGCGGCTCGGCGCTCCGGACGTGCGACGCGCCTCCAGCTGAGGCCCCACCACCGCCCCCGGCGGACCGGTCACCTCCGGTCCGTCGGGGGCTCTTCCGTGCGCGGACGCTGGTCGGCGGCGCGGCGACGGTCACGGTTCAGACGCGGTGCTTGACACCATGCATGCGCATGCATCACCGTGTGAGCCGGGTCACTCGACACGGTGACCGGTGATCGGAGCGGGCGTCGTCCCGTCGTACCTGAGGAGATCGGCATGGCCTTGTTGCACACCACCCGCTCACGGGCGGCCCTCGCGGGTCTCGCCGCGCTGAGCGCGCTCACCGTCTCGGCGTGCGGCGGATCCGGGACCGCGGCGAGCGCGGACACCCCCGGCGCCTCCGGGTCCTGCAAGGCCAGCGGAGGGAGGGTCGCACTGACCTTCTCGACCTGGGTGCCCGGGATGGACAAGGTCGTCGCCGTCTGGAACAAGCAGAACCCCGACATCCAGGTGAAGGTCTCCGAGGTGGCCGCCGGCAACGCGGGCACCTATCAGAACTTCACCAACGCGCTGAAGGCCGGCACCGCTCCCGACCTCGGGCAGGTCGAGTACGACACGCTGCCGAACTTCCGGCTGCAGAACGGCCTCGCCAACATCGCCGGCTGCCCCGGCGTCGCGGACGCCAAGGCCGACTTCGTGCCGTGGACCTGGTCCCAGGTCGACTTCAACAGCAACGACGGCGTCTACGCCATCCCCCAGGACAGCGGCCCGATGGCGCTGTTCTACCGCAAGGACATCTTCGACAAGCTCGGCCTGGCGGCGCCCAAGACCTGGGACGAGTACGCCGCCGACGCCGCGAAGATCCACGCCGCGGACCCCAACCGCTACATCACCTTCTTCTCCCAGAGCGACCCCAACTGGTACACCGGCCTGCTCTGGCAGAACGGCGCCCAGCTGTTCAGCAGCGACGGCGACGCCGAGAAGGTCACCATCGCGGGCAACCCGAAGGTCGACCAGGTCAACAGCTACTGGCAGGGCCTGATCGACAAGAACCTGGTGGCCACCAAGCTCCAGGGCTTCTCCACCGAGCTGTACAAGGCGTGGAACGACGGCAGCGTCGTCAGCTGGATCAGCGCGGCCTGGGGCTACAGCACCATCCGCGACAACGCCAAGGCGACCTCGGGCAAGTGGGCGGTCGCGCCGATGCCCCAGTTCACCGCGGGCGGCACCGCCGCGGGCAACTGGGGTGGCTCCTCGACGGCGGTCTTCGCCTCGAGCAAGCACCCGGCCGAGGCCGCGAAGTTCGCGATCTGGCTCAACACCGACCCGCAGGCACTGACGCTGGAGAACCAGCTCGGCGGTCTCTACCCGGCCGCGCAGGCCGGCCTGGACCTGCCGGTCCTGCAGAAGGGCGTGCCCTTCTACGGCGGCCAGAAGATCTTCGACGTCTTCAAGACCGCCAGCGCCGGCGTCGACGACCAGTTCCAGTGGGGCCCGACGATGACCGACACCTACGGCGCCCTCAAGGACGGCATCGTGAGCGCGCTGTCGGGCAACGGAACGCTCAGCGACGCCACCAAGTCGGCGCAGGCCAAGACGATCGCGTCGCTGAAGGCGCAGAGCGTCCCGGTCAGCCAGTAGTCCCCAGCCCCACCCGTCCACACCCTCGAGCACACCCACCGGGGTGCAGGGCCGGCCCCGACCCCGCGTCGACGGCCCTGCACCCCGCAACGGGAGGAGCAGCCATGGCGGCTGACCACGACGCACCCGTCGCACTCGCTGCACGGCCCCCGGCGGGCAGGACGCGCAAGCGTCCCCGGAGCACCCGGGCCCGGTGGGCGCCGATGGTCTTCCTCGGTCCGTTCCTGGTGCCGTTCCTGATCTTCTACCTGCTGCCGGTGCTCTACGCCGTCTGGCGCAGCCTGCACCAGATCAGCCGCTCCGGAGGGATCTTCGGCACTCCCCATGAGACCTTCGCCGGCTTCTCGCAGTTCTCCGAGGTCTTCTCCGACGGCGACTTCCGCTCCAGCATCGGGCGGGTGCTGCTCTTCGGCATCGTGCAGATCCCGGTGATGCTCGTCCTCGCACTGGTCCTCGCGCTGCTGCTCGACTCGACCGTCGCGCGGTGGAAGAAGTTCTTCCGGATCTCCTTCTTCATCCCCTACGGCATCCCCGGCGTGATCGCGGCGCTGATCTGGGGGTTCATCTACAGCCCGCAGCTCTCCCCGATCGTGGGCGTGTTCGAGAAGGTCTCGATCCACCCCGACTTCCTGGGCAGCAGCCATGTGCTCTGGTCGATCGCGAACGTGGTGACCTGGACCTACACCGGCTACAACATGCTGATCATCTACTCGGCGCTGCAGGCCATCCCGCGCGACATCTTCGAGGCGGCGACACTCGACGGCGCCAGCGGCTGGTCGATCGCGACCCGGATCAAGATCCCCTCGGTCCTGCCGGCCCTGGTGCTGACCGCGATCTTCTCGATCATCGGCACCCTGCAGCTGTTCACCGAGCCGATCGTGTTCAGCAAGATCGCCACCACGATCACCTCGACCTACACCCCGAACATGGTCGTGCTCAACGCCTCGCAGAACAACTACGACTTCGCGGCTGCGCTGTCGGTGACGCTGGCCATCGCGACGTTCGTGCTCTCGTTCACCTTCCTCAAGCTCACCCAGCGGAGGGCTGCCGCATGACCACCGTGCTCACCCACGACACGCCGCCCGCCGTACGCCGGCGCCGGCCGCCCGCCGTACGGCGGCCGCGGCCCGAGAGCGCCTTCTCGATGGCCGCGGCGATGACGATGCTCATGCTGATGGCGGTGTACTTCCTGATCCCCGTCTACGTGCTGGTTGCGTCCTCGACGAAGTCCCAGCCGCAGCTGAGCTCGGGCAGCGGCCTGGCGCCGAGCTCGCACCTGGCCTCCAACGTGTCGACGCTGTTCGCCCAGGACGGCCACATCTACCTCTACTGGCTGCTCAACAGCCTGCTCTACGCCGTCGGCGGCGCGGCGATCGGCACGTTCCTCGCCGCCGCCGCCGGCTACGCCCTGGCGAAGTACTCCTTCCGCGGTCGCGAGCTGGTCTTCAACATCGTCCTCGGCGGCGTCCTGATGCCGGCGACCGCGCTGGCCCTGCCGCTGTTCCTGCTCTTCGCCAAGGCGCACCTGACGAACACCTACTGGGCGGTGCTGCTGCCCTCGATCGTCAGCCCGTTCGGCGTCTACCTCGCGCGGGTCTTCGCAGCGGCCTCGGTGCCCGACGAGCTCATCGAGGCCGGCCGGCTCGACGGGGCCAGCGAGTTCGGCATCTTCTGGCGCATCGCGACCCACCTGATGGCGCCCGCGCTGGTGACGATCTTCCTCTTCCAGTTCGTCGCGATCTGGAACAACTTCTTCCTGCCGCTGATCATGCTGCAGAACCACAAGCTGTTCCCGATCACGCTGGGCCTCTACACCTGGCAGTCGCAGGTCTCGCGCGCCCCCGAGCTGCAGGTGCTCGTCGTGGTCGGGTCGCTGGTCTCGGTGATCCCGCTGGTGATCACGTTCCTGTCGTTGCAGCGGTTCTGGCGCAGCGGCCTCGCTGCAGGGTCGGTGAAGTAGTGGAGCGGGTGAGCCAGCGACTCAACGGTCTCGCCTTCGGCGGCGACTACAACCCCGAGCAGTGGCCCGAGGAGGTGTGGGCCGAGGACATGGCGCTGATGCAGAAGGCGTCGGTCAACCTCGTCACCGTCGGGGTCTTCGCCTGGGCCCTGCTCGAGCCGCGGCCGGGCACCTTCGACTTCACCGTGCTCGACCGGATCCTCGACCTCGCCCACCGCAACGGACTCCACGTGGACCTGGCCACGGGCACCGCCTCACCGCCGCCGTGGTTCACCCGGCTGCACCCGGACGCGAGGCTGGTCGACGCCGAGGGGACGACCCGCACCCACGGTGCCCGCCAGGCATACTGCCCGTCGTCGCCGGCGTTCCGCGAGGCCGCGGCCGCGCTCTGCGCAGCGGTCGTCGCGCGCTACGCCGACCACCCGGCCGTGGTGATGTGGCACGTCTCCAACGAGTACGGCGACCACAACTACCACTGCTACTGCGACAACTCCGCCGCCTCGTTCCGGCGCTGGCTGCAGGAGCGCTACGGCTCGCTCGAGGCCCTGAACCGCTCGTGGGGCACCACCGTGTGGAGCCAGCGGTACGGCGACTGGCAGGAGGTGCTGCCCCCGCGGTCGGTCTCCTACAACTCCTTCGCCAACCCCGGCCAACAGCTCGACTGGTGGCGGTTCAGCTCCGACGAGCACCTGGCGCTGTTCCAGTCCGAGGCGGCGATCATCCGCGCCGCCAGCGACCACCCGGTGACGACCAACTTCATGAGCTTCTTCAAGCCGATGAACTACCGCCGCTGGGCCCCGCACGTCGACCTGATCAGCAACGACGACTACCTGCTCTACACCGACCCGCGGCCCGAGCAGCGCACCGCCATGGCCGCGGACCTGATGCGCTCCCTCGCCGCCCACAAGCCGTGGCTGCTGATGGAGCACTCCACGTCCGCGGTGAACTGGCAACCGCGCAACCTCGCCAAGGCACCCGGGGAGATGCGCCGCAACTCCCTGCAGCACGTCGCGCGGGGCGCCGACGGTGCGTTGTTCTTCCAGTGGCGCGCCTCCCGGGTGGGTGCGGAGAAGTTCCACAGCGCGATGCTGCCCCACGCCGGCACCGACTCGGCGCTGTGGCGCGAGGTCGTCGAGCTGGGCGGTGACCTCCGCGCGCTGGCCGCTCTCGCCGGCAGCCGCGTGGAGACCCCGCGGGTGGCGATCCTGCTCGACTGGGAGTCCTGGTGGGCCAGCGAGCTCGACTCCCACCCCAGTGTGGACGCGACCCCGATGCCCCAGGTGCGGCGCTGGTACGGCGCCCTGTGGGAGCGGGGCGTGGTCGTCGACTTCGTCGGCCCCGACAGCGAGCTGGGCGGCTACGACCTGGTGATCGCACCGACCCTCTACCTCCTCTCCGACGAGGGGGCCGAGAGCATCCGCAGCTACGTGGCCGCCGGAGGCGACCTGGTGCTCACCTACTTCTCCGGCGTGGTCGACGAGCACGACCACATCCGCACCGGTGGCTACCCCGGCGCGCTGCGCGACGTCGTCGGGCTGGTCATCGAGGAGTACGCCCCGCTGCTGCGCGACCAGCAGGTGATCCTCTCCGACGGGCGGACCGGACGCATCTGGAGCGAGCGCGCCCGGGCGAGCACGGCGGAGGTCCTCGCGACCTACCAGGACGGTCCGGCGCCCGGCTCCCCCGCCCTGACCGTGAACGCCTTCGGCGCGGGCCGCTGCCACTACGTGGGCACCGAGCTCGACGACGACGGCCTGGCCGGCCTCCTCGACGCCGTCCTCGACGCCTGCGGCGTGGAGCGCTCGGTGCTGCCCCCGGGCGTCGAGGTGGTGCGCCGGATGAGCGAGGACGAGGTCTGGACCTTCGTGCTCAACCACACCGGCCACGAGGTCGTCGTACCCGCCCGCGGACGCGAGCTGTTGAGCGGCGCCGCGGTCCACGACGACCTCCGGCTCGCCGGAGGCGGCGCGGCGGTGGTGCATGCTCCGCGGGAGCCCCGAGCGCTCGGATAGCGTGCGGTCCATGGCTCGGCGTCCACCCATCAGCAAGGTCACGATGGCCGACGTCGCCGCTCTCGCCGGGGTGTCGCAGCCGACGGTCAGCCGGGCCATCAACGGCGACCTCCGGGTCGCCGACGACACCCGGGCGACGATCATGGCCGCAGCCGAGCGGCTCGGCTATGTCGTGAACCGCGCCGCCCGCACGCTGGCGGGCAGCTCGACCAACTCGATCGGCTTCGTCATCGCCGAGCGCGACGCCCACGTGTGGGGCAACCCCTACATCCCCCGCATCCTGTCGGGCATCGGCGCCGAGCTGAACGAGCACGACCAGCAGCTGGTGCTCTTCGTGGCGCAGGAGCCGCAGGACCAGGAGCGCCTGATCCACTACGTCAGCCAGGGCCAGGTGGTCGACGGCTTCCTGATGATCACCGACAACCAGGACGACCCCTTCCTGCGCTTCCTGCTCGAGGCGGAGATCCCGGTCGTGGTCGGCGGTCGCCCCCTCGGCCTGGACGGCGCGAGCTACGTCGACGTGGACAACCTGGGCGGCGCGCGCGCCGCGACGCACCACCTGCTCGACGTCGGCTGCCGGCACGTCGCGATCATCACCGGGCCGCAGACGACCGGCGCGGGGCTCGACCGCCTCACCGGCTACCGGGAGGTGCTGGCCGAGCGCGGTGCCGGCGCCCCGGAGATGTCCTACTGCGCGAGCGACTGGGGTCTGGAGGAGGGCTTCCGGGGCATGCAGGCCCTCCTCGGCAGCCATCCCGAGATCGACGGCGTCCTCGCCGCGGGCGAGCTGCTCGCCTTCGGGGCGCTCTCGGCCATCCGCGGCGCCGGCCTCGCGGTGCCCGAGGACCTCAAGCTGGTCGGGTTCGACGACTCCCCCGCCTTCGCGCGCACCGACCCGCCGTTGAGCTGCGTGGCCCAGCCGGTCGAGGAGCTCGGCCGCCAGATGGCCCGGCTGCTGCTCGACCAGATCAGCAGCGAGGGCACCGACCGCCGGGTGATGCTGCCCGTGCAGCTCAACGTGCGCGACTCGACAGCGACCGCCGCCGGTCAGCCATAGCCGAGCACCGCCTCGGCGCCGGGTCGGGCGCCGCGGACGAGACGGTCATCGCGGCACCCGGCACGCTCAGTCGGTGCCGTGGGCGGCGATGAAGGCCAGGATCTCCTCGGCCAGCTCGGGGCGGCAGACGACGAGGTCGGGCAGGCTGACGTCGTCCTGGTTGTAGCGCAACGGGCTGCCGTCGACGCGGCTGGTGAACAGGCCGGCGGCCCGCGCGACGGCGACCGGGGCCGCGGAGTCCCACTCGTACTGGCCGCCCGCGTGGACGTAGGCGTCGCTGATGTCGCGGATCACCGACATCACCTTGGCGCCGGCCGACCCCATCGGCACCAGGTCACCGCCCATCTCGGTCGCGAGGGCCTCGACGAACGCCGGCGGGCGGGTGCGGGAGACCGCCAACCGGGGACGGGCCGAGGTGCGCTCGCGCACCACCGGCGGCTCGCCGGTGCTGAAGGTCATTCCGAGGCCCGGCTGGGCGACCGCACCGGCGACCAGCTCGCCCTCGGAGCCCGAGCCGGCCCAGAGCGCGACGTGGACGGCCCAGTCGTCGCGGGGCGGCTCGGAGAACTCGCGGGTGCCGTCGAGGGGGTCGATGATCCACACGCGGTCCGTCGTACGACGGTCGTGGCGCGAGCTGGTGCCGCGGTGCTCCTCCTCGGAGAGGATCGCGTCGTCGGGACGGTACTCGGCGATCACGCGCATCAACAGCTCGTGGGCGGCCAGGTCGCCGGCGTCCTTGAGCTCCCGGCCGGTCAGACCCTCGTCACGGACCTGGAGCAGCAGCGCCCCGGCCGACTCCGCGGCCCACGCCGCGAACGCGTGGTCGTCGAGGTCGGCGGGCGGGGTGGCGGGATCGAAGACGGTCACCGGGACACCTTAGGTGGCCGCGCGCAAGGACCCGCCACGCCACCACGACTGACGACTCGCGCCACCACGAGAGGCAACTCGCGCCACCACGAGGGGCAACTGAACGGTCAGGAGTTGAAGCGCTGCTGGGTGGCCTCGAGGCCGTGGTCGATCAGGCACTCGACGGCGTCGGCGGCGGAGTCGACCTGGAAGGGCAGCTCCTTGCGCTCGGCCGCGGAGTAGCTCGCGAGCACGAAGTCGGCGGGGTCCTGCCGGCCGGGAGGCCGGCCGATGCCGGCGCGGACCCGGTAGAACTCGCCGGTGCCGAGGGAGGAGCGCAGGGACTTCAGCCCGTTGTGGCCGTTGTCGCCACCGCCCAGCTTGGTCCGCAGGGTGCCGAAGGCGATGTCGAGCTCGTCGTGGACGGCCACCACGTGTCCCGGCTCGACCTTGTAGAAGGTGGCGAGCGCCTTGACCGGCCCACCCACCTCGTTCATGTAGCTGTGCGGGCGGGCGAGGACGACGCGGGGTCCGCCGATCGCGAGCCGCCCCTCGACCACGTCGGCGCGCCCGGACTTGTGCCGCCGGAACGACCCGCCCATCCGGCGCGCGAGCTCGTCGGTGACGAGGTAGCCGATGTTGTGCCGCGTCGCGGCATAGGTCGGGCCGGGGTTCCCGAGGCCGACCACCAGCCAGACGTCACCGTCGGCCATGTCGTCCCCGTCCTCCCCGGCCCGTCGCCGGAAGCGCAGCGGGTCAGGCCTCGTCGCCGGTCTCGGTGGCCTCGGCAGCGGCGTCCTCGGACGCCGGCTCCTCGATCTCGGGGGCGTCGTGCTCGATGCCGGCGTCGGCCTCGGCCGACTCCAGCTCGGCCTCGACCTCGGCGGCGGTCGGCGCGTGAACGACGTTCACGACCAGCTGGTCGGCGTCGCTGAGCAGCGTCGCACCCGCCGGCAGGGTCAGGTCGGAGGCGTGGATCTGGGTGCCGGACTCGGCGTCCTCGACGGAGACCTCGATCGACTCCGGGATGTGGGTGGCCTCGGCCTCGATCGTGACGACGTTGGTCTCGGTGACCACGAGCGCGTCGGACTTGGCCTCGCCGACGACGTGCACGCGCACCTCGACGGTGACCTTCTCGCCCTTGGTGACCGTGACCAGGTCGACGTGCTCGATGAAGCCCTTGATCGGGTCGGCCTGGACCTGCTTGGTCAGCGCCAGCTGCGTGGTGCCGTCGATGTCGATGTTGAGCACGGTGTTGGAGCCGCCGTGCTTGAGCGCCATCATCGTGTCGTGGCCGGGCAGGGCGACGTGGATCGGGTCGGTGCCGTGGCCGTAGATGACCGCGGGGATCTTGTCGGCACGACGGATCCGGCGGGCGGCGCCCTTGCCGAACTCGGTGCGCGGCTCGGCCTTGATCAGGTCCTCGGACATGGCTCTCCTCGATGCGTGCGTCGTACGGGTGGTGGCAGGTCTGCGGTTGCCTGACCGGGAGCGCCACACGCTCCGCACGACGGCACGGCGCACAGCTCTGCGACCGGCCACGTCGATCACGGACGCGTTCCCATCCCTGGGGCGCTCCCTCGCCGAGGCAACCTGGAAATCTTAGCGAACGCCCGGCGCCGACGGCCAATCGGCTCCCGGACGCCGGCCTCGTAGGGTGCCCAGGGTGTCCCTCACCCTCATCGAGGCCCGTCACCGGGCCGGCCTGCTCCGCGTCGCCTCCTACGACGTCTCCCTGGACCTGACCGATCCGGCGGGCTTCGGCTCCACGACGACGATCCGCTTCACCGCCCTCGGCACGGGCAGCACCTTCGCCGAGCTGGCCACCGCGGACCGCGCATCGGCGGTGCTGGACGGGACGCCGGTCCCGGTGGACCTCGTCGGCGGCCGCATCCGGCTGGACCTCGCCCCCGGGGAGCACGAGCTGGTCGTCGACGCCCGGCTTCCCCACGTCACCGACGGCGAGGGCCTGCACGTCTTCACCGACCCCGAGGACGGCGAGCGCTACGTCGGGGCGTACTGCGGGATGGATGTCGCCCACAAGGTCTTCGCCTGCTTCGACCAGCCCGACCTCAAGGCGACGATCACGACGCGCGTGCTCGCGCCGGTGGGGTGGACGGTGCTGGCCAACGGCGTCGGCACGCCCGTCACCGAGCCCGACGGCCCGGCGGACGCGACCCGGTGGGACTTCACCACGACGCCCCGGATCGCGACGTACCTCTTCGTCGTGTGCGCCGGGCCGTGGCACTCGGTCCGGTTCGAGCACGCGGGGCTGCCCTTCGGCTGGCACGCCCGCCGCTCGCTGGCCGGACGGCTCGACCGCGACGCGGCGGACCTGGTCGCGCTCACCACCGCGTGCTTCGACCACCAGACCAGCACCTTCGCCGACCCCTACCCGTTCGACTCCTATGACCAGGTCTTCGTGCCGGGTCTCAACTGGGGCGCCCTGGAGACGCCGGGGTGCGTGACGTTCCACGAGGACTACCTGACCCGCAGCGCACCGACGGCCACCGAGCGGCTCGCGACCGCCTCGGTCGTCGCCCACGAGATGACCCACATGTGGTTCGGCGACCTGGCGACGATGCGCTGGTGGGAGGACTCCTGGCTCAACGAGTCCTTCGCCGACTACCGCGGCTACCAGGTCTCCGACGCGATCGGCTCCGCCGGCGCCTGGGTCGAGTGGGCCTTGCGCCGCAAGCCCACGGCCTACGTCGCCGACGCGCGGCGCTCCACCCATCCGGTCGCCGAGGACACCGAGGCGATGACGGACGTGGACACGGCGTTCGGCAACTTCGACATGATCACCTACGCCAAGGGCAACGCCGTGCTCCGGCAGCTGGTGACGTGGATGGGCGACGCGGAGTTCGTGGCCGGCGCCAACGCCTACCTGCACCGCCACGCCTTCGGCAACGCCGACCTCGGCGACTTCCTCGACGCGCTCGATGGCGTGACCGACCGCGACGTGCGGGGCTGGGCCGCGGCCTGGTTGCGCACCACCGGCTTCGACACGATCCGGGTGGTGCACGACGGGGACGTCCCGGTGCTGCACCGCGACGGCTCCCGGCCCCACCGCTTCCGCGTCGGCGGGTACGACGGGTCCGGCGCGCTGGTCGCCTCGCGGACGGTCGACCTGGGCGCCGACCCGCTGGCGCTGCCCGAGCTCACCGGCCTGACCGTCGTGCCCAACGACCAGGAGGAGACCTACGCCCGTGTCGTGCTCGACGACGACGCCTGGGCGCTGACCACCGAGCACCTCGGCTCGGTGGCCGACCCCCTGACCCGGGCGATGCTCTGGGCCAACGCCGTCGACCGGGTGGCGAGCGGCGCCGCCCCCGTCCAGGTGCTCGCCGACCTCGCTCGCGACCAGCTCGCGCCCGAGCGCGATCCGGTCGTCGTCGCCGGCGTGCTGGCCCTGCTCGGTGGCCGCGTGCAGCAGTGGCTCGGGCCCGACGACCTCGCTCCGTTCCGGGCGACGCTCGCCGGGGTCGCCCGCGAGCAGCTGGTCCACGGCCCGGCCGAACTGCGGCTGACCTGCCTGCGCGCGCTCATCGCCTCCACCGGCGACGCGGCCGTGCTTTCGGGCTGGCTCGACCGGGGCGAGGTGCTCGGCGCCGAGCTGCCCGCCGACGAGCGCTGGCAGGTGGTGCAGCGGTTGGCCACGCTCGGCGCCGCGCCCGCGGACCTGCTCGAGGCCGAGGCGGCGCGCGACCGCTCGGAGTCCGGCCGGCTCGCGCTCCTGCACGCCCGGGCCGCCCGTCCGGACGCCGCGGCCCAGGCATCGGCGTGGGAGGTGATGAGCGACCCCGCCTCGTCCAACCGCGACTACCAGGCCGCCGCGGCCGGCCTGTGGACCCCCGACCACGGCGCGCTCGTCGGTGCGTGGATCGAGGCCTACCTCGGCGACTCGCCCGCCCTGGCCCGTCGCCGCGGTCAGGCGTTCGGGCAGGTCATCGGCCGCGCGTTCCCGTTCGTCGCGCTGCCCCTGGAGGGGCTCCGCCGGCTGCGCACCGACCTCGCGACGGCCCTCGACGCGGACGTCCCCACGGTGCTGCGCCGCTCGTGGAACGACCGTCTCGACGACCTCGACGTGGTGCTGCAGGTGCGCACGGCGGGCGAGGCGGGCGGCCGGAGCGGCGGTCAGGCAGGCAGCCGGTAGGGCCGCAGGCTGAGGAGCTGCACCTGGGAGGACGCGCACGCCTCGAACGGGTGCGGCACGAAGAGGGACGCGGTCTCGTTGGGCGGGTAGACGCGCAGACCACGCGCCGTGGTGGGACGGCACCGGTCGGCGTCGTAGTTCCCGGCCTCGGCGACGCCCAGACGCGCGACCGCGCTGTCCCCCGGCTGGAGCACGAGGAGGCGCGGCCCGCTCTGGCCGGCGTCGCGGCGGGCCGGCGCGCCGATCTGGCGCCCGGCCGCACCGACGAAGGAGACCCCGCCGTAGCCGCCGAGGGCGCAGGGTGCGTCGCCGTCGTTGGTCAGCGACAGCCGGTAGTAGGTCGTGCCGGCGGCGCCCGCGGCGCCGCTCAGCGAGCCGCGCAGGTCCGCGGTGCGGCACCCCGCGGCCGAGGTCCTCGTGCCGCTCGCCGTGCTGCCTGCCGCGCTGCCCGCCGCTGCCGAGGTCGGGGCCGACGGCGCCGATGGCGGTGCGGGCGACGAGGTGGGCGACGAGGAGGCCGCAGAGCCCCTCGGGGTCGCCGGCGCCGAGGGCCCGGACGCCGCACGGGTCGCCCCGCCGCATCCCGTGACGCCGACGGCCACGGCGGCGAGACAGGCGCCGGCGCCGGCGACCGCCACGGCGCGACGGAGACCGGACGTCCTCAGCGGAGGACGCACCGCAGGCCTCACGCGTTCCCGTCGAACATCGAGGTCACCGAGCCGTCCTCGAAGACCTCCTTGATCGCCCGGGAGATCAGCGGGGCGATCGAGAGGACGGTGAGCTTGTCGAACTCGCGGTCGGGCGGGATCGGCAGGGTGTTGGTGACCATGACCTCGGCGGCCGGGGAATTCTTCAACCGGTCCACCGCAGGGTCGGACAGGATCGCGTGGGTGGCGGCGATGACCACGCCGGCGGCGCCGTCCTTCATCAGGGCCTCGGCGGCCTTCACGATGGTGCCGCCGGTGTCGATCATGTCGTCGACCAGCACGCACATCCGCCCCGAGACGTCACCGACGACGCGGTTGGCCTTGGACTCGTTGGGACGGTCGATGTCGCGGGTCTTGTGGATGAACGCCAGCGGCGCACCACCCAACCGCGCCGACCACTGCTCGGCGACCTTGATCCGGCCGGCGTCCGGGGAGACGACGGCCAGGGGCTGGTCGGCGTACTTCTCCTTGACGTAGTCCGACAGGATCGGCAGCGCCATCAGGTGATCCACCGGCCCGTCGAAGAAGCCCTGGATCTGCGCGGTGTGCAGGTCCACGCAGATCAGCCGGTCGGCTCCGGCGGTCTTGAACAGGTCGGCCATCAGCCGTGCGGAGATGGGCTCACGACCACGGTGCTTCTTGTCCTGGCGGGCGTAGCCGTAGAAGGGCATCACGACCGTGATCCGCTTGGCCGAGGCGCGCTTGAGCGCGTCGACCATGATCAGCTGCTCCATGATCCACTCGTTGACCGGCGCGGTGTGGCTCTGGAGCACGAACGCGTCGCAGCCGCGGACGGACTCCTGGTAGCGGACGTAGAGCTCGGAGTTCGCGAAGTCGCGGAACGTCGTGGGCACCAGCCCGCAGCCCAGGAGGTCGGAGACCTCCTCCGCCAGCTCGGGGTGGGCCCGGCCGGAGAAGACCATCAGGTTCTTCTCGGTGGTCTTCTTCAGTCCGCTCACGACAGGGCTACTCCTCAGGCTCCGGCGGTCCCGTCATTCTCGCACGCACCGGCAGCGCGCGCCGCCTCGGCCTGAGCCGTCCCCGACCGCTTGCGGAGCACCCAGTCGTCCAGGTGCCGCTGCGGTCCGGCACTGACCGCGAGCGCACCGGGCGGCACGTCCTCGCGGATCACGCTGCCCGCTCCGGTGGCCGCCCCGTCGCCGATGGTCACCGGTGCCACGAACGTGTTGTTGCTCGCCGTGCGGGCGTGGCGTCCCACGACGGTGCGGTGCTTGGCGACGCCGTCGTAGTTGGCGAAGATCGTGCCGGCGCCGATGTTGGTGCCCTCCCCGATCTCCGCATCGCCGACGTAGGACAGGTGCGGGACCTTGGCGCCCTCGCCGATCGCGGCGTTCTTGGTCTCGACGAAGGCGCCGATCTTGCCGCCTGTCCCGAGCCTCGTGCCCGGGCGCAGGTAGGAGAACGGGCCCACGCTCGCGGCGGCGCCGATCACCGCGAGCTCGCCGTGGGTGCGGACCACCTTGGCGCCGGCGCCGACCTCGCAGTCCTTGAGGGTGCAGTCGGGTCCGACGACCGCGTCCTCGGCCACGACGGTGGCGCCGAGCAGCTGCACGCCGGGCAGCAGGGTGACGTCGGGGGCGAGGGCGACGTCGACGTCGACCCAGGTACTCTGCGGATCGACGACCGTGACGCCCTCGAGCATCCATCGCCGCAGGATCCGGTCGTTCTTCTCCCGCGCCAGCGCCGCGAGCTGGACCCGGTCGTTGGCGCCCTCGGTCTGCTTGACGTCCTCGAGCGGGAAGGCACCGACGCTCAGTCCGTCCTCGCGGGCCAGCGCGACGGTGTCGGTCAGGTAGTACTCGCCCTTGGCGTTGTCGTTGCCGATCCGGGGCAGCGCGCTGTCGAGGAAGGCGGCGTCGAAGGCGAGGATGCCGCTGTTGATCTCGTCGACGGCCGCCTGCTCGGGGGTCGCGTCCTTCTCCTCCACGATGGCCGCGACGCCGCCCGACGCGTCGCGGACCACCCGGCCGTAGCCGAACGGGTCCGCGACCCGCCCCGACAGGATGCTCATGGCGTCGCCGCGACCGAGGTGGGCGTTGACGAACTGCTGGAGGCTCTCGCCCTCGAGCAGCGGCGTGTCCCCGTAGGCCACCAGCACGGTGCCGGTGCGCTGGTCGGCCGCGAGCGCCTCCCACGCCCTGCGCACGGCGTGGGCGGTGCCCTCCTGGCTCTCCTGGACCGCGAGCACCGCCTCGGGCATCAGCTCCTGGATGTGCGGGCCGACCTGCTCGCGCTGGTGGCCCACCACGGCCACGACGTGAGCCGGCTGGAGCACGCGCACCGCCGTCAGGACGTGGCCGATCATGCTGCGCCCGGCGAGGGGATGCAGCACCTTCATCGTCTTGGACTTCATCCGGGTGCCCCCGCCGGCGGCGAGGACGATGACGGTCAGGTCGGACATGCAGACTCCGTTTCGCTCGCGTCCCGGGCAGATCGAACCTACGCGGTCGCCGGCCACCGGCGCACCTCGAGGGGTGGCGCCGTTTGCCGGGACGCGACCGCGGTACCCCCTCGCGGAGTCGGTTGAGGGGAGCATGGACTGTGGACGCCCGGATCACGCTGCATGTCGATGGGACGCAGCACACCTGCACCCTCGACACCAGGACCACCCTGCTGGACGCGCTGCGTGAGCACCTCGGCGTCACCTCGCCGAAGAAGGGCTGCGGTCACGGCCAGTGCGGTGCCTGCACGGTGCTGCTGGACGGGCGCCGCGTGGTCTCCTGCCTGACCTTCGCCGTCGCGCAGGAGGGGCGCGAGGTCACCACCGCCGCGGGGCTCGGCGCCGAGGGCCTGCACCCGGTGCAGCAGGCGTTCGTCGACCACGACGGGCTCCAGTGCGGCTACTGCACCCCCGGCCAGATCTGCTCGGCGGTGGGCATGCTCGAGGAGGTCCGCGCCGGCCACCCCAGCCACGTCACCGCCGACGTCACCGCGGACGTGGCCGCCGAGCCGGAGCTGACCGACGACGAGATCCGCGAGCGGATGAGCGGCAACCTCTGCCGCTGCGGTGCCTACGTCAACATCGTCGCCGCGATCCGCGAGGCGGCCGGCGCCGGGGACCGCGCATGATTCCCTTCGAGTACCGCCGGGCCGCCGATGCCGCGAGCGCCGTCGCCGCTGTCGCCGAGCGACCCGAGGCGGCCTTCCTCGGCGGCGGCACGAACCTGGTCGACAACATGCTGCTCGGCGTCACCGGACCCGAGCTGCTCCTCGACGTCTCGGGCCTTCCTCTCGACGGCGTCGAGGAGACGGCCGACGGATCCGTGAGGATCGGCACGAACGTGCGCAACAGCGACCTCGCCGCCCACCCGCTGGTCCGTGAGCGCTACCCCGTGCTCGCCGAGGCGCTGCTGGCGGGCGCGTCCGGGCAGCTGCGCAACGCCGCGACCACGGGCGGCAACCTGCTCCAACGCACCCGCTGCGCCTACTTCCGCGACGTGACGACACCGTGCAACAAGCGGGAGCCCGGCTCGGGCTGCTCGGCCATCGGGGGCTGGACCCGCTACCACGCGATCCTGGGCGCCTCACCCGCCTGCATCGCCGTGCACCCCTCCGACATGGCGGTTGCGATGAGTGCCCTGGAGGCGACCGTCATCGTGCTCGGCGCCGACGGCGAGCGACGCATCCCGGCCACCGAGCTGCACCGGCTCCCCGGCGACGACCCCTCGCGCGACACCGTGCTCGAGCACGGCGAGCTGATCACCGCCGTCGAGCTGCCGGCGGCCGGCGCACGCTGCTCGTCGTACCGCAAGGTGCGCGACCGCGCCTCCTACGCCTTCGCGCTGGTCTCGGTCGCCGCCGTCCTCGAGGTCGAGCACGGCACCGTGCGCGACGTACGGATCGCGCTCGGTGGGGTCGCCCACAAGCCGTGGCGCGCACGGGTCGCCGAGGAGGGGTTGCGGGGCGGGCCGGCCACCGAGGACGCCTTCCGCGCCGCCGCGGAGGCCGAGCTCGCCGCGGCGACCCCGCAGGACCAGAACGCGTTCAAGGTCCCGATGGCGACGAACACCGTCGTCGCCGTGCTGCGTGACCTCGCCGAGGGGAGTCGCCGATGAGCGAGCGGCTCGTCACCCGCGCCGTCGGGGAGGCCCGCACCCGTGCCGACGGGCCGGCCAAGGTGACCGGCACCGCGCCCTACGCGTTCGAGCAGGCGGTCGCAGACCCGCTGTACCTGCATCCCGTGCAGTCCACGATCGCCAAGGGCCGGATCACCGCGATCGACGGCACGCGGGCCGAGGCCGTGCCGGGCGTCGTGGTCGTGCTCACCCACGAGAACGCGCCACGGCTCGCCGACGACTCCGACCAGGAGTTCGCGGTGCTCCAGTCCGACGCGGTCGCCTTCCGCGGACAGCTCGTCGGTGCGGTCGTCGCCGAGACGGCGGAGGCGGCCCGCGAGGCGGCCGGGCTCGTCGTCGTGACCTACGACGAGCAGCCGCACCACGTCGAGCTGCGGGTCGACGACCCCGGCCTCTACACGCCGGAGAAGGTGAACCCCTCGTTCCCCTCCGACACCGACACCGGCGGCGTCGACGACGCGTTGGCCGACGCCGCCGTGAGCGTCGACCGGTCTTACGGGACCCCGATCGAGCACAACAACCCGATGGAGCCGCACGCGAGCATCGCCACCTGGGAGGACGCCGAGGGCGGCCCGCGGCTGACGATGTACGACTCCACCCAGGGCGTGCACACGGTGCGGTCGCAGCTGGCGCCGGTGCTCGGCGTCGACCCGGATCGGTTCCGGGTGATCTCGCCGTTCGTCGGCGGCGGGTTCGGCTCCAAGGGCGCCCCGCACGCCCACAACGTGCTGGTCGCGCTGGCCGCGCAACGCACCGGGGGCCGGCCGGTGAAGCTGGCGCTCACCCGCCAGCAGATGTTCTCCCTCGTCGGCTACCGCACGCCGACGATCTCCCGCGTACGTCTCGGCGCCGACGCCGACGGCCGGCTCACCGCGATCAGCCACGACGCCGTCGAGCAGACCGCGACCATCAAGGAGTTCGCCGAGCAGACGGCGGTCAGCACCCGGATGATGTACGCCGCCCCGCACCGGCGCACCAGCCACCGGCTGGCGGCGCTCGACGTACCGATCCCGTTCTGGATGCGCGCCCCCGGTGAGTGTCCGGGCATGTTCGGGCCCGAGGTCGCCATGGACGAGCTGGCCGAGGCCTGCGGGATCGACCCGATCGAGCTGCGGGTGCGCAACGACCCCGACACCGATCCCGACACCGGCAGGCCGTGGTCCTCGCGGCGGCTGGTGGACTGCCTGCGCGAGGGCGCGGAGCGGTTCGGGTGGGCAGACCGACCCGAGCCCGACCAGAGGCGGGACGGCGCGTGGCGGGTGGGTCTCGGCGTCGCCAGCTCGACGTACCCCTATCACGCCTCGCCCGGCTCGGTGGTCGTGATCGAGCACCGCGGCGGCCGCTACGTCGTGCGGATCGGGGCCGCCGACATCGGCACCGGCACCTGGACGGCGCTCACCCAGATCGCCGCCGATGCGCTGGGCTGCGAGGTCGAGGAGGTGCAGCTGGAGATCGGCGACACCGCGCTCCCGAACGCCACCGTCGAGGGCGGCTCCTCCGGCATCGCGTCGTGGGGATCGACCGTGGTCGCCGCCGCGCGCGCGTTCCGGGAGGAGCACGGCCTCGACCCGGCCGACGGGGCGAAGACCCGTGCGGAGGCACCGGAGAACCCCGACATGGAGCGGTTCGCGATCCACTCCTTCGGAGCCCAGTTCGCCGAGGTCCGGGTGCACACCGACACCGGCGAGATCCGGGTGCCGCGCCTGCTCGGCGTCTTCTCGGTCGGTCGCGTCGTCAACCCGCGCACCGCCCGGTCGCAGTTCCTCGGCGGGATGACGATGGGACTGTCGATGGCGCTGTTCGAGCAGAGCGTCCGCGACCCCCGCACCGGGCACATCGTCAACCACGACTTCGCCGACTACCACATCGCCACCAACGCCGACGTCCTCGACGTGGAGGCCACCTGGCTCGACGAGAGCGACCCGCACGCCAACCCGATGGGCGCGCGCGGCCTCGGTGAGATCGGCATCGTCGGCACCGCCGCCGCCGTCGCGAACGCCGCCTACAACGCCACCGGCGTCCGCGTCCGCGACCTCCCGATCACCGCCGACGCCTTCCTCTGACACCATGCACGGCGTGACCGCCGTCGGAGACCCCGGACCGTTCTCGTCCCACCTGGGGTTCCGGGTGGTGCGAGCCGATGCCGAGGGAGCCGTCGTCGAGGCCGATCCCGGTCCGGAGCACCTCAACGGCGGCGGCATCCTGCACGGCGGCTACCTCAGCTCGCTGCTCGACAGCGCCACGGGCTGGGCCGTCCATGCCGCCGGGCCCGAGGGCATGGTGGCGCCGCACGTGCAGCTGAGCGCCCAGTTCATCCGCGCGGGGGTGGCCGGACAGCCGCTGGTGTGCACCGCGCGGTGCACCAGCAGGGGAGGTCGCATCTGCACGACCCAGGGCGAGATCACCCAGGGCGGCCACGTCATCGCGCGTGCCACCGGCACCCACGCGGTGATCTCACGGGGAGCCCGGTGACTCCGCTCCCCGGGCAGGAGTCGAACCTGCGTCGCTAGTCCTGATTCAAAGTCAGGCGGGCCCTGCCGGCAGACCAACCGGGGAATGTGCGCTCACAATATCGGCCGTCGAGTTGCCCCTCGTGGTTGCGCGAGTTGCCGCCCGTGGTTGCGCGAGTTGCCGCTGTGGTTGCGCGAGTCGGCTGTCGTGGTGGCCCCCACCGGGCACGGACCACCAGGACCGGCATCTCGAGGCACCATGAGGGGCAACTCGACGGGTCAGGCGCCGGCGGAGCGGGCGCCGAGGTCGTTCTCGGTGAGGTCGACGGTGCGGCGGGCGTTGGCGAGCGCGGCGACCATCGAGGTGCCCAGCGGTCCCTGGCGGTCGTAGACGGCGGCGGTGCCGACCGCGATGCCGTCCTGCTCCACACGGTCGGTCGCGGCGAGCCCGATCTCGAGGCCGACGGGGAGACGGGCCAAGGTCACGGTGATGTCGGTGTTGATGAACTCCACGCCGTTGCTGCCCCAGTTCGTGACCATGCTGGTGGCGTCGGCGATGCCGGCGACCGCCTGGAAGGCCGTGGGGCGCTCCCCGGCGACGACCGGGACCGCGGTGTGCCACACCCTCTTGCGCGACGCGTTCTGGTGGGCCGTGAAGTCGGTGTCCCAGCCGACCTCGTCGCTGTGAAAGACCGGCGGCCGGGGGCGGTCGCTCACCGGCACCAGGTCCTCCGGGGGCACCTCGAAGGCGTGCCCGGGCGTCCAGACCCGCCCCTCCGGCGTCCGGCTCGGCGCGAGGAACACCACGCTCGCGCGCGCCCGTCGTACGCCGTCCTGCTCGAGCTCGGCGTCCACCAGGCACAGACGTGGCCCCTCCCGCACCACCGACGCTCGGACCCGCGCCGGCTGCATCGCCGCCGGCCGGAACAGGTCGACGCTGTAGCGGGCCGGTCGCAGGTCGCGCCGCCCGGTCCCCACGAGCGCGGACTCGAGCGCCCGTGCCAGCGCAGCGCTGACGGCGACGCCGTGCATCTGCCCGCTGCTCCACAGGCTCTGGGCGACCGGCATCGGTTCGAGGAGATCGCCGGCCAGGGGGCGGAAGAACGACAGCGCCATGGCCGCATTCTTCCCCCCACCAGAGGACACCCAGGGCGAGTCCCCCCGCAGGGGGATGCCTCGACAGCCCGCGACGATGCCGGGCGGCGCAGCCACGACCGCCGCTGGGATGTGCGGGCGGACCGGGTGGGGCGGATCGACACCGGCCCGCAGCACCGGATGGACATGCCGTCTACGGGGCACATGGCTACGGGGTCGGCCTCCGGCGCACCGGAGAACGCGCCGTAGGATAACGATCCCGCACCTCGACGCTCCCTCTCGTAAACAGGTGATCATGACCGCAGCCGTCCCCGCCGACCGGACCGCGTCAGCGGTCGACCTGCCCGCCCGCGCCACCCTGGGCGCCGATCGGCAGTCGCGCCTGGAGCAGCTCGCTCTCGGGCTGTTCATCGCGGTGCCGTTCTTGGCCGTGCTCGCCGCGGTCCCGATCGCCTGGGGTGGCTGGCTCGGCTGGTCCGACGTGCTCATCATGGTGGTGATGTACGCCCTGACGGGCCACGGCATCACCGTGGGCTACCACCGCCTGTTCACCCACCGCTCCTTCAAGCCGAACCGGTTCGTCAAGAACGCGCTCGCGATCGCCGGCTCGATGGCCATCGAGGGTCCCGTCGTGCGGTGGGTGGCCGACCACCGCAAGCACCACAAGTTCTCCGACCGCGACGGCGACCCGCACAGCCCGTGGCGCTACGGCCACACCCTGGGTGCGCTGAGCAAGGGCTTCCTCTACGCCCACATGGGCTGGCTCTTCGACCCCGAGCAGACCCCGCAGCGCACGTACGCGCCGGACCTGATGAAGGACCGCGACATCGTCCGGATCTCCCGCCAGTTCCCGCTGTGGGTGCTGGTCTCCCTCTCGGCCCCGGTGCTCCTCGGCTTCCTGCTCACCTGGTCCTGGCAGGGCGCGCTGACCGCGTTCTTCTGGGGCTCCCTGGTCCGGGTCGCGCTCCTGCACCACGTCACCTGGTCGATCAACTCGATCTGCCACACCGTGGGGGCCCAGCCCTTCCTCTCCCGCGACAAGTCGGCCAACGTGTGGTGGCTCGCCATCCCCTCGATGGGCGAGTCCTGGCACAACCTGCACCACGCCGACCCCACGTGTGCGCGGCACGGCGTACTCCGCGGGCAGCTCGACACCTCCGCCCGGGTGATCTGGGCGCTCGAGAAGGTCGGCTGGGTGCGTGACGTGCGCTGGCCGGTCCGCGAGCGGATCGAGCGGCGCCTGGTGCGCACCCACGCGGCCTGAGCCTCGCCACGAGCGCTCCCCCGGCGCCTCCGGCCACGACACGCACCGGACTCCCTATCGTGGGGTGGTGACAGCCGTGGGCATCCGCACGCTCTCGCCCGGTTACTTCGCGATGGTGATGGCCACCGGGATCCTCTCGGTCGGGCTGCGTGACGACGGCCGGACGACGCTCTCCGCCGCCCTGCTCGGACTCGCGCTGGCGGCGTTCGTCGTCCTGCTGCTGCTCAACGCCTGGCGGCTGGTCGCCTTCCCCGAGGCGCTCGGACACGACTTCACCGACCCCCAGCGCGGCTTCGGCTTCTACACCGTGGTGGCCGCCGCCGACGTCCTCGCCGATCGCCTCGCCTCCGGCCACCGCCAGGCGGCGGAGGTGCTGCTCGTGGCCGCCGGTCTCTGCTGGCTGGCCCGCAGCTACGCGCTGCCCTGGACGACCCGGCTCCGCCCCGACGAGCACCCCATCGTGGCGGCGGCGAACGGCAGCTGGTTCATGTGGGCGGTCGGGGCGCAGTCGATCGCCGTGGCCGCCACGGCACTCGCGCCCGACCGGCCCGGTGAGGCGCTGCCGCTCCTCGCCCTGGCGGCGTGGGGCATCGGGCTGTTCCTCTACGCCCTCGACGGCGTGCTGGTGGTGATCCGCTTGATGGCCTTCGACGTCAGCCCCGCGGACCTGACGCCGCCGTACTGGATCGCGATGGGCGCCGCGGCGATCAGCGCGCTCGCCGGCGCCCGACTGGCGACGCTGCCCCCCGGCGCCTTCGCCGATGTCGCCCGCGAGCTGGTCCGTGGCGGCAGCGTGCTGGCCTGGATGGTGGCGAGCTGGCTGGTGCCGGCGCTGTGCGGGATGGGCTGGTGGCGTCACGTGACCCACCGGGTGCCGTTCCGCTACAGCGCCGACCTCTGGTCGATCGTCTTCCCGCTGGGCATGTACGCCGTCGCGGCGTCCACCCTCGGCCGCCTCGACCACCTCCCCTGGCTGGGCGACGTCGGCTCGGTCGCACTGGTCGTCGCCCTGCTCGCCTGGCTGGTGGTCGGCGTCCTGGCGGTCCACCACATCGCGACGGGCCTGGCGCGGACGCGACGGGCCTGAGGCAGCTCAGCCCGGAACACGAGCGACGACGAACACCCGCCGGAACGGCATCACCACGCCCTGCCCGTCGTCGGGATAGGCCGCACGCAGCCGCCGCCTGAGCTCCGCCTCGTACGCCGGGCGGAGGTCGCCGAGCGCCTGCAGGGTCGGTCGCGCACCGGTGCCGCTGATCCAGGTGAACACCGGGTCCTCCCCGTAGCGCGGGGGGTCGAGCACGTGCAGGTAGGTCGTCTCCCACGCATCGACGCCGCAGCCCAGCGTCGCGAGAGCGCGCTGGTAGGTCGCGGCGTCGTGGGCGTCCGGCTCGGCGACACCGGCGGTCAGGGCCGCATACGGCGGCTCGGCGGCCAGCTCGCGCCGCAGCACGTGGCTGGGCTCGCCGAAGTTGCCCGGCACCTGGAAGGCGAGCCAGCCGCCGGGGCGGACGGCCGCCACGAGCGCCGGCAGCAGCGCCAGGTGGTCGGGCACCCACTGCAGCATCGCGTTGGAGAGCACGACGTCGGCCGGTCGGGCACCGGCCAGCCAGTCGCGCACGTCGGCGTGCACCACCTCGAGCTCCGGCAGCCCGGCGCGGGCGCGTTCGACCATCGCGGCGCTGCTGTCGACCCCGACGACCCGCGCCGTCGGCCAGCGCCGCTGCAGCAGGACGGTCAGGCTGCCCGGGCCGCAGCCGAGGTCGACCACTGTGGCGGGGCGCTCGGCCCCGACCCGGGCGAGCAGCTCGACGAAGGGGCGTCCGCGCTCGTCGGCGTAGGCGAGGTAGCGGTCGGGATCCCACTGCTCGGCGCCGGTCATCCCGTCACTGTGCGCCTCAACTATCTTGATGTCAAGAATCTTTGATTCGACGCGTTGTCGCTACCATCGGCCCCATGACGCCAGCCGGCAGCGACGAGGTCGACGCCCTCGTCGCGGCCTGGGGCCGGGAGCGGCCCGACCTCGATCTCGCTCCGGTCGAGGTCTTCAGCCGGCTGGGCCGCCTGGGGCGCCGCCTGGACCTGGCGCGGCGGGACGCCTTCGCCGAGCACGGCGTCGAGCCGTGGGAGTTCGACGTGCTGGCGGCGCTGCGCCGGGCGGGCTCGCCGTACCAGCTCAGCCCGGGGGCGCTGATCCGCGAGACGCTGGTGACCAGCGGGACGATGACCAACCGGGTCGACCGGCTCCAGGAGCGCGGGTACGTCGTGCGCTCACCGGACCCCGCCGACCGTCGCGGTGTGCTGGTGGCCCTGACACCGGCGGGGCGGGCGGTCGTGGATGCGGCGTTCGAGGCACTGCTCGATCGCGAGCGCACCCTGCTCGCCGAGCTCGGCCCCTCCGAGGCGGACCGTCTCGCGACCCTGCTGCGGCGGTTGATGGCCCCGCTCCAGGCCGACTAAAGAGACGGTCGAGTGCGGAGGTCGCCGCTATGGCGACGGTTTCCGCACTCGACCCGTTCACTCGAGGGCGGTAGCTGCCTCCAGCCACTCCTCCTCGAGCGCCTCCCTCTCGGCGGTGAGCGCGCTCACCTGCTGCGCGAGCACACCGAGCCGCTCGTAGTCGTCGGCGGCGTCGGCCATCTCGGCATGCAGCCTCGTCTCCTGCTCGGCGATCCGGGCGAGCTGGCGATCGATCCGGGCGATGGTCTTGCGCGCCGTGCGCTCGTCGGCAGAGCCGCTCGCGGACGCCTTCTGCCCGCTCGGTGCGTCCCGGCGCGCCGTCTCCGCCCGCTCGGTGCGTCCCGGAGCGCCGTTTCCGCCCGCTCGGCGGTCGAGGTACTCCTGCACGCCGCCGGGCAGCATCGAGACCAGGCCGTCGCCGAGCAGGGCCCAGGTGGAGTCGGTGACCCGCTCGAGGAAGTAGCGGTCGTGGGAGACGACGACGAGCGTGCCGGGCCAGGAGTCGAGGAAGTCCTCGAGGACGTTGAGCGTCTCGATGTCGAGGTCGTTGGTGGGCTCGTCGAGCAGCAGCACGTTCGGCTCGCCGAGCAGCAGCCGCAGCAGCTGGAACCGCCGCCGCTCACCACCGGAGAGGTCGCCCAGCCGGGCGGTGAGCCGGTCGCCGGTGAACCCGAACCGCTCCAGCAGCGCGGTGGCGCTGACGTCCTGGCCGCCCGCCGTACGCGTGACGCGGCGGATGTCCTCGACCGTGTCGAGCACCCGCGCCTGGGGGTCCTCCGGCGTGACGTCCTGGGTCAGCTGGGCGAGCGCGACCGTCCGCCCCTGCCGGACCCGGCCCGTCGTGGGCGTGAGCGCGCCGGAGACGAGGTTGAGGACCGAGGTCTTGCCGGCGCCGTTGACGCCGACGAGCCCGACCCGGTCGCCGGGGCCCAGGCGCCAGGTGGCGTGCCGGAGGAGCGAGCGCTCGCCGCGGACCAGGTCGACGTCCTCGAGGTCGATGACGTCCTTGCCCTGGCGTTGGGTGGCGAACCGCTCGAGCTCGAGGCGGTCGCGCGGCGGCGGTACGTCCTCGATCAGCGCGTTGGCCGCGTCGATGCGGAACTTCGGCTTCGACGTGCGCGCCGGCGCACCCCGGCGCAGCCACGCCAGCTCCTTGCGCACCAGGTTCTGTCGCCGGGCCTCCGACGCCGCCGCCTGGCGCTGGCGCTCGGCCTTGGCGAGCACGAAGGACGCGTAGCCACCGTCGTAGACGTCGACGACGCCGGCGCCGTCGGCCGCCGGGTGCACCTCCCACGTCGTGTCGCAGACCTCGTCGAGGAACCACCGGTCGTGGGTGACCACGAGCAGGGCGCCCGGGCGGCCCTGCAGGTGCGCGGCCAGCCAGGCGACCGCCTCGACGTCGAGGTGGTTCGTCGGCTCGTCGAGGATCAGCAGATCGTGCTCCTCGAGCAGCAGCCGGGCCAAGGCGCACCGGCGCCTCTCGCCGCCGGAGAGCCCGTCGACGGTCCGGTCCAGCGACACCCCCGCCAACAGCACCTCCACGACCTCGCGGGTGCGCCCGTCGGCGGCCCACTCGTGGTCGGCGCGCCCCTCGAGCACCGCCTCGCGCACGGTGTGGGTGTCGTCGAGCAGGTCACGCTGGTCCAGATAGCCCAGATGCAGGCCGCGGCTGCGCGAGATGCGCCCTGCGTCGGGCTCCTCGCGCCCCGCCGCGAGACGGAGCAGGGTCGTCTTGCCGTCCCCGTTGCGGCCGACGATGCCGATGCGGTCCCCCTCGCTGATGCCGAGGCTGACCTCGTCGAGCAGGATCCGCACGCCGTAGGACTTGGTCACGCGCTCGAGGTTGACCAGGTTCGCTCCCGCCATCAGGCGTACTCCACCACGTGCGCACCCGCGACGGCGCCGTTGGCGACCTGCACCCGTGTGTGTCCCGACTCCTCCAGGGCGTGCCGCACGGCATGAGCGGTGTCGTGGTCGGCACACAGGAACACGCAGGTCGGGCCGGAGCCCGAGACGATCCCGCGCAGCGCTCCGGCCCGCTCTCCCTGCTCCAGCACCGCGGCGAGGTCGGGACGCAGGTGCAGGGCCGGCGCGTGCAGGTCGTTGGCCAGGCAGGCGGCGAGCGCTCCGGGCTCGCCGGCGGCCAACGCCTTGAGCAGCAGCTCCGGTACGACGGGCTGCGGGGCGTCCGGCCGGAGCCGGTCGTACTCCCCGTAGACCCGCGCGGTGGAGAGCCCGACGTCGGACTCGACCACCACCCACCACCAGGAGCCGCCGTCCGCGACCCGCTCGACGATCTCACCGCGGCCGTCGCCCCGCGCGGTGCCACCGACGAGCGCGAACGGCACGTCGCTGCCCAGCTGGGCGGCCAGCGCGAGCAGCTCGTCGTCGGGCGTGTGCAGCGCCCACATCCGGTCCAGGCCGAGCAGGGTGGCAGCGGCGTCCGCGCTCCCCCCGGCCAGCCCACCGGCCACCGGGATGCCCTTGTCGATGACGATCAGCGCGGACCGGTCCAGCTCGTGGTGGGCCGCCAGCAGGCGGCCGGCCCGCAGCGCGATGTTGCTCTGGTCCAGCGGCACCTCGGAGACGTCGATGCGCTCGTGGGCGCGCACCTGGAGCTGCCAGGCGTCGGCGGGTGCCAGCGTGACGTCGTCGTACATGCCGATCGCCTGGTAGACCGTCGCGAGCGGATGGAAGCCGTCGGCGCGGACCGGTCCGACGCCCAGGCACAGGTTGACCTTGGCGGCGGCGCGCACCGTCACCGCGCCGATCGTGACCGGTCCGGGCACCGTGGTCGATGCGTCGTTCACGCTGCTCCTCGGGGAAGGTGTTCGGCGATGCGGGCGAAGGCGGCCACGTCGAGCTGCTCCCCGCGCTGCATCGGGTCGACGCCCGCGGCGGCGAGAGCCGCCTCCGCCGCCTCGGCGGAGCCGAAGAGTGACCGCAGCGCGGGCCGCAGCGCCTTGCGTCGTTGGGCGAAGGCCGCGTCGACCACGGCGAAGACCTGCTCGCGCGTGGCCGAGGTGGCGGGCGGCTCACGTCGGGTCCACGCGACCAGGCCGGAGTCGACGTTGGGCGCCGGCCAGAAGACGTTGCGCCCGACGGCGCCGGCGCGGCGGACGTCGGCGTACCAGGCGGCCTTCACCGAGGGCACGCCGTAGGTGCGGGAGCCGGGTCCCGCGGCGAGCCGGTCCGCGACCTCGGCCTGCACCATCACCATGCCGCGCTCGAGGGAGGGCAGCAGGGCCAGCAGGTGGAGCAGCACCGGGACGGAGACGTTGTACGGCAGGTTCGCGACCAGCGCCGTCGGGGGGCGCCCGGGAAGGGCGTCGACGCGCAGCGCATCGGCGTGCACGACCTCGAACCGGTCGGCCTGGCCGGGCGCGCGCTCGCCGATCGTGGCCGGCAGCGCCTCCGCGAGCACCGGGTCGACCTCGATCGCCACCACCCGGGCTGCCACGGCGAGCAGCGCGAGGGTCAGCGAGCCCAGGCCGGGCCCCACCTCGACGACGACGTCGTCCGCGCCGACGCCCGCGTCGCGGACGATGCGGCGCACCGTGTTGGGATCGATGACGAAGTTCTGTCCCCGCTGCTTCGTCGGGCGCAGGTCGAGCTCCGCGGCCAGCCGACGCACCTCGGCCGGACCGAGCAGTGCCGGTCCGGCCGAGACAGGGATCGGCGCCGCATCGTTCACGGCGACGACACTACGGGGCGCAGGTGCACCCGGAGCGCGCCGTGTCGGGCGTGCTCCGGGTGCGTGCAGCGCGAGGCGCCTGAAGGAGGCGGCCCGGGCCGGCCGTCGACCGGAGGCAACGCCGCGATGTGCGGGCCCGGGATGCGCCCGGTCAGGCGCGAGCGCCGCAGACGGGCCAGGCGCCGTACCCGCCCTCGGCGGCACGGACCCGCTCGGCCACGGCGATCTGCTGCTCGCGGCTGTTCTGGTCCGGGCGCCCGGAGCCGCCGTAGGCGTGCCAGGTGCCGAGGCTGAACTGGAGACCCCCGTAGTAGCCGTTGCCGGTGTTCGCGGCCCAGTTGCCGCCCGACTCGCACTGCGCGATCCGGTCCCAGGCGCTGCTGCCACCGGCGTAGTCGGCAGCCGGGGCCGGGGCCGGGGCCGGTGCGGGCTCCGGCTTGGTGCCGACGGCCACGATCGCGTCGGTGGGACGCCGCAGGACGTGCTGGCGGACCACCGTGCGCTTCACCTCGTGTCCGTTGTGCGTGACGATCCGGTAGGTCACATCACGCATCCCCGCCCGGCCGGCGCGCACGGTCTTGGTGGTGCCCTCGAGCATCGAGGAGTCCTCACGCCGCTCGGTGCCGAAGGGCAGTGCCTCGTGGTGGACGGCCTTGGTGCGGACCCCGACGCGGGTGAGCACGACGTGGTCGCCGTCGTGCAGCAGCGTGCCGTGGCGGGGGGTGACCACGTCGTTGCCGTCGGCGTGGATGTGCAGCGAGCGCAGCACGTCGCGGGCGTCGAACGCCGCGATCCGCCGGTGCACGGCCTTGTGGTCACCGATCTTCACCACGAGCCTCTTCGGCGTGGCGATCGCCAGCGCCATCCCCTCGCGGTCGATCGCCGCGCTACGGCTCGTCGACAGGGCGGCTGAGGCGAACCGGCCGTGGCCGATCTGCAGCAGCGCGCCCGACACGGTGCTCGCCGTCGTCCAGTAGGTCTGCTCCTTGCCGTCGATCGTCACGTCGAGGGGGCGGCCGTAGCGGACGATGATGGTGGCCCCGTCGACCAGGTGCGAGCTCGCGCTCGGCACCACGGCGTCGTGGGACCCGAGGTGGACGTCGTTCTGGGCCAGCACGTCGGCGACGGTGTCGCCGAAGGTGCGGACGGAGGTCTGCTGACCGTCCACCGAGAGGGTGACCTCGTCGCTCATCGCGTGGTAGCCGACGGTCGTGGCGCCCAGCGCCACGGCGACCGTTCCTGCTGCCGCGAGAGTGAGGGTCCTGCTGCGTCCGAGGTGCGTCAAGAACTTGCGCACGGGTTCGCTCCTGCTTCCGCGGTCTCCCCGTGAAGGCCGCTGTCGGGGTCGGGTCCGCACGGAGACCCGCCTTGCCAGCGGAAGAGCCTGGCATGCGAATGCGGAACGAAGCAAACCCGCACAGGGCCGAAAAGCGGGTTTGAGGCGGCCGCGGTGGGGTAGGTCACCCCGCCGCGGTGGCCCGCCTCACCCGTGACGGGTGGGCCGGGTCACGCTCCCCAGCCGCCGCCGAACGCCGCGTCGGTGTTCGTCTCGATCGCCTCGCACAGCGCCCGCAGGTCCGCGCCGCGGGTCTCGGCCATGGCCCGCACGGTGAGCGGCACGAGGTAGGAGGCGTTCGGCCGGCCCCGATGCGGGGAGGGCGTGAGGAACGGCGCGTCGGTCTCCACGAGCACCCGGTCCGCCGGCGCCAGCCGCAGTGCCTCCCGCAGCGGATCGGCGTTCTTGAACGTCACCGTGCCGGCGAAGGAGAGGTACGCGCCCCGGTCCAGGCAGCGGCGGGCGAAGCCGGCGTCCCCGGAGAAGCAGTGCATCACCCAGCGCTCGGGGGCGCCCTCCTCGTCGAGCACCCGCAGCACGTCGTCATGGGCGTCCCGGTCGTGGATCATCAAGGTCCTGTCGAGCCGCTTCGCGAGGTCGACGTGGGCGCGGAAGGACGCCTCCTGGACCGCCCGGCCCTCCTCGCCGGTCCGGAAGTGGTCCAAGCCGGTCTCCCCCACCGCGCGGACCTGCGGGTCGGCGGCGAGCCGCTCGATCTCGGCCAGGGCCTCCTCGAGCCGTCCCTCGGCCGCGAGCCGCGGAGCCTCGTTCGGGTGCAGGGCGACCGCCGCCACGATCGCGTCGTGGGAGCGGGCCGTCTCGACCGCCCAGCGGGCGCCGTCGAGATCACAGCCGACCTGCACGATCCGGGGCACCCCGACGGCGGCCGCGCGGGCGAGGGCGTCGGCGACGGCGAGCGGCTCCTCGCCGTCGCGGCCGAGGTCGAGGTGGCAGTGGTTGTCCACCACGGGGTGCGGGAGCGGCTCGGGCGCCTCGGGCCTCATCGGTGTCCTTCCTGCGGGTCGCGTGTCACGTGCACGGCGTCGTAGACGACTCTCTTCGGCACGCCGGCCCGCCGGGCGACCTGGGCGATCGCCTGCTTGCGGGGCGTCCCCTGCGCCTCCTGGGCGGCGACCAGTCCGGCCAGCGCATCGCGATCCTCCACCGGCGCGGGCACGGGGGCTCCCGCCACCACGAGGGTCACCTCCCCGCGGACGCCGTCGGCCGCCCACGCGGCGAGCTCGGCCAGCCCGCCGCGGCGTACCTCCTCGTGGGTCTTGGTCAGCTCCCGGCACACCGCCGCAGGACGGTCGGCGCCGAGCGCCCCGGCCATCGCGGCCAGGGTGGCCGCCGTGCGGTGCGGCGCCTCGAAGAACACCATCGTGCGCGGCTCGCCGGCGAGGGCCTCCAGGCGTCGCGCGCGCTCACCGGCCTTGCGCGGCAGGAACCCCTCGAAGCAGAACCGGTCCACCGGCAGGCCGCTGACCGCGAGCGCGGTGAGCACCGCCGAGGGCCCGGGCACCGCCGTGACGGCCAGGTCCTCGGCGACCGCGGCGGCCACCAGCCGGTAGCCGGGGTCGCTCACGCTCGGCATGCCCGCGTCGGTGACCAGCAGCACCCGGCGCCCGGCGCGCAGGTCCTCCAGCAGCTGCGGCGTGCGCGCGCTCTCGTTGCCCTCGAAGTACGACGTGACGCGGCCGCGGACGCTCACCCCGAGGTCGGAGGCGAGGCGACGCAGCCGCCGGGTGTCCTCGGCGGCGACGACGTCGGCGGTGGCCAGCTCCTCGGCGAGCCGGCGGGAGGCGTCCTCGGGGCGTCCGATCGGCGTCCCGGCCAGCACCAGCCCGCCGGGCGAGGACGGGTCCGGCGGCAGGGAGGTCATGGGCCGATCATCCCAGCCGCTCCCGCATGCACCGGGCGTCTACCCTGACGCCGTGCGACGGACCGAGGGACGACGAGCGGGCGTCGCCTCCCCCGCCCCGCCCGATCGCGTCACCTCGTGGGCCGCCGCCCTGGGCGTCACGCTGCTCGCCGGCGTGCTGCGGTTCTGGAGCCTCGCCCAGCCGCACCGCTTCGAGTTCGACGAGACCTACTACGCCAAGGACGCCTGGTCGCTGCTGCACTTCGGCTACGCCCGCAACTACGCCGATGCCGCGGACAAGCACATCCTGGCCGGCCACGTGCTGGGCCAGTGGAACCCCGGCGCGGAGATGATCGTCCACCCCGAGGTCGGCAAGTGGCTGATCGCCGTGGGCGAGCACGTCTTCGGGATGGACCCCTTCGGCTGGCGGTTCGCCTCGGCGGTCGTCGGCACCCTGATGGTGCTGCTGATGGTGCGCTTCGCCCGGCGGATCACCGGCTCGACGCTGCTCGGCGTGGTCGCCGGCCTGCTGATGTGCTTCGACGGCCTGCAGCTGGTGCTCTCCCGGCTCGCCCTGCTCGACATCTTCCTGGCCTTCTTCGTCCTGCTCGGGACCCACTGCATGGTCGCCGACCGCGACTGGGGGCGGGCCCGCATGGTCTCGGGCACCCAGCGCCTCCTGTGGCGGCCCTGGCGCCTGGCCGCGGGCGTGAGCTGGGGGCTGGCGATCGGCTCGAAGTGGTCGGCGCTCTACGCCCTCGCCGCGCTCTGCCTGCTCCAGTGGGTGTGGGACGCGGGCGCGCGGCGCCGGCTGGGCGCCCGGTTCGCGCTGGCCCGCTCCGCGGTGCTCGACCAGCTGCCCGCGCTGGGGTACCTCGTCGGGGTGCCGGCGCTGGTCTACCTCGCGAGCTGGACGGGCTGGCTGATCCACCACCACGCCTACGAGGTGTCGCTCTCCGACACCCAGTACGCGCCGTACTGGGGCAGCTACCTGCACGAGCACACCACCGGCCTCTGGAGCCAGACGGTGCGGGCGCTGCGCGACCTCGCGCACTACCACCAGGCCGTCTACAACTTCCACACGAAGTTCCTCGACGACGCCCACCACGTCTACCAGTCGAACCCCGACGGCTGGCTGGTGCTCAACCGGCCGGTGGGCGTCGACGCCCAGCTGAACATCCAGCCGGGTGTGCAGGGGTGCGACGCGGCGGCCGGATCCACCTGCCTGCGCCAGGTGCTGCTGCTCGGCACCCCGGCGCTGTGGTGGTTCGGGACGGCCGCGGCGGTGTGGGCGGTCGTCGCCTGGATCGCCCGGCGGGACTGGCGCTACGGCCTGGTCGTGGTGGGCATCGCCGCCACCTGGCTGCCCTGGTTCCAGTACGACGACCGCCCGATCTTCAGCTACTACGCGATCGCGATCGAGCCGTTCCTGGTCCTGGGGGCGACGATGCTCCTCGGCGAGGTCCTCGGACGGGTGCCCCGCGGTGACCGCTCCCTGTTGAGCCCCTCCCGCCGGCAGTGGGGGGCTGCGGTCGCCGGCACCGTGGTGGTGCTGGTCGCGGCGAACTTCGCGTTCTTCTGGCCGATCTGGACCGACGCCCTGATCAGCAACGGCGACTGGCTGCAGCGGATCTGGTTCCAGCGCTGGATCTGACCGCGACCCGGCGGCGCAATGTCGTTGCGCATGCAACTGTTGCGCTCGGGTAACCACCGTCCCATGTCTTTCGAAAGCTCAGCCTTCGTCCCGGTGGCCCTCGGCTTCTTCGGCCTCGGCACCGGCTACCTGATCTGGGGTCCGCAGGAGCTGTTCGGGTTCCCGCTGCGCCCCACCGACGAGGAGGGTGCCCGCCGGCTGGACCGTGCGACCGGCGTGTGGGGGATCTTCCTGCCGGGCCTGTGCCAGGTGGTCACCGGACTCATCCTCTTCATCGGCCTGACCTGGTTCCAGGTGTTCAAGGACGACACGGCGCTCTACATGGCCGCGGTCGCGTTCTCGGCGTACGGCATCCACTGGTTCGCGCTCGGGTGGAACCGCTTCGCCGGCTACGACCCGCGCACCAACGCCGGGATGTCCGTGGGCTTCACCGTGCTCTCGGTGGCCGGGGTCGTGGTGTTCTTCGGAGCCGGGGCCTGGCCCGTCGGGCTGCTCTTCTGCGGCCTGACCGGCGTCTACGTCTCCGACTTCTTCGTCGGCATCGGGATGGGAGCGGCCGAGCGGCTCCTGGGCCTCTTCCACGTGGCGACCGGCCTGTGGCTGCTGTACCTGACGTTCGCCTCGATCCTCAACATCGCCTCGGGCTACAGCCTGCCCGCCTGACGCGCGGGGTTGCCGGGGACGGGAGGATGGCCGCCATGGCCGTCCTCCCGTCCTCGTCCGCGTTCGAGCAGTTCTGGACCGAGCGTCACCTGTGCACGGTGACCACGCTGCGCCCCGACGGGAGTCCGCACGTCGTGCCGATGGGCGTGGTGGTCGACCTCTCCGCCGACACCGCCTGGGCGATCACCTCCGGCGGCTCGCGCAAGGTCGCCCACCTCGACGACGCCGGGCCCGACGGGGGTAGGGTCGCGGTGTGCCAGGTCGACGGCCGGCACTGGTCCACGCTCGAGGGCCTCGCCCGCGTGTGCCGCGACACCGCCTCGGTCGAGGAGGCCGTGCGCCGCTACGCCGAGCGCTACCGCACCCCGCGCGAGAACCCCGCACGGGTCGCGCTGCGCATCGAGATCACCCGCGTCCTGGGCAACGTGCGCTGATCAGCCCCGGTCCTCGAGCACGGCCTCGGCGGTGCGGCGACCGGAGACCAGCGCCCCCTGGATCGACGAGGTGTCCCGGTGGTCCCCGCACACGTAGAGCCCCTCGCGGACCCGGACCGGGCGGCGGAACGGGTGCGGGGCCGGCATCGCCGGAAGCGCGCGGGGCACCTCCGAGACCGCGACGGTCTCCCACGACGAGGTGCTGGTGCCCCAGTGCCGGTCGAGCAGGGGTCGCAGCGCGGCCTCGGTCGGCGGCGTGTCCCCGGGGCCCGCCAGCACGGAGGTGGCGACCAGGGACCGTCCCGACGGTGCGTACGTCGGGGCCGCGGCGCTGACCACCACCGAGTTCAGGATCGGGCTGCCCGGGCCGGCCAGGCGCAGCGTCGCGTGGCGGCTGGGCGGCTCGGGCATCGCGTGCCAGAAGGTGCGCACGCCGTGCCAGCGGGGCGGGTCGACGACGCCGGGCAGCAGGGGCGCGGCGGCGTCCCCGTCGGTGGCGACCACCACCACCTCCGCCGCGTCGCTACCGCCGCCGTGCTCCACCCGGCCGGCGCCCACGGCGACGACCGGGGTGTCCAGGCGCACGGCGCCTGCGGGCAGCCGCCCGGCGAGCTGCTCGGGGATGCGCTGCATGCCGCCGGAGGGCACGCCGGCCGCGTCGAGGGCGAACATGCGGGTCATCAGGCGCACGAAGCGCGAGGAGGTGTCGAGCTCGGCCTCCAGCAGCACGCCGGCGAAGAACGGCCGCATCAGCATCTCGAGCGCCGGGCCGGTCACCCCGGAGCGCTCGAGGTCGCGGGCCGTGGGCACGTCGGGGCGCCGCTTGACCCGAGCCGCCGGGAGCAGCGTCGCGGAGGCGGCGTAGCTGGCCAGTGAGAGCCGCTGCGCCGGGCCGCCCAACGGCGCCGTCAGCGGCGCGAGCGTGGTGGACGGGTCGCGCCAGGGCTCGGCCAGGCGGAACACCTCACCGTCGTGCGCGACCTCCACCGCACGCTCGAAGGGGCGCAGGGTGAGCGCGGGGTAGTCGAGGACCCGGCGCGCCTCGGGGTAGGCGAAGTTCAGCACCTGGAAGCCCCGGTCGATGGTGAACCCGTCGACGCGGTCGCTGCGCACCCGCCCGCCGACCCCGTCGGAGGCCTCGAGCACGCTCACCTCGAGGCCGGCGGCGGCCAGCCGCGTGGCGCAGGCGAGGCCCGCGAGCCCCGCGCCGACAACGACAACCTGGCAGCTCACCGGGCCCGTCCCCGGTTGCGGGTCCACAGAGCCGCCGAGAGCACCGTCGCGAAGCCGCACCAGGCCGGGTAGGCGGCCAGGGCCGCCCCGGCGGTGGGAGCGACGGGACGGGTGCGGCGCACCAGGTCGGCGCTGCTGCCGGTGAGCGCCGCCGCCACGCCGACCGCGGCGCCGAGCCGGTGCCAGCGGAAGAACGTCCACGACCAGCCCGCGTTGAGCACGAGGTTGAGCGCCAGCGCGCGACGATAGCGGTCACGCTCAGGGCCCTCGAGCCGACCGAGCGCCGCCGTCGCGGCGGCGGCCAGGTCGGTGTAGAGCGCCGTCCAGGCGATCGGGAAGACCACCGGCGGCGGCTGGAAGGCCGGCTTGTCCAGCACGGCGTACCACCCGCTCCCGACGCCCTCGGTGCTCGCGAGGCTGCCGAGCCCCGCCGTCGCGGCCACCGCGGTCCCGACGGTCGCTGCTCGCCTCCACGTGCTCATCGCGCACCCTCCTGTGGTCGTGCTCCTGCCTCGTCCCTCGCGTCGGGCTCAAGCCCCGTCTGCTCGACCACCCAGCGCCAGAGGCGCGCGCGGTCGCCGGCAGCCTCGCGGGTGCGGCTGCGGTAGTGGGTCGGCCGGGGTCTCCGGTCCTGCCAGAACCGCCCGCCGCGAGGGGACGGCTCGGTGGCGACGAGCCAGACCGCGGTGTCGGCACCCGCCTCCGCGGTCCGCAGCAGGGGCCCGGTGACGGCGCGGAAGACCGGGAGGGCCTGGGCGACCCCCGGGGTGTCGGCCCATCCGGGGTGCATCGCGTGCACGGCGACGCCGGCCGCCGCCCACCGGTCCTGGAGGACCGGCGTGAGGGCCACCTGCATCCGCTTGGAGCGGGCGTAGGCGGTCGCCTTGCGGTACGGCGCGTCGCGGTACTCCGGGTCGTCGGGGTCCAGGCGCTGGGTGTACATCCCTCCCGAGGACACCAGCACCACCCGGGCGTCGTGCCCGCGCATCAGCGGCATCAGCAGCTCGGTCATCAGCACCGGGCCGAGCACGTGCACCGCCACGGTCGTCTCGTGGCCCTGCGCCGAGGCGGTCCACTCCGGCGGCATCGCGCCCGCGTTGTGCACCAGCACGTCGACGCGCGCGAGCTCCGTGCGCAGCTCCGCGCACGCCCGGCGCACGTCGTCGAGGTCGGAGAGGTCGCACCGGGTGACCGCGAAGCTGCCTTCGGGCGCGTCGGCGGCCAGCCGCTCCGCGACCCGGGCACCGCGCTCGGCGTCGCGCACGACCAGCCGGACATCGGCGCCGAGCCGCCCGAGCGCGCGGGCGGTGGCCAGGCCCAGCCCGGAGGTCGCGCCGGTCACCAGCGCCGAGCGCCCGGCCAGCGAGCCGGGTGCGGGGTCGTCGGCGGCCCAGCCGCGGCTGCGCAGGGCGTGACCGATGCGGCTGTAGCCGGGCACGACCATCCGGTCCAGTGCGGTGTCGAGCACCGGTGTCATCGTCGTCCTCCTCGGTCGTGCTGGTTCCGGGCGCGCAGCCGGCGGTAGAGCACGGGGAACAGCCGGACCATCAGCGTCGACCATGTCACGTGGGTGAGCACCGGCGCCTGGAGGCCGCCGGAGGAACGACGTTGCAGGGCGAACAGCGCACCCATCACGGCGGCGGCCAGCACGAGGGCCGGGTTGCGGGTGGTGATGGTCCCGACCGTGTAGACGGCGGTGGAGGACACCACGGGGTGGTGGTCGGCCAGTGCGGTGTAGAGCGCGCCGCGGAAGAACACCTCCTCCCCGGCTCCGTTGGCCAGCGCCGTCGCGAGCACCCAGCGGTCGGTGCCCTGCTCGGCGAAGGCCATCACGTCACCGACGGCGCGGTCGAGCACCGGGATCCGCGACGCGACCGTGGCGGCCCCGGCGAAGAAGCCGAACGCTGCCACCCCGGTCGCGACGGGGGTGAGCACCGGCCGGCGCAGCTGCCGGTCGCGTCCCTGCACCCAGCCGCGGTGCAGCGGTCCCGACGCCGCGCCTCCGCCCAGCCACACGGCCGCGACCGCGAGGGTCGAGGCGTAGAACCGGCGGGATCCGGGCTGCGTCGAGAGCGACGCGCCCAGCATGCCGGCGCCGATGGTCGCGACCACGCCGACCACCCTCCGGCGGTGCTCGACGACCGCCGCCGGCTCCCGGTGCGTCACCGGCGCGACGTGGCGCAGCGACATCGGCAACCGCCCGGACAGCAGCCGGGTGAGGGCGCCGACCGTGTCGGACTGTGGGTCCGACTGTGGGCCCGACTGTGGGCCCGACCGTGGGCCCGACTGTGGGTCCGTCCGTGGGTCCGTCTGCGGGCTCATCGGCGGGCTCCGTTCCGGGAGGTGAGGGCGCGTCGGCGCTCCGCCAGGGCGATCCGCACCGCGTCGTCGTAGCCCAACGGCTCGAAGGGGAGGAGCTCGCGGATCGCGTCGTCCTCGACGACGACCTCGTTGGTCATGGAGTCGATCAGCGCGCGGCCGGTGCGGGTGTCGACGTCGGTGACCAGGGCCAGCCACCGCGAGGACAGGTCCGGACTGAGCAGGGGCACCGGAAGGATCACCAGCGGGCGTCCCTCGATGGCGGCGACCCGCTTGAGCATCGTGGAGTAGCGCAGCACCTCGGGGCCGCCGATCTCGAAGGTGCGCCCCGACGCGCGCTGCTCGCCCAGCACGCCGAGCAGGTAGCGGACGACGTCGTCGACGGCGATCGGCTGCGTGCGCGTGGTCACCCAGCGCGGCGTCACCATCGCGGGCAGGTGCTCGACGAGCTGGCGCGTCATCTCCCAGGAGATGCCGCCGTGACCGACCACGATGCCGGCGCGCAACACGGTCACCGGCACACCGCCGGCGCCGAGCAGCCCCTCGACCTCGCGGCGACTGCGCAGGTGCGCCGAGAGCACGTCGTCGTCGCGGCCCAGTCCGCCCAGGTAGACCAGCTGCTCGAGCCCCGCCTCTCCGGCCGCGATGCCGAAGGCGCGCGCCGCCCGGGCGTCGAGACGCTCGAAGTCGCCGGAGTCCAGGGAGTGCACCAGGTAGTAGGCGGCCGCGCACCCCTCGAGGGCCGTCGCGAGAGAGTCCGGGTGGTGCACGTCGCCCACGACCGCCTCGCCCGGCCCGTCGTACTCCTCGGGGCGGCGTGTCATCGTGCGCACCTCGCGGCCCGCCTCGGCCAGGGCCCGGACCAGCCGGCGGCCCACGAAGCCGGTGCCGCCGGCGACGAGGACCGGGCCCTCGCCGCTCACGTGCGCCGGCCCGGCGGGGGCTGCGGCGGTTGCGGGAGCTGGCGGCCGAACTCGCCGCCGACGCGACCTCCGTAGGGTCGCCCGTGGTCGGCGTACTCCTCACGCGCGAAGACCAGCGTCCAGTCGCCCAGGTCCACCCGGGACCCCGTGCGCAGCACCTGCTCGCGCACCGGCTGGCCGTTCACGCGCGAGGGCAGCGCGCCGCCGCGGTGGACCAGGACGAACTCGTCCTGCTCGTCGTGACGCACCTCGGCCTGGATCTCCGCGACGCCGTGGAGCCGGAGGTCGCAGTCCTCGGAGGAGCCGATCGTGCTGTGCTCGCCGAGGGCGAGCTCGTGCCGGCCACGACCGTCGACGCGGTCGACCACGACCAGGCGGGGGCGGCCCCCGCGGCCCGGGTCGTGGGTGGTGGTGACCGGGTCCCGGTGGCGCCGGAGGAAGGTCGGCGCCGGGGGCCACAGGGTCGGCGGGGGCGCGAGCCGGCGGTCGGGCAGGACCGCCTCCCGCCCGCCGTTGCGCAGTCCGGTCCAGGCGCCGCGCAGGCTCGCCGGTCGGATGTGGCGGGACCCGGTCAGCCGGCGCTGCCACCACCGGGTGCGGGTGGCCCCGAGCTCGAGCAGCAGCCGGTCCTGGGCCACCACCTGCACGCGGACCCCCCAGCCGGCCAGCGCACCGGCGAGTCCGCGCAGCGCCCCGGCGTCACCGCGGCCGGCGAAGGCACCCGGGTCGCTGACGGTCAGCTCGAGCGCACTGCCGGTGCCGTGCAGGTGGGCGTGCACCGGAACGGCGCCCTCGCGCTCCAGGGTCAGCCGGAGGTCGGCCGCGACCTCGATCGCGGGCCGGCCCGGCGCCCGTGCCGCCGCGCTGCTGGTGGCCATCGCCGTCACGCGCTGGCGTTGTCGTGGGTGGTCACCTGCAGGGTCCCGTCCAGGCGCCAGGTGGCGCGCGGCGCGTCCGGACCGGTGTCGCGGGGGACCTCGACCGCCATGTCGATGAAGCGGTAGTTGATCGCTGCCTGGCGTCCGGTGAGGAACGACCACATCTCCCGGCCGAGGTCGCTCCAGTCGACGACGTCTGCTGACCCGTCCTGGTGCGCGGCGGGCTCGTGGCTGGTTGACTGGCTCATGGGAACCTCCGGTGGAGTGTTGAGACTTTTCTGAACAACGTGTTCAGGTCTACCCTCCCAGGGTGACCACAAACACCCACGCCGCGCAAGCCCTGTCCATCGGTGATCTGGCCAAGCGCACGGGCGTGTCACCCGAGGTGCTCCGGATGTGGGAGCAGCGCTACGGCTTCCCGGTCCCCCAGCGCCTGCCCAGCGGGCACCGCCGCTACACCACCGAGGACGTCGACCTGGTCGCGCACGTCGTCCGCCGACGCGACGCAGGGGTCCGGCTCGACGTCGCGGTCGCCGAGGCGCTCGGCTCCCGCGCCCCGGCAGCGCCGTCGGTCTTCGCCGAGCTGCGACGGCACCACCCGACCCTGGCGCCGCACCGGCTGCGCAAGAGCACCCTGCTGGCGCTGTCGTGGGCGCTGGAGGACGAGTTCTGCGCCCGTGCGCAGGCGCCGGTGCTCTTCGGCGGCTTCCAGGAGGAGCGCTTCTTCAAGCCCTCCGCGTCCCGCTGGCGCGAGCTCTCCCGGGTCTCGCGCTATGCCATGGTCTTCGCCGACTTCCCGGGACTGACGGGCACGCCCGCTGGCCCGGTGCGGGTGCCGCTGCCCGAGGACGCGCCGATGCGCCGCGAGTGGCTGGTCGTCTGCGACTCCCCCGACCTCGCGGCCTGCCTGAGCGCCTGGGAGCTGCCCGGGCAGACGACGGTGCCCGACCGCGACCGTGAGTTCGAGACGGTCTGGACGATCGATCCCCGCGCGGTGCGGGACGCTGCGCGGGTGTGCGCGCGGGTGGCGCACGGTCAGGGGGTGGCCGAGGCCGCTCCACTGCTGCACCACCTCGCCGAGGACCCCAGCGCCGCCGTGATCGACGTCCTCGGGGCCACCACGCTGCTCAACCGCGTCGTGTCCTACGTCGACAGGCTCGCCTGATCCGTCCCGTCGATCCGTCCTGTCAGCCCAGCTGCGCCGCCAGCTCGGTCATCGTGCTCCCCCGCAGGTCCACCGGCGTGAACCCGGCCGGCCAGCCGCCACCGCGGCGATCGAGCCAGGCGGTGCGCATGCCGACGCGGTGGGCGCCCTCGAGGTCCCAGGGGTGGACGGCAACGAGGACGGCGGCCTCCGCCGCGACGCCGTACCGCTCCAGCAGCCAGCGGTAGGACGCCGGGTCCGGCTTCCACGCCCCCGCCTCGGCGACGTCGTGGTAGGCCGTGATCGAGGCGTCCGCCTCGCGGAGCAGGGACCGCGCCACGGCGGTGGACCCGTTGGTCAGGGTGACGATCGGACAGCCGCGGGCAGCGATCGCGGCGAGGCCCGGCACGACGTCGGGATGGGGCATGAGGTCGCCGAACGCCGCGACCACGCGATCCGCGGCACGGTCGGCGACCTCGTCGTCGCGCCCCTGCGCCAGCACCCGTGCCCGCACGCCGTCCCGCGCGAGGTCGGCGAAGCGGGGGTTCTCCCCGAAGATCGTCCAGGCGAAGCCGTCGCGGAGCACGCCGGCGAACCACGCCTCCACCTCGTGGGGCCGCAGCCCGATCTCGGCGAAGACCTCCTGAAGCGGCGTCAGGTCGGACAGCGTCTCGTTGACGTCGAGGACGACGAGGGCGGGGGTGCCGTTGCTCATGCTGGGCGGGTGCCCGCCCGGGGCCCGGTCAGTCGCCCCCCGGGCCCGGGGCCGCCGGCTCGAGGATCACCGGCCCGAGGATCACCGGCCCGAGGACCACCGGCATGCTGATCCCGCCACCGCCCCGGACCCAGGAGGACCCGTGACCACCGCGCCCCTCGACCCCCGCACCCCCGTCCTGGTCGGCGTGGGCCAGTCCTCCGAGCGCATCGACGACCCCGACTACACCGGGCTCTCCGCCGTGGACCTGGCGGCGGCCGCGGCCCGGGAGGCACTCGCCGACACCGGCGCCGATCCGGACGCCGTCGCCACCGCGATCGACACCGTGGCCGCCGTGCGCCAGTTCGAGGTGTCCACCCCGATCTCCTCGGCGCCGCTGGGCCGCTCCGACAACGTGCCCCGGTCGGTGGCGGCCCGGCTCGGCGCCGACCCCCGGCGCGCGGTGCTCGAGGTGGGTGGCGGTCAGTCGCCCCAGCACCTGGTCACCGAGCTCGCCGGAGAGATCGCCGCGGGCGCGTCGGAGGTCGTCCTGCTGGTGGGCGGCGAGGCGATGTCCACCGTGCGCCACCTCGCCGGCACGGCGGACCGGCCCGACTTCACCGAGCACGTCGAGGGCACGCTGGAGGACCGGGGCTTCGGGCTGCAGGGGCTGATCTCGCGCTACGAGGTGGACCACGGGCTGGCCGGCGCGACGCCGGTCTACGCGCTGCTGGAGCACGCGCGCCGGGCCCGGCTCGGGCTGAGCCGCGACGAGCACGCGGCCGAGATGGGCGCGCTGTTCGCCCCGTTCACCTCGGTCGCCGCCGCGCACCCGCACGCGGCCGCACCGGTGCGGCGCGACGCCGCGGAGCTCGTCACGCCCACCGCGGCCAACCGGATGATCGCCGACCCCTACCCGCGCTACGTGGTGGCGCGCGACCAGGTCAACCAGGGCGCCGCCGTGGTGATGATGTCGGTGGCCGCCGCCGACCGGCTCGGCGTGCCCGAGGACCGACGGGTCTTCCTGCACGGCCACGCCGACCTGCGCGAGCGGCCTCTCCTCGAGCGGCCGGACCTCGGCAGCGCGCCGGCGTCGGTGCGGGCCGCGCGGCACGCGCTCGACCTCGCCGGGATCGGCATCGCCGACGTGGCGACGTTCGACTTCTACAGCTGCTACCCCGTCGCGGTGCTCGCGACGGCCGTCGACGGGCTGGGCCTGTCCCCCGGCGACCCCCGCGGGCTGACCCTGACCGGCGGCCTGCCCTTCTTCGGCGGGGCGGGGAACGACTACGCGATGCACGCGATCGCCGAGACCGTCCAGGCCGTACGACGGGCTCCGGGGTCGTTCGGGTTCGTCGGCGCCAACGGCGGCATGCTGAGCAAGTACTCCGCGGGCGTGTACTCCACGGCGCCGGTGCCGTGGCGCGACGACGACAGCGCGGTGCTGCAGGCCGAGCTCGACGCGGCTCCGACCGTGCCGGTGACGTTGCACCCGTCGGGGTGGGCGCGGATCGAGACGTTCACCCTCACCCACGAGCGGGACGGCCGTCGCACCGGCATCGTCGTCGGCCGCCTCGAGGACGACGACACCCGGTTCCTGGCCACGACGGTGCGCGACGACGACGAGATGCTCGCCCTGCTCGCGGGCCCCGAGCCGATCGGTGAGCGGGTCTTCGTGTGCGCGACACCGCGGGGCAACCGCGTCGTGCTGTCCGACGTACGCGCCCGGGAGCTGTTCCCGCCGCGAGCGCCGGGCTTCCGCGACGCCTACGAGCACGTCCTGGTCCGGCGCGAGGGCCACCTGCTCGAGGTGACGATCAACCGTCCCGAGCAGCGCAACGCCCTCACCCCGCCCGCGAACGACGAGCTCGACGAGGTCTTCGACGCCTTTTTCGCCGACCCCGACCTCTGGGTCGCGATCCTCACCGGAGCCGGCGAGAAGGCGTTCTCCGCCGGCAACGACCTGCTCTGGACGGTCAGCGGCAAGCAGACCTGGGTGCCCGACAACGGCTTCGCCGGCCTGACCGGCCGCCGCGCCCTGCCGAAGCCGGTGATCGCCGCGGTCAACGGCTACGCGATGGGCGGCGGCCTCGAGATCGCGCTGGCTTGCCAGCTGGTGGTCGCCGACGAGACCGCGACGTTCGCCCTCAGCGAGGTGCAGGTCGGCCTGATCGCCGGCGCCGGCGGCCTGGTGCGGCTGCCGCGCACCGTCCCGCCCCGCCTGGCGCACGAGATGATCCTCACCGGCCGCCGCCTCGACGCCGCCGAGGCGCTCGAGCACGGCCTGGTCAACCGGGTGGTGCCGGCGGGCACCGCGCTCGAGGGCGCTCGGGCGCTCGCCGACCGGATCCTCGCGGTCTCCCCCACCTCCGTGCGCGCGTCGTTGCAGGTGATGGCCGAGACCGCCGGCGTCGCCGACACGGTCGAGGCCGTCCGTCAGCACAGCAGCGCGATGGACGACCTGCTGATCAGCGCCGACACCGTCGAGGGCCTGACCGCGTTCGCCGAGAAGCGCCCGCCGCGCTGGACGGGCCGCTGACCGGTCCCCGCCCGTCCTCCGGCGCGCGGCCACCCGCACCCTTCGCTCACGCGTCGCCCGGCCGTCACCGGCCGTTCGCCCTGCGCTCGCCTGCAGCCGCTTCCCTGAGGACGTCACGCCTCCCGGCGACGACGTCCCTCTCGGAAGGATCCTCCGCACGATGCGCACCACCTCCCGGCGCAGCGCCGCCCTCGCGGCCGGCGCCGCCCTCCTCACCGCGTTCGGCACCACCGCGGCCGTCGCCACGCCCGGTGACCACCACCGCGCGAGCGCCTCCAGCACCACCCCGATCAAGCACCTCGTCGTCGTCTTCGGCGAGAACGTCTCCTTCGACCACTACTTCGGCACCTACCCGGACGCCGCCAACTCCGACGGCACGCCGTTCCACGCGCGCCGCGGCACGCCGGCGGTGAACGGCCTGCAGCAGCACCATCTCCTCACGGCCAACCCGAACCGGCTGCCCGACGGCCGTCCCGCGAACCCGCACCGGTTGAGCAGCACCCAGGCGGTGACCTGCGACCAGGACCACGGCTACACCGACGAGCAGAAGGCCTACGACGGCGGCCGGATGGACCTCTTCGTGCCGTTCACCGACCGCGAGGCCTGCGCGGCACCCCAGTACGGCGACCCGGGCCTGGTGATGGACTACTACGACGGCAACACCGTCACCGCGCTCTGGAACTACGCCCAGCGGTTCGCCATGAGCGACAACTCCTACGACACGGTCTTCGGCCCCTCGACGCCGGGCGCCATCAACCTGGTCTCGGGCCAGACCGCCGGCGGGCTCGACCACGCCACGGCCGGGCGCCCGGCCGGCACGGTGCCCTCCGGGCCGGTCACCACCACGGACACCTACGGCGTGCACGCGACCGATGCGCACGGCAGCGGAACGGTGATCAACGACCCCGACCCGTACTTCGACTCCTGCTCCTCGACGAAGAACGACACCGTCGAGATGACCGGGACCAACGTGGGCGACCTGCTGAGCGCGAAGGGCGTGAGCTGGGGCTGGTTCGAGGGCGGCTTCCGCGACTGCTCGGCGTCCCACGCCAACGTCGCGGGCCTGTCCAGCAAGGACTACATCCCGCACCACGAGCCGTTCCAGTACTACGCCTCGACGGCCAACCCCGACCACACCCCGCCCGCGTCGGTGGCGGAGATCGGCCACGACGGCCGGGCGAACCACCAGTACGACATGAGCGACTGGTACGACGTCCTCGGCGCCCACGACCTGCCGGCGGTGAGCTTCCTCAAGGCGTCCGGCTACCAGGACGGTCACGCCTCCTACTCCGACCCGGTCGACGAGCAGCACTTCGTCGTCGGTGTGCTCAACCGGCTCCAGCGGTCGCCCGAGTGGCGGTCGACCGCGGTCGTGCTCGCCTACGACGACAGCGACGGGTGGTATGACCACCAGCCCTCGCCGATCGTCAACGCCTCGACCTCCGGCGACGACGCCTTGAACGGCCCGGGTGCGTGCACCGCCACCGCCGCCGGCAGTGCGACGACGATGCTCGAGGGGCAGCAGGACCGGTGCGGCTACGGTCCCCGGCTGCCGCTGCTGGTGCTCTCCCCCTACGCCCGGTCGAACACGGTCGACCACAGCGTCACCGACCAGACCTCGATCCTGCGGTTCGTCGAGGACAACTGGCTCGGCGGCGCCCGCATCGACGGCCGACCGCTAGCGTGGTGGCCACGACGGCCTCGCCCTGGTGGGCGGTCGGCGGACGCACCCACCACCGACCGGAGGACCGCCGTGCAGATGCGCCTGGAGCTGGTTCCGCTTCCGAGCACCGACGTCGAGCGCACCAAGGCCTTCTACGTCGAGCAGATGGGCTTCGGCCTGGACCACGACGTCGCGCCGGGCAACGGGATGCGGGTGGTGCAGCTGACGCCGCCCGGCTCGGCCTGCTCGATCGTGGTCGGCGTCGGCATCAGCGACCCGGACGCCCCGCGGGTGACCGGCCTGCACCTGGTGGTCGACGACATCGCGACCGTGCGCGCCACGCTCGTCGAGCGGGGGGTCGAGGTCTCCGAGGTCAGCGACCTGGGCGGGGTGCACTACGCCCACCTCAGCGACCCCGACGGCAACGGGTGGGTCCTCCAGCAGCTGGCCTGAGCGGGAATCACCAGCCGGCCACACCGGTTGCTCCTCCACGGGAGACCCGTCCCACCCGGCCCGTCCCATCGGCCCGTCCTGGAGGTAGTGCACCCGTGAGCCAGCTGTTCACCCCGATCACCCTGCGCGAGGTCACCGTCCGCAACCGCGTCTGGGTGGCACCGATGTGCCAGTACTCCGCGGTCGACGGCGTCCCGAACGACTGGCACCTGGTGCACCTGGGCTCGTTCGCCCGCGGAGGCGCCGGGCTGGTGCTCACCGAGGCGACCGCCGTCAGCCCCGAGGGCCGGATCTCCCCGGAGGACACCGGGCTGTGGAACGACGAGCAGCAGCGGGCCTGGGCACGCATCGTCGACTTCGTCCACGGCCAGGGCGCGACCGCCGGCATCCAGCTGGCACACGCCGGGCGCAAGGCGTCGACGTACTCCGGCTTCACCGGCGAGCGCGGAGCGGTCGCGGACGCCGACGGCGGCTGGCAGCCGGTCGGGCCCTCCGCCGTCCCGTTCCCGGGCCTGCGGGAGGACCCCGCACCGCTCGACCATGCAGGCATCGACCGTCTCGTCGGCGCCTTCGGTGACGCCGCCGCGCGCGCCGTGGACGCCGGCTTCGACGTGATCGAGGTGCACGCCGCCCACGGCTACCTGCTCCACGAGTTCTGCTCGCCGCTGTCCAACGACCGCGATGACGAGTACGGCGGATCGTTCGACAACCGGGTCCGCCTGGTGCTCGAGGTGGTCCGCGAGGTCCGCCGCCGCGTGCCGGGCGGCATGCCGGTGGTTCTGCGCGTCTCCGCCACCGACTGGGCCGAGGGCGGCTGGACCCCCGACGAGACGGTGCGGCTGGCCGCGCTCGCGCACGCCGAGGGCGTGGACCTGGTCGACACCTCCACCGGCGGCAACGTCGTGGCCGACATCCCCGTCGGGCCCGGCTACCAGGTGCCGTTCGCGCGCCGGATCCGCACCGAGGCCGGCGTCCCCTCCGGCGCGGTCGGTCTCATCACCGAGCCCAAGCAGGCCGAGGAGATCCTCGCCGACGGATCGGCCGACGTGGTGCTGCTCGCGCGCGAGCTGCTGCGCGAGCCGCACTGGGCGCTGCGCGCGGCCCACGAGCTGGGCGAGACCGACGCCGAGCTGTGGCCGGTGCAGTACCGCCGCGCCGCCCTCTGAGCTCAGCCGCGACGCAGCAGCGCGTGGGCCCACCGGGCGAGCCGGGGGCGCTCCCCCGCGTCACGCCGCCGGTCCCGCTCGCGGCGCCTCTGCTCCCGGCGTAGCCTCGCCGTCCCGGGCGGGGACCGGTGCAGCCGCTGGAGCTCCACCTCGATCGGCACGCACGGCGGACGGTCCATGACCCGACGATACTGCGGTCGCGGCCGCGGGTCGGAGGAGATCGATGGCGCTGCTCGCCCAGCGCGTCCGTGCGGCGACCGGCGATGATGGGGCCATGAGCAATGACGACGGGGTGCCCACCGAGTCGGTCTGGGACTATCCCCGGCCGCCGGTCGTGGTCGCCTCCGACGAGCAGGTGGTGGTCGAGCTCGACGGCGAGGTCCTCGTCGACACGCGGGCCTCCCTGCGCGTGCTGGAGACCAGCCACCCGCCCGTCTACTACGTCCCCCGCGACGCCGTCGCGCCCGGGGTGCTGCGGCCCGTCGCCGGGACCACGTGGTGTGAGTTCAAGGGTTCGGCGTCCTACTTCGACGTGGTCGGCCCCAGCGGCCGGGTGCTTCCCCGGGCTGCCTGGCACTACCCCTCACCGTCCGCGGGCTTCGAGGCGCTGCTCGGCCACGTCGCGCTCTACCCCGGGTCGATGGACCGGTGCACGGTCGACGGCGAGACGGTCGTGCCCCAGCCCGGCGACTTCTACGGCGGCTGGATCACCAGCCGGGTGACCGGACCGTTCAAGGGAGCGCCGGGGACCGCCGGCTGGTAGGTCCACTCCCGCGGGGTCATCGTCGCGGGGGGCCGGCGAGACCCGCCGGCCGGACGTCCTGGGTGGAGCTGAGGGGATTCGAACCCCTGACCTTCTCATTGCGAACGAGACGCGCTACCAACTGCGCCACAGCCCCTCCACGCCTCGCGGCGCGTGGAGAAAGTTACCACCGGCCCCGGTGGCCTCAGCAAATCGGGTCGGCCGAGGCGCCGCGGGCCCCGGGCGGCCTGACGGATCAGGCGCCGGCGGCGCGTCGCTGCACGGGGGGCTCGGAGGCCTCGGAGGCGGCGTCCTCGGCGGCCGCGGCCTCGCGCACCAACTGGGAGTCGGCCGCGTCGTGACCGGAGGAGGTCATCTCGCGGCGGGTGAGCTCGATCGTGCGCACCGTCCGACGGGCAGCGGGCTTGGTCACGTAGGTGGGCAGCGTCATCGGCAGCGGGTCCCACAGCGATCCCTCGTCGGCGACCGGCTGCGCGGCCAGGCCCGCGGCGGCGAGGTCGCCGCGGTCGACGCCGACCGTGTCCTCCCGCTCGTCCGCGAGGGCGGCGACCGGCTCGGGGAGCACCGGCGCGGGAGCGGAGCCGGCACCGCGACGGGCCTGCTCGCGGCGCACGCTCGCCCGGGCGACGACCAGGAACGCCACGATCAGACCGGCCGGCACGGCCACGCTCCACCAGGCGAGCACGGAGGTCGCGGCGAGCGCGACGGTCGCGATGAGCAGCACCGTCAGCACACCGAGCACGCGGCGACGGCGGGCGGCAGCCCGGCGGGCGGCGGCGCGGGTGACGAGCGGCGCCGGCACGGGCACCGTCACCTCTCGCACCGTGCTGACCACGACGTCCTCCTCCACGGCGACGTCGATGGTGTCAGTGCCCCGCCCGCCGAACACCCGCAGGCGCGAGGAGAAGCTGTCGACCGACCGGCTGCGTGCGAGCTCGTCGTGCTGCTGCAGGGCCTTGGGGATCAGGTAGACCGCCCAGGCGAGGGCGAGCGCGACGAAGATGATTCCTGACAGGTCCACGCGGCGAAGCCTAGGAGCGCGCGGGGGCCGCACACCGCACCCGCTCCGGTGTGTCGTGAGTTCACTGCTGTGACTGTTGTGAATCCAAGCGACGGCTCAACCCGGGGAAGGCCTCCTCGCGGGTCACCCCGAACAGCAGGTGGTCGCGCCAGTCGCCGTCGATGTGCAGGTAGCCCGGCGCGAGCCCGATCAGCCGGATGCCGAGCTTGTCGACCACCCGCAGCGAGGCGTGGTTCTCAGGCCGGATCGCCACCTCGATGCGGTGCAGGCCGACGTGCTCGAAGCAGTGGTCGACGACCAGGGCCACCGCGCGCGGCATGATGCCGCGACCGGCGTACCTCTCGTCGATCCAGTAGCCGATCGAGGCGAACTGCGCCGAGCCGCGCACGATGTTGTTGACCGTGACCTGGCCCGCCAGACGGCCGTCGACCTCGAGGACGAACGGCAGCTGCCGCCCGGCGCGGGCCGCCCGCAGCATCTCGCGCGCCATCGTGCCGAACGTGCGCCCGCGCGCGTTGCTGCCCGGCGGCGCGGTGGCGTCCCAGCGCTGGAGCCAGACGATGTTGCGCTGTCGCGCCTCGCGCCAGGCGTTCCTGTCGGCCGTGCTGATCGGGCGCAGGCGGACGTTCTCCCAGGCCAGCACGACCGGCCAGCCACGGCTCATGAGCACATTCCTAGACCTGAAGTGCTTCGGGGTCCCCGCGGCGACGTCCGCGCAGCGACTTCGTCGGCGCGTTCTGTGTGGAGGAGCGCAGCGGGGGAGCAGAACGTCGTGGGGTGATTCAGTGGTCGCTCCCGACGATCTGCTCGGCGGCATGCCACAGCAGGGGGACGACGACCGCCAGGCCGTCCTTCACCCCTCCTCGCGATCCCGGCAGGTTGACCACCAGCGTGCTGCCCACCACGCCGGCCAGCCCGCGCGAGAGCGCGGCGGTCGGGATGCCCTTGCCGACGCCGTGGGCGCGGATCGCCTCGGCGATGCCGGGCACCTCCCGGTCCAGCAGCGCCCGGGTCACCTCCGGCGTCCGGTCGGTCGGGGTGAGGCCGGTGCCACCGGTGGTCAGCACCACCCGGGCGCCGTCGGACACCGCGGCCCGGATCGCGAGGCCGACCGGCTCGCCGTCGGGGACCACGTCGGGCTCGGGCGTCTCGAAGCCGGCCTCGCGCAGCGCCTCGACGATCAGCGGGCCGGTGGTGTCCTCGTAGACACCGGCGGCGGCCCGGTTGGACGCCACGACCACCGCGGCCCTCATGCCCTGCTCCAGTCGCCGCTCTTGCCGCCGGTCTTGGTCTCGACCCGCACGTCGGTGATCGTCGCGGCCTTGTCGACCGCCTTGACCATGTCGATCACGGTGAGCGCGGCGACCGAGACGGCGGTGAGCGCCTCCATCTCCACCCCGGTGCGGTCGCTGGTACGCACGGTCGCGGTGATCGCGACCGCGTCGTCCTCGACGACCAGGTCGACGGTCACGCCGGAGATCGCGAGCGGGTGGCACAGCGGGACGAGGTCGGGCGTCCGCTTGGCCGCCATGATGCCGGCCACCCGTGCCACGCCGAGCGCGTCGCCCTTGGGCACCCCGTCGCCACGCAGCAGGTCCACGACCGTCGCCGACAGCAGCACCCGGCCGGTCGCGACGGCCTGACGGGTGGTCACGTCCTTGCCGGAGACGTCGACCATCCGGGCGGCGCCGGCCTCGTCGACGTGGGTGAGTCGGGGTTCGCCCATCAGAACTCCCGGTCCAGCAGCATCACCGGCACGGTCTCGCCGGCGGCCGCCCGGTCGCGGTCCTCCTCGAGCACGATCAGCGCGTTGGCCCCGGCCAGCCCGCCGAGCAGGTGCGAGCCCGCGCCTCCCACCGGAGAGACCCGGGTGCCCTCACCGTCGGTGACGACGTGTCCGCGCAGGAAGGTGCGTCGCTCCGGCGGGGAGGTGACCGCCTCGGTCAGGGTCGCCGCGAACAGCGGCCGCGAGACCGGCTCGCGGCCCATCAGCCGGCGCAGGGCCGGCGCGACGAACACCTCGAAGGAGACGTAGGACGAGACGGGGTTGCCCGGCAGGGCGAACAACGGCGTGGCGTCGGCGCCGACGTGACCGAAGCCCTGCGGCTTCCCCGGCTGCATGGCCACCTCGCGGAAGGTCATCCCGGGCTCCTCGCGCAGCGCCGCCTTGACCACGTCGCGGGTGCCCTTGCTGACCCCGCCGCTGGTGATCACCACGTCGGCGCGCACCAGCTGGTCCTCGAGGGCCTCGCGGAACGCGTCGACGTCGTCGGCGACCGCGCGGACCCGGTACGCGACCGCGCCGGTGGCCCGCACCGCGGCGGCCAGGAGGAAGGAGTTCGCGTCGTGGATCGCTCCCGGCGGGAGGTCCTTGCCCGGCTCGACGAGCTCGGCGCCGGTCGACATGACCACGACCCGCGGGCGAGGAGCGACGGGCACCTCGCCGATGCCGACACCGGCGATGGCGCCGAGCTGGCGCGGCCCCAGCAGCTGACCGGCCCGCACGATCACGTCCCCGGCACGGACGTCCTCCCCTGCGTGGCGCAGGTGCTGACCGAGGCTGGGAGCCCGGCGTACCTCCACGGTGCGGGCGCCGCCGTCGGTCCACTCCACCGGTACGACGGCGTCGGCACCGGCGGGGATCGGCGCGCCGGTCATGATTCGCAGGGTCGTGCTCTCGGTGAGCTGCTCGGTCGGTGCGTCCCCGGCGTGCACGTCGGCCAGCACCCGCAGCCGCACCGGCCCCTCGGCGCCGGCCCCTGCGACGTCGGCGTGACGCACGGCGTAGCCGTCCATGGCGGAGTTGTCGAAGGCGGGAAGTCCGCGGGGCGCGACGACGTCGGCGGCCACGGGCAGCCCGATCGCCTCGAGCAGCGGGTGCGGGGAGGGGTCGAGCGGCGTGATGCCGGCGAGCACCTCGCGGAGGTGGTCCTCGACGCTGACCAGCGCCATCAGCGCCGCCCTCCTGCTGCCGGCTCCCCCAGGGCTGCGTCGCCGTCGGTGAGCACCGCGCCGCTCTCGACGCGACCGTGCTCACCGGTGAGCCGGACGTCGCCGACCACCGAGACGCCCTCGGCGAAGGTCCAGTCACCGTCCACGACGAGCGAGGCCGCCCGTCGCATCGAGGGCACCCCGACCGGGAAGCGCTTGTCGAACTCCGCGACCTGCTTGTAGTGGCCCGAGAGGTCCACGAAGGGCAGCTGCTCGGCCGCCTGGTCCAGGACGAAGTCCGTCCCCAGGTCGTAGGCGTCCGAGCGCAGCACCAGCAGGTCGTTGGTCGTCTTGACGGGCACGAACCGGTCCCGCCCGACCTCGACCGTGCGGGCGCCCTCGAAGATCTCGATGGCCGCGCCCATCGCGGTCTCGATCTGCACCACCTCCGGGCTGGCGGGGTCGGCCGGGTCCACCGTCTTGGTGTTGCGGATCAACGGGAGCCCGAGGACACCCTCGCGCCGGTCCAGCTCGGCGCTCATCGCGCGCAGGTCGAACCACAGGTTGTTGGTCGAGGTGAACCGGTGCCGCTCGAGGTCGGCCAGCGCCTCGAGGTCCTCCGGCAGCGTCTGGGCGGTCTCGCGCAGGATGATCCGTCCGTCGGACTTCCGCGTCGCGAAGTGGCCGCCCTTGCGGTCCGAGGGGGTGCGCCGGACCGCCTCGATCGCGAAGGGCGCCCCGGAGGAGGCGAACCAGCCGGCGACACGGGGGTCGGCGACCGCGCCGAGGTTGTCGGAGTTGGACACGAACGCTCGCTCGTACCCCGCGTCGATCAGCTGCTGGAGCAGGCCGGTGCCGCGCAGGGCGGTGTAGAGGTCGCCGTGCCCGGGCGGGCACCACTCCAGCTCCGGCTCCCGGGGCCAGCTCACCGGCGAGAGGTCGCGGCCGAGCAGCTTGGGCTCCTTGTTCTGCAGGAACTCCAGCGGGAGGCCCTCCACCGAGAGGCGGTCCTCCGCGCCGGGCCCGTCGTACCGCGCGAGCGCGGCCATCGTGTCCGCGGAGGTCCGGAAGCTGTTCATGAAGATCAGCGGCAGCCGCACGCCGTGCTCGCGGCGAAGCGCGAGCACCTTCCGGGCGATCACGTCGATGAACGACAGGCCGCGGCGCACGCACAGCAGCGACTTGGCGCGGTCCATCCCCATCGAGGTGCCCAGGCCGCCGTTGAGCTTGATCACCACGGTGCCCGCCAGCGCCCGCGCGGCGACGTCGTCCGGGACCTCGGCGTCGGCGAGCGCCTCCATCCCCAGCGGCTCGATGGTGCTCTCGGGAATCATCCCGGTCTCGCCGTGCTCGAGCAGGCGGTAGTAGTGCGCGAAGACGTCGACCGCGACGGGATCGACGCCGGCGTTGGTCATCTTCGCGCGGGCTGCGGCAAGCCCCTGCTCACTCATCGCGACTCCCGGGTCGTCCGACGCACCATGGATCGATCGTAGGGTGGTCGTGCCATGGATGACATCGAGGCGTCCATCGCGGCCGCCAAGACCGCGTTGCGCGACCAGCTGGTCACCTACCGCGGACGGCTCGGCCCGGCGGTGATCGCCGAGCGGGCCCGGCGGCTCGCGCGCGTGCTGGCCGAGGCCGAGGAGGTACGCCGTGCGGCGACCGTCGCCGCCTACGTCTCCGTGGGCCGCGAGCCCGGCACCGGACCGCTGCTGGAGGTGCTGACCGGCCTGGGCAAGCGGGTGATCCTGCCGCTGCTGCGACCCGACGACGACCTGGACTGGGCCGTGTACCGGGGGCCCGCGGACCTCCGCAGCGCTCGCCGCGGCCTGCTCGAGCCGGGCGGCACCCCGCTCGGCCGCGAGGCGGTCGCGACAGCCGACCTGGTCGTCGTGCCGGGGATGGCCGTCGACCGTCGGGGGATGCGGCTCGGACGCGGCGGCGGGAGCTATGACCGCGCGCTCGGCCGGGCCACCGGCGCGACCGTGGTGGTGCTCAACAGCGAGGAGGTGCTCGACGCGGTGCCGGCCGCGGCGCACGACCGCCGCGTGGGTGCCGTGGCGACCGAGGAGGGCCTGACCCGGTTCGCTGCCGGCCCGCACGACCACCGGGTATGATTGGCACTCGCGGGAAGAGAGTGCCAACACCAGCCCGGACCCGCGGGGCGAGCGCGAACGAGGCGAGGACTGCCGTGCCGACCTACCAGTACTCCTGCACCGACTGCGGGCACTTCTTCGAGGTGTTCCAGAGCTTCAGCGACGACTCCCTGACGCAGTGCCCGGAGTGCGCCGGCCGGCTGCGCAAGGTCTTCAACGCCGTCGGCGTGGTGTTCAAGGGCTCGGGGTTCTACCGCAACGACAGCCGCAGCACCTCCTCGTCCTCGAGCACCTCCGACTCCGGAGCGACCTCGACCTCGAGCGACAAGGGGTCGGAGAAGAAGTCGTCCGACACGGCGCCGGTGAAGACCCCGACGAAGCCCGCGGAGAAGGCCTCGTCGAGCAGCTCGAGCACCGCCTCCACCAGCTCCTCCTCCTGACCCCTGTGGACGACGGCCGCGGCCGTCGCGGGATCCGTGCCAGCCTCCCGGCATGAGCAGCCTCACCGCGCTGGCCACCTCCACCGCCGACCGGTTCGACCGGGTCCGCCGCCGGGTGCTGTGGCACCGGCGACCCCTGGCCGCCCTCGCCTGCGCCGGGGCGGTATGGGCGGGCGTGCACGCGGTCGCCCCGCCTCCGCCCGCCAGCGTGGGCGTGTGGACGGCCGCCCGGGCGCTGGAGTCGGGCACCGTGCTCGGTCCCGCCGACCTCGAGCGCCGGGCGTTCTCCCCCGGCAGCGTGCCCGACGAACGGCTCCGCTCGCCCGCCGAGGTCCTCGGCCGGGTGCTCGCCCGCCCCGTGGGCCGGGGCGCGGTCCTCAGCGCCCGCGACGTGGTCGGTGACCGGTGGCTCGCCCGCCGGCCGGGCATCAGCGCGGTCCCGGTGCGGATCACCGACGCGGCGGTGGTGCCCCTGCTGCACGTCGGCGACCGGGTCTCCCTGCTCGCCGCCGACCCACAGGGGCGCCGCGAGAGCCGGCTGCTGGCCACCGACGCCGCGGTGCTCGCCGTACCGGCCGCCGGCGAGCGGGACGGTGCCCTGCCCGGTCGCCTCGTCGTGGTGGGCGTGCCCGCGGCCGGCGCCGAAGCCGTGGCCGCGGCGGCCGCCCGGGACTACCTCACGGTGGTGTGGAGCCACTAGCGTCGCGGGGGCATCGCACACCGGCCCTCGGGCTCCGGACCAAGGAGGATTCCAGATGAGCGGTTTCAAGAACTTCATCCTGCGCGGCAACCTGGTCGAGCTCGCCGTCGCCTTCATCATGGCGGCGGCCTTCGCGAAGGTGGTGACCACCTTCACCGCGCTGGTCCTTGCCCTGATCGGCAAGGCCGGCGGCAGCCCGAACTTCGACACCTACCACCCGGGCGGCGTGCCGGTGGGGGTGTTCATCACCGCCGTCGTGGCCTTCCTCATCCTGGCGGCGATCGTCTACTTCCTGGTGGTGGTGCCCTACACCAGGGCCAAGGAGCGCTACTTCCCCTCCGAGGCGCCGGCGACGCCCGCCGACGTGGCGCTGCTGGAGGAGATCCGCGACCTGTTGGCCGCGCAGTCGCGGGGCTGAGGACCTGTCAGGGGACCTGTCAGGGGGTGCCGTGGTGCGGCGGCACCTCCCGCCGCAGTCGGTCCTCGTTGGCGCCCTCGCCCCCGCCGGCGTCGTTCCTGCTGGGGCGCTCCGTGGGGTCACCGGGATCGCGCTGGTCGTCGCGCGTCTGCGACGACGCGCGCCCGAACACCTCCTCGAGCCGACGGCGGCGGCGCGCCCGCTCCTGCGCCGCTCGACGGCTCGCGGCGTCGTCGTCAGTCCCCATGCCGACGATTATCCGGTCCCCCAGCGGCGCCGTCCCAGCCGGAGACGCGGCCCGGCTTGTCCTCGCACCTAGCCGGCGTCCTCGAGCACCACGGCGTCGAACCAGTCCGGGCCGAACACCGGCCGGGTGGGCCGCCACCCGGTGCTCGCGGTGAAGCGGGCCGAGGACACCCGCTGGGACCGGCCGAAGGGCTCCACGCGCACCCCCACCACCCGGCGCAGCACCGGCCCCAGGAAGGTCGCACGGCGGGCGCCCGCCCGTGCGGCGAACCCCGCGACCACGTCGCGCTGCCGGACCGGCTCGGCGCCGACGTTGTAGACCCCGCTGGACGCCTGGAGCGCGGCGACCACGGCCGAGCCGAGGTCGTCGGTGTGCACCACGTGCGTCCAGCACTGCGGACGTCCCAGGCCGATCGGCCGCCCGTGCACCACGCTGCGCAGCCGGGCCCGGGTCATCGGGTCGTCACCGATGATGCTTCCCAACCGCAGCACCACCCCCGTGCGGTCCTCCCGCGCGAAGCGCTGCACGTGCGCCTCACCGACGGCGGCCGGCTCGGTGGCGCTGGTGATCTCCAGGGCGGAGTCCTCGGTGATCCACTCCTCGCCGGCGTCGGCGTAGACGAAGCTGACGCCCTCCTGGACGACCCGGCGGACCCCCACGCGGTCCGCGGCCTCGACGACCCGCTGCACGCCGAGGGTCCGGAGCCGGTCGTGCTCCCGCCACCCGCCGGGCCAGGCCGCGGCGCGGCCGACCGGGACGTGGGTGGCGAGGTTGACCACCGCGTGCGCGCCGTCGTAGGCCGCTGCCAGGTCGTCGGGGTCGAAGAGGTCGCCGCTGACCACGGCGGCCCCCATCGCCTCGGCCGCGGCGGCGTTGGCGGCGCTGCGTGCGAGCAGCACCACCTCGTGACCGGCAGCCACCAGCGCGGGCACGGCGGCCCGCCCGATGACGCCGGTCCCCCCGGACACGACGATCCTCACGCGGACATCCTGAGGGTCACGAACCGATAACGGCAACTCCCCGGGCGGCCCGGGTCAGGTCAGACCGGCTCGGCGAGCACCTCGGCCGCGGCCCGCTCCCCCGCGCGGACGGCGCCGTCCATGTAGCCGGTCCAGTACGTCGAGGTCTCGGTGCCGGCCCAGTGCACGCGCCGGTGCGGGCGTCGCAGCCACGGGCCGTAGGACGACAGCGTCCCGGGGCCCATGATCGCCACCGGCCCGCCGCCGGTCCAGCGCTCGCGGTTCCAGTCGTGCTCCACGAACGCCGTCGGGTGCAGGGCCTGCTCGCCGAACATCTGCGCGAAGCCCTCCAGCACCGCCCGGCGACGCGCCGCGTGCGACTCCAGTCCGTACCGGCGCCAGGTGCCGCCACCCACGAAGGCCAGCAGCACGCCGCACGCCGCGTCCGCCGGGGAGTTGTCGAAGACCGCGCGCGTCGCGCCCTCGGTCGCGATGCCGAAGCCGTTGAGTCCCTGGGCCCGCCAGAAGGGCGTCTCGTAGACCGCGTCGCACTTCATCAGGTTGCCCATCGGCAGGTGCCGCAGCAGCTCCACCCGCTGCTGGGGCATCCCGGGGCGGAACTCGATGCGGCGGACCAGCTGCGGCGGGCATGCGACCACCACGCGGCGTGCCCGCACCGTCCCCCGGGCGCTGTGCACGTCGACGTGCGCGTGGTGCTGCACGATCCGGTGCACCGGCGCCCGCAGCGCGACGTGCCGGCCCAGGTGGTGCGCCAACCGCAACGGCACCAGCTGGGATCCGCCGACGAACCTGCGCTGCTGGGCGCCGTCGGCGGTGTCGGCGTTGCGCTCGAAGGTGCCGGTGTTCTGCGCGTTCCCGGAGCACGCGACGTACCAGAGCGCGAACAGCAGGGAGAGCTGGTCGGTGTCGGCGCCGAAGCCGGGCTGGCTCCAGCACTCGATCAGCGGGACGACGTCCTTGTCGACGGCGTTCTGGTCCAGCCACTCCCGCAGCGTCATGGCGTCCCACTCCGCGGCCTGCGGGTGCTTCCACGGCGCGTTCACGTCGATGGTGCTCGCCATCTGGTCGATACGTGACTGCAGCAGCAGGGCGTCCGGGGCGATCAGACCCAGCTGGTACGTCGGCACCGTGCCGTCGAAGGTCTGCCGGCTGCCGTGGGAGACGTACACGCTCTTGCCCTGGACATTCTCGGCGAAGGTACGCACGCCCAGCTGGTCGGCCAGGTGGGCGATGCGATCCTGGGTGGGCCCGATGAACGCACCGCCCGACTCGATGACCGACCCGTTGTCGAGGTGGTGGTTGAGCACCCGTCCACCGACCCGGTGGCGCGCCTCGAGGACCAGCACGCTGCGCCCTCGGCGACGTAGCTCCCGCGCGGTCACCAGGCCGCTGAGGCCACCTCCGACGACCACGACGTCGACGTGGCGGGGCAGCGGACCGTGCAGCGCCGCGGCGTCGGCGTCCTCCCAGGTCAGGGCGGCCAGCGCCGCCGCCCCGGCCACGCCGGCGCCACCGAGCAGGGTCCGTCGGGTCAGGTGCGCGTCCATGGAGGTCCTCGCGGGTCGGGATCGGGCCGGATCGTGGCCGTGCAGAAGCAACGATCCGGACGCCCGAAGGCTAGGGCGCCACGATCCGGCGACCGGTCAGGCGCAGAGGCCGACCTGGTGCGCCGCCTCGATCTCGGCCGGCGTCGGCGAGGATCCGTCGGAGGGCTTGCCGGTCGTCGCGGCGGTGGGCGAGCTCGACGGCCTGCTCGAGGCGCCCGTGGACCGCTTCGGCGACGCCGTCCCGCCTGGGCCGTGCGCCGCGCTGACGGCGTTGGTGTCGAAGGTCGGCCCCAGCGGCTTGTCGTGGATGATCCGCTGCCACAGCTGCTTGGCCTGCGGCGCCCACTCGAGCCGGTTCGGGTCGGGCGGGTACTCCTCGAACGGCACGGTCACGAACCGCACGTGGTCCAGCCCGATGTTCTTCAGCGACTCCCCCAGGCCCACCAGCGAGCGCAGGTGGCTGAAGCCCTCGTCGGTGATCAGCGACTTCGTCGCCGCGTCGAGGAAGTTGTAGAGCTTGATCGGGTTCGCCAGCGTGCCGGCAGAGACCACCTGGTTGATCATCGAGGCGATGAACGCCTGCTGGCGCTTCATCCGGCCGATGTCGGACCCGTCGCCGATCGCGTGCCGCTCCCGGACATAGTTGAGCGCCTGCTCACCGGTCACCTTGTAGGTGCCCGCCGGCAGGTGGATGTTGCTGTTCTTGTAGTCGTCGTCGACCGCCTCGGGCAGGCACACCGTCACGCCACCGAGCGCGTCGACCATGTTGCGGAACCCGCTGAACCGGATGACCACGAAGTGGTCGATGTGCACCCCCGTGAGCTGCTCGACGGTCTTCATGGTGCACAGCGGTCCGCCGATCGCGTACGCCGCATTGAACTGCGTGAGCCCGCCGGGGTCCACGCCGTTCTTCGTCTCGCACGCGGGCCGCTGCACCATGGCGTCGCGGGGCAGGCTCACGCCGTAGGCGAACTTCCGGTTGGCCGAGAGGTGCAGCAGGATCGTGGTGTCCGAGAGCCCGGGGGTCTCCCCGCCGACGGCAGGTCCCTGGCCCTTGCGGGTGTCGTCGCCCATGACCAGCACGTTGATCGGGCCGGTCACGACCTCGGTCGGTCGGTTGCCCAGCGCGTGCTCGTCGATCTGCACGCCGGTGATGTTGCCCTCGAGGTGTTTGATCACCACGTAGAGGGCACTGGTCACCACGAACGCCAGCACGCCCAGCACGATCAACACGCGCTTGAGGACGACGCGCCCGCGCGGCGAGCGCGCGCGATGGCGGGATCTGGGCATGACACCTCGCGAAGGGGGCGGGCCGGTTGAGCCCGCACGACGGACCTCTCCATTGTGAGGGTCCGTCCAAGCCTCGCCCAAATCGAGACCGGCCGGTGGGTCGTGCGAACATGGCCCCCGCAGCGCCCCGGTAGCTCAGTGGATAGAGCAGCCGCCTCCTAAGCGAAAGGTCGCGAGTTCGACTCTCGCCCGGGGCACCCAACACCTCACCCGGCACCTCACCCAGCACCTCATCATGCGTGCCTCGCGCGCAGGGCAGGAAGGCGAAACGCCCCTCGCGCCGCCGGTACGGCGGCAGCGAGGGGCGCTCGTGGCCGAGGATCAGCAGGGGGCGATGTCCCGGATGGACTCAGGGCCGCCGTCGCCGCTCTGGCCGCCGCCGATGCCGGCAGCCAGGCCGCGACCCGCCTTCTTCTTCAGCGTCACCGTGCCGACCTTCGACAGGGTGTGCGGCTTCGTCATCACGCGCCAGAAGTGCGTCGAGGGGGTGTCGTTGACGGTGACGTACACCGTCGCGGTCAGCGGCTCGGTCGCCTTGCGGGCGTCGAGGCGGTTGTAGACGCGCCAGCCGGAGTGGTCGGGCAGGCCGACCCGGCACTGCTGGAGCTTGGCGTGCTCGAACCGCATCGTGGTCGTCCAGTGCCGACCAGCGGCGTGCGCCGGGGCGGTGACCGCGAGAGCAGGGGCGGCGACGGCTGCGAGCGCGCAGGCGCCGACCGTCATCTTGGTGAAGAAAGACAAGGCGAATCCCTCCTGAGGGGCGGGCAGAGCGCCCGCCAGCCCGCCGACCGTAGGGCGGCCCGGCAGGCCCCGAGGACGAACGGCCCGTAAGGGGACGAAAGACCCGGATCCCAGCGACTCCAGGCGTCCTGAGGCGCGGCAGCCCCTCAGACCACCTCGAACCGCATCCCGGCGGCCTGGAGGCGGGCGAGGAGGTGGTCACCCATCGCCACGGCGGTGGTGACCTGTCCGGCGGTGACCGGGTTGTCGTCGAAGGCGAGGCTCAGCGCCGACTCCGCAAGCATCTTCGCGGTCTCGTCGTAGCCGGGGTCGCCGCCACGCACCCGGGTGTGCAGGGTCCGCCCCGCCGCCTCCGCCACGAAGTCGACGGTGAACCAGGACCGGCTGCGGCGCGCTCGTGAGGGCCCCTCCCCCTGCTTGATCCGGCCCAGCAGCGCCTTGCGCAACGGCGGCAGCTGGGCCGCGCCGGCCAGCGCGACCGCGCCCGCCGCACCGCCGGCGGCGTATCGGACGGTCTTGGTGCCGGCGTAGTGGGAATAGCTGAAGTCGGGACCGTAGGTCGCCAGCGCCGCTCCCGACCGGACCACCACGAACGCATCGATCGTGGGCAGCGGCACCAGCCAGTAGCCGAGGAGGCCATCTCGGTGCGGCTTGCCCGCGACGGCGCGCGAACGGCGGCCCTCGGGCCTCCGCTCGGCGCGCCGGCGCTCCACCATCGCCGCGCGCATCTGCTTGGCGCGGGAGAACGCGGTGATCGCGGAATGGAAGGTGCCTCCGGAGAACGTCGCGTTCGACCGGACCACCCCGCGCAACCGGACGGGCACGTCGTCGGGCAGCTGCTGGACGGTGAAGTACGCACCGAGGTCGTGCGGGATCGAGTCGAATCCGCAGGCGTGCACGATCCGGGCACCCGACGCCACGGCGGTGTCGTGGTGGGCCAGGTACATCCGGTCGACGAACTCCGGCTCGCCGGTGAGGTCGACGTAGTCGGTGCCGGCCTCCGCGCAGGCGCGCACCAGCGGCTCGCCGTGGAGCAGGTACGGCCCGACGGTGGTGATCACGACCCGGGTCGACTCCGCGAGCTCGCGCAACGAGTCGGGATCGCTGCTGTCGGCGAGCACGAGGGGCAGGTCGGCGGCCGCCGGCACCATGGCCGCGAGGCGCTCGCGCACCGCCATCAGCTTGCTCTGGTTGCGGCCGGCGAGGGCCCAGCGGCAGTCGGCGGGCGCGTGCTCGGCCAGGTACGCCGCCGTCAGCTCGCCGGTGAACCCGGTGGCGCCGAGAAGCACGATGTCGTAGGCGCGGTCGGCCCGGTCAGGAGAGGACATGGCGACATCCTGCCGGTCGCCGGAGCCGGCGAACAGTCGGGTGGACCGCATGCGGCCGACGTAGGCTCGGCGCATGTGCCGCAACATCCGCACCCTGCACAACTTCGAGCCACCCGCCAGCGCCGACGAGGTGCACGCCGCGGCCGTGCAGTACGTGCGCAAGATCAGCGGGTCGACCCGGCCCTCCCGCGTGAACGAGGCAGCCTTCGACCAGGCCGTCGCCGAGGTCGAGGCCGCCACCCGTCGCCTGCTCGAGGGGTTGAGCACCACCGCTCCTCCGCGCGACCGCGAGGTCGAGGCGACGAAGGCCCGCGCACGAGCCGCCGTCCGCTACGCCCGATGACCCCGTCATGACGCTCCTCGCCCCGAACGACACGAAGCCCGGGTACGGGCTGGCGCCGGCCCTCGACCTCCTGGCCGGCCTCCGGCTCGTCGTGCTCACCGGCGCCGGTCTCTCCACCGACTCCGGCATCCCCGACTACCGCGGACCTCGCCCGGCAGGCACTCCGCCGGTGCGGATGCCGATGACCTATCAGGAGTTCGTCGCCTCCCACGCCGCGCAGCAGCGCTACTGGGCGCGTGCCCACGTCGGGTGGTCGCGGATGGGAACGGCCGAGCCCAACGACGGCCATCGGGCGCTCGCCGCGCTCGACCCGGAGCTGGTCGTGACGCAGAACGTCGACGGGCTGCACGAGCGCGCCGGGCAGCGCCGGCTGGTCGCTCTGCACGGGCGGATCGGCGAGGTCGTCTGCCTGGACTGCGGCGAGGTCACCGACCGGACCGCGGTGCAGCGCACGATGGCGGCGGCCAATCCGGGCTGGACCGAGGCCCACGCCGACGCCGCCGACCGGCCCGACGGCGACGTCGCCCTGGAGGCCACCGAGCGGTTCGTGGTCCCGGTGTGCGAGGAGTGCGGCGGGCGGCTGAAGCCGCACGTGGTGTTCTTCGGCGAGAACGTTCCCCGCGAGCGGGTGCTGCGCTGCACGGAGGCGGTCGAGCAGGCGGAGGCGCTCCTGGTCGTGGGGTCGAGCCTGACGGTGATGTCGGGCTTCCGCTTCGCGCGGCAGGCGCATCGCAACGGGCAGCCGCTGGTGATCGTCAACCGGGGCGCCACCCGCGGCGACGACCTCGCCACCGTGAAGGTCGACGCCGGCTGCACGCCGTTCCTCACCGCCCTGACCCAGCGCCGCTCGGAGCGCTGAGCGCGCGGCACGCGTTCACGACGACATCGCACCGCACCAGGCGCGCAGCGCCCTCCGGAGCACGCACCGGGACGGCCACCGCGATCAGGTCGTGGTCGTCCTCCCACGCCCAGGTGCCGCTTGCGAAGCCCTCACCGCGTGGGGCTCGCAGGACCGACTCCCGAGCCGCGCCGACCTGCTGCGTCCGCAGCTGCGTCAGCGCGGCCACCTCGCCACCGAGCGTGCCCGCCGGCGCCCGGACCAGCCAGGCCCCTCCGGGGCTGACCGACAGGTCGTCGTAGGTGGGCAGCGTGCCGTTCGGCGTGAGCCGCCCCGAGGAGGAGATCCGTGCCAGGTAGGGCGCCGTTCCGGCGGCGTCGGTGGCGCCGCCCGAGGCGTCCACGACCACGAGCCCGGCGGCGGTGCCCTGCAGCACGACCTGGTCCGGAGCGGTCCTCGCGAGGTCGACGACGGGCTGGCCCGGCTCCAGCGGGCGCCACATCAGGCTGACGCCGGCGCCCTCCACGATCACCTCGCCGTCGTCGGTCACCGCGGTGACCCTGACCGAGGCTCCGGCTCCCGGGCGCGGCAGCCGCACCGGCGCGCCGCCGAGTCCCTCCCCGCCGCGGCGGGTGGTGAAGCCGGTGATCGTCGGGTGCCCGCCACGCTGGTCGACGTAGCCGACGTAGCGACCGTCGGGCGAGAGCACCGGAGGCTGCTCGATCCGGGCGTCGATCCGTCCCGGCCGCAGTCCCGGCCCTGCCTCCCACCAGGAGCCGTCGGTGCGCTGGGCGAGCCAGACGCCGGCGCGCGAGGTGACCGTCGACCAGTCGCCCGGCACCGGGCTCCCGTCGACGACGAGCACGTGGCCGAGCACGTAGGGGATCGTCGGGGCGGTCCGGGGGATCTCGTCCCGCGGTGTGTGCGGGGTCGCCGTGCCAGACGGCACCTCAGACGGAACCACGGATGGCACCACGGTGGGCGCCGGGGCCGGCTCGGGGGCACTGCTTCGGCGCTCGCCGACCAGCACCGCGGCCAGGCCGACGACGAGCAGCACGACGGCTGCGGCGAGCAACGGCTGCCACGCACGACGGGTCCGCGCCGGCCGGGCCGGCGCCGGGGCGGCCGACGGGGCCACGGACGGCATCGGCGGCACCTGCACGCTCTCGGCGACCTCGCGCAGCTCGCGGGTCAGGGTCTCCTCGATCTCGGGCACCATCTCAGTCCTCCTCCCGACGGTTCTCGTCCTCGACGGCGGCACGCAGCGACGCGAGCGCCCGGTGCGCCGTCGACTTCACGGTGCCGGTGGAGCAGCCCAGCGCCTGCGCGATCTCACGCTCGCTGAGCTGCTCGTAGTAGCGCAGCACGATCACCGCGCGCTGCCGGGGAGGGAGCCCCGCGACGTGCGGCCACAGCACCCATCTCTCCTCCGGTCCCGAGGCCGACGCCGGACGCGGCTCCGGAGGGGCCGCGGTCAGCAGCTCGAGGCGTCGCCGGCGGGGCCGCTGCTGCGACAGGTAGAGGTTGGTGAGCATCCGCCGCACGTACGCGGCCGGCTCGTCGGCGCCGCTGACCCGGTCCCAGGACCGGTAGACCTGGACCAGCGTCTGCTGGGCGAGGTCCTCGGCGTCGGCGTGGTTGCCCGCCAACAGGTACGACGAGCGGTAGAGCGCCGGCCACGCCGCCGCGGCGTACTCGTCGAACGCCGGCACGGGGTGGGTCTGCTCCGTGGTCGTGGTGCGCATCGGCCACCTCCTTCGCACCCCCTGACGACGGTCGGTCGCCGGAGGTTGCGCCGGAGCCGGAACATCCTCGCGACGAGGGTCCGAGCGGGGTACGGGCCGGGAGGGTCCCTGACCGGTCAGGGGAGGGCGCGGACGCGGATGGTGGGCGCCAGGGCGGTCAGGTCCTTCACGGTCTCATCCGGGAGCGGGGCCTCGACGTCGATGACGGCGTAACCCTGCTCACCGCGCGTCGCGAGCTGCTGCCCGAGCAGGTTCGCGCCGGCGTCGCCGAGGATCCGCACCACCTCGGCGAGCACGCCCGGCACGTTCTGGTGCAGGTGGGTGATCCGGTGGGCGCCGTTGTTGACCGCCTGCACCTCCGGCAGGTTCACCGAGTTGGCGGTGCTTCCGCCCTGCACGTAGGCGACCAGCTTGGCCGAGACGAAGCCGCCGATCTCCTCCTGGGCCTCCTGGGTGGAACCACCCACGTGCGGGGTCAGGATGACGTTGTCCAGGCCGCGCAACGCCGACTCGAAGGGGTCGCCCTGGCGCTTGGGCTCCACGGGGAAGACGTCGAGGGCGGCACCGGCGATGTGGCCGGAGAGGATGTGATCGCGCAGCGCGACGTCGTCGACCACCATGCCGCGCGAGGCGTTGATGAACATCGACCGCGGCTTCATCTTCGCGAACTGCTCGGCGCCGAAGAGCCCGGCGTTGCCCGGGCGGCCGTCGACGTGCAGCGTGACCACGTCGGCCTCGGCGAGCAGCTCGTCGAGGGTCGCGACCCGACGGGCGTTGCCGTGCGCGAGGCGGTCGGCGGTGTCGAAGAAGATCACCCGGAGGCCGAACGCCTCGGCGACCACCGACAGCTGGGTGCCGATGTTGCCGTAGCCGACGATGCCCAGCACCCGGCCGCGGACCTCGTGCGACCCGGCCGCGGACTTGTCCCAGATGCCGGCGTGCATCTTCTCGTTCTTGTCGCTGAGCCGGCGCGCCAGCGCGATGATCTCGCCGATCACCAGCTCGACGACGCTGCGCGTGTTGGAGTACGGCGCGTTGAACGCCGCGACCCCCCGCGCGGCGGTCGCGGCGAGGTCGATCTGGTTGGTGCCGATGCAGAAGGCCCCGACGGCCAGCAGGTCGGAGCTCTCCACGACCCGGGCGGTGAGGTTGGTGTTGGAGCGCAGCCCGAGCAGCTGGACGCCCTGGAGCGCCTCGATCAGGTCGTCCTCGCCGAGCGAGCCGGACCGGGTCTCCACCTCGATGCCGGCGGCCTCGAAGACCTCGGTGGCCCGCGGGTGGATGTTCTCGAGCAGCAGTGCCTTCACGTCACGAGGGTAGACCGACCGACGCCCGGCCCCGGGCGCGTCCCACGGGGCAGAACGCCCCCGGGGGCGCCTCAGACGCGGGCCACGAAGATGTGCTGGGCCGCCTCCGGCAGGATCTCCGCGGTCTCCCCCGCCTTGCCGACGATCACGCCCTCGGGACCCGACACCGCCGTGACGACCTCACCGGGCCGGGCACCGGCCCGGTGCAGGGCGGCCATCAGCGCCTCGTCCTTCTGCATCTCCTCGCTGATCCGGCGCACGCTGACGCGGACCGGCTCGGAGCCGTGCACGGCGTCGAGGGGCTCCACGCCCGTCATGAACTCCTCCAGGTCGCCGGCCGCCGCCCCCAGCTCGCCCAGGCCCGGGATGGGGTTGCCGTAGGGCGACTCCGTGGGGTGCTCGAGCAGGTCCAGGAGCCGGCGCTCGACCTGCTCGCTCATCACGTGCTCCCACCGGCACGCCTCCTCGTGGACCTGGTCCCAGTCGAGACCGATGACGTCGACCAGCAGGCACTCCGCGAGCCGGTGCTTGCGCATCACCCGCGTCGCCGCGGCCAGGCCCGCGGCGGTGAGCTGGAGGTGCCGGTCGCCCTGGACGGTGAGCAGGCCGTCGCGCTCCATCCGGGCGACCGTCTGGCTCACCGTGGGCCCGCTCTGGTGCAGCCGCTCCGCGATCCGCGCCCGGAGCGGGACGATGCCCTCCTCCACGAGCTCGAAGATCGTGCGCAGGTACATCTCGGTGGTGTCGATCAGGTCGCTCACCCCTCCATTGTGACCGACGCGGCGGCGGGCCCGACCGGTATGGACCGGAGCGCGCGGGTTGCGCCCGTCCGCCGGGCACGCGGCCCCTCGCCGGGGTAGAACTACTGCTGTGGCTGCCCCTGTCCGCGTGTACCTCCTCGACGACCACGAGATCGTCCGGCGGGGGCTCACCCACCTCCTGGACGGCCAGGACGGCATGGAGGTCGTGGGCCACGCCGCCACCGCCGAGCAGGCGCTGTCCGACATCGCCCGGCTGCAGCCCGACGTGGCGGTCCTCGACGTGCGCCTCGGCGAGGGGATGTCGGGCATCGAGGTCTGCCGCGAGGTCCGCTCCCGGCACCCCGAGGTCCGCTGCGTGATGCTGACCAGCTACGACGACGACGACGCGCTGTTCTCCGCGCTGGTGGCCGGCGCCGCGGGCTACCTGCTCAAGGAGATCGACGGGCGAACCATCACCGCCGGCATCCGCGACGCCGCCGCCGGACTCTCGGTCATCGACGCCGCCGCCACCGCCCGGGTCATCGAGCGGGTGGAGCGGGGCGACCGGCCCGCCGGCGTCCCCGACCAGCTGGCCACGCTCACGCCGACCGAGCGGCAGATCCTCGCCCTGATCGCGGAGGGCCTGACCAACCGGCAGATCGGCGAGCGGATCTACCTGGCCGAGAAGACGGTCAAGAACCACGTCACCTCGATCCTCGCCAAGCTCGGGCTCAGCCGGCGCACCCAGGCCGCGGTGCTCGCCTCACGGCTCCTCTGAGGCCTCGCGCGCGCCCCGCAGGGTGAAGATCGTCGAGCGGATGGCGACGATCGTCCGGTCGAGCTCGCCGGCGACCTCCTCCAGCGTCGCGCGGACCGCGGGCTCCGCGACGTCGGCACGCGCGACCTGGACGCGCAGCCCGACCCCGAAGAGCCGCTGGATGACCTCGTCGTGGAGGTCGCGGGCGACCCGCTCGCGCTCGGAGAGGTCACGGAGGCGGTCGTCGGCCCTCCGGGCCTGCGCGCGGTCGAAGGCGAACGCCGCCTGACCGGCGAACGCGCAGAGCAGCCCGACCATCTCGGGGTCGGGACTGGCCGTGAAGGTGGCGAGCAGTGCTGCCGAGCCCTTCACCTGCGACAGCATCGGCGCCACCACCAGCAGCCCGCTGCCCTCGCGCAGCAGCTCGGGAGCCGCGGTGTCGGTGTCCTCGGCGTACCACCGGGTCCGGGCGAGCCGGGGCTCGATGGTCGACCACCGCTGCCCGTCGGCGGCCAGCGGCTGCACGAGGCCGTCCTTGCGTCGGACCAGCGCGACCCCGGCCGCACCGGAGAGCGCGCGCGCCATCCGGACCGTCTCGACGAACGCCGCACCGAGGTCGGTCAGCGGCGGGGCGAAGACCTGCGTCAGACGGGCCGACGCCTCCAGCCAGTGCAGCCGCTCCTCGCTGCGCTGCTGGGCCCGGGTGTGGTCCAGGACGAGGCCGGCGAGGGCCGCGAGACCCTCGATCACCTCCCCGGGCACCTCCTCAGGCACCTCCCCGCGCACCCTGCCCGGCCGGACAGCGACGCCGAGCTCGAGCACGGCCACCTCCCGGCCGCCCACCCGCACCGGGCGGGAGAGCACCCGGTCGGGACGCTTCCCGTCGGCGAGCGGTCCGGGTCCCGGCGCGTGGGGGTCCAGCGGCACCAGGGCGGCATACCCGGCACCGGTGACAGCGCGGGCCGAGGCGAGCAGGCTCTCCAGGACGACCGCGGCCCCACGCTCGGTGCTCCGCATGGAGCGAGCGTAGGGCCGCGGCGCCGACGGGCGGGCCCGATTCACGGTGACCACGGACGGTGACCT
>JBQCHZ010000006.1:0-5957 GCA_051954195.1 Marmoricola sp.
AGCGGAGACGCCGGCCGAGCTCCGCGCCCGCTACGTCGACTTCCTCACGGCGCGGGTCGACGGTGAGCGCTCGTGGCTGCCGGCCCCCGCGGACGAGGAGGCGGCCGGGTGAACCCCTACCAGTACGTCGTGCTCCGCTGCGTCCCCCGCACCGACCGGGAGGAGTTCCTCAACGTCGGGGTGGTGCTCTACTGCGAGGAGCGCGGGTTCCTGGGAGCCCGCTGCCACGTCGACGCCCCCCGGCTGCAGGCGTTCGCGCCGTCGCTGGACCGGGCGACGCTCGACCGCGCACTCGGCAACATCGACGCCGTCTGCCGCGGTGACGGCTCCGCCGGCGAAGTCGCGCAACGCCCCCTCGGCGTCCGCTTCGGCTACCTCAAGGCGCCCCGGTCCACCGTCGTGCAGCCCGGCCCCGTCCACGGCGGCCTCACCGCCGACCCCGCCGCCGAGCTCGACCGGCTCGCGGAGCGACTGATCGGCTGAGCCGCACCGCCGGGCGCAACGGTTCCACGGGTTCACCCGCGAAACCTGCACTCCCCTCACGATGACTGGTGAGGGGAGTGTGGGTTTCGCGGGTCCACCCGCGAAAACGGACCCCGGCGGCGGCTCAGACGGGGACGAGCTCGACCGCACCCACGGCGTACCGGGCCAGGACGGCGCGGGCGACGTCGGGGTGGGCGCCCAGCGGCTCGGAGATCGCGACGGCGCCCGCCTCCACGGCCAGCTCCGCGGCGCGGTCGGGGAGGAAGCCGTGGGCGAGGAACAGCGACGCCACCGCGACGTGGCGCCGACCCTCCCGGCGGAAGGCGCGGACGGCCTCGCCGGTGGACGGGGGAGCGCTGGAGGCGAAGGCGGCCGTCACCGGGAGGTGGTGGCGAGCGCCCCACACGCGGGCGAGCCGGGCGACGGCCTGGTTGGCGAGCGGGTCGGAGGATCCCGCGGCGGCGAGGACCAGCGCATCGAGCTCACGGACCCGGGCGTCCTTGAGTGCCGCTCGGAGCCGCAGGTCCAGGACGGGGAGGAACGTCGGCTCGAGACCGAGGATGCGGCTGGCCCGGATGCGCAGCCCCGGGTGGCGGGCCTCGGCGTCGGCGATGGCCGAGGGCACGTCGACGCGTGCGTGGTAGGCCTGGCTGAGCAGCAGCGGCACGACGACGATCTCCTCGTGGCCCTTGCGGACCAGCTTGTCGACGACCTTGGCGAAGGCCGGCTTCGACAGCTCCAGGAACGCGGGCTCGACGGGGAGGTCGGGCCGCTGCGCACGGACCTCGTCGGCGAGGGCACCGATCGTGGCAGCGGACCGGGGGTCGCGGCTGCCGTGGGCAAGGGCGATGAGAGCGGGGGCCGTCATGTCGGTCTCCCTTCCTTCTGCTCTCCGACACCGTTGTCGGGTGGGTGGGACGGATGGAACTACTGGTGGATGCCGCACTCGGTCTTGGCGCGGCCGGCCCATCGGCCCGAGCGAGGGTCCTCGCCCGGCGCGACGCGCTGCGTGCACGGCCAGCACCCGATCGAGGGGTAGCCGTCGTACTGCAGCGGGTTGACCAGGACGCTGTTCTCGGCGATGTACTTGTCGACCTCGTCGTCGCTCCAACGGGCCAGTGGCGAGACCTTGACGCGTTGCTTCTTGGCGTCCCAGCCCACGACCGGGGCGATCACCCGGTTGTGGGTCTCTGCCCGGCGCAGGCCCGTCGCCCAGGCGTCGTACGACGTGAGCGCCTGCGCCAGCGGCTCGACCTTGCGCAACCGGCAGCACAGGTCGGGGTCGCGGGCGTAGAGGTCGGCGCCGTACTGCTCGTCCTGCTCGGCCACCGTCAGCGGCGGCGTCACGTTCACCACGGTCAGGGGCAGGGTGGCCGCGACGGCGTCACGGGTGCCGATCGTCTCCGCGAAGTGGTAGCCGGTGTCGAGGAAGACGACGTCGACACCGGGTGCGACCGTGGAGACCAGGTGGGCGAGCACCGCGTCGCCCATCGAGGAGGTGACGCAGAACCGCTCACCGAAGGTCGCCACCGCCCACTCCACGATGTTCTCCGCGGGAGCGAGCTCCAGCTCGGCGCCGACGTGCTCGACGATCTCGCGCAGCTCCTCGGGGCTGCGCCCGGCGGTCTCGGAGCCGCGGCGGGCGCGGGCGGCGAGGGTGGTCGGGGCGGTCACCGGGGCGCTCCGGGCGCCGGTGTCACCGTCGGGCGGGCCAGGTGGGTGATCAGGGAGACCCGGAAGGCGCGCAGGCAGGAGCGGCACTCCCAGGCGCCGTGGCCGCCGTCCGTGCCCTCGTAGGGACGGATGTCCTCGTCGGCGCAGTAGGGGCAGTGGAACGGCGTCGCGCGTCCCTCGGTGCCGGCCATGCTCAGGCCCCGACCGTCGCGGGGACGTCCTCGCCGCGGAGCAGCACCTCGTCGGCGCGCCCGACCCAGGCCGCGAAGGACTCACCGTCGGTGCGGTCGGCGAGGTAGGCGGTGACGACGTTGGTGATGTAGTCGTCGAGGCCCGCGCTGGTGACCTTGTGGGCGCGCAGCTTGCGGCCCAGTGCCTGGGTCTGCCCGATGCCGCCGCCCAGGTGCACCTGGAAGCCCTCGACCTGGTTGCCGGCGTCGTCGAGCACGAGCTGGCCCTTGAGGCCGATGTCGGCGACCTGGGTGCGGGCGCAGGCGTTGGGGCAGCCGTTGATGTTGACCGTGATCGGGGTGTCGAGGTCGGGGAAGCGGCGCTCGAGCTCGTCGATCAGCGCGATCGCACGCTTCTTGGTGTCGACGATCGCGAGCTTGCAGAACTCGATGCCGGTGCACGCCATCGTCGAGCGCCGCCACTGCGAGGGCCGGGCGGAGAAGCCGAGCACCTCGAGGGCGTCCACGACGTCGTCGACCCGCTCGGGCGCCACGCCGATCAGCACGATCTTCTGGTACGCCGTGAGCCGCACACCCTGCACGCCGTACTTCTCCACCAGGTCGCCCAGCCCGCTCAGCAGGGTGCCGCTGACGCGACCGACCGTGGGGGTGGCGCCGATGTAGAACCGGCCGTCCTTCTGCTCGTGCACCCCGATGTGGTCGCCGTTGCCGACGCCGACCTCGGGGGAGGGGCCGTCGATCAGCGACCGGTGGAGGTACTCGGTCTCGAGCACCTCGCGGAACTTCTCGATGCCCCAGTCCTTGACCAGGAACTTCAGCCGCGCCCGGGAGCGCAGCCGGCGGTAGCCGTAGTCGCGGAAGATCGAGATGACGCCCTCCCAGACGTCGGCAACCTCCTCGAGCGGGATACAGACGCCCATCTTCGCCGAGAGGAACGGGTTGGTCGACAGCGAGCCGCCGACCCACAGGTCGAAGCCCGGGCCGTGCTCGGGGTGCACGGTGCCGACGAAGGCGACGTCGTTGATCTCCGGCGTCGCGTCGAGGCTGGGGTGGCCGCTGACCGAGGTCTTGAACTTGCGCGGGAGGTTGGCGTACTCGGGGTTGCCGGCGCGGCGGCGCTTGATCTCCTCCAGCGCCGGGGTCCCGTCGATGATCTCGTCCTTGGCCACGCCCGCGACGGGGGAGCCCAGGAAGCCGCGAGGGGAGTCGCCGCAGGCCTCCTCGGTGGTCATCCCGACGGCCTCCAGCCGCTCCCAGATCTCGGGGACGTCGACGATGTCGATCCAGTGGTACTGGATGTTCTGCCGGTCGGTGATGTCGGCGGTGTCGCGGGCGAAGTCGGTGGAGATGCCGCCCAGGGTGCGCAGCTGGTCGGGGCCGAGCAGGGCCCCGTCGGAGCGCACCCGCATCATGAAGTAGCGGTCGTCGAGCTCCTCGGGCTCCAGCGCTCCGGTCTTGCCGCCGTCGAGCCCGGGCCGACGCTGGGTGTAGATGCCGTACCAGCGGAACCGGCCCCGCAGGTCCGCCGGATCGATGGAGTCGAACCCGCGCTTGCTGTAGATGTTGAGGATCCGCTCGCGCACGTTGAGCGGCAGGTCGTCCTTCTTCTGCTGCTCGTTGCCGTTCAGCGGCTCGCGGAACCCGAGGGCCCACTGGCCCTCGCCGCGCGGGGGACGAGCCCGGCGGGTGCGCTCGGCGGGGGCCGAGGAGGTGGCCGGGGGAGTGGCGGGGGCGGAGGGGGTGGTGGTCATCGGCTGTCCTGTTCGAGGCCGGGGATCGGCCGGTCGGGGGGCGCGCGCCCAGCGGGCGTCGAGCGAGCGGTGCGGTCAGGCCCAGCGACGACAGATCATGCTGCGGGTGCGACCGAGGTCGACGTGGCGACGGACCACGAGCCAGGTCGAGGTGGCAGCGAGCATGGACACAAGTCTCAAGGCGCGGACGTCCGTTCCACAAACGCCTATCTCATGCCATGAGACGGCTGTCCGCACTTCGGTACGGGCGGGAGAGGTGCGGAGACGGCGCCCCGTCGGTCCTAGGCTGGGTCCCATGACTGAGCTGCAGAGCCACGATGCGGGTGTTCCAGGCGGCGGCGCGAGCCCCGAGGCGCTCGCCAAGGCGGCCTCGACCGCCTACGACGCGGCGCTGGAGGTCATCGCCGCCGTCGAGCCCCGTGTGGCCGAGGCCACACGGCAGGAGCTCGCCGACCAGCGCGGTTCGCTGAAGCTGATCGCGTCGGAGAACTACGCCTCCCCGGCGGTGCTGCTCACGATGGGCACCTGGTTCAGCGACAAGTACGCCGAGGGCACCGTCGGCCACCGCTTCTACGCGGCCTGCCAGAACGTCGACACGGTCGAGTCCCTCGCCGCCGAGCACGCCCGGGAGCTGTTCGGGGCCCCCTACGCCTACGCCCAGCCCCACTCCGGGATCGACGCCAACCTCGTCGCGTTCTGGTCGATCCTGGCCAACCGGGTCGAGACGCCGGCGCTGGAGCGGTTCGGCGCGCGAGGAGTCAACGACCTCTCCGAGGCCGACTGGGAGCAGCTGCGGCACGAGCTCGGGAACCAGCGTCTGCTCGGCATGGCGCTAGACGCGGGCGGCCACCTCACCCACGGCTTCCGGCCCAACATCAGCGGCAAGATGTTCCACCAGCAGCAGTACGGCACCGACCCGGGGACGGGCCTGCTCGACTACGACGCCGTGCGCGCGAAGGCCAAGGAGTTCAAGCCGCTGGTGCTCGTCGCCGGCTACTCGGCCTATCCCCGGCGGATCAACTTCGCCACGATGCGCGAGATCGCCGACGAGGTCGGCGCGGTGCTGATGGTCGACATGGCGCACTTCGCCGGCCTGGTGGCCGGCAAGGTGTTCACCGGTGACGAGGACCCGGTCCCGCACGCCCACCTGGTCACCACCACCACCCACAAGTCGTTGCGGGGTCCGCGCGGCGGCCTGGTGCTGGCCCAGGAGGAGTTCGCCGGCGACGTCGACCGGGGCTGCCCGATGGTGCTCGGCGGTCCGCTCTCGCACGTGATGGCGGCCAAGGCGGTGGCGTTGGCGGAGGCGCGGCAGCCCTCCTTCCGCACCTACGCCCAGAACATCGCCGACAATGCGAAGTCGCTGGCCGAGGGCTTCCTGTCCCGCGGTGCGACGCTGGTCACCGGCGGCACCGACAACCACCTGGTACTGCTCGACGTGTCCTCCTTCGGGCTGACCGGGCGCCAGGCGGAGTCGGCACTGCTCGACGCCGGCGTGGTCACCAACCGCAACTCCGTCCCGGCCGACCCCAACGGCGCGTGGTACACCTCCGGCATCCGGTTCGGCACGCCCGCGCTGACGACCCGCGGCTTCGGCGCCGACGAGTTCGACAAGGTCGCCGAGCTCGTCGTCGAGGTGCTGTCCGAGACCACGCCCGGCACCACCAAGGCCGGTGCTCCGTCGAAGGCGACGTACGTCACGGCCGACGGGGTCGCCCAGCGCGTGCACGCCCAGGCCGACGAGCTGCTCGACGCGCACCCGCTCTACCCGGGCCTCGACCTGAGCTGAGCCGGGGGAAGGGGAGGGAAAAGGAAGAAAACGACAAAGGAAACAAACTCTCCCCCCCCCCCCCCCCCC
>JBQCHZ010000007.1:0-2658 GCA_051954195.1 Marmoricola sp.
CAGTCTAGCGCCGGCGGCATCTACGCCGGCGACCACATCACCGCCTACCTGCCACCGTCCACCGACGACGACCCGGAGTTCTCGCACATCCCGGTCGCCTGACCCGGCCATGCGAACCGAAGACATGCCGGCGGCCGCGGGGGTAGCATTGCTCCCGCGGCCGCTCGATTTTTTTCTATGCCAGCAAGCCTGACTGGTAGTACCGAAGGCGGTGCGGGATGATGGGTTGTCGCCCCACGGAGGGGAACCGATGGCACGCCGCACCCGCCGCCCGCCCCCGACCGCCGAGGTCACGTTGACCCCGGTCTCGTCCGCCTGCCCGGCGTGCGGGAACCGGCTGTACTCCGACTACTCCAACTTCCGCACACTCACGTCCCTGACCGCCGTCACCCGCTACACGCTCCGCATCTCCCGGTGCCGGCACCGCCCCTGCGACCTGTTCCGCGTCCCCTTCCGGCCCGAGGCCGAGGGGCGGCTGGCCCTTCCGCACCACGAGTTCGCACTCGACGTCGTCGCGCTGGTCGGTCGGCTCCGATACACCGAGCACCGATCGGTCCCCGAGATCCACGCCCACCTCACGCAACTCGGCGTGGCGCTGGCCGAGCGCACGGTCACCAACTTGCTCGACCGGTACGACGAGTTGCTTGCCGTCGCGCTGGCCGACGACGACCGGCTCCGCGCGGCCCTGCAGACGCGCGGGCGCGTGGTCCTGGCGATCGACGGCCTTCAGCCCGACGTCGGGCACGAGGTGCTGTGGGTCCTGCGCGACGTGCTCAGCGGCGAGATCCTGCTCGCGAAGAGCCTGCTGTCGGCGCGGAACCGGGACCTGGCCGCGCTGCTGGAACAGGTGAAGGCGGACTGCCCGGTGCCGATCGCGGGCGTCGTGTCCGACGGGCAGCACTCGATCCGCAAGGCGGTGGCCCGGGCGCTGCCGGGCGTGCCCCACCAGTTGTGCCAGTTCCACTACCTGCGCGAGGCCGCCAGGCCCGTTTACGAAGCCGACCGGCACGCGAAGAAGGAGCTGAAGAAGAAGGTCCGGGGCGTGCGGGGTATCGAGCGGTCGGTCGAGGGGCGAACGGATGCCGAGGCCGAAGTGGTCACCGGGTACTGCTCGGCCGTTCGGAGTGCGCTGACGGACGACGGGCGACCGCCTTTGGCGGCCAGCGGCCTGAAGCTCCACGACCGGTTGCAGGCGATTTCCAAGAGCCTGAAGCGCGCGACGGTGAAAAAGGGCTCCCGAAGGAGCTGACGCGCCTGAAGGGCCTGATCGACCGTGGCCTGTCGGCGACATCGGAGATGTGGCCGGGGGTGCGCGCGGCGTTCGGGTGGGTTCACCGGGCGGCAGGCGTGCTGGGCCAGGAGGGGACCAGCGGCGCGCGGATCCGCCGCCAGCTGAGCGGGCTGTTGGGCGCGATGAAACGTCACCGCGCGAAGGCCGGGCCGCTGGGCTCTGCGGTGGATCACTTCGTGGCGGTGAGCCGCAGCTACTGGCCGGGCCTGTTCGCGTGCTACGCGGTGGAGGAGTTGCCGCGAACGAACAACGACCTGGAGCGGGCGTTCGGGAGCCATCGGTATCACGAGCGCCGGGCGAGCGGACGGCGGGGCGCCAGCCCGGCGCTGGTGTTGCGCGGGAGCGTTCGGCTGGTGGCCGGCCTGGCGACCCGGCAGCGCGCGATGAGCGCGTCGGACCTGGCGGAGGCGGGTCGGTTCCGGTGGCAGGAATTGCGCCAGGAGTTGGAGGAGCGGCGACTGCGCCGGGTCGAGCGCTGGCGCTTCCGACGAGATCCCGAGGCGTACCTGAATGCCCTCGAAAACCGACTCAACCAGTTAGGCTTGCCGCCCTAGGTTTTTTCACTTTTTTTCCGCCGCGCCTCCCGTGGAGAGCTGAAACGAGGCCGCAGGTGGGCGGTGCCGAATCAGGGTGAGCGCCGGGAGAGCAACGCGAACTGGCGGCGGAGGTTGTCGGGAGAGTGGAGGAGGCGGCGACAGAAAGGAATTGCGAACGCCCGGAAAGACAAGCGAAAAGAAACGAGCCGTTGGGGACCACCCCCAACGGCTCGTTCCGCCCAAGCCTCCGACGGTGTCCCGCTGACACCGTCGGGGTTGCCATGCCGAAAGACTCTTAAGCACGGCCCGTGCCAAACTTCACGCGCGGAGGTTATCGCACCACTCCCGCACCTGCCTGGCCAGCGCCGCGAGGTCGCTCGCGACGACCACTCCCGGCCGGGCGAGTCGCAGTTGCACCTCCACGTCGAGCCGCCGTTGGTAGTCCGGGTGCGTGCCGACGAACAGCGGTTGCTCGCGGGCCAGCGCACGGCCGCCGAGTTCGTAGAGAGCGATCGGGCAGAGTGTCTCCGGCGGGAACCAGAACAGCACCGCGGTGGCGCGGCGCAGGTGACGGAACTCCCACTCGATCTGCGCCGGCGCGGCCGCGGGGTCGTCCATCGGGAAGTCGCGGCGCCGCGGGTTGAGGATTACCAGCGGCAGGTCGGCGAGGCGCGCGACCACGTCAGCCTGCCAGTCGAAGGTGCCGCTGATGCCGCCGGCGAGGAACACGCTCGGTCCCGGGCCGTCGTACTCCGTGAGTGCTTCGACGTATTGCACGGCACCCCCGCTTTGAATTCTTGTCAGGGAGCTACGCCGAAGGCGTGTTGCCCT
>JBQCHZ010000008.1:0-131716 GCA_051954195.1 Marmoricola sp.
CCCGGGCGGGGCGGGGGCCCCGGGGGGGGGGGGGGGGGGGGGGGGGGGGTGGGGGGGGGGGGGGGGGGGGGGGGGGGGGTGCGGCCCGTCCCCGGAGCGGGCGGCGGTGGAGGCGGCGTCGGCGGCGTCGGCGGCGTCGGCGGGGTCGGTGCGGTCTCGGGGTCGCCGCTGCTGTCGCCGGTGCTGGTCCCCTCCGGCGCGGCGTCGCCGCCCGCGCCGGAGCCTGCGCGCGTCCGACCCCCGAAACGTCCTCCCATGGGGCGCAGTATCGACCACGCGCCGCCGTCGTGGTCACGTTTCCGCGCCTCACCGGGCGCGGCGGCGCGCCCCTTCCGGCGGCTGAGGAACTCCTGAGAGGCACATCGGCAAGTGCTTTGTCAACCCTCCAACAGGCTCCTGACCTGCGGAAACGTCGAAGGGCCGGCCGCGATGCCGTGTTAGACTAGTCACTCGAAAGGGGTTACCACGCACATGACTTTTACCGTCGGCGAAACGGTCGTCTATCCCAATCACGGTGCCGCTGTCATCGAGGACATCGAGATGCGGACCATCAAGGGCGAGGAGAAGCAGTACCTCGTCCTGCGCATCGTGGCTCAGCAGGACCTGGTGGTCCGGGTCCCTGCCTGCAACCTGGACCTCGTAGGGGTCCGCGACGTCGTGGACAAGGAGGGTCTCGATCGCGTGTTCGACGTGCTTCGGGCCGTCGTCCCCGACGAGCCGACCAACTGGTCGCGTCGCTACAAGGCCAATCTGGAGAAGCTCCACTCCGGTGACGTCATGAAGGTGTCCGAGGTCGTCCGCGACCTGTGGCGCCGCGAGCGGGACCGCGGCCTGTCCGCGGGTGAGAAGCGGATGCTGGCCAAGGCGCGCCAGATCCTCGTCTCCGAGCTCGCCCTCGCCGAGCACACCAACGAGGACAAGGCCGAGGCCATCCTCGACGAGGTGCTCGCTTCCTGACCCAGGGGCCTTCGGGCCCGAGTGCCACACCACGACAGGTTCCGCCCGGCGAAACCCGTCGAGGTGTGGCACTCGTCGTCTTCAGGGACGGTCACGGCCGGCACACCGGCGGTGGATCGGTGGCGAGCAGGTAGCCCCGGGGCACGGTGCTCGCCCGCGCCCGGGCCACCGCTGCGTGCATCCGCGCCACGACCCGCCCGACATCGGCGAGGTCGCGTCCGACCACCCGACAGGCCTCGAGCCCGGCGTTGCGGTACCGGTCCTCCTTGCCGACGTCGTCGGCTTGGCGCGCGGCGTCCCGATGGTCGGCACCGTCGTACTCACCGACCACATCGACCTCCTCGCACAACAGGTCCGGCTTGCCGATCCGGCGCCCCCTCGCATTCGCGACTGGCCAGTTGCAGCGGGGACGTGGCAGCCGGGCGTCCAGCACCCAGACCAACCGCATCACGGTCTCCTGGGGCGAGAGCACCCGGTCCTCGGCCAGCATCAGCGCTGCCCGGACGAGAGCAGCGCCTCGTTCCCTCGCTCTCGCGCCGATCTGCGCCTCCAGCTGGCTGCGGTCGACCAGCTGGGCGCTGAGAGCCATGTCGAGCGCGCCGACGCCTCCGCGCAGCTCCCCGCGCCACAGCACCTCGTCGAACGCGGCGCGCGCCGGCAGTGCACACGGGATCCCGTGCCGGACCACGATGTCGTCCGGGCCGATCCGAGCTCGGTGCACGCGGATCCCCGAAACCTCGCGCAGTCGGCGCGGGGGAGGTACGACGAGGTCGACGGGGCGCTCGCGTCGACCGTCCTCGGTGCCGTCGAAGAAGTTCCCGCCGGCCAGCCGTAACGCGGCCCAGCCGGAGACGGCGCCTCCGTCCGGCAGGCGCATCGCCTCCTCCAGGATCCGCTGCTCCACGATGCCGCGGTCCGCCGTGGTCGGCACGAAGAGTCGTGGCGAACTGCGTCGCCAGGCCACCCGTCGTACGTCGCGCAGCGTGGGGCCGGTCCGCCCCTCGGGATCGGCCGCGACAGGCGTCACCAGCTCGGGTGTCCCGCAGCGCAGCGACCAGCGATGCTCCACCGCTCGACCCTGCACCCGTCCGCGTCCCGGTGGAAGGCGGGTCCGCGCACCTGTGGATGCCGAGTTCCACACCACGTCGGGTCTGCACGCCGGGAATCTGTCGAGGTGTGGCGCTCGGGGCGCTGGCAGACTGGGGGCGTGGAGGCGTGGGGCGTGGTGCCGGTCGAGGGGCGGGGGTCGCTTCCGTTCGCGCTCGTGCACGGGGAGTCGCTGGTCTCGGTGGCGGCGTACGCGCTGGAGGCGGCCGGTGTCGAGCTGCTGGACCCGCACGCCGACTGGGACATCGTGCGCGACGAGGATCGCCCCCTGGTGCTGCACGACCCGGCGTGCCCGCTCACGCCCGCGGCGTTCCTGCTCGAGGCGCTCGCGCGCGCCGAGGAGACCGGGGCGATCATCGCCGGGTGCCGGCCGGTCACCGACACCGTCAAGGTGGTGCACGGCGAGACGCTGGGCGAGACCGTCGACCGCGACGGCCTCGTCGAGGTGACCTCCCCGATCGTGCTGCCGGCCACCGTCGTCGCGGTGCTCGACGGCGTGCCGGAGGGGACCTTCGCCGACGTCGTCGACGCCTGCCGAGAGCGGTGGCCGCTCCAGCTGCTGCCCGCGCCCCCGCTGGGTCGCCGGGTCGGCGACGAGGACGGGCTCCGGGTGCTCGAGGCGCTCAGCGCAGCGTCCGGCTGAGCCTACGAGCGGCCGCGGGCCGACAGGAGGGCGCCGGCCAGGCCGACGTCCTCGGGCCAGGTGATCTTGAGGTTGCCGGCGGTGCCCGGCACGGCGGTCACCGGCGTGCCGGCGTACCGCTCCCAGCAGGCGGCCGTGTCGGTGCCGCGGAAGCCGTCGATCGCAGCCTGCCGGTAGGCGGCCAGCAGCGGGACCGCGGAGAAGGCCTGCGGCGTCTGGACGGCGCCCACCCGGGCTCCGAGCCGGGTCCCGTCACGTCGCAACAGCGGCCCGGTCGCGACGACGGGCACCGCCGCCCCCGTGCGGTGAGCGGTGTCCAGCACCGTGCGGTAGAGGGCGGCAGGGGCCAGCGGTCGCGCGCCGTCGTGGATGGCGACGACGTCGATCGCACCGCCGTCGATGTCGGTCGCCAGCACACGCAACGCCGCCCACTCGGAGTCGTGGCGCTCGGCGCCGCCCTCGACGACCCACAGGTCGTGGCTGCCGAGCACCGGAGCCACCGCCTCCGCGACGGCCTCCCGGTCCTCACCGCGTACGACGAGCACCACGCGGTGCACGCCCGCGACGTCGAGCACCGCCCGCACCGACCGGGCCAGGACCGGTGTGCCGGCGAGTGGCAGGAGCACCTTGTTGGCCGCCGCACCGACGCGCCGCCCCGACCCGCCCGCGAGCACGACCACGGCCGACCGCGGCGGGCGCTCGCTCACAGAGTGCGCCGGATCATCCGGATCAGCACGCCGGAGACCAGCTGGTCGCGCTCGAGGGGGAGCATGTGGCCGGCATCCGGAGCCACGATCAGCTCCGAACCAGGGATGTGATCGGCGATCCGGCGGGCGTGCGACGGCGGGGTCAGCAGGTCGTGGGTGCCGACCAGGACGGTGACCGGGATGCCGTCGAACGCCTCCAGGGCGGCCAGCCGGTCGTGGCGCATGCAGTCCTCGTAGAAGGCCCGCACCGTCGCGGTGGGACAGCTGATCAGCGCGTCGACGGCCAGCGCGGCGTCGGCCAGCCGCATCGGCGTGCCGAACACGAACCGGCGCATCACCGTCCGCTCCACGATCGGCGCCCGGCGACGGGCCCGGCGCGACAGGGTCCGGGAGCGCAGCGCGAGCATCCGCGGGATCTGGGAGCGGACCCGCGCCCCCATCTCGGGCAGACCCAGGGTGACCGTGCTCATCTCACCCGACGAGGTCGAGACGAACACCGCGCCGACGGCGCGCCGGACGATGTCGGGTCGCCTCTCGGCGAGCGCCATCAGCGTCATGCCGCCGATCGAGTGACCGGCCAGCAGCAGCGGGCCCTCCGGCACCAGGGCGTCGACCAGCTCGGCCATGTCGGAGGCGAGGTGCTCGATGGTGCAGGCGGCCGCCGGCACCTGGGTCGACTCCCCGTGGCCGCGGTGGTCCCAGGTGATCACCCGGATTCGGTGGCCGAACTCCTGGAGCAGGTCCCGCACCTGGTAGTGCCAGTCGTGCTGGTTGAGCGTCCAGCAGTGCGCGAGCAGCACGGTCAGGGGTGCCTCGATGGGGCCGTAGCTGCTGACGGCCAGGTCCAGGCCGCCGGAGGTGCGGAAGGTGCGTGCGTGGGTGCCGGTCGCGGTGGGGCTCATGCTTCCTCGGGGGTCGGTGATCGCAGGACGAGGGCGGTCGCGACGGCGGCGAGTCCCTCGCCCCGGCCGGTGAGGCCCAGGCCGTCGGTGGTGGTGGCCGACAGCGACACGGTGATGCCGTGGCGCTCGGCGACCCGCTGCTCGGCCTCCTCGCGGCGCGCCCCGATCCGGGGGCGGTTGCCGATCAGCTGGACCGCCACGTTAGCGACCTCCCAGCCGGCGGCGCGCACCCGGCGCAGGGTCTCCGCCAGCAGGTCGTGCCCCGGAGCGCCGGCCCAGCGCGGCTCCGCCGTACCGAAGTTCGAGCCGAGGTCGCCCAGACCGGTCGCCGAGAGCAGCGCGTCGCAGGCCGCGTGCAGCACCACGTCGCCGTCGGAGTGCCCGACCAGCCCGACCTCCTCCTCCGGCCACGCCAGGCCGGCCAGGTGCATCGGCACCCCGGGAGCGAGCCGGTGCACGTCGGTGCCCAGCCCGATGCGGACGTCGGGGAATGCGGCCATGAGGGGGATCGTAGGGGTGCACACGAGCAGGAGGAGGAACCGTTGAGCGCCAGCACGACGTCGGGTCCAACCGGCAGGGGACGGTGGTACGCCGCTGCCGGGCTCGTCGCCGGGGCGGCCGGTGTCCTGACCAGCACCGCGGCCGGCACGGCGCTGCGGGTCACCAACCCCGTGGTCGCGGTGGCCGAGGCCGTGCGCGACGCCACACCCGGCGGCCTGGCCGAGCGCCTGATCCACCTGGTGGGCCACGCCGACAAGCCGCTGCTCGTCGCCGGCACCGTGGTGATCCTCCTCGCGCTGTGCGCCGGCAGCGGCCTGCTCTCCCGCGCCCACCCGGCGCTGGCCGACCTCGCGCTCGGCGTGCTCGCCGCGCTGGGCCTGCTCGCGGTGGCGACCCGCAACGGAGCGGGCATCGGCGCCGGGCTGACCGTGGTGGTCGGCTTCGCCACCTGGGTGGTGGTGCTGCACCTGCTCACCGGGCGGCTCCAGCGCACGAGAGACCCCGTCGAGAGCCGGCGCGGGTTCCTGACCATGACCGGCGGCGTCGCCGTCGTCGCCGGCCTCGCCCTGCTCGGGGGCCGTGCCCTGAGCAGCGGGCGGCGCGCCGTCGAGGAGGCCCGCGCCCGGCTGCGGCTGCCGGTGCGCTCCGGCGTCGCCCCGGCGGGTGCCGACCTCGGCGTCGCCGGCATCCCGCCCTGGCAGACACCCAACCGAGCCTTCTACCTCATCCACACCGCACTGGTGGAGCCGGCGATCGCCCCCGCCGACTGGCGGCTGCGGATCCACGGCATGGTCGACCACCCCCTCGAGATCGGCTACCAGGACCTGCTGGCCCGCGGCCTGCACGACCGCTGGATCACCTTGTGCTGCGTGTCCAACGAGGTGGGCGGTGACCTGATCGGCAACGCCTGGTGGTCCGGGGTGCCGATCCGGGACCTGCTCGCCGAGGTCGGCGTGCACGCCGATGCCGACGCGGTGAAGCAGACCTCGGCCGACGGCTGGACCTGCGGCACGCCGCTCTCCGCGCTGACCGATCCCGACCGCGACGCGATGCTGGCGCTGGCGATGAACGGGCAGCCGCTGCCGGTCGAGCACGGCTTCCCGGTGCGGATGGTGGTGCCCGGGCTCTACGGCTACGTGTCGGCCACCAAGTGGCTGGTCGATCTCGAGGTGACGCGCTACGACCGGTTCACGGCCTACTGGACCGAGCGCGGCTGGGGCGAGAAGGGACCGGTGAAGACCGAGTCACGCGTCGACGTCCCGCGCGACGGGTCGCGCGTCGCCGCCGGCACCGTGCGGGTCGGGGGGTCGGCCTGGGCCCAGCACACCGGCATCGAGGCCGTGGAGTTCCAGCTGGACGGGGGCCCCTGGCAGCCCGCCCGGCTGGGCACGGTCCCCGAGGCCGACACCTGGGTGCAGTGGACCGGCGAGGTCCAGGTGGACGCCGGGGACCACGAGCTGCGGGTGCGGGCGACCGACCGCTCCGGCTCCACGCAGACCGCCGTCCGCGCCGACGTCCTGCCCGACGGCGCGACCGGCTGGCACACCGTCGGCTTCACCGCCTCCTAGGCCGGCTCAGCGCCGGCTGGCCGGGCGCGACCGCCGAGCCCCGTAGGCTTGACCGGTGACCCTGCGCCTGCACGACACCGCCACCCAGGCGGTCCGCGACTTCGTCCCGCTGCAACCGGGGCGGGCCGGTGTGTACGTGTGTGGGTTGACGGTGCAGGCCGAGCCGCACGTGGGACACGTGCGCAGCGCGGTGAACTTCGACGTGCTGCGGCGCTGGCTGACCCGCAGCGGGTACGACGTGACCTTCATCCGCAACGTCACCGACATCGACGACAAGATCCTCGCCAAGTCGGCCGAGCAGGACCGGCCCTGGTTCAACCTGGCCTACGACATGGAGCGCGAGCTGACCCGGGTCTATGCCGCGCTCAACGTGCTGCCGCCCACCTACGAGCCGCGCGCGACCGGCCACATCCCCGAGATGGTCGGCCTGATCGCTCTGCTGATCGAGCGCGGCTACGCCTACGCCGCCGAGGACGGCTCCGGTGACGTCTACTTCGACGTGCGCGCCTGGCCGCAGTACGGCGAGCTGACGCACCAGGGCATCGACGACATGAGCGCTGCCGAGGACGCCGACCCACGGGGCAAGCGCGACCCACGGGACTTCGCCCTCTGGAAGGGGCACAAGGAGTCCGAGCCGCCGACCGCGTCGTGGCCCGCACCCTGGGGCCCGGGCCGACCCGGATGGCACATCGAGTGCTCCGCGATGGCCGGCAAGTACCTCGGCGGCGCCTTCGACATCCACGGCGGCGGCGTCGACCTCCGCTTCCCCCACCACGAGAACGAGCAGGCCCAGTCGCGGGCGGCCGGCCTCGGCTTCGCGTCGTACTGGCTGCACAACGCGTGGATCACCACCTCGGGCGAGAAGATGAGCAAGTCCCTGGGCAACTCTCTGGTGGTCTCGGCGGTCCTGGAGCGGGTGCGGGGCATCGAGCTGCGCTACTACATGGTCGCCGCGCACTACCGCAGCCACGTGGAGTTCTCCTTCGAGGCGCTCGAGGAGGCCGCCGAGGCGTTCGTGCGCATCGAGCGGTTCGTCGACCGCCACCCCGACGCGTACGCCGACCTGCCGGCCGCCTTCGTCGCCGCGATGGACGACGACCTCGGCACGCCCGCCGCGGTGGCGGTGATCCACGAGACCGTGCGCGAGGGCAACCGCCTGCTCGCCGCCGGTGAGGATGCCCGCGACGTGGCGGGTCAGGTCCGGGCCATGCTCGCGGTCCTCGGGCTCGACCCGGCCGATCCCGGCTGGGGCGGCGCCGCGGCGGGATCCGGCCTCGCGGAGGGCGCCCTGGAGGTCCTCGTCCCCGTGCTGCTCGAGCAGCGCGCCGAGGCCCGGGCGGCCAAGGACTGGGCCGCCGCCGACGTGATCCGGGACCGGCTCAAGGCCGCCGGCATCGAGATCGAGGACACCCCCGACGGCCCGAAGTGGAGCATCTGAGACGTGGCAGGGAATTCGAGCCGGCGCGGAGCGATCCGCAAGACGGCCAAGGGCAATCCGACGGCCGGGTCCGGTGGCCGGGTCCGGCGAGGCCTGGAGGGGAAGGGTCCGACGCCTCGCGCGGAGGAGCGCCCCAACCACAAGGCGTACAAGGCCAAGCAGCGTGACCAGAAGCGCACCCAGGCCGCACCCCGCCGCCGCGGCGGCCAGGGCGGCGACGCCGAGTGGGTGGCCGGGCGCAACAGCGTCGTCGAGACGCTGCGCGCCCAGATGCCGGTGAGCGCCGTCTACGTCGCCGAGGGCGCCGAGCGCGACGGCCGCCTCCGCGAGGTCTTCGCGACCGTCGCGGAGCTCGGGATCAGTTTGATGGAGGTCTCGCGCGTCGAGCTCGACAGGCTCACCGGCGGCGCCGTCCACCAGGGGCTCGCGGCCCGGGTGCCGGCCTACGAGTACGCCCACCCCGACGACCTCCTGGCGCGCGCCGAGGAGGTGCACGAGCCGCCGCTGATCGTGGCGCTGGACTCCGTCACCGATCCCCGCAACCTCGGCGCGGTCGTCCGCAGCGCGTCCGGGTTCGGCGCGCACGGCGTGCTGATCCCCGAGCGGCGCGCGGCCGGGATGACGGCGAGCGCCTGGAAGACCTCCGCCGGTGCCGCCGCGCGGCTGCCGGTGGCCCAGGCGGTCAACCTGGTGCGGCAGCTCAAGGCCTACCAGGACGCCGGCTGCATGGTCGTCGGGCTGGCCGCCGACGGCGACGTCGCCCTCGACCGCTTCGAGCTCGCCGACGGGCCGCTGGTGCTCGTCGTGGGGTCGGAGGGCAAGGGCCTGTCACGGCTGGTCGCGGAGACCTGCGACCAGCTCGTCTCCATCCCGATGGCCAGCTCGCTGGAGTCGCTCAACGCCGGCGTCGCGGCCGGCATCGCGCTGTACGCGGTGGACCGGGTGAGGGCCGCACGCTGAGACGCCCACACCTGCGCCTCCGACGGCCCTCCGGTCGCCGGGTGGCGCTGGGTGTGCTGGCGTGGCTGGTGGTGTCGGTGCCGGCCGCGGCGTACCTCGTGCCGCACACGAGCGGGTCGATGGTGGTCGCCGGGCACGACGTCGTGGTCAGCCCGCGGTACGGCGGCGACGCGGTGCTGCGGATGGGGCCCTACGTCCCCGACGTGCGCCTGAGGACCGACGGCCCGATCGGCGCCCGCCTGGTCGTCGGCAAGACGACGGCGGCGACCACTGCGGAGATCGTCGCGCGCTACGCCGTGCTCGCCTCCCACCCCGACGCCGTGGTCGCCCGGGTGCGGGCCGAGGTGCGGTCCCTCGTCCTCGACACGGTGCTGCGCGGTGCGCTCCTCGGGCTGGTGCCGGTCGGGCTCTGGCTGCTGCTCGGCCGGGAGCGGCGGCGCCGGCTGGTGCACGGCTCGCCGGGGCGCACCGGCCTGGTGCTGCTGGTGGTCGCCGGGCTGGTCGTGCTCGGCGTGGAGCCGTGGCGCGGCGACGACGACCGGGTGCAGGTCGACGTCTGGATCCCGCTGCAGCAGGCGGTCCCCGAGATCGACCTGCCGGCCGCCCTGGACCGGGTGGAGATCGAGGGCGGGGTGATCACCGACGGCACCCGCCGGCTGGTGCAGTCGGCGCTCGACACCTACGACGAGTCGCGGCGCTTCTACGCCGGCATCGTCGCTGCGGCGCCGTCGGTGGCAGCGCGGTTCCGGGTGCCCCAGGAGGGGGAGACGGTCGGGGTGCTGCTCAGCGACCGCCACGACAACATCGGGATGGACCCGGTGGTGGCGGCCCTGGCGAAGGAGGCCGGGGCGACGGTCGTCGTCGACGCCGGTGACGACACCTCCACAGGCAGCACCTGGGAGGGCTTCAGCCTCGACTCCCTCGACGACGCGTTCTCCGGCTTCGAGACCCGGATCGAGGTCGCCGGCAACCACGACCACGGGGGCTTCGTGGCCTCCTACCTGGAGAAGCGGGGCTGGAAGCACCTGGACGGCCACGAGGTCACCCCGTTCGGCGAGGTGACGATGCTCGGGGTCGACGACCCGCGCTCGAGCGGGCTCGGCTCTTGGCTCGACGAGACCGACCTGACCTTCGGCGAGGTGGCCCAGCGCATCGAGGACCGGGCCTGCGAGCTCGACGCGGCCGGCGAGCGGGTCAGCACGATCGTGGTGCACAGCGCGACGATGGCCCTCGGCGCTCTCGAGCGGGGATGCGCCGACGCCGTGATCGCGGGCCATCTGCACGTCCAGGTCGGACCGGACCGGATCGTGGGCAGCAACGGCAAGGTGGGCTACCGCTACACCAACGGCACGACCGGCGGCGCCGCCTACGGCTTCGCGCTCGGCAGCAAGCTGCGGCGCATCGCCGAGTTCACCATCGTCACCTGGGCGGAGGGGCGCCCGATCGGCGTGCAGCCGGTGGAGGTCCGCACCACCGGCAAGGTGGTGGTCAAGCCGTTCGTGGCCTTCGACTACAGCCCCGCCCCGGCCTCGGTCACGCCCCGCCGCTGAGCCGCTCCTCGGCCCGGTTCGGGAGCTGGGTCCGGAGGTAGTCGCGCATCACCGTCGGCAGGTCGATCTCCCGCCCGGCACGCTCCGACATCAGCCACCGGTGCTCGAGGACCTCGTGGAAGATCTCCGCGGGTTCCAGGCGCCCGCGCAGCTCGGGCGGCACCATCGCGGTCAGCCGGTCGAAGACCGCGTGTCGCCACCGGTCCCCGACGGCGTCGCGGTCGGGCGCGCCGACGTGCGCGGCGAACGCCGCGATGTCGGTGAGCAGCCGTCGAGCCTGGTTGTCCTCGACGGTGAGCCCGGTCAGGCGCTCCAGCTCCCGGGCGTGGTGCCCCGCCTCGACGACGCGTGGCTGCAGCCGTACCGTGCCGCCCTCGTCGGTGGCCAGGTCGAGCTCGTCGACGTCGAAGCCGAGGTCGTTGAGCCGGTCGATGCGCTGCTCGACCCGCCACATCTCCTCCGCGCCGAACTGCTCGGGCGCCAGCAGCTCCGACCACAGCGCCTCGTAGCGGGCGAGCAGCCGCTCGACGACCGCGTCCGGGTCCACCCCCTCGCCCGCCCCGCCGGCCTGGAGGTCGAGGAGCTCGGCGTAGACGTTCTCGCAGCCGACCTGCACGTCGTAGGCGCGCATGGAGTCGGAGACCTGGTCGTGCAGCTCACCGGTCTCGGCGTCGACCAGGTAGGCGGCGTACTCGCCCGCGGACCGGCGGAAGAGCGTGTTGGACAGCGACACGTCGCCCCAGTAGAAGCCGCCGAGGTGCAGCCGGACCAGGAGCACCACCAGGGCGTCGAGCAGCTGGTCGACCTGGCCGCGGGGGTGCCCGTTGGTGAAGACCGTGCGGTAGGACAGCGCATAGCTCAGGTGGCGGGTGACCAGCGCGGCCGGCAGGTCGTGCGGCCGGCCGGAGACGACCGCCTCGGGCTGCACCGCGGGCAGGCCGCGGCGCGCGAGCCGGCGCAGCAGCCGGTACTCCCGGCCCGCCAGGTCCTCGTCGGTCTCCTTCACGGCGTAGAAGCCGCCCTCGAGCTGGATCACCCGGACCACGTGGCGCGACAGGCCGCGCGGGACCGGCACCACATGCTCGGTCCACTCCTCCAACGGCCGGTCCCAGGCCAGACCGAGCAGTCCGGGCGCGGGCCGGCTCGCGATCACCCGCATGAGCATCAAGCCTAGGCCGTCGGGCCGGCCCTCAGCCCAGCGGCAGCACGACGGCGCCCGGCTCGTCGAAGGCCGGCACCGGAGGCAGCCCGTCGGGCAGCGGCACCTCGGCCGTACCGCCCCGGGACACCGCGACCAGCACGTCGCCGTCGGGGTGCTCGCGCAGGTAGGCGACGAGGTCGTCGGCCAGAACGGCCCAGCGGAGGCTGCCCCGGCGCAGCGCGGTGTGCTCGCGGCGCAGCGCGGCGTACCGCCGGTAGACCTCGGTCATCGCCTCGGGCAGGCCGCCCCACGGCATCGTCCGGCGGGCGTCCTCGCCGTCGACGCCCTCCAGGCCCAGCTCGTCGCCGGCGAAGACCATCGGTACGCCGGGCAGCGTGAACTGCAGGGCCACCGCGGCGTGGTGCAGCCCGGGCTCGCCGGTGACCGTGCGGATCCTCGGGGTGTCGTGGGAGCCGAGGATGTTCCAGCTCTGGGTCACCGCGCGCCAGCCGAACCGCGCCGTGAACTCCCGCATCGAGCCGAACGCCTGCGCGGCGGGGCGACGCGGCACGCCGACGGGCCAGCCGAAGCTCGGCACGTGCCCCTCGGGCTTGCGGACGAACTCCCAGACGGGGAAGGAGAAACCGTAGTAGTTCATCGTGCCGTGCCAGCCGTCGCCGTCGAGGTCGCCGCTGGCGTCGTGGCCGTGCTCGCCGACGATGCTGACGTCGGCGCGGACGTCCTCGGCGGCCTGCCGGATCTCGCGCGCGACGTCGTGCGCGATGTCGGTCTCGACGTGCCGGCCCGTCATGTTGGCGACGTCGATCCGCCAGCCGTCGAGCCCGAAGCGGAGCCAGTGCTGGACGACCCGGCGGAACCGCCGTCCGAGCTCGGGGTCCCGGTGGTCGAGCTTGGGCAGCGTGGAGTGGCCCTTCCAGCCCTCATGGCCGCCGTCGACGGTGAAGTAGTAGAACGACCGCTCCGCGCTGCCGGGATCGGCCTCGGCCCTGCGGAACCACTCGTGGGTGTCCCCGGTGTGGTTGCTGGTGAGGTCGCCGAGGACCCGCAGACCGCGGTGGTGCGCGGCGTCGACCAGCCGTCGGTAGGCGTCGTCGCCGCCGAGGAGGTCGTCGACGACGTCGAAGGTGCTGGCGTTGTAGCGGTGGTTGCTCTCCGCGGGGAACACCGGCGTCAGGTAGAGCGTGTCGGCGCCGAGCGCCTGCACATGGTCGAGGTGCTCGGTGATGCCGTCCAGGTCACCGCCGTACAGCTGCAGCGGCGTGTCGGGCCCGACGTGGATCGGCGGGTCGTCCCAGGCCGCGGGCACGGCCCAGGCCGGCGTCGGTCGGCCGTCGGCGGCCGCGCTGCGCGCGAACCGGTCCGGGAACACCTGGTAGACGACGGCGTCCCGGGCCCAGGCCGGCGCGGCGGGGAAGGTGGAGACCACGAAGTCGTGCGCGTCCGGCACGTCGCGGGGATGCAGGCCCGACTGGTTGAGCCAGTGCTGCTCCTCGCCGCGCACGAGAAGGAAGCGGTAGCGCTGCACGGGGTTGCGCAGATGGACCGCCCCGCGCCACCAGGTGCCACCGTCGTCGGTCGACTCCACGACCATCGGGTGGAAGAAAGGCTCCGCGTCCTCCACCGTGCGCACCCACACGTGCTCGTAGGGCGCCCGCGCCGAGGTCCGCACCCGCACGCCCACGTGGGTCCCGAGGACCGGCTCCTCGTCGTCGAGGTAGAGCGGTGACCCGTCGTGGTGCGGCTCGTCGAGCAGGTGCATGGCGACCAATCTGGCGGACGGGGGAGGGGTGGGGACACGGCGGAGGCAACCGCATCGCCGGCGAGCCGCGTGAGAGAATCGAACTCTCGACATTCGCATTACAAGGGCGACGCTCTGCCAACTGAGCTAACGCGGCGGTGCTGCGTGGCAGCGGCGTCATCCTATGCCGGGCCGACGTCCCGGCCGCGGACGGTCGGGCCGGCATCAGGGGGAGGGGGAGGACGCCGATGCAGCGAGCCCTGCCCGCGCGCGGACCGGCGCTGATCGGCCTGGTCGCGGTCCTTTCTGTCCTCACTGTCCTCGCCGGGTGCGCCGGCGGTGGCCGGACCGTCCACGGCGACGGCATCCCGGCGCCCACGCAGACGCTGATCGACGTGCCGAGCCCCACCGCGGCCCCGCCACCGGGCCGGCACCCCGACATCCTGGTCATCGAGGCCGACGACATGCGGTGGGACGAGCTGCGCTGGATGCCGAACGTGCGCCGGCTGATCCAGCGGCGCGGCCTCGACTTCGCCAACTCCTTCGCGCCCTACCCGCTGTGCTGTCCCTCGCGGGCGAGCTTCCTGAGCGGGCAGTACGCCCACAACCACCACGTCTACAGTCACAAGGACCCCTTCGGCTTCCAGGCCTTCGACGACCGGACCACGCTGGCGACGCGGCTGCAGGGTGCCGGCTACCGCACCGCGCTCATCGGCAAGTACCTCAACGGCTACGGCCAGCAGCCGGTGCCCGCGACCGGTACGTCGTCCCTGCACTACGTGCCGCCGGGATGGACCCGGTGGATGGCCGGGTCCGACCACCTCTGGCACCCCGGGCAGCGCCTCCAGGGCGGCACCTACAACTACTTCCGGCTGGTGCAGAACCTCGACGGCCGGATCGTGCAGTGGCCACACCGCTATTCCACCGACGTGCTGGCGCGCCAGACCCGCTCGGTCATCGACCGGTGGCGCACCGGCGCGCCGTGGTTCATCTGGTGGACGCCGATCGCCCCGCACTTCGGCAAGCCGCACGAGAGCGACGACCCCGGCCCCGCCGTGCTTCCCCGCCACCGTGGCCGGGTCGGGTGGTTCACCCCCGCGCGCCCCGACTGGGTCAAGGGTCTCTTCGACCGCGCCATCACCCACGGGCTCGGCACCCCGGTGACCCACCAGGCGGAGGCCGACGTCTCCGACAAGCCGCGCTACCTGCGGCGGATGCCGCCCCTGAGCGCTGAGGAGAAGGCCAAGGAGACGGTGCTGACCCGGCAGCGGGCCGAGGCGCTCTACGTCATGGACCTCGAGGTCGGCAGGACGCTCGCCCTGCTCGGGCGCACCCGACAGCTGCGCAACACCCTCGTCGTCTTCACCTCCGACAACGGCTACTACCTGGGCGAGCACCGCAAGCGCGAGGGCAAGATCACGCTGCACGAGCCGTCGCTGCGGGTGCCCCTGTTGATCAGCGGACCCGGCATCCGGCACGGCCGCCGCTACGACCCCGCGACGACCATCGACCTCGCGCCCACGCTCGCCGCCTACGCCGGGACGACGATGCCCGGCACCGACGGCGTCGACCTCGGACCGGTGATCCGCTCGGGCGACCGGGGCTGGACCCGCCCCGTGGTCACCGAGGCGATGATGAAGAGGCCGCCGGGGGACCGCGACTTCCTGCCCGGCTCCCCGCTCGACACCCGGGGAGTGCGGCTGGGCCGGTGGAAGCTGACCGACTACAGCGACGGCGAGCAGGAGCTCTACGACCTGCTGCGCGACCCCCTCGAGCTGCACGGGCTCCAGCGCGACCCCGCGCACCGGTCGATGCTGCGCCGGATGGAGGCGCTGTTCCGCCGCTACGAGAACTGCGCGGGTGCGGCGTGCAGCGCCGCGGTGCCCGCGGACCTGCGGCTGACCCCGGACCAGGAGCGGCGGCTCACGCTCCGCGAGATCCGCCGTACCGACTCCTACGACGAGAACGCCCCGGTCGGCGCCCCGCTGCACCTGGGCTGAGCACGGGCCGGCCACCGATCCTGGGGCCGATTCCAGCGCCGCCGATCGGGTAGCCCTACCTCGTGCACGTGGTCGAGATCGTCATCGGTGCAGGGCTGGTCGTCCTGGTGTTCGTCGACGCCTTCATGACCACGCTCTCGCTGTCCTCGCGGGCGGGGCCGCTCACCCAGCACGTCCTGGCGCTGGTGTGGCGGCTGCTCGTCCGGGCGCAGCGTCGGCGCCGCGAGGGTGGGATCCTGTCGGCAGCGGGCACCGTGCTGCTCGTCGGCACGGTGCTCACCTGGGTGACGACGCTGTGGGTGGGGTGGTTCCTGGTCTTCCTCGGGTCGGGCTCGGTCATGCACGACTTCCGCCCGGCCGGGGCGCTCGACGTCGCCTACTTCGCCGGCTTCGACCTGGTCACGCTCGGCACCGGCGACGTGGTCGCGGGCGACGCGGGCTGGCGGTTCGTCTCGGCGGTCGCGAGCTTCACCGGTCTGTTCCTGGTGACGCTCGCGATCACCTATCTGGTCTCGGTCGTGTCCGCCGTCGTCGCGCGGCGCACCCTGGCCACCCAGATCGACGCGCTGGGCAGAGGGCCCCAGGAGATCGTGCGCCGCGCCTGGCGCGGCGACCACTTCAGCTCGGTGTTCGTCCAGCAGCTGGTCTCGCTGACCCCCTCGCTGGTGACGTTGGCCGAGCACCACATCGCCTACCCCGTGCTGCACTACTTCCGGGCGGCGCCCCGGACCGTCTCCGCTCCGCTGGCCATTGCCGCGCTCGACGACGCGCTGGTGCTGCTCTCCTCCGCCGTCGCTGCCGACAGCAGGCCGGACCCGAGCGCGCTGCGCTCGCCGCGCACGGCGATCGAGCGCTACGTCGAGACCGCGTCGTTCGTCGGCTCGATGCCGCACGTCGACGTGCCGCCGGTGCCCGACCGGCGGCCGCTCGCGGCGGCCGGCATCCCGCTCGCCGACGAGGCCGACTACGCCCGCGGCGTGACCCGGGCCGCGGACCGGCGTCGCGGCCTGCGGCAGCTGGTGGTCAGCGACGGGTGGGACTGGGACGACATGGCCTGAGCCGTCGTCGCCGCAGAGGCCGGCTCAGTAGCGCTCGATCGCGAACGAGACGAGGAAGCCGAGCGTGGTCACCAGGCCGGTGAGCGCGTGGGTGCGCTCGAACGCCTCGGGGATCATCGTGTCGGCGACCATCGCCAGGATCGCGCCGGCAGCGACGCTGGTGATCACCGCGATCAGCTCGGGCGGCGCCCCCTGGAGCAGCACCACGCCGAGCAGTGCCGCGATGCCGCTCGCGACCGCGATGCCGATCCAGACGCCGAAGACGTACGTCGCGCTGCGGCCGTTCTTCTTCATGCCCGCCGAGCTGGACAGGCCCTCGGGAACGTTGGAGATGAAGATCGCCGCGAGCACCGGGACACCGATCCCGCCGCCGCCGAGGAGGGACAGACCCAGCACCACGGACTCGGGGATGCCGTCGAGCAGGGCACCGATGGCGATCGCGGCCCCGCTGCCGTCCTGCTCCTGCTCGCTCGGCTGCTGCTCACCGGAGCGCTTGCGGTGCCGGGCGCCGAACCTCGCCAGCACCATGTTGGCGCCGACGTAGACGATCGCACCGCCGAGGAAGCCGCTCGCCGCGGCGAGCAGGCCGCCGTTCTTCTCGGCGTCGTCGATGAGGTCGAAGGCGAGCGCCGAGATCAGGACGCCGGAGCCGAAGGCCATCACCAGGGCCACGACGAGCCGGGGCACCTTCGCCCACCAGGCGATCGCGGCTCCCAGGACGAGCGCTCCTCCCGCGAGGAGCCCCCACAGCCCTGCTTGGAGCCAGACCGGCATCTCGTTCCCTTCCGTCGCGGATCGCTTCCGCTGCGGCCGGTACCCGCGCGGGCGGGCGGTGAACTCCGGTCGTGCAGTCCGGTCGTACGGTCCGGGCTCAGTCCTCGGGCGAGCGCCGCGGGCGCAGCACGACGTAGGCGATCACGGCGACCACGGCCTCGGCCACGATGGCGGGGAAGCCGAGCGGCTCGGTCCAGTTGCCGATGTCGTCGCCGATCTGGGGCAGCCCGACGGTCCGCGAGAGGACGAACGCGATCAGCGCCAGCAGCGTGGTGGCGCCGGAGGCGAACCACACGGCAGCGGAGTCGCGGACCACGAGCAGCGCGGCGAGCAGGATGCTCGCGGCACTGAGGACGATGAAGAGCCAGCCGACGTAGGGCGCCTCCTCCAGGTGCTCGCCGATCAGCGGGGTGTGCGTGCCGGCGGTCACGAGCAGTGCGACGACGCCGATCCAGCGGTCCTCGCTGCGCAGCGGTCGCGTCCAGGTGTCACGGGAGAGATGCGGGGCCATGGGGTGCCTCCGAGGCGATGGGCCGGCGGGATGGTCGGCGGGCGGTGCGGGGGAGCTGAGGAGCGGGGCAGCGGGAGGGACGGTGACCCCGGCCCGAGCCGGGATCACCGCGTGACTCACTTGACGCCGAAGAACAGGAAGATGTTCGAGCGGATGACGCCCGTGATCTTGCCCTGGTTCGACTTCTTGGCGATCTGCTGCTTGAGGTAGCGAGCAGAGTGGTGCGCGGTGATGTTGTTGTAGAGCTTCTTGTCGAGGACGCCGACGATCCGGACGTCCCACCACTCCTTCTTGCCACCGGCGCGGGTGGTGATGAAGTGCTGGTGGCCCGGGGTGGAGTAGTTCTTCAGGGCCTCGGTGAGCTGCTCGTCGCTGAGCGAGGGGTAGAGCGGCTTGAGGGCCGGCTCCAGCCGGGTCAGGTCGATCGTGCCGGGGTGGTCGACGCAGACGAGGCCGTCCGGGCACTCCATCTTGTGCCGGGGGATCGCGAAGCCGAGCGGCACGGTGATGTACAGCGGGTCGAAGTCGTGGGTGCGCGGCGGCAGGTGGTTGAACTTGGTGCCCGCCTCGCATCCGGTGGTCGACGCCGCGGCAACGCTGGTGTCGCAGAAGAAGCCCTTGGTGTAGGTGAACTCCGTGGTCTTGCCCTTGAAGTTGGCCTGCGTCATGCCGAACTCGTTGACGCCCTTGCCCATGCTCATCGCGTTGTCGCCAGGGTCCTGGGTGCTACCCACGGCCATGCCGATCCCGGATGCCAGCATCATCGCGGCGGCCGCGGCGACGAAGCGCTTGCGGCCTTGACCGATGAACCTCATGTGTCCTCCTTCGAACGGCGGCCACCATGGCCGCCGAGCCAAGGTTCGTGGCGGACGTCACGTCGGATGGGAGGAACCCGTGGAATCGGGTCATTCCAGCGCAGAAGCGGCGCGACTGGTCTAGGGAGGTCGTCTGCGGGTGTCAGCGCACCCGCTCGGCGGAGAACTGCCGCTGCGGGTGGGCGAGGAGCTCCTGGGCCTGGACGAGCTGCAGCTCCCGGCGGCCGGACTCGAGGGTGAGCCGGAGCAGGTCGAAGACGCTGGAGACGGTGCGCTCGAGCGCCTCCCGGGCCGAACCCGACTCCACGAGGTGGGCGGTGAACAGGGCAGCGGTGACGTCACCGGAGCCGTTGGCCTTCATCGGCAGCCGGGGGGTGCGGACCAGCCACGCCTCGTCGGTGCCGGAGGCGGAGTGCACGGCGAGCATCTCGAGGCTGTCCTCGGGCGCGTCGGGCCGCAGCACCGAGGTGACCAGCACCGTCGAGGGCCCCATCGCGCGCGCCGCGTCCACCGAGGCCAGTGTCTCCTCGAGCGTGTGCGGCTCGGTGCCGGTCAGGTAGCCGAGCTCGAACTGGTTGGGGGTGATGAGGTCGGCGTGCGGGACCACCCGGTCGCGCAGCAGCACCGGGATGTCGGGGTGGACGAAGCAGCCGCTGGTGGCGTTGCCCATCACCGGGTCGCAGGCGTAGATCGCCGACGGGTTGGCGGCCTTGACCCGCGCCACCGCCTCGAGGATGACCGCGCCGATGTCGGAGCCGCCCTGGTAGCCCGAGAGCACCACGTCGACGTCGGGGAAGGCGCCACGCTCCTCGACGCCCTCGAGCACCGCCCGGACGTCGTCGGCGGGGAGCACCGGGCCGCGCCAGGCGCCGTACCCGGTGTGGTTGGAGAAGTTGACGGTGTTGACCGGCCACACCTCCACGCCGAGGCGCTGGAGCGGGAAGACCGCCGCGCTGTTGCCGACGTGACCGTAGGCCACCGCTGACTGGATCGAGAGCACCTGCACGGCCCCGATGCTGCCACGCGGGCGCCATCCGCGCGCCGGCGAACCCCCTCCAGGGGAAGGCGACCGCACCCGGGCTCGCGCTCGGGCACTCTCGCGTCAGGCGACGAGCAGGGACCGCTTCGACAGGCCCATCCAGAACCCGTCGATGACCTGCTGCCCCGGCGTGCCGGGGTCGGTGGCGGCGCCGAGGGTGACGAACAGCGGCGTGTAGTGCTCCACCGTGGGGTGCGCGTAGGGCATGCCCGGGGCCAGGCTCCGGTAGGAGGCCAGGGTGTCCAGGTCTCCGTGGGCCATCGCCTCCGCGGCCCAGGCGTCGAAGTCGACCGACCAGCCCGGTGCGTCGGCACCGATCGAGAAGTCGGTGAGGAACGGCAGGCCGTGGGTGAGGAAGCCCGAGCCGATCACCAGTACGCCCTCGTCGCGCAGCTCGCGCAGGCGTGCGCCGAGCTGCAGCAGCTGGCCCGGGTCCTGGGTGGGCAGCGACATCTGCACCACCGGGACGTCGCCGTCGGGGTACATGATCTTCAGCGGGACCCAGGCTCCGTGATCGAGGCCGCGGCTGGGGTGCTGGTGGACCGCCATCGTGGAGGGCAGGGCGGCAGCCACGCGGTGGGCCAGCGCGGTGGAGTCGGCCGTCTCGTAGGTCATCCGGTAGTACTTCGGCTCGAACCCGCCGAAGTCGTAGACCAAGGGCGCGTTGGGCGCGCTGAGGGAGACCGGGGCGGACTCCCAGTGGGCACTGACCACCAGGATCGCGGTGGGTCGCGGAAGCCGGCCGGCCAGATCGCGCAGCTGTCCGGCCCACACCGGGTCGTCGAGCAGCGGCGGCGCGCCGTGCCCGATGTAGAGGGCGGGCATCCGGGTTGAGGTCATGACCTGATGATAGTTCAACGTTCAACTATCGACAAGATCCGTTTCCCCTCCACGCCTCACCGCCGTACGAGCGCCGCCGGGCGAGGGTGGGCCGCCGTCCCCCGACCTGGCTCAGGAGCCGCCGGCGACGGCGGGGATGATCGAGAGCTGGGCGCCGTCGGCGACCTCGGTGGCCAGGCCGTCGAGGAAGCGGACGTCGTCGTTGCCGACGTAGACGTTGACGAAGCGCCGGATCTCGCCGGAGTCGTCGAGCACCCGCGCCTTGATCCCGGTGTGGTTCGCCTCCAGGTCGTCGAGGACCGCCGCGAGCGTCCCGCCCTCGGCGGAGACCTCGGAGGCGCCACCGGTGTAGGTGCGCAGGATCGTCGGGATGCGGACGGAGACGGCCATGGTGGCTCCTGTTCGTCGGGGGCGGGTCAGGCGATGCCGGTGGCGTGGAAGGCGTCGTACGACGGGTCGATCGTGGCAGCCGCGCCGACGCGGTCGGCGATCGCGTCGAGGGTCTTCAGGCCCATGCCGGTGTTGATCACGACCGTCTCGAGCGCGGGATCCAGCTGGCCGCTCTCGACGAGCTTCTTCAGCACGCCGACGGTGGTGCCGCCCGCGGTCTCGGTGAAGATGCCCTCGGTGCGGGCGAGCAGCAGGATGCCCTCGCGGACCTCGTCGTCGGAGATGTCCTCGACGGCGCCGCCGCTGCGGCGACACACGTCGAGCACGTAGGGCCCGTCGGCGGGGTTGCCGATCGCGAGGCTCTTGGCGATCGTGTCCGGCTTGACCGGGCGGACCACGTCGGTGCCGCTCTTGAAGGCCGTCGCCACCGGCGAGCAGCCGGTCGCCTGCGCGCCGTAGATCCGGTAGGGCTTGTCCTCGACCAGGCCGAGCTCGATCAGCTCGCGGAAGGCCTTGTCGACCTTGGTGAGCTGTGAGCCGGATGCCACCGGGATGACGACCTGGTCGGGCAGGCGCCAGCCGAGCTGCTCGGCGATCTCGTAGCCGAGCGTCTTGGAGCCCTCGGCGTAGAACGGGCGGACGTTGACGTTGACGAACGCCCAGCCCTCCTCCTCGCCGGCGATCTCGGAGGCCAGCTTGTTGACGTCGTCGTAGTTGCCGTTCACCGCGACCAGGTTCTCGGTGTAGACCGCGGAGTTGACCTGCTTGGGCTTCTCCAGGTTGCTGGGGATGAAGACGACCGTCTTCATCCCGGCCCGGGCGCCGGCGGCCGCGACGGCGTTGGCCAGGTTGCCGGTGCTGGGACAGGCGAACACCTTCGCGCCCAGCTCCCGTGCGGCGCTCAGGGCGCAGGCGACGACCCGGTCCTTGAAGGAGTTCGTCGGGTTCGTCGAGTCGTCCTTGACCCAGAGCCTCTCCAGCCCGAGCTCGCGGGCCAGGTTGTCGGCGCGCAGCAGCCGGGTGAAGCCGGGCTCGGTGTTCGGTGACTGCTCGATGTCGGCCGGGACCGGCAGCAACGCCTTGTAGCGCCAGATGTTGCGCGGCCCGGCGGCGATCTCCTCGCGGGTCACGTGAGGGAACGCGTAGGCCACCTCGAGCGGACCGAAGCACTCCATGCAGGCGTAGTGGGGGCCGAGCTCCTGGCGGGCTCCGCACTCGCGACACGACAGCGCGACGGCGTTGCCGAAGGCGCCCTCGCGCACGCCGGGGGTCGTCGAGGTCGGGGTTTCGGTGACAGTGCTCAAGGAGGCCTCCTTCTCATCTTCCCCGCGGCGACCTTCGCCGCGGGACGGACGTAGCACCAGTCCCACGAGCGGGCCTCCTGAGCAGGAGCGTCTCGTGGCGGTTGCCGGGGCTTCAGCGGGCCGTATCCCTCTGCCCCTCTCGATGAGCAGGTCCTACGTTACGCAGTCGTCTCACGATGTGCACATCGGGTCCGACATGCGGGATACGTCAGGGTGCGCCGGGGAGGGCCCACCCCGAACGCCCCCGCTCGAGCGCTTCGACCGCGACCACGGCGGCGACGGGGAGCGGGCCGTAGAGATGGGGGAACAGCTCCGCACCACCGTCGAGGTTCTCCACGCGGAGCTCCGCCCCCGCCCTCTCGGGATCGATCTCGAGGAGCAGGAGCGCCTCGGTCCAGTCGCCGTAGAACGCGTTCGCGGCGCCCGCCACCTGATGCTCGAAGGAGCAGTGGATGAAGCCGACGCGATCCAGGTCGAGCCCGCGGGTCGAGCCGACGTAGGAGCCGGTCGCCAGGGCCCGCTCCCACCGCTCGGGCTCCGCGATGTGGAAGATCGGCGCGGTGACCGGAGCCGAATCGGGTGGATTCGCAGTCACGTGGTGACCGTGGATCCACCCGGTCCGGACGCCGGACGCGCGCGGGCCTCGGCGAGGTCGCGGAGGAGGGCGACAACGCCCTCGGGGCCGTCGACGACCACGTCGGCGCGGTCGGTCAGGGCGCTCTGCTCGGTCGAGCCGGAGGCGACCAGCAGCCCGGCCGTGCCGGCGTCGCGCAGCCCGGCGACCGCCTCGAAGGCCGGGACGTCGCCGAGGTCGTCGCCGACGAAGACGAAGCCCTGCGCCGACCACTCGGCGGCCAGCGTGCGCACAGCGTCGCCCTTGTCGGTGTCCGCGCCGCGCACCTCGACGACGTAGCGGCCGGGCTCCACGTGGAGGTCGTGCCGCGCGGCCGCCTCGGTCAGGGCGTCCAGCACGGCGTCGTAGGCGCCGGCGGGATCGGGCATCCGCCGGGTGTGGACCGCGAAGGCGAGGCCCTTGTCCTCGACGTAGGGATCCTCGCCCAGCTCGAGTCTCGCCAGGAGCTCGGGGAGGCGCTCGCGGAGCGTGGCGAGCGCCGCCGGCGGCTCGGCGGACCGCGTCCGCCGCTCGGTCGAGGTCCAGCGCTCGGCGCCGTACTGCCCGAGCACCACCACGGCCGCTCCGCCGGACTCGCCCGCGAGCTCGTCGGCCAGCTGCTCGATCGCGCCGTGCTCGAGGACGTGGGCGACGGGTCGACCGGTGACGATCGCGATCGCGGCCACCGTGCGGCCCAACGCGGCCAGCGCGGCCGGGGCCTCGGGATGGATCCGCGCCGCCGAGGGGTCCTCGACGATCGGGGACAGGGTGCCGTCGAAGTCCAGCCCGACCACGACCGGGCCGGTGCACGACACGAGCGCGTCGTGGTGGTGGCGGGCGTCGGCGGTCGTCAGCTCCATGCGGTCATGCAACCACGGGTTCCGACCGCGCTCGACCGGCCGCGCTCGACCGGCCGGGCGTCAGCCCGGATAGTCGGCGGTGAGGATGACCGTGAGGCGGTCGCTCTGCATCGGGGCGATGGCAGGACGCAGCCGCTCGATGTGCAGGTCCTTGGCCAGCGCCTTCGCGGCGGTGTGCAGGCGCGCCGGGTAGTACACGGTCGAGGACTCGACCGTGCCGTACCAGTTGTCGGAGCCGACCACCTTCCAGCCGGCCTCGCGGGCACGGGCCGAGGTCTGGCCGGCGAGCCCCTTGACGTTGGAGTTGTTGAAGACCACCACGGAGGTGCCGGCGCGGTCCACGCGCGGCTTCTTCCGCGGGTGCAGCACCGGCGCCGGGGACTTCGTCTGCGGCGCGACGGAGCGCGGCACGGTCACGGCGGCGGGGCGGGCCGTGGGGTCGTCGGTGCCGGAGGTGAGCACGAAGCCGACCGCGGCCACCGCCACCACGCACGAGCTCACGATCAGGGCCGCCGCAGGAAGGACGACACCGCGGTCGTCGCGCGGGCCAGCCAAGGCGTCAGACCTCGAAGCCGAGCCGGCGGGCCGAGCGCTGTCGCTGCCGGGCCGCGCGGAGGCGGCGCAGGCGCCGGACCAGCAGCGGGTCCTGGGCGAGCGCCTCGGGCCGGTCGATGAGGGCGTTGAGCACCTGGTAGTAGCGGGTCGTCGACATGTCGAAGCGCTCGCGGACGGCCTGCTCCTTGGCGCCGGCGTACTTCCACCACTGGCGCTCGAAGTCGAGGATCGAGCAGTCGCGCTCGGAGAGCCGGTCGGGTCCGACCGGGTGGTCCTCGTGCGGGGCGGGCGTGGCGACCATGTGCGTGGACTCCTCGGCGGATCGGGTGTCTGCGACAGTGGGCTCGGGTCGGTCGCTGTCCATCGTAGGCTCAAAGTACACGCGTGTCATTCGAACGCTCCGACCGCGTTGCTGCCTCTTCTTCGGAGCGGGGCCGACCGCGTACCGTGGCTGCCGTGCCGCCGCTCGGATGGGGGATCCTCGCCCCCGGCAAGATCGCCCGGTCCTTCGCCGAGGACCTCGCCCTGCTCCCCGATGCGCGTGTCGCGGCGGCTGGCTCGCGCCGCTGGGACACGGCCGAGGCCTTCACCCGGCGGTACGGCGGGACGCCGTACGGCTCCTACGAGCAGCTGGTCGCCGACCCGGACGTCGACGTCGTCTACGTCGCCTCCCCGCACGCCCTGCACCCCGAGCACGTCCGGCTCGCGCTCGACGCCGGCAAGCCGGTGCTGTGCGAGAAGCCCCTCGCGCTCAACGCGGCCGACGCCACGGCGATGTTCGCCCACGCCGCCGACCGCGGGCTGTTCCTGATGGAGGCGATGTGGACCGCCTGCCATCCCCTGATCCGGGCGCTCCTCGACCGGCTCGCCTCCGGCGCGGCCGGGCGGCCCTCGCAGGTGGTCGCCGACCTGGGGTTCGTGGTCGAGGCCGGTCCGCAGGACCGGCTGCTCGACCCGGCGATGGGTGCGGGGGCGCTGCTCGACATGGGCATCTACCCCCTGACGCTGGCTCACCTCGTGCTCGGCGCACCGACCGAGCAGAGCGCCGTCGCCGTCGTGCGGGACGGCATCGACCTGGCGATCGCGGTCGCGGCCCGGCACGGGGAGGCGACAGCCACCTCGACCGCCAGCATGCTGGCCGCCACGCCGCGCACCGGGACGGTCGCGACCGATCGCGGGCGGTTCGACCTGCCCCGCGACTTCCACCACCCCGCACGCATCACCTGGACGCCGACGCAGGGGGAGACGCCGGGAACCCCCGAGGACCTCGAGCCGGTGGAGCCCGTGGTCGGGCGCGGCTACGGCAACGAGGCGCTGGAGGTCCAGCGCTGCCTGGCCGCCGGGCGCACCACGAGCGCGCTGGTGCCGCTCGAGCACACGATCGCGCTGCTGCAGCAGATGGACGCGCTGCGCGCTCAGATCGGTGTGCGCTACCCCGGCGAGCCCGTCACCGCGAGTCAGTAGGGTCGAGAACGTGACCAGGAGCACCCGACGCCGCAGCACCGCCGACCTGCTCGTGGTGGCCAACCGGCTCCCGGTCGACCGCGTGACGCTGCCCGACGGCAGCACCGAGTGGCGGCGCAGCCCCGGTGGTCTCGTCTCGGCGCTGGTCCCGGTGATGCAGCGCAACCGGGGGGCGTGGATCGGCTGGCCCGGCGACGCCGGCAGCGAGCTGGAGCCCTTCGAGGACGACGGCATCACGCTCGTGCCGGTCTCGGTCAGCCACCAGGAGTACGAGGAGTTCTACGAGGGCTTCTCCAACGCCACCCTGTGGCCGCTCTACCACGACGTCGTCGCGAAGCCGGAGTTCCACCGCGAGTGGTGGGACGCCTACGTCACGGTCAACCGTCGGTTCGCGGCCGCGGCCGCGGAGCGGGCTGCGAAGAACGCGGTGGTGTGGGTCCAGGACTATCAGCTCCAGCTGGTGCCGGCGATGCTGCGCGAGCTGCGCCCGGACCTGCGCATCGGCTTCTTCCTGCACATCCCGTTCCCGCCCGCCGAGCTCTTCTCCCAGCTCCCGTGGCGCCAGCAGATCCTCGAGGGCCTGATGGGCGCCGACCTGGTCGGCTTCCAGCTGCCCGGTGCGGCCCAGAACTTCATCCGGCTCGTCCGCCAACGCGTCGGGCACAAGACCCATCGTGACAGCGTCTGGCTGCCCGACGGCCGGATGGTGACGGCGAAGGCGTTCCCGATCTCGATCGACTTCGAGGGCTTCCAGCAGCTCGCGGAGAGCGAGGCGGTCACCGAGCGCGCCGAGCAGATCCGCAAGGACCTCGGCAACCCGCGCAAGATCTTCCTCGGCGTCGACCGCCTCGACTACACCAAGGGGATCTACGCCCGGCTGCGCGGCTACAGCGAGCTGATCACCGACGGCGACCTCACCCTCGAGGACGCGATCTTCGTCCAGGTCGCCACCCCCTCGCGCGAGCGCGTCGACCAGTACCGCATCCTGCGCGACGACATCGATCGGCTGGTCGGGCGGATCAACGGCGACCTGGGCCGGATCGGCCGGCCGGCGATCTCCTACCTGCACTCCTCCTTCCCCCGCGAGGAGATGGCGGCTCTCTACCGCGCCGCCGACATCATGGTGGTCACGCCGTTCCGCGACGGGATGAACCTCGTCGCCAAGGAGTACGTCGCCTGCCGCTACGACAACCGCGGCTCGCTGGTGCTCTCGGAGTTCGCGGGCGCCGCGGAGGAGCTGCGCCAGGCCCACCTGGTGAACCCCTACGACATCAACGGCATGAAGGCCAAGATGCTGGAGGCCTACCGCGCGGACGAGAAGGACCAGTCCCGGCGGATGAAGGCGATGCGCAAGTGCGTGGCCGAGAACGACGTCGCGCACTGGGCGACGGCGTTCCTCGACGAGCTCGCCGACGCCCGGCCGCAGCACCACCGGCAGGTCAAGCCGGCGCGGGGCAGTTGAGCGGACCGGAGCGGATCGGCGGGACTCGCCCCGCGGACGCGTCCCGTGCTCGATACTGGAGCCGGGGAAGGGCACGGACGAGCCGAGGAGTGCCACGCATGGATCTGATCCCGAAGCCGGACCAGGTCGCCGCCGCGGCGAGCAATCTCGCCCACATGGTGCTCTACGGCGGTCTGGCCGACCTGCGGCCGATGCCGCGCACGCTGATCGACGACGGCCCGCGGCGCGAGGTCTACCACTACCGCCCGGCCGCGCAGGTGCGCAGCACCGGCGACCCGGTGCTGCTGGTCACCCCGCTGGCGGCGCCGTCCAGCTGCTACGACCTGCGCCGCGGGTGCTCGCTCGTGGAGCACTTCGTCAGCCAGGGCCGGCCGACCTACGTCGTGGAGTACGGCGAGATCTCCTTCCGCGACCGCAACCTCGGCATGGAGCACTGGGTGCGCGACGTGGTGCCCGCGGCCATCGAGGCGGTGCACGAGCACGCCGGCGACCGTCCGGTGCACGTGGTGGGCTGGAGCCTCGGCGGGATCTTCTCCGTGCTCGTGGCCGCCTCCCAGCCGCGGCTTCCGATCGCGTCGCTGACCGTCGTCGGCTCGCCCTTCGACGTCAGCCAGGTGCCCCTGGTCGCACCGCTGCGCCCGATCCTGCGGCTCACCGACGGCGGCATCGTCACCTCGATCTACCGGGCCATGGGTGGTGCGCCCAAGCCGCTGGTGCGCCGGGCGTTCCAGCTCAGCTCGGGCACCAAGGTGCTCACCAAGCCGATCGCACGCCTGCAGAACCTCGACGATCGCGAGTGGCTCGCGCAGATCGAGGCGGTCGACCGGTTCACCGCCGGGATGATCGCCTATCCCGGCCGCACGTTCGGCCAGCTGTACCACCGGATGGTGAAGAAGAACCAGCTGCGCAACGGCATCGTGGAGTACGACGGCCGCGAGATCCGTGTCGACGCCATCACGCTGCCCGTGCTGATCTTCGCCGGCAACACCGACGGCATCGCGCCCGTCAAGGCGGTGCGCCGGCTGGTCGACCTGCTGCCCAACGCCCACGAGGTCCGCTTCGAGATCGTGCCCGGAGGACACCTGGGCATGCTCACCGGCCGTGCCGCGCGCGGGACCACCTGGGTGATCCTCGACGAGTGGATCCAGGAGCACTCCACGCCCGACGTGGACGAGCCGGCACCCGCGTCGCGCCCCGCGGGCGGTCCTATGCGCGACGCCCGGCGTACCGGGGTGGCGCCGAAGCGCTCGGCGATCGGGTCGAACCCCGAGCGCCGCTTCGCCTCCAGCGCCTCGCGGGGCCTGGCGGGCAAGGGCTGAGGAGGATGTCCGGCTTCCCGATGCCGGGCCACCGGGTCGGGCCCTACCGGGTGGTGCGCGAGATCGGCCGGGGTCCTCGCGGGGTGGTGCTCGAGGCGCTCGACACCCGCCCGGACCCGCAGGTGGGTCCGCCGCGGGTGGCGATCGCGGTGCGCACGCCGGAGACGCTGCTCCGGGAGGACCTGGTGGCGCGGTACGGCGCGGACCTCGACCGGCTGGCCGCCACCCGGTCATCCCGGCTGCTGCCGGTGCTGAGCGTCGGTGCGCACGACGACCGGCTGCTCGCCGTCTCGCCGTACGCGGCGGGTGGGAGCGTCGCCGACCGCCTCGCCGCCGGACCGCTGGACCCGGCGGTGGTCCTGCCCTGGGCGACCGCGCTGGCCGACGGCCTGGCCGCCGTGCACGAGGCGGGGCTGGTGCACGGCCACGTGTGCGCGACGAACCTGCTGCTGCCCGGTGACGACGGGCTGCCGTTGCTGGCCGATGTCGGCGGCGCCCAGCTCGCGCAGGACTGGCTGCGACCGCCCGGGGTGGCCGAGGAGCCGCAGGACCCGGAGTCGCCGAGCGCTGCCCGCGACGTGCGGGACGCGGGCCGGCTCGTGCTGGCGCTCGCGCACGGCGCTCCCGGACCGGCGCTCGCCGAGGTGGTCGACCGGGCGCTGGACCCCGAACCGGCCCGCCGCTACGCCGACGGCGCGGCGCTGGCCCGGGCGCTGCGGCTGGTGCCCCGCGAGGACCGGGCGGTGCCCGCGCTCGACCGGGCGGCGCGGCGCCGGGTGCTCGCGGTGGTCGCCGCGTCGGCCGCGGCGGTGCTCGCCGTGGGGGCGGCCGTGGTGGCGCTGTCGGCCCGGCACGACGGCGCCGAGCCCGCCGCGGCGCAGCGGGCGGCCCTGCCGACGGGTGCTCCGACCACCGACGCCCCGGTCGCCCGGTCGGTCACCGCGGCCCCGGCGCGCCCGCGGTTGCGCGGTGCGCCTGCCTACCGCTCCGTCGTGTTCACCCTGGAGGCGCCCGCGACCGGTGGGCTCCAGGTCGACCGCGGCGAGGGGTGGACGGACGTGGCGACCCGCACCGTCACGGTGCCCACCCGTGCCGGCGGGGACCGCGCCTGCCTGCGCGCCCGGACGGTCCTCGACGGGCGCACCAGCGCGCCGGCGCGTGCCTGCGCGGCCAGCGCGCCGCCGGAGCTGACCACGGTCCGTCAGCCCGACTGCCTCATCGACGGTGCCTACCGTCAGGTCTGCTACTCCCTGGTCGCGCGCGGCTTCGCGCCGGGCACCGACGAGCAGCTCGCCTTCAGCGTCGCCGGCCGCCCCGAGGGCACCGTCACGATCCATCTCGGCAGGGACGGCAGCGGCACGCTGCCCGCCGGGCAGCACTTCCACTTCGCCGACGGTGACGCCGGCGCCACCGCACGGATCGAGATGGCCGGCCTCAGCCACACCTGGCAGGTCGCCGCGCGGGGCTGAGGCGGGCGGTCAGCCGATGCCCGTCCCGCCGCCGCCCGAGCTCGGCGGCGGGGTGGTGGTGCTCGGCGCCGGTGCTGGCGCCGGTGTGCGGGACGGTGTGGGGGACGGTGTGGGGGACGGAGCCCGCCGCGGCGTGGCGGTGATGCGTACGGTGCGCAGCGGCGAGACCCCCGGCAGGTACGGCGTGCGGCCGGCCACCCGGACGCGCAGGGTCCAGCGGGCCGGCGTACCGGTGGCGGGGGTGGGCACGGCGAAGGAGTACCGCCCGCGACGCGTGGTGAGGCCCTGGGCCAGCCGGGTCCAGCGCCCGTGCACCCGGCGCTGGAGCGTGGTGCGCAGGCCGGCGCGTCGGGCACTGCTGGCGCCGCCGATCCGCACGAGGTGCCCGGCGCGCACGCCGGCGGCGCCGAGCGCGGCGGTGACGGTGGTCGGCACGGTGACCAGCACCGGCACGGCTGCCGACGTCGTGCCCAGCGTGCCGTCGTGGGTGCCCACCAGCGCGCGATAGGTGGTCGGGCCGCCCTGCCGGGGCCGGGGTCCGAAGCGGTAGCCGCCGTCGGCGGAGGTGGTGGTGCGCGCGACGTCGACCCAGCGGCCGCCGGACTGCTGCTGCAGCGTCACCGGCACTCCGGTCCCTGCCGGTCGGACGGTGCCGCTGAGCGGGACCCGGGAGCCGAGGCGGACCCGGTCGGCCGTGGCGCGCAGGGTCGCGACGGCGGACACCTCGACGGTGACCGGCGCAGAGGTGCTGCCATCGGCCGCCGGGGTGTCGGGGAAGCGCAGCCGGTAGCGGGCCGTCCCCGACGGCCGCACCGTGGCGGTCCGGGTGCCCGTGGCCGTGCCGGTGACCGGCTCACCGACCGGGGTGAACGTGTCGCTGCCGTACGGCGCCGCCTCGAGGACGGCGGCACCACCCGGGTCGCCGCCGGTCGCGCGACCGGTCACCGTGCCCGAGAGCACGACGGGCTGGCCGGCGGGCACGAGGGTGCGGTCGGCGCCCAGCGTCGTCGTGGTCCGCTCGGCGGCGAGGTCGAGGTCGGTGCGCCCCGTGCCGTCGTCGACGACGAGGTGGTCGAGGGTGAAGGTGTCGCCGGTGCAGCCGAGCTCGTAGCCGGCGAGCATCGGGCCGCCCTGGTAGGTCCTGCTCGCGGTGAACTGGGCGAGCGACCGGGGCTGGTTGCTGGTGGGGTCGAGCGGGTTGGCGGGGAAGAGCGGCGACCACCCGGCGGCCTGGAACAACGAGGCACCGTGGTGCTGGAGCCACAACAGCCCGCCGCTGAGGTCGCTGCGGCCGCTCTGGGGCCCGACGGAGGCGGTCGCGGTGCCGATGACGTAGGTCTCGGCATCGGCTCCCGGGGCCTGGTAGGCGAGGAGCAGCCGCTCCTGGACCCCCTGGGCGGTGGTGCTGCGGGCCTGCACCGAGAGCTCGCTGGTGTGGGCCGGGTCGGGCAGCGTCACCGCGATGCCGGCCCGGCGGGTGCCGGGGCTGTACCGCCAGGCGACGTCGCCCCCCACCCGCACGAAGGAGCGGGTGCCGGCCACGCCCGCGGGGTCGTCGGCGAGCCCCGCCGGCCCGTGCGCCGTGGCCTCCGGGCTTGCGCAGTCGCTGCTCCAGAACCCGGTGCCGGCAGGGTCGGGCTCACCGGGGCGCCAGGTGGTCGTGCCCGCCGCCCGGGCCGGCGCGAACCAGGCCTGGCCCAGCAGGGTCGTGGCCAGCACCGTGGCCGTCGCGATCGCTGCCGCCCGTCTCCGTCGCATGCTCCGCCGATCCGTGCCCGGCTCCCCGAGTGCGTCGGCGACGCGAGCCCGACGAGGCAACGCGCGAGGGTGCCCTCGGGTTATGGACCCGCCGCGGCCGCTCGCGCCGCGTGGGCTCGCCGGGAGGCGGGTATCGAGCGGGTATGGGCAGCGGCGAGGACGATGCGTTGGAGGCCTACCACCGCAAGCGCGATTTCTCCCGGACCGCGGAGCCGGCCGGGGCGGTGGGTGGCCGGGGCGCCGGCCTGCGCTACGTCGTGCAGCGGCACCGCGCCAGCCGTCTGCACTACGACCTGCGGCTGGAGATGGACGGCGTGCTCGCCTCGTGGGCGGTGCCCAAGGGGCCCACGCTCGACCCCGCGGTCAAGCGGCTCGCGGTGCACGTCGAGGACCATCCCGTCGAGTACGTCGACTTCGAGGGCGTCATCCCGCGCGGCGAGTACGGCGGTGGCGACGTGATCGTGTGGGACACGGGCACCTGGACGCCGCACGACACCACCGATCCCGTCGCCGCGGTCCGGTCCGGGGAGCTGCACGCCGACGTGCACGGCGAGAAGATCCGCGGCCGGCTGGTGCTGATCAGGCGGTCGGCCCCGGGCACGTCGGACGGTGGGGACGTCCGCGAGTCGTGGATGCTGCTGCACAAGCACGACGACTTCGCGGTCGAGGGCTGGGACCCCGAGGAGCACCCGCGCTCGGTGCTGACCGGGCGCACCAACGACGAGGTGCGCGCGGATCCGTCGTACCGCTGGCACTCCGACCTTCCCGCGGACGCCGCTGCGGAGGCGAGCGACGCTGCGCCCGTGCCGACCGCTGACGAGCTCGGCGGCCTCGACGAGCTCGGTGGTGAGGGCACCTGGGAGGTGTTCGGGCGGAAGGTCAAGGTGACGAACCTCGACAAGGTGCTGTTCCCGGCGCGCGGCGACGAGGAGCCGATCACCAAGCGGGACTTCCTGCGCTACGTCGCCACGGTCGCGCCGGTCTCGGTGCCCTACCTGGCGGGACGGGCGCTGAACCTGCACCGGTATCCGTCGGGGGCTGACGCCCCAGGGTTCTGGCACAAGGAGCTGCCCTCGCACGCGCCGGCGTGGATCGGCCGGTGGGACAACCCGCTCGCGGACGAGGGCGAGACCCAGACCTATCTGGTCGTGGACGAGCCGGCCGCGCTGGTCTGGGCGGCCAACTTCGGGGCGCTGGAGTGGCACCCCTGGACCTCCCGGACGGATGCGCCGCGGTGCCCGACGTACGCACTGTTCGACATCGATCCCGGCGAGGACACCTCCTGGGAGCAGGTCCTCGACCTCGCGCGGCTGCACCGCACGGCGTTCGAGCAGCTCGGGGTGCGGTCCTACCCGAAGGTGACCGGGTCACGAGGGATCCAGATCTGGGTGCCGATCGCGACCGGACCGTCCTTCGACGACACCCGCGCCTGGGTCGAGGGCGTCTCGCGCACCGTCGGGAGGCTCCATCCCGACTGGGTCAGCTGGAAGTGGGTCAAGCGCGAGCGCGGCGGCAGGGCACGGCTGGACTACACGCAGAACGCGATCAACAAGACGCTCGTCGCGCCGTACGCCACCCGGCCACGCCCGGGCGCTCCGGTCAGCATGCCGATCGGCTGGCACGAGCTGGAGGATCCCGACCTGCGACCGGACCGCTGGACGCTGCGGACCGCTCCCGAGCGACTCCGCGCGGTCGGCGACCTCTTCCGCGGTGCCCTCGTGCAGGACCAGGACCTGCCCACGTTCCGGTGACCACTAGCTTGCGGCAGGTGTCTGCACTCGCCGGCCTGGTCTCCCGCGGCCTGATGGCACCGGACTGGGCCGCGGCGCTCGCGCCGGTGGAGGACCGGATCAGGGAGATGGGCGGGTTCCTGCGCGCCGAGATCGCGGCCGGCCGGTCGTACCTGCCTCCCGGTGAGCAGGTGCTGCGGGCCTTCCAGCGGCCGCTCGCCGACGTGCGCGTCCTGATCGTCGGCCAGGACCCCTACCCGACGCCCGGCCACGCCGTGGGACTGAGCTTCTCCGTCGCGCCGGAGGTGCGGCCGCTGCCGAAGAGCCTGGTCAACATCTACCGCGAGCTGGTCGACGACCTCGGTGTGCCGGTGCCGCGCGACGGCGACCTGACGCCGTGGGCCGACCGGGGCGTGATGCTGCTGAACCGCTGCCTCACCGTGCGTCCCGGCGACGCGAACAGCCACCGGGGCAGGGGATGGGAGGCGGTCACCGAGCAGGCCATCCGCGCGCTGGTGGCACGCGGCGGCCCGCTCGTCGCGATCCTGTGGGGGACGGCCGCGCAGTCGCTGGGACCGATGCTCGGCGCGGTGCCGGTCGTGGCGTCCCCGCACCCCAGCCCGCTCTCGGCATACCGCGGGTTCTTCGGCTCGCGTCCCTTCAGCCGCGTCAACGCCCTGCTCGAGCAGCAGGGCGGCTCACCGGTCGACTGGTCGCTGCCGGCGATGCAGCCCCAGCCCGGCGGCCGCGCGGACGCCTGAACGGCGTACGGAGTTGTTTGCACTCGCTTGGGTCGAGTGCTAAAAATGGGTGTTGGCACTCTCGCCTTGAGAGTGACAGTCCATCTCTGTCGTCACTTGATGAGGAATCGCTGACCGATGCCCAAGCTGATTGCTTTCGATGAGGAGGCCCGGCGCGGTCTCGAGCGTGGCATGAACACGCTCGCCGACGCCGTCAAGGTCACCCTCGGCCCCAAGGGCCGCAACGTCGTGCTCGAGAAGAAGTGGGGCGCCCCCACGATCACCAACGACGGCGTCTCCATCGCCAAGGAGATCGAGCTCGAGGACCCCTACGAGAAGATCGGTGCCGAGCTGGTCAAGGAGGTCGCGAAGAAGACCGACGACGTCGCCGGCGACGGCACCACCACCGCGACCGTGCTCGCCCAGGCCATGGTCCGCGAGGGCCTGCGTAACGTCGCGGCCGGTGCGAACCCGATGGCGCTCAAGCGGGGCATCGAGCGGGCCGTCGAGGCCGTCTCCGAGCAGCTGCTCGGCATGGCCAAGGAGATCGAGACCAAGGAGCAGATCGCTGCCACCGCGTCCATCTCCGCCGCCGACGCCACGGTGGGCGAGGCGATCGCCGAGGCCATGGACAAGGTCGGCAAGGAAGGCGTCATCACCGTCGAGGAGTCGAACACCTTCGGCCTCGACCTCGAGCTGACCGAGGGGATGCGCTTCGACAAGGGCTACATCTCCCAGTACTTCATGACCGACCCGGAGCGCATGGAGGCCGTCCTCGACGACCCCTACATCCTGATCGCGAATCAGAAGGTCTCCACGGTCAAGGACCTGCTGCCGATCCTCGAGAAGGTCATGCAGGCCGGCAAGCCGCTGCTGATCATCGCCGAGGACGTCGACGGCGAGGCGCTGTCGACCCTGGTCGTCAACAAGATTCGCGGCACCTTCAAGTCCGTCGCGGTCAAGGCACCGGGCTTCGGCGACCGCCGCAAGGCGATGATGCAGGACATCGCGATCCTCACCGGCGGCCAGGTCATCTCCGAGGACGTGGGGCTCAAGCTGGAGAACACCGGCGTCGAGCTGCTGGGCCAGGCCCGCAAGGTCGTCATCACCAAGGACGAGACCACCATCGTCGAGGGTGCCGGTGACGCCGACCAGATCGCCGGCCGGGTGAACCAGATCCGCGCCGAGATCGAGAAGTCCGACTCCGACTACGACCGCGAGAAGCTGCAGGAGCGGCTCGCCAAGCTGGCCGGCGGCGTCGCCGTCATCAAGGTCGGCGCGGCGACCGAGGTCGAGCTCAAGGAGCGCAAGCACCGCATCGAGGACGCCGTCCGCAACGCGAAGGCGGCCGTCGAGGAGGGCATCGTCGCCGGCGGCGGCGTGGCCCTGGTGCAGGCCACCGACAAGGCCTTCGAGAAGCTCGAGCTGTCCGGCGACGAGGCCACCGGCGCGAACATCGTCCGGGTCGCCTCCGTGGCCCCGCTCAAGCAGATCGCGGTCAACGCCGGTCTCGAGGGCGGCGTCGTCTCGGAGAAGGTGCGCAACCTGACCCCGGGCCACGGCCTCAACGCGGCCAACGGCGAGTACGTCGACATGATCGCCGAGGGCATCATCGACCCGGCCAAGGTGACCCGCTCGGCGCTGCAGAACGCCGCGTCGATCGCCGCGCTGTTCCTCACCACCGAGGCCGTCGTGGCCGACAAGCCGGAGAAGGCGCCCGCGATGCCGGGCGGCGACGGCGGCATGGGCGGCATGGACTTCTGATCTCCCGAGGCCGAGGTCGCGAGACCTCGGTCGGGTCGCAGACGACCATCACGGAGGGCCCCAGGGATTCCCTGGGGCCCTTCGGCGTTCCCGGCCGAGTCCCTCGGGTACGCACCCCCATGACGATGACCAGCCTCTGGCTCGACCGCGCCCTGCCGACCGCCGACGACCCGCTGCCCGGGGACGGCCGGGCGGACGAGATCGTCGTCGGCGCCGGGATCACCGGGCTGATCACGGCGGTGCTGCTCGCCCGCGCCGGGCGCCGGGTCGTCGTCCTCGAGGCCGAGGGGCCCGGAGCGGTCACCACCGGCCGCACCACCGCGAAGGTGTCCCTGCTCCAGGGCACGAAGTACGCCACAATGCTCGGCCTGCAGTCGGCCGAGGTGGTCGCGTCCTACGTCGACGCCAACCGCGAGGGCCTGGAGTGGCTGCGCCGCTACTGCGCCGACCACGACGTGCCGGCCCAGGACCGGCTCGCCGCCACCTTCGCCGGGGAGGCCGGCGAGCGCGATGCCGTCGAGCGGGAGCACCAGGCGGCCGTGTCGCTGGGGCTGCCCGTCACCTGGCGGGACGAGCTCGACGTCCCCTTCCCGGTCCACGGCGCGACCGTGCTCGAGGACCAGCTCCAGCTCGACCCCGGAGCCCTGGTCGCGGCTCTGGTCGCCGAGCTGCGCAGCCACGGCGGCACCCTGAGCCACGGCCGGGTCAGCGGCGTCTCGCTGATCGGCGCGCCGCACGTGTCGCTCCAGGACGGCACCACCGTGCGGGGGGAGCACGTCGTGGTCGCCACCGGCACGCCGATCATCGACCGGGCGCTGCACTTCGCCAAGGTCGAGCCCCAGCGCTCCTACCTGCTCGCCTACACCGGCGCCGGTGCCCCGGAGCCGATGGCGATCTCCGCCGGCCGGTCGAAGCGGTCGGTGCGGGGCGTGCCCGCCGGGGGGCCGCTCACCGAGCCGGTGCTCCTCGTCGGCGGCGCCGGTCACGGGGTCGGTCGCACCCGCTCGGAGGCCGCGCACGTCGAGGACCTGCGCGCCTGGGCGGCCACCTACTACCCCGGCGCCGTGGAGACCCACGCGTGGTCGGCCCAGGACTACTCGCCCTACTCCGGCCTGCCCATGGTCGGCCCGGTCCTGCCCGGCTCCGCGGTCTACGTCGCGACCGGCTACGACAAGTGGGGCATGGCCACCGGCGCTGCCGCAGGCCGCACCCTCTCGGCCGAGATCCTCGGCGGCCAGGGCGAGGCGATCAGCCGGTGGACGTCCCCGTGGCGGCCGAGCACCCGCAGCGTGGGACGGGCGGCGCGGATGAACGGTGCCGTCGGCCTGCAGCTGGCCGAGGGCGTCGCCCGGGTCGTGCGCGGCGGCCGCACCTCCGACGGCGAGGGCGTCGTCCGTCGCGACGGGATCGCCCCGGTTGCCGTGCCTCCCGCCGGGGTCGACGGCTGCCCGCTGGTGGCCACCTGCACGCACCTGGGCGGGATCGTGCGCTGGAACGACGCCGAGCAGAGCTGGGACTGCCCGCTGCACGGGTCCCGCTTCGCCCCCGACGGTTCCGTTCTCGAGGGCCCGGCCACCAGCCCGCTCCTCCCCGACACCGACTGAGGAGAGACTGGGGCCCATGGACGTGCACGGACTGCTGCTCGCGGCGGGCGCCGGGCGGCGGTACGGCGGGCCGAAGGCGCTGGTCCCCGGCTGGCTGGAGGCGACGGTCGCCGTGCTCGCCGACGGGGGCTGCACGGCGGTGACGGTCGTGCTCGGAGCCGCCGTCGACGGGGTCGCCGTCCCGGCCGGTGCCGGTGTCGTGGTCGCCGAGGACTGGGCGCTCGGCATGGGCGCCTCGCTGCGGGCCGGTCTCCGGGCGCTGCCGCCGACGCCGCTCGGCGCCGTCGTCCACCTCGTCGACCTCCCCGACGTGGGCGCGGAGGTGGTGCGCCGGCTGCTGGCTGAGCCCGTCGAGGGCTCCAGCCTGCGTCGCGCGGCGTACCAGGGAGTGCCGGGGCACCCGGTGCTGCTCGGCCGCGACCACTGGGCCGGGGTGGCGGAGTCCTCCACCGGCGACCGCGGTGCGCGCGACTACCTGCGGCGTCACCGCCCCCGGCTCGTCGAGTGCGGCGACCTCGCCACCGGCGCGGACGTCGACCGGCCCGAGCCGCACCAGCGCCCAACCGGGGACCAACCCGGCGCTGAGTAGCCTCGCACCATGGAGCCCCTCGACTCTCCGGCGGACGTCGCACGCCTGCTCGGGACGACCGGCTACCTCGCCGACGACGACGTCGCGACGGTGCTGTTCCTCGCGCTGCGCATGCAGCGGCCCCTGCTGCTCGAGGGTGAGCCCGGCACCGGCAAGACCAGCCTGGCCGAGGCGCTCGCCGCGGCACGCGGCGTACCGCTGGTGCGGCTGCAGTGCTACGAGGGCATCGACGCCACCCAGGCGCTCTACGACTGGGACTTCCCCCGGCAGATCCTGCACCTGCGCGCGCTGGAGGCGGTGGGCGGCGACGTGGCCGCCGAGGAGGCCGAGAAGAGCCTGTACGACGAGCGCTTCCTGCTCGCCCGGCCCGTCCTGCAGGCGCTCCAGCAGTCACCGGCGGTGCTGCTGGTCGACGAGGTCGACCGGGCCGACGACGAGTTCGAGGCGTTCCTGCTCGAGGTGCTCTCGACCTACCAGGTGACGATCCCCGAGCTGGGCACCGTGCGCGCGCCCGTGCCGCCGCTCGTCGTGCTGACTTCCAACCGCACCCGCGAGCTGCACGACGCGCTCAAGCGACGGTGCCTCTACCACTGGATCGACCACCCCGGACTGGAGCGCGAGGTCGAGATCGTGCGCAGCCGGGCGCCGGAGGTGTCGGCCGCGCTCGCGACCCAGGTGGTGACCTGCGTCCAGCAGCTGCGCACCCGCGACGACCTCCTCAAGCCGCCCGGGGTCGCCGAGACCCTGGACTGGGCCCGGGCCCTGGACGCCCTGGGTACGACGGACCTCGACCTGGAGGTGGCCGCGCGCACGCTCGGCGCGCTGGTGAAGTACCGCGAGGACGCCGACCGGGTGAAGCAGGCGCTGGACCGGATGCTGGCCAGATGAGCGTCCACGCTCCCGAGGAGCTGCTGCTCGGGTTCGCCACCGCCCTGCGGGCGGCCGGGGTCGGCGTGACCTCCGACCGGGCGCAGACCTTCCTCGCGGCCACCGCGCTGGTGGGCCTCGCCGACCGGGACGCCACCTACCGGGCGGGCACCGCCACGCTGTGCGCCGGACCGGAGGACCTCGACCGGTTCGACCAGGTCTTCCGCTCCTGGTTCGACGTGCGCGCCGAGCTCCCGCGGCCGGCGGCCGCCCCGAGCACCAGCGCGCCGCGGGTCGACCTTCCCGAGGAGGAGGGCGGCGGGACCGGCGAGGCACGTGACGACACGGCGCACCTGGCCGCCAGCAGCACCGAGGTGCTGCGCCATCGCGACGTGGCCACGCTGAGCGCCGGGGACAAGCAGCGGCTGGACCAGATGTTCTCGCGGCTGCGGGTGCGGCCGCCGCGGCGGCGTACCCCTCGCCACGAGGCCTGGCACCGCGGTGCCGTCGACGGCAGCCGCACACTGCGCGCCAGCCTGCGGCGGATGGGGGAGCCGGCCACCATCGAGCACCGGCGGCGCCGCGTCCGCGCCCGCCGGGTGGTCCTGCTCGTCGACGTCTCCGGCTCGATGAGCGACTACGCCGACGCCGTGCTGCGGCTGGCCCACCGGATCGCCACCGGCGCGGGCAACCGGTGGGGGTCGCGCCCGGTGGAGGTCTTCACCCTCGGCACCCGGCTGACCCGGGTCACCCGGGCGATGCGGCTGCACGACCCCGACAGGGCGCTCGCCGCCGCCGGGGAGACCGTTCCCGACTGGTCGGGCGGCACCCGGCTGGGGGAGACGCTGAAGGTGTTCCTCGACCGCTGGGGCGCCCGCGGGCTCGCCCGAGGCGCGGTGGTGGTGGTCTTCTCCGACGGGTGGGAGCGCGGCGACGCCAGCACGCTGGGCGAGCAGGCCGAGCGGCTGCACCGGCTCGCGCACCGCGTCGTGTGGGTGAACCCGCACCGCGGCAAGGACGGCTACGCACCCGTGCAGCAGGGCGTGCTGGCGGTGCTGCCGCACGTCGACGACTTCCTGGCCGGTCACTCGCTGGCCACGTTCTCGACCCTGTTGGAGGTGCTGGCCGATGCGTGAGGTGCTGCCGGAGCTGTTGCGCTGGTGGGAGGCCGGGGAGACGGTCGGGGTGGGCACGGTCGTGGCCACCTTCCGCTCCGCGCCGCGGCCCGCGGGTGCCTCGATGCTCGTGGGTCCCGACGGCACGGCCGTCGGCTCGGTCTCGGGCGGCTGCGTCGAGGGCGCCGTCTACGAGCTCGGGCAGGAGGTGGTGGAGTCCGGGACGCCCACCCTGCAGCGCTACGGCATCTCCGACGACGACGCCTTCGCCGTCGGGCTGACCTGCGGCGGCATCCTCGACGTCTACGTGGAGAAGGTGTCGCGGCAGACCTTCCCCGAGCTGGGCGAGATCGCCGCCGACCTCGACGCCGGCCGCCCGGTGGCGGTCGCGACGGTCGTCGACCACCCCGACCCGGCCTACGTCGGGCGACGGATGCTGGTGCGCCCCGACGCCGGGCTGTCCGCCTCGCTCGGCAGCGACCGCATCGACGACGCCGTGCGCGACGATGCCCTGGGCCTGCTGGCCGCCGGGCACCACGCCACGCTGGAGTACGGGCCGGACGGCGAGCGGCGCGGGGAGGGGATGCGGGTCTTCGTGTGGGCCTTCGCGCCCAAGCCGCGGATGCTGGTCTTCGGCGCGATCGACTTCGCCGCGGCGGTGGCCCGGGTGGGCTCCTTCCTCGGCTACCAGGTCACCGTCTGCGACGCGCGGCCGGTGTTCGCGACGGCGACGCGGTTCCCCGACGCCGACGAGGTCGTCGTGCAGTGGCCGCACAAGTACCTGCGCGCCGAGGCCGACGCGGGACGGATCGACGCCCGCACGGTGCTGTGCGTGCTCACCCACGACCCGAAGTTCGACGTACCCCTGCTGGAGGTGGCGCTGCGCCTGCCGGACCTGGCCTACGTCGGTGCGATGGGCTCGCGCCGCACCCACGAGGACCGCGAGCAGCGGCTGCGCGAGGCCGGCCTGGCCGACGACGAGCTGGCGCGACTGTCCTCCCCGATCGGTCTCGACCTCGGGGCCCGGACGCCCGAGGAGACGGCGATCAGCATCGCCGCCGAGATCATCGCCGGCCGGTGGGGCGGCAGCGGCGAGCGCCTCGCGGGCACCCGCGGACGCATCCACCAGCACACCGAGCCGGCGCTGCTGCGCACCGAGGGCTCCTGATCGGTCGTGATCGGTCCTGATCGGTTCCGTGGGCGGGGGAGCGCCGTTACGGTGTGACCAGGAGGCGCACATGGGCGTTCGAGGTGAGCTGCGCGACCGCAGGGTGACGGCGATGCAGGCGTGGACGGCGTTCGTCCAGCACGGTGACGGCGCCGAGCCGCTGGTGCGCCCCGAGATCCTGCACAGCTGGCAGCGCTCGGAGGCCGCCGTCGGCATCGACGTCGCGGCCGCGCCGCTTGCCGACGAGGACGACACCCGTGCCTTCTGGCACGATTCCCAGCTCCAGGTGGCCGTGCAGCGGGTCGAGTCGGAGCTGCGGCGCACCGCCGAGGACGGCGACCTGGTGCTCGCCATCACCGACGCCGAGACCCGGATCCTGTGGACCTACGGCGGGCGGGTGATGCGGCGCAAGGCCGAGACGGTGAACTTCGTCCCCGGCGGCCGGTGGGACGACACCAGCATGGGGACCAACGCCCTCGATCTCGCCCAGCGGCTCGGGGAGCCGTCGATGGTCTTCAGCGCTGAGCACTTCGCGCCGGTCGTCCACAACTGGGTGTGCTGGGCCGCGCCGGTCAACGACCCGGTCACCGGCCAGCAGCTCGGCGTCATCGATCTCTCCACGACCTGGGACCGCACCCACCCGATCGGGCTCGCCACCGCCCGCGTCCTGGCGCGGCTGCTGGAGACCGCCATGCCGGCCCGCAGCAGCGCGACGACCGAGGTGGTGGAGGAGGCGGCGCCGGGGCTCGCGCTGCGGCTGCTCGGCAGCGCCGAGGCCACCCTCGACGGGCGGCGGGTGCTGCTCAACCGGCGGCAGACCGAGATCCTGGCGCTGCTCGCCCTGAACCCCGCCGGGATGTCGCTGGAGCACCTGCACGCCGCGCTCTACGGCGACCAGGCGGTGACGCTGTCGACGCTCAAGGCCGAGGTCTCGCACCTGCGGCGGGCGCTCGAGGGGCAGCTGTCCTCGCGGCCCTACCGCCTCACCATGCCGGTGGCCACCGACGTGGGCCGGGTCCTCGAGCTGGTGCGCGCCGGGCGGGTCGGCGCCGCTGTCGCGGCCTACGGCGGCGACCTGCTGCCCGGCACCGACTCACCGGCGCTGACCGAGCTCGCCGAGTACGTCGCCGTCGCCGTCCGCGAGGCCCTGCTCGTCGATCCCGAGCCGGAGGCCGTGCTGCGCTACACCGACCTCGCGCCCTACGACACCGAGGTCGTCGAGGCCTGTCTGACCCGGCTCGCCGGCCGGGCGCACCCCGGCGTACCCATGCTGCGCGCGCGCCTGGCCGCCGCCCTCCGCTGACCCGCCTCGGCCGCCAACCCTTTGCCAACCTGCGCGGTCCTAGGGTCCGGGTCGTGACGGCCGTCACAGCAGTGGCGGCCGTCGCTCCAGCACTCGACCCCCGGAGGAAGCGTCCGCGATGACGAAGATCGAGCTCACGGTCGACGGTGACAGGGTCACCGACGACGTCGAACCCCGCATGCTGCTGGTCCACTACCTGCGCGAGAAGCTCGGAAAGACCGGGACCGTCGTCGGGTGCGACACGAGCAACTGCGGTGCCTGCACCGTGCACCTGGACGGCCGCAGCGTGAAGTCCTGCAACATGCTCGCGGTGCAGGCCGACGGCCACGAGGTCACCACGATCGAGGGCCTGGCCACCAACGGACAGCTGCACCCCGTGCAGCAGGCCTTCCACGAGTGCCACGCGCTCCAGTGCGGCTACTGCACGCCGGGGATGATCATGCAGAGCGTCGACCTGCTCAACGAGAACCCCCACCCCAGCGAGGAGGAGGTGCGGCTCGGCCTCGAGGGCAACCTCTGCCGCTGCACCGGCTACCACAACATCGTCAAGGCGGTCCTCCAGGCCGCCGGTGAGGGAGGTGCGGCATGACGATCACCGAGCCGGCGCCGGTCGCCGAGAAGCAGATCGGCCAGGCGCGTCGCCGCAAGGAGGACCAGCGGCTGATCACCGGCCGCACCCGCTGGACCGACAACATCACCCTGCCCGGGATGCTGCACCTGGCGATGGTGCGCTCGCCCTTCGCGCACGCGCGGATCTCCTCCCTCGACGTCAGCGAGGCGAAGGACGCGGTCAACGTCATCGACGTCCTGACCGCCGCCGACTTCGGCGAGGACCTCGGCGTGTGCATCAACGCCTGGCCGATCACCCCCGACCAGGTCACCCCTGCGCACTCGCCGATCGCCTCGGACCGGGTGGTGTTCGCCGGCGAGATCGTCGCGGTCGTCGTCGCCCGCAGCGCGGCAGCGGCCCGTGACGCCGCCGAGCTGGTCGACGTCGACTACGAGGAGCTGCCGGCCGCGCTCGACCTCAAGGAGGCGGCCGCCGCCGAGCCCGACAACGGTGGCGCCCTCGCGCACCCGGACCTCGGCACGAACAGGTCCGCGCTGTGGGTCTTCGACTCGAGCGAGGCCGGCACCGGTGGCGACGTGGAGGCGGCCATCGCGCAGGCCCGCACCGACGGGATCGTGATCGAGCGCGAGTACCGCCAGCAGCGGTTGATCCCCGCGTTCATGGAGCCCCGGTCGGTCGTCGTCGACCCGACGGGCGAGCAGTTCACGATGTGGTCGGCCACCCAGATCCCGCACATCCTGCGGTTCGCGCTCGCCGCGACCACGGGCGTCCCGGAGTCCAAGATCCGGGTGATCGCGCCCGACGTCGGGGGCGGCTTCGGCGGCAAGCTCCAGGCGACGCCCGAGGAGTGGCTCACCTGGGGCATCGCCCGCCGACTGGGCAAGCCGGTGAAGTACACCGAGACGCGCTCGGAGTCGCTGATGGCCGCCCACCACGGGCGCGACCAGTGGCAGCGGCTGACCCTGGCCGCCGACAAGGACGGCCGGGTGACCGGCCTCAAGGTCGACCTGCTCGCCGACCTGGGCGCCTACGTGTCGCTGGTGGGCGGCGGCGTCCCGGTGCTCGGGGCGTTCATGTTCAACGCGATCTACAAGTTCCCCGCCTACCGGTTCGCCTGCCAGACGGTGCTCACCAACAAGGCGTGGACCGACGCCTACCGCGGCGCCGGCCGGCCGGAGGCCACCTTCGCGATCGAGCGGCTGATGGACGAGCTCGCCGCCGAGCTCGGCGTCGACCCGCTCGAGGTGCGGGAGAAGAACTGGATCCGCCACGACGAGTTCCCCTTCACCACGGTGGCGGGCCTGGAGTACGACTCCGGCAACTACGAGGCGGCCACCGCCAAGGCCCGGCAGCTCTTCGGGTACGACGAGCTGCGCGCCGAGCAGCGCCGCCGCCGCGAGTCCGGCGACCCGGTGCAGCTGGGGATCGGCGTCTCGACCTTCACCGAGATGTGCGGCCTGGCGCCCTCGCGGGTCCTCGGGTCGCTCGACTACGGCGCCGGGGGCTGGGAGCACGCCGAGGTCCGGATGCTCGCCACCGGCAAGGTCGAGGTCGTCACCGGCTCCTCCGCCCACGGCCAGGGACACGAGACGGCCTTCAGCCAGATCGTCGCCGACCGGCTCGGCGTCCCGTTCGAGGACGTCGAGGTGCTGCACGGCGACACGCAGATCGCCCCCAAGGGCCTCGACACCTACGGCTCGCGGTCGCTGGTGGTCGGCGGCGAGGCGCTGGTGAAGGCCGCCGACAAGGTGATCGAGAAGGCCAAGCCGATCGCGGCGCACCTCCTCGAGGCGTCGGTGGACGACATCGAGTTCGCCGACGGCCGGCTGTCGGTCCGCGGCACCGACCAGGGTCTGGGCATCGCGGAGGTGGCGCTCGCGACCTTCGCCGCGCACAACCTGCCCGACGGGGTCGAGCCCTCGCTGGACTCCGCGGCGACCTACGACCCGATCAACTTCAACTACCCGCACGGCACGCACCTGTGCGCGGTGGAGGTCGACACCGAGACCGGCCAGGTCAGCATGCGGAAGTACACCTGCGTCGACGACATCGGCGTGGTGATCAACCCGCTGATCGTGGAGGGCCAGGTGCACGGCGGCCTCGTGCAGGGCATCGCCCAGGCGCTGTGGGAGGAGGCGGTCTACGACGACAACGGGACCCTGGTCACCGGGTCGTTCGTCGACTACACCCTGCCCACGGCCGCCGACACGATCAGCTTCGACGTCGACCACAACTCGACGGCGTCGCTGACCAACACCCTGGGCACCAAGGGCGTGGGCGAGGCGGGGACGATCGCCTCCACCCCGGCCGTGGTCAACGCGGTCGTCGACGCGCTGCGGCCCTTGGGCGTCCACGACGTGACCATGCCGTGCACGCCGCAGCGGGTGTGGAAGGCGCTGCAGGGCTCCGGCGGTGCCGGCTCCGAGGGCACGCCGAGCCAGACCCCGACCCACTTCGGCGATGCCGACGGCCCGACCAGCGAAGGAGTGCAGAACGCATGATCCCCGCACAGTTCGACTACCTCGCGCCGACCACCGTCGAGGAGGCGCTCGCGGCGCTCGCCGAGCACGGCGACGACGCCAAGATCATGGCCGGTGGCCAGAGCCTGCTTCCGGTGCTGCGGATGCGCCTCAACGCCCCCGAGGTCGTCATCGACCTCGGCCGGATCGAGGGCCTGCGCGGCGTCCGTGAGGACGGCGACGCCCTGGTCATCGGCGCGATGACCACCCACACGGAGGTGGGCACCAACGCGCTCGTCGCCGAGCACGCGCTGCTGCTCACCAAGGCGCTCGAGCACCTCGCCGACGCCCAGGTCCGCCACCGCGGCACCTTCGGCGGCGCGCTCGTGCACGCCGACCCGGCCGGCGACCTCGGCGCCCCGGCGCTGGCGCTGGACGCGGAGTTCGTGATCGCCGGCGCCGGCGGGACGCGGACGGTGGCGGCGGCGGACTTCTTCACCGACGTCTTCACCACCGCGGTGGGCGAGGGGGAGATCCTCACCGAGGTGCGCATCCCCAAGCACACCGGCTGGGGGGCGCGGTACGAGAAGTTCGTGCGGGTCTCCCACCAGTGGGCGATCGTGGCGATTGCCGCGACCGTGCGGGCCGAGGGCGGCACGATCGCCGAGGCCGCGATCGGCCTGACCAACATGGGCTCGACCCCGTTGCGGGCGCGTGGCGTGGAGCAGGCCCTGGTCGGCCAGCCGGCGACCGAGGACGCCGTACGACAGGCCGCGCAGGCCGCCGCGGAGGGCACCCAGCCGCCCAGCGACCTCAACGGCGACGCCGACTACCGGCGCCACCTCGCCACCGTCCTCACCCGGCGCGCGGTGCTGGCCGCCGCGGGCGGGTAAGGGGCCGGTATGGCGATGCAACTGACCCACGACTTCACCGTGCCCGCGTCCCTGGAGGACACCTGGGCGGCGTTCAACGACATCGAGGGCGTCGCCGGGTGCTTCCCGGGCGCCACGGTGACCGACGCCCAGGGCGACTCCTTCGAGGGCACCTGCAAGGTCAAGCTCGGCCCGATCGCGCTCGTCTACAAGGGTGCGGGCGCGTTCGTCGAGAAGGACCGCGATGCGGGCCGGATGAAGATCGAGGCCAAGGGCAAGGACAAGCGCGGCAACGGCACCGCGGGCGCCGACGTCACCGCCACGATGGTGGAGCACGCCGGCGGCACCCGGGTCACGGTGGTGACCGACCTGAACATCACCGGCAAGCCGGCGCAGTTCGGGCGGGGCGTGATGCAGGACGTCAGCGACAAGCTGCTCGCGCAGTTCGTCGACTGCCTCTCCCAGCGGCTCTCCGAGCCCGAGGCCGAGGACAACGCCGCGGCCGCTGGCGACCAGGACGCCGGCGCGGCCTCGCAGCCGACCGGTGCGGCGGCCGGCACGCCGCCCGGCGACGCCACCGGCGACCCCGACGCCGGGCCCGCCTCGGCGCCCACCGCCGACGCGGTGCCGCTGCGGCCCGCGCCGACGCGACCGGCGCCGTCCCGGCCGAAGGCCGACGACGACGCCCTCGACCTGGGTGCCACCGTGCTGCCGGTGCTGGCCAAGGCCTACTGGCGGCAGGCGGTGGGCGTGCTCGCCGGGCTGGTGCTGCTGCGCGCGCTGCTCCGGCGGCGCCGAAGCTGAGCCCGCGGGAGACGGACCCGGGGCCGGCGTGGTGCGACCACGCCGGCCCCGGTGTCGTTTCCGCGCCACCGGGACGGGTACATCCGCGGATGCCGATCGACGTCAGGCCGGTGCACTCGACCGATTTCGGCGGGCTGCGCATCGAGTACGACGACACCATGCTGGTCCCGCGCGCCTGGACCATCGCGCAGTCGGAGTGGGCCGCGGAGCTGCTGGCGTCGGTGCCGGCCGGGCCGGTGCTCGAGCTGTGCGCCGGGGCGGGGCACATCGGGCTCGCCGCCGTCCGCGGCTCCGGCCGGTCCTGGGTGGCGGTCGACGACAACCCGTCCGCCTGCGCGCACCTGCGCCGCAACGCCGAGCGCGCGGGCCTGGGACACCTCGTCGACGTCCGCGCGGCGCGCCTGGACCGGGCGCTCGCGCCCGAGGAGCGCTTCGCGCTGGTGATCGCGGACCCGCCGTGGGTCGCTCGCGGAGGGATCGACGCCTTCCCCGAGGACCCGGCGCACACGATCGACGGGGGTGAGAGCGGCCTGGAGGTGGCCCGCCAGTGCCTCGACGTCGTCGCGCGCCACCTCCTGCCCGGAGGTGCCGCGATCCTCCAGCTGGGATCGACCGAGCAGGTCGAGGCGGTGGCGTCCGGCCTTCCGGCACACCTGCAGGTGAGCGCGGTGCGCCGTCACGGCGACCGGGGCGTGCTCGCGCGCCTGGACGCGGTCGGGGCGGGGCTCAGAGCACGCCGCGAGGCCGGAACTGGACGCTGATCCGCGGCCCCACCGGGCGGCTGGTTTTCGGGACGGCGTGCTCCCAGGTGCGCTGGCACGTTCCGCCCATCACGACCAGGTCGCCGTGACCCAGCGGCAGGGTGAGCGTGGTGCTCCCGCCCCGGGGACGCAGCAGCAGCTTGCGGGGCGATCCGAAGGACACGATCGCGACGAGGGTGTCCTCGCGCTGCCCGCGACCGATCGTGTCGCCGTGCCAGGCCACGGAGTCGCGGCCGTCACGGTAGAAGCAGCACCCGGCCGTCACGAACGGCTCGCCCAGGGTGGGCGCGTAGTGGTCGGACAGCGCCACCCGCGCCGCCGCCAGCGCCGGGTGGGGGAGCCGAGCCCCCGCGCCGTAGTGGTGGACCAGCCGGGGCACGTCCACCACCCGGTCGTACATGGGACGTCGCTCCGCGCGCCATGGCACGCGCTCGACCAGCAGCGGGAAGAGGTCGTCGGCGCCGTGGAACCACCCGGGCAGCACGTCGACCCACGCGCCCGCGGAGAGCGTCGTACGGCGTGCCTGCTCGAGCGGACCGACGCCGGGGGCGGCGTCGGAGCCGTCGAGCAGGGACGGCTGGAAGGCGACCGTCATGCCGACACCGTAGCACCGGATCGAACGTGTGTGCGAAGCGTCGGCGGACCGAAAACGAGAGGCGCGTGGTCGGCCCCCGCGGCTACGGTCGGAGCACCGTGACCACCGATCTCTCCGCCGCCGCTCCCACCCGCGAGCAGTCGGCGCACGCCGACGGGGCGTCTCCTGGCGTCCCGCCGGGCCGCGTGCCGGTCGACTGGCGGCGACTGCGCCGACCGCTCGCGGCCGTCGCGCTCGTCTTCTCGTTCCTCGCCGCGATCGGCACCTCGGTCGGCTCGGTGGTCGCCGGACGGCTCGCCGCCGACGCGTCGGGCCGGCTGGTGCTGCTGCTCGCCGTCTGCGTCCTCGGCGGCGCCGCCCTGGACTCGGGAGGACGGGTGCTCTGGGCCGGCGTCGCGGACCGCGCCGAGGGCCGGCTGCGCGCCGACCTGCTCGCCGCCGCCATGGAGCAGCCGCTGCCCGCGCTGACCGAGCAGGCGGTCGGGGAGATCCTCGACCGCCTCGACGACGACACCCACGAGGTCGGCGTGCTGCTGCGGCAGAACGTCTGGCAGGCGATCCGCACCCTGCTCGCAGTCGGGCCGCTGTGGCTCGTGGCGGGCCTGACCTGGTGGCCGGCGTTCCTGCTGTTCCCCGCCTCCGGTGCGGCCGCGGCGCTGGTGGTGCGCCCGCTGCTGCCCGTGCTCGCCGAGCGCAAGGTCGTCGAGGAGATGGCCTGGACCGACCACGCGGCCGCGATGGAGGAGGGCGTCGCGGCGCGCGACGACCTGCGCACCAGTCTGGGACAGGCCTACGTGATGCGGCGCTGCGCCGAGCTCGGGGCCGCCATCCACGCGCGGTTCGCCGAGGTGGTCACCCTCGAGGCCAGGATCACCCGCCGCACCGGCACGCTGCTGCACGCCGTGCTGGCCGGGACGGCACTGGTCGGCGTCCTGCTCGTCGTCGACGACCGGCTCTCCACGGCCGACCTGGTCACGCTGTTCCTGGTGACCACGACGTTCGTGGGGCAGGTCGACCAGCTGGCGCGACACCTCCCCGACCTCCAGGCGGGCCTGGGCGCGGTGATCCGGCTGCGCGGCCTGATGGAGTCGCCGGCCGAGCCGCGCGGAGGAGAGCCGCTGCCCGACGGGCCCCTCGACGTCGTCTTCGACGACCTGTCCTTCGCCTACGAGCACGGCACGTTCTCGCTCCGGGGCATCGACCTGCGGGTGGCCGCGGGCACCACCTGTGCCCTCGTCGGTCGCACCGGCTCCGGCAAGTCGACGCTGGCGGCGCTGCTCTCCCGCGCTGTGGACCCACCGCGCGGGACGGTGCGCGTGGGCGGGGTCGACGCCCGCGACCTCGACCTCCAGCAGCTGCGCGCGGCGATCGGCGTGGTCACCCAGCGCACCGAGATCCTCGCCGGGACGCTGGCCGAGAACATCGCCCTGTTCGCCGACCTCCCCCCGGAGGCCGTCGCCGGAGCGGTCGAGGAGCTCGGCCTCTCGCCCTGGGTCGCCGGGCTGCCCGACGGCCTGGACACGGCCCTCGGGCCGGGCGGGACCACGCTCTCGGCGGGGGAGGAGCAGCTGGTGGCCTTCGCCCGCCTGCTGGTCCGCGACGTGCGGGTGGTCGTGCTCGACGAGGCGACCGCGCGGATGGACCCGGTCACCGAGGCGCGCGTGGTCCGCGCGGCCGATCGGCTGCTCTCGGGCCGGACCGGCATCCTCGTCGCGCACCGACTCTCGACCACCGAGCGGGCTGCCCAGGTCGCGGTGCTCGACGGCGGACGCGTGGTCCAGCAGGGCCGGCGGGCCGAGCTGGCGCAGGCGGAGGGCCCGTTCCGGGACCTGGTGCTCGCCGCGGCGGGCAGCGGAGCACCGCCGGAGGTCGCCGCAGTCCCCCGCCACGACCACGACGACCGGATCGTCGGCACGGTACGGCGCACCGGCACCCCGCCGGAGCCGCCGCGGGTGGCGCCCGCGCCCGGCCTGGCCCGCGCCACCACCAGCGCCTTGCGCATCGAGCCCCGGTGGGGCCTGGTGGGCATGGCACTGTTCCTCGTCTCGGCACTGACCGGCGCCTTCGGCGCCCTCACCGGATGGGTGTGGGGGCATCTGGTCGCCGACCTGCGCGCCGGTGAGCGGCCGGTGCTGCTCACGGCGGTGCTCGTCGTGGCGCTGCTGGTCTCCCCGGTGCTGCTGGCCGCGGCGATCAGGGTCTACCCCCGCTGGTGGGTCGCGGTGATGCTGCGGGTGCGCACCAGCGTGCTGCACGGCCAGACCCGCACCCACCGGCTGGAGCGCACGCCGCCCGGCGAGGTGGTGGCGCGCTCGATGGACGCCGACCGGATGGCGCGGTACGCCGACCGCTGGGTCGACTTCCTCAACGGCCTGGTGATCGCCGCCGTGACCGCCCTCGCCGCCGGTCGTGCCCTGGCCGGCGGGGTGCTGCTGGCCGTGATGGTGACCTCGGCCGTGGCCTCCTCGCTCGGGCGGCGGGTGGCGGGTCGCTCCGCAGCGGCCTCCTCGGCCGCCCGGGCCCGGTTCGGTCGCTCGCTGGTCTCCAGCCTCGACGGGATCCGCACCGTGAAGCTCGCGGCGGCGACACCCGACGTACACCGGCACCTGCACGCGGTGGACGGGGGCCGGGTCGATGCCGCGGTCCGCGAGCACCGCGTGCAGGCGCTCCTCGACGGCGTTCCGATCGTGATGGTCCAGGCCGGCGTGGTCGCCGCCTGGGGCATCCTGGTGGCCGGCGGCTGGGGTCTGGCCACGGCGCTGCTCGTCGCCGGGGCCGTCAACGGGTTCGACTGGTTCGGCCGGGTCGCCGGATCGGTGGTCACGGAGGCACCGGGCACCGCGGCGTGGATGCGCGCGACCAGCCGCCTCGCCGGCGGCGGCGACCTGATGGAGCTGCCCGCGGGCGTCGATCTGCTCAGCGGTGCCGCGCCGGCGCCGGACGCCGGCGCGCGCGACCCGCTCCGCGAGCTCCGCGTCGCGGGACTGACGGCCGTGCACGACGACGGCACGATCGGCGTCCACGACGTCGACCTCACCGTCCACCGTGGTGAGCTGGTGCTGTTGCTCGGACCGGTCGGATCGGGCAAGTCCAGCCTGCTCGGTGCCCTCGCCGGGCTGGTCACCAGCCGGGGCGAGATCAGCTGGAACGGCGAGCCGATCACCGATCCCGAGGCGGTGCTGCGTCCGGGCCGGGTCGCCCACGTCGCCCAGGTGCCGCGGGTGCTGTCGGGCACGTTCGCCGGCAACGTCGGCCTGGACCATCCCGACCGGCCGCTCGACGCGGCTCTCGAGGCGGCGCGGCTGGAGCGCGACGTCGCGGCCGCCGGGGGACCCGACGCCCTGGTCGGCCACCGGGGTGTGCGCCTCTCCGGCGGTCAGGTGCAACGACTCGCCCTCGCGCGTGCGCTGGCGTGCGAGGCCGACGTGTTGCTCGCCGACGACGTCTCCTCGGCCCTCGACGCCGCTACCGAGGTCGAGCTGTGGTCGGCGCTGCGGGAGCGGCGTGCCACCGTGCTGGGTGCGACCTCGAAGGCCGCAGCGCTGGCGCAGGCCGACCGGGTGGTGGTCCTCCAGGAGGGCACGGTGCGCGCGACCGGTCCCTGGCGCGACCTCGCGCCGGCGTGGGGGCACCTCGCCGGCTGACCGGGTCCGCGGATCGTCAATTCCGCCGAAGCCCGCGCCGGGGCGGCTGCTTCCTGGCTAGGCTGCGCCCTGATGACCCTCGAGAACCGGGCCGGGAGCGCAGCCGACGAGGACGGCGCGCGCCAGCAGCGTCGTGGCCGCAAGCACGTCCTCGTGCGCGAGTACGTCCGCTCCCTGGTCCTGGCCAGCGAGCCGGGCAGCCCCGCGCCGTCCGAGCGCGACCTCGCCGAGCAGTTCGGGGTCGCCCGGATGACCGTGCGGCACGCCATCGACGCCCTGGTCGCCCAAGGTCTCGTCGAGCGGGTCGCGGGCAAGGGGACGTTCGTCGCGCGGCCGCAGATCGATCTGCAGATGAGGCTGTCCTCTTACACCGAGGAGATGGAGCGTCGGGGGAAGCGGCCCACCTCGAAGACGCTGATGCTGCGCCCGGAGAAGGCCGGACCCGGCGTCGCGCGCGCCCTCGAGCTCGAGGAGGGAGCGCCGATCGTCCACTGGCAGCGGCTGCGGCTGGCCGACGGCGAGCCGATGGCGATCCAGCACGCCTACCTCTCCCTCGAGCAGTTCCCGCGCTTCCTCGACGACCCCGCCCCCGACAGCCTCTACTTCTGGCTCACCGACCGCGAGCTGATGCCCACCTGGGGCGAGGACTCCGTATCGGGCGCCGTGGCCACCACCGACGAGAGCGAGACGCTCGGGCTGGCCCCCGGCGCCGCCGTGCTGCACATCTCGCGGCGCTCGTTCTGCCGGGACGTCGCGATCGAGGTGACGCGCTCGGTCTACCGCGCCGACCGCTACACGCTCTGGGTGCCCGTCCTGCGCCCCGAGCACCTGCGCTGACCCGCGCCACGACCCACGCACGCCGGCCCGGGTCGGTGGGTCAGAGCTGCCCGACCGGGGCGACCCGCGTGCCGGACTCCTCGCACACCCAGGTCGGGTCGGGGCCGCCGAGGTCGGGGTCGACGTAGAGCGGGTGCGGCGAGGGGTCCTCGCACGCGTGGCACAGCGGCCACCGGCCCCGGGTCTCCAGCAGGTGGTCCTGCACGTCCTGGGCGACGAGGCCCACCAGGTAGTCGGCCCCGGCCGACCACTGCTCGAGCCACCACCGGCGCGCCGAGACCGCCTCCTCGAGCAGCGACACCACGTCGGCGCCGAGCACGCCCGTGGCCGCGAGGTCGTGCAGCACCCGGGCGCGAGCGTGGTGCACGACGCGTTCCAGCTCCTCGACACCCATCCTCCGATTGTGCACCGTGCGGCGAAACCTCTCCGGCACGGCGAGGTGGCGCCGTAGGCCTTCCCGCGGGCGTCGCGGGTGGGATAGAAACATCTCCTGCTCACACGGGGCAGCTGAGGGGAGCAATCTGTGAGAAGGATCCTGATCGCGGCCACGGCCGGCGCACTGGCCGTCGGGCTCGCGAACGTCTCGGCAGGAGCCGCGACGCCAGCGGTCGCCGCGGGAGAGGTCAGCGCCCACGCCGGCGCGACCGCCGCGAGGACCGCCACGGCGTCACGGAGCAGGGTGCACTGGCGCGCCTGCGACGACCCGCGCTACGCCAGCCGCGGCATCCAGTGCGCGAGCATCCCGGTGCCGCTCGACTACGCCCACCCGCACGGCCGCATGATCCACCTCGAGATCAGCCGCAAGAAGCACGACCCCTCGGCCGGGGCGTACCAGGGCGCGATCGTGCTCAACCCCGGCGGTCCGGGCGGCTCGGGCCTCGTCCTGCCGGTCCTGCAGGACTACGTGCCCGGCAAGGCGGCACTGCGCTACGACTGGATCGGGTTCGACCCGCGCGGCGTCGGCGCCAGCCGGCCGGCCCTGCACTGCAACCCCCACTACGTCACCGCCGACCGGCCCTTCTACGTGCCGACCACCCACCGCATCGAGCGCTACTGGCGCCGGCACGCCCGGTCCTACGCCCACGACTGCGGCACGTCGAAGGCCCGCCGCCTGCTCGGGCACATGACCACGCGTGACAACGCGCGCGACGTGGACTCGATCCGCCGGGCCCTGGGACAGAAGAAGATCGGCTTCTACGGCTTCTCCTGGGGCACCTACCTCGGCACCACGTGGGCCACGCTGTTCCCGCACACCGTGAAGCGGCTGATCCTCGACGGTGTCGTCAACCCGCACCGGGTCTGGTACGGCGCGAACCTGGACCAGGACCGGGCCTTCGACCGCAACATGGACGTCTACTGGCGCTACCTCGCCGCTCACGACAGCGCCTTCGGACTCGGCACGGACGCGAAGGCGATCCGGGCCGGCTTCTACGCCGAGCGCCGGCACCTCGTCCGGCACCCGGCGGCGGACGGCCGGCTCGGTCCCGACGAGCTCACCGACGCGATGCTCAGCGCCGGCTACTACGTCTACGACTGGGTCACGATCGGCGACGCCTACGCGGCGCTGATCAACCACGGCGACGGCGGGCCCCTGTTCGGGATGTTCAAGGACGGCAACCTCGGCCGTGACGCCGAGAACGGCTACGCCGTCTACAACGCCGTGCAGTGCACCGATGCGCACTGGCCGGGCTGGCCGCAGACGCGCCGCGACAGCTGGCGGGTCCACCAGGACGCGCCGTTCGAGACGTGGGGCAACACCTGGTACAACGCCCCGTGCGTGACCTGGCCGGCGCGCTCGCGGCACCAGTTCACGATCCGGGGCGCGCGCGTGCACATCCCGGTGCTGATGATCAACGAGACCAAGGACGCGGCGACGCCCTACAGCGGGGCGCTGGCGATGCGCCGGATCTTCCCGACCTCCGTGCTGCTCGCCGGTGTCGGTGGCACCACGCACGCGGGATCGCTCTCGGGTGTGAGCTGCGTCGACGACCGGATCGCGCGCTACCTGGCCTCGGGGAAGGTGCCGGCGCGCAAGCGCGGTAACCGTGCCGACGTGCGGTGCCGGCCCGTGCCGGCTCCGCAGCCGGACGCAGCCTCGGCCCGGCTCGTCGCGCCGGACGGCGCGCGTGCGGCGCTGATGCGGGCACAGCTGCCCAGCCTGCACTGAGCACCACGACGACGGCGCACCACGACGACGGCGCCCCTCCCCGCACCCTGCGGGGAGGGGCGCCGTCACGTTCGGGGGACCCGCGGGCTCCTCAGCCGCGCTTGGGCGGCAGCGGGACGAACATGCTGGTCCGCGCGGCGTACTCGGGATAGCCCGGGCGCTTCATCATCGTGCGCTCGAGCAGGCGGGCGCCGGTCGCGAAGGCCAGGAAGTAGGTCATCACCACCGGTGAGACGACCGTGAGCACCCCGGGCCACGGGAGGGCGGCGACCAGGAAGATGCCCCACCACACGCAGGCGTCGCCGAAGTAGTTGGGGTGCCGGGTGAAGCGCCACAGCCCGCGGTCCATCACCGGTCCGCGGTCGGGGTCGCGCTTGTACGCCGCGAGCTGGGCGTCGCCGACCGACTCGAAGACGACGCCGAGCAGCCAGAGAGCGACCCCGACCCAGGCGAGGACGCCTGGAGCCGGGGTCGCCACCGCGTTGACCTGGACTGGGAGCGACACCAGCCAGATCGCCGCGCCTTGGGGGATCCACACCTTCGTCAGCACGCGCCCCTCCCGGAGCAGCTCGGCGTAGCGTGGATCCTCCCCCCCACCGGTGTTGCGACGGTGCACGTGCCGGGCCAGCCGCAGGCCCCACACGCCGACGAGGACGACGAGGAGACACCGGCGCAGCACGTCGCCGTCACCGACGAGCGCCGCGGCGACAGCCTCCGCGACGAACGCGAGTCCCCAGGTCGTGTCGACCACCGACACCCGCCCGGTACGACGGGCGGCGTAGGCGGTCAGCGCCATCGCGGCCACGGCCACGAGGGCCGCCACCGCCGTGACGAGCAGGAAGCGCATGCCGGCTCAGAAGGGCCGCTGGGCGAGGATCTGGTCCACGCCCATCCGGCCGTCGCGGAAGGCCATCGCGCCGCCGACGAGGTAGAGGCGCCACACCCGCAGCGCCTCCTCGCCGACCAGCTCGCGCAGCCTGTCCTGGTTCTCCTCGAAGCGGTCGAGCCAGCCCGCCACGGTGGTGACGTAGTGCTCGCGCATCGCCTGCACGTCGCGGACCTCCAGCCCGCCGTCCTCGATCAGCGCGACGGTCTCGCCGACCGGCCGCATGTGCATGTCGGGGGCGATGAAGGACTCGATGAACGGGCCACCACCGGGGTGCCGGCCGCGTCGGGACATCTGCTGGACCAGCACGTGGCCGCCCGGCTTGACGTTGCGGCGCAGCACCTCGACATAGGTCGGGTAGTTGGCCTGGCCGACGTGCTCGCCCATCTCGATCGAGGCCGCGGCGTCGAAGCCCCCGTCGCCGACCTCGCGGTAGTCCTGGAGCCGGATCTCGACCCGGTCCTCGAGGCCGCGCTCGCGGATGCGGGCGTCGATGAACCTCTTCTGCTCCGCGGCGATGGTGACGCCGACGACCTGCGCGCCGTACTCCGCGGCGGCGTGCAGCGACAGGGAGCCCCAGCCGCAGCCGACGTCGAGGAAGCGCTTGCCGGGCTCGAGGCCCACCTTGGTGCAGACCAGGTCGAGCTTGGCGCGCTGGGCCTGCTCGAGCGTCATGTCGGGCTCGGCGTAGAACGCCGAGGAGTAGGCCATGTGCGGGTCGAGGATCAGGGAGTAGAACTCGTTGGAGAGGTCGTAGTGGTGGCTGATCGAGCGCCGGTCGCGGGCCAGGCTGTGCAGGCGGCCCTTGATCTGCGCCTGGGTGGCGGGCGCCGGGAGCGGGCCACCGAAGGCGCCCAGGGAGCCGGCGGTGCGCAGCAGCGTCAGCAGCGTGCGGGGCGTGGGCCGCACCCCGCTGAGGTTGCGCTCGCCGACGACCTTCCACACGTGGGTCAGGGCCGCGTCCAGGTCACCCTCGACGTCGATCTCGCCCGTCACGTACGCCTGGGCGGCGCCGAGCTCGCCGGGGTGCCAGAGCAGCCGGCGCAGCACGTCGGGCGTGGTCAGGCGCACCACCGGGCCGGTGCCCGCCTGGGAGCCGTCCCAGGCGACGAGGGTGACCGGCAGGTCGCCGCCGACGAAGGGCCGCAGCGCGGCGGCGAGCCGCTCGGCCACTCCCGGAGTGGTCGTGGGGGCGTGGGTGGTCAGGGTGTCGGTCATGGTGTCCGTCCGTGGAGGCTCAGCGGGTGAAGGTGATCTGCTGGACGTCGATGTAGTCGGCGGCGAAGCCGGCTTCGGAGTAGCACAGGTAGAAGTGCCACATCCGCTCGAAGACGTCGTCGAAGCCGAGCTCGGCGATCCGCTCGTGGGCCGAGGCGAACCGCTCGTCCCAGGCTCGCAGGGTGCGGGCGTAGTGGTGGCCCAGGTGGAACTGCTCGCCGACGCGCAGCGTGGTGTGCTCGCGCAGCACCTGGTCGACGAGCTCGACGCTGGGCAGGAAGCCGCCCGGGAAGATGTACTTGTGGATCCAGGTGTAGGTGTCGCGGGTGGTGAGCATCCGGTCGTGCGCCATCGTGATCGCCTGGATGGCGGCCGTGCCGCCGGGCGCGAGCACCTCGTCGATCTTGGCGAAGTACGACGGCAGGTACTCGTACCCCACCGCCTCGATCATCTCGACGCTGACGACCGCGTCGAACTGCCCGGTGACGTTGCGGTAGTCGCACAGCTCGACGGTGACCCGGTCGGAGAGGCCCGCCGCGGCGATGCGCTGCTGGGCCAGCTCGCGCTGCTCGACCGAGAGCGTCACGGTGTGCACCTGCGCGCCGCGCGCGGCCGCCCGCAGGGCGAGCTCGCCCCAGCCGGTGCCGATCTCGAGCACGCGGGTGCCCTCGCCGACATGGGCGGCGTCGAGCAGCCGGTCGATCTTGCGGCGCTGGGCGTCCGCGAGGTCCTCCGGGGCGCCCAGGTCCGTCCAGTACGCGCTGGAGTAGGTCATGGTCTCGTCGAGGAACGCCGCGAACATGTCGTTGGACAGGTCGTAGTGCCGCGCGATGTTGCCACGGCTCTGGCGCAGAGTGTTCTTCTCGGTGGCGGGGTGCCGGGCGACGTAGAGGGCGCGCAGGTGCTGCATCCAGGGCGGCACCAGCGTGGTGAGCTCACGGCACAGCTCGGTGAGGAACGCCGCCAGGTCGGGGGCGTCCCAGTCGCCGGCCATGTAGGACTCGCCGAAGCCGATCAGGCCGTCGCGCCCGACCCGGGCGGCGAAGGCGTCCGGGTCGTGCAGCACCATCTCCGGGCCGCCCTTGCCCAGCGTGGTGCCGTCGGGGAAGCGGACGGTGACGGGGAGCCGGCGGACGGCGGTGCGGAAGATGCCCTGGGCGATCCGCGCGCGCACGTGGCTGGGACGCAGCAGCAGGTCGGGCCACCGCGCCGCGACGGCGGGTTCGAGGGTGGCGGTCATGGGATCAGATCTCCTTGTCGTGCCCCGCGGGGCGGAGCTGGACGGGGAGGCGGCGCAGCCACAGGGCGATGCCCTGACGGCGGATGCGCGCCATCACCAGGTGCGAGGACAGGGTGGGGCGGGGACGGTCGCCGGGCTCGGCGTGACCGGTGAGCGTGGCGACGTAGGGCGGGTGGCCCTCGCGGCGCAGCGTCACCGAGACCTGCACCCGCTCGCCGGGCTCGGGCACCAGCACGGCGTACTCGCCGGAGGTGTCGTTGAAGGGCGAGACGTAGAGCTGCTTGTCGATGCGGGCGCGGCCGTGCTCGTCGGGGTGGACGACGTAGGCGTGCCGGCCGCCGTAGGTGTTGTGCACCTCGATCACGACCGCCGCCCGGCTGCCGTCGCGGTGGTCACACCAGAACACGGTGATCGGGTTGAAGACGTATCCCAGGGAGCGCGGCTGGGTGAGCATCCGGATGCGGCCGCCGTCGAGGTCGACACCGTGCTCGGCGAGGACGGCCTCGACGTTCTCGCGCAGGCTGCGGTCGGGGTCGCCGACGTGGTCGCGTGCCTGGAACCCGCGCCCGGGCAGGTCGTCGAGGTCGACCAGCCAGCTGGTGGAGCGGTAGGTGAAGGCGCTGCGCAGCGGCGCGGTGCGGGTGTGCCGGATCGTGGTGCGGTAGCGCACGGCGCGGCGGGTCGGCGGCGTGGGCGTCGTGGGCGTCGTGTCCCAGGCGGCGGGGGCGCCGAGGAGGTGCTCGGCGGCCTTGAGGCCCGAGAGCGCGCCGTCCTCGTGGAACCCCCAGCCGTGGTAGGCGCCGGCGAACGCGATGCGGTCGCTGTTGATCTCCGGCAGCCGGGACTGGGCGGCCACCGAGGCCGGCGTGTAGATCGGGTGGGCGTACTCGCGGGTGGCGACGACGCTGGCCGGGTCGACGATGTCGGTGCCGTTGAGCGTGACCAGGTAGCGGGGGCTCCCGTCGGCCGCGCCGGCGACGGGGGCGTCCTGCCAGCCGGGCAGACGCATCAGCCGGGACAGGTCGTAGGTGACCAGCACGCGGCCGTCGTCGGCGCGACGGCGCTGGTAGTTCCAGCTGCCCCAGGCACCGCGGGCACGCGGCAGCAGCGAGGTGTCGGTGTGCAGCTGGGCGACGTTGTCGGAGTAGGTGATCGCACCGAGCACCTCGCGCTGCAGCGGGGTGGGCTCGCCGAGCATCGACAGCGCCTGGTCGGGGTGGGTCGCGATCACCACGGCGTCGTAGGTCGCCTCGGCGCCGCTGCCGTCGGTGACCCGGACGCCGTCGGGCGTCTCCAGCACGTCGGTGACCTTCGTGCCCAGGCGTACGTCGGGCAGCGCGGCCGCGACGCGGCGGACGTACTCGTGGGAGCCGCCGGTGACCGTGCGCCAGGTGGGGGAGCCGAACACCGTCAGCATGCCGTGGTGCTCGAGGAACGCGAACAGGTAGCGGGCGGGGTACTCCAACGCCACCAGCGGGTCGCAGGACCACACACAGGCCACCAGCGGCGTCATGAAGTGGGTGCGGAAGTAGCGGCTGTAGCGCCCGTGCTCGAGGAAGGCGGCCAGCGTCGTGTCGGCGCCGTCGTCGGCGAGCACCGCCCGCGCCGCCCGGTGGAAGCGCAGGATCTCCAGCAGCATCACCCAGAACCGCGGGTTGACCACGTTGCGCCAGGTGGGGAACAGGCCGCGGGCGCCCAGGGCCCCGGCGTACTCGAGACCGGTGCGCTCGTCGCGCACCGACATGCTCATGTCGGACTCCTGCGTCGGCACGCCGAGCTCGGCGAACAACCGCAGCAGGGTGGGGTAGGTGCGCTCGTTGTGCACGATGAAGCCGGTGTCGATCGACACCGGTCCCGCCGCGGTGTCGACCCGGTGGGTGTCGGCGTGGCCGCCGAGCCGGGCGTCGGCCTCGTAGAGCGTCACGTGGGCGTGCTTGCCGAGCAGGTGGGCGGCGACGAGACCCGAGACGCCGCTGCCCACCACGGCGACGCGACGCATCAGGCCTTCCCGAAGGCGACGAGCGCGAGCGGGGCGGAGGTCGGCTGGTCCGAGCCCGCGGCCGGCTCCAGGGTGACCCCGACGCCGGTGGCGCTCGTGGAGCTGCCGGCCATCACCATCGTGCGGTCGCCGCCGCTGTGGATGAGGCCGGCGGGCCGCATGTTGCCGCGCTCGTCCTGGAGCCACACCTCGTAGGCCTTGCCGGCCGGCGGGGTCGCGAGACCGTGCGCCATCAGCACCGCACGGCCCACCTGGGCGGAGTTCACCACCGTGATGCTGCCGCCCTCGGGCAGGGCCGCCTCGCTGCGGATCGCGTCGGAGGCCTGCAGCACCTGGTCGGTCGTGCTCGGCTCGCCGGTCCACGGGTGGGTGATGCCGGCGCCGAGGCCCACGACGAGGAGGACGGCGGCAGCGGCGACGACACGCGAGGGCCAGCTGCGGACGCGGCCGGAGACGGTGCCGGCCAGCGGCGGCAGCGGGCGCACGGTGCGGATCTCGGCGAGCACGCGGTCGCGGACGGCCTGGGCCGGCACGGTGGGCTCCACCTCGGGCAGCAGGGCGGCCGCCTCGCGCAGGCTCTCCACCTCGGCGCGGCACTCGGCGCACTCGGCGAGGTGCCGCTCGAACCGGGCGCGCTCGAGGTCGTCGAGGGCCTCCACGGAGTAGGCGCCGGAGAGGGCGTGGATCTCGGTGCTCATGCTGTCTCAACCCCCAGGGTGTCGCGCAGGCGGATCAGCCCGTCGCGGATGCGTGTCTTCGCCGTTCCCAGCGGCAGCCCGAGGAGGCTGGCCACCTCGGTGTGGGTGTACCCGCCGAAGTAGGCGAGCTCGATGGCGCTGCGCTGCGCCTCGGTGAGGGACTTCAGGGCCGTGCGCACGCGCTGGCCCTCCAGGTTGGCCGTGGCCGCCTCGGCGGTCTGGTCGTGGTCGACCTCGCGGGTGCGCTGCTCGTAGGAGGTGTCCCGGCGGCTGCTGGCCTCCGCGGACCGGACCCGGTCGACCGCCCGGCGGTGCGCGATCGTCATCATCCAGGCCAGCGGGCTGCCGGCGGACTCGTCGTAGCGGGCCGACTGGCGCCAGATCTCCACGAAGATCTCCTGGGTGACCTCCTCGGTCTGTGCGGGGTCGCGCACGACCCGCAGCACGAGGCCGTTCAACCGCGAGGCGGTGGCGTCGTAGAGCTGTGCGAAGGCATCCTCGTCGCCGCGGGCGCTGGCACGCAGCAGCCCCGCCAGACGCGCCTTCTCGGCGTCCAGCGGCGACACTTCGGTCCCCGGTGGGACCGCGTGCAATCCGGCCATGAGCTTGTGCTTCCTCCGCATCCCGGCAGTATTCCTCAGGAGTTGTTCGGAGCACCCCCGAGTGCGGATGGGGAGGGGGTGTACGGCGCTCAGTGGCCCAGACCACCCTGCCCGCCGAGTGCGGCCGGTCGGGCGCAGTGGCGACCCTCATCAGTGTCGGTGGTGCCTGGGAGGATCTCTCCATGCCAGCACAGACGTTCGAAGCGCTGACCGGGTCTCCGGCAGCGGTGCTCGATGCTGTCGCTGCGGCCGATGCTGCTGAGCGGCGGGAGGCCGCGGCCAAGCTGGGGGCGGTGCTGGCGTGGGCGCATGCCCACCCGGCGGGTGCGGAGGATGCGGCGTCGTGGGTGGTCGACCACTCCCTGCTGGACGACGAGGACGGTCTCGACCGGTTGGGTGGGGAGGGGACGCCGGCGGTGGCGGAGTTCGCGGTCGAGCAGCTCGCCACCCGGCTGCGGATCTCCTCAACCGCGGCGATGGGGCTGGTCGCCGACGTGCTCAACCTGGCCCACCGCCACCCCGCCCTGTGGGACCGCGTGCAGGCGGGTGCGTGTCCGGCGTGGACGGCGCGGCGGATCGCGGACGCCTGCTCCTCCCTGCCGGCTGAGGCGGCTGCGTGGGTGGATGGGGAGGTGGGTCACCTGGCCGGGCGGTGCACGCAGCGGCGTGTCGATGCCGCACTCGCCTACGCGGTCGCGAAGTGGGACCCGAAGAAGCTCCGGGAGGCCGAGGAGCAGGCCCGCGACGCCCGCCACCTCGACCTCGAGCTGCCGGGACAGAACTGCCGGCCCAGCACCGTCGCCACCGCCGCCATCCGGGGCCAGCTGTCCCCGACCGATGCGCTGAAGTTCGACGCGCTGGTCGCAGCGCAAGCGGCCCGGCTTGCCGAGCAGGGCGACACCTCCAGCCTCGACATCCGTCGCTCCAAGGCACTCGGAGTGATCGCCGACCACCTGATGACCGGCGAGCTCGACCTCGCCACGGTCGGACACGAGTCCGGTACGGCGCCGTCGCGGCGCCGGTCGTGCCTGCCGGCGACGCTCTTCGTGCACGTCCGCATCGAGGACCTGCTGGCGCACCTATCGGGTGAGGACCGGGTCGGCCGCGTCGAGAGGCTCGGACCGGCAACGCTCGACCTGTTGGCGCAGTGGCTGGGGGAGACAGACCTGCGGGTCCGGCCGGTGCTGGACATGGGCCGCACCGACGCCGTCGATGCTCATGACCCGCCGGCGTGGATGCGGGAGCTGGTGATCCAACGGGACCGGCACTGCGCGTTCCCGGGCTGTGACCGTGATCCCCGCTCCTGCGACCTCGACCACATGGATCCCTATGTGCCGATGGACGACGGTGGCCCACCGGGCCAGACGTCACCGGCGAACCTCGCCCCGTTGTGCCGGCGGCATCACCGGTGCAAGACCTTCACCCGATGGCGGTACCGCCGCCTCCCCAACGGCAACTACCTCTGGGCCTCGCCCGACGGCACCACCGTCACCTCCCTCACCTGAGACATCCAGCATCCCGGCGACCCGGCACGCGGTTACGCGTGCCGGGCCACCGGCATGCGACGGGGCTGACCTCGCACCGATCACTGACGGTGCTGGTGACGGTCGGAAGCGACGTCCGCTTCGTCTCCGGTCCGCGCGTCAGGCGGGCTGGTCGAGGTCGCCGAGCTGCTCGCCGTCGACGATGCGGTAGGCGTAGCCCTGCTCGGCGAGGAAGCGCTGGCGGTTCTGCGCGAAGTCGGCGTCGACGGTGTCGCGGGCGACGATCGTGTAGAAGTGCGCGGTGCTGCCGGCGGCCTTGGGGCGCAGCAACCGGCCGAGCCGCTGAGCCTCCTCCTGACGGGAGCCGAAGCTGCCCGAGACCTGGATCGCCACGACCGCCTCGGGCAGGTCGACGGAGAAGTTCGCGACCTTGCTGACCACCAGCAGGTCGATCTCGCCCTCCCGGAACAGCGCGAAGAGCTCCTCGCGCTCCTTGACCGACGTACTGCCCTTGATCACTGGAGCGCCCAGGTGCTCGCCGAGCTCGTCGAGCTGGTCGAGGTACTGCCCGATGACCATCGTCTGCTGCCCGCGGTGCCGCGCGACCAGCTCCTCGGCGACGCCGAGCTTGCGCGGCGTGCAGGAGGCGAGCCGATAGCGCTCCTCGGGCTCGGCGGTGGCGTAGGCGAGCCGCTCGCTCTCGCCGAGGCTCACCCGGACCTCGACGCAGTCAGCAGGCGCGATGTAGCCCTGGGCCTCGATGTCCTTCCACGGTGCGTCGTACCGCTTCGGGCCGATCAGGCTGAAGACGTCGCCCTCCCGTCCGTCCTCACGCACCAGCGTCGCCGTGAGGCCGACCCGGCGGCGGGCCTGCAGGTTCGCGGTCATCCGGAAGATCGGCGCCGGCAGCAGGTGTACCTCGTCGTAGACCACCAGGCCCCAGTCGCGGGCGTCGAGCAGCTCGAGGTGGGTGTAGACGCCCTTCCGCTTGGTCGTCAGCACCTGGTACGTCGCGATCGTGACCGGACGCACCTCCTTCTTGGCGCCGGAGTACTCCCCGATCTCGTCCTCGGTCAGCGAGGTGCGCTTGAGCAGCTCGGCCTTCCACTGCCGGGCGCTGACGGTGTTGGTGACCAGGATCAGCGTGGTGGCCTTCGCGTGCGCCATCGCCGCCGCTCCGACCAGCGTCTTGCCGGCGCCACAGGGCAGCACGACGACACCGGAGCCGCCGTGCCAGAACGACTCGGCCGCCTGGCGCTGGTAGTCGCGCAGCTCCCAGCCGTCCTCGACGAGGTCGATCGGGTGCGCCTCGCCGTCGACGTAGCCGGCGAGGTCCTGGGCCGGCCAGCCCAGCTTGAGCAGCGCCTGCTTGAGGTTGCCGCGCTCGCTGGCGTGCACCACGAAGGTGTCCTCGGCGACACGGGCGCCGATCATGCCGGCCACCTTCTTGCTCCGGCTGACCTCCTCGAGCACGGCGCGGTCGGTGCAGACCAGCACCAGGCCGTGCACCGGGTGCTTCTCCAGGCGCAGCCGGCCGTAGCGGTCCATCGTCTCCGCGACGTCGACGAGCAGCGCGTGCGGTACGGCGTACCGGCTGAAGGTGAGCAGCACGTCGACCACCTGCTCGGCGTCGTGCCCGGCGGCGCGCGCGTTCCACAGGCCCAACGGCGTCAGCCGGTAGGTGTGGATGTGCTCCGGCGACCGCTCGAGCTCAGCGAAGGGCGCGATCGCCCTGCGGCAGGCGTCGGCCTGCTCGTGGTCGACCTCGAGCAGCAGCGTCTTGTCGGACTGGACGATCAGGGGGCCGTCGTTCACGCATCTCCTTCGCAGCGGACCTGCCGAGTCTACGGAGCGCCCGGTTGCCCCCGCCCCGGTCGCGCTGGTGGGGTGGCGTCATGAGTGAGACCTCCCTCGTCGGCGAGCGCGCCGTGCTCCTCGACTACCTCGGGCACTACCGGTCCGCCCTCGAGGCCGTGTGCGCCGACCTCGACGAGGAGCAGATGGCGCAGCAGTCGGTGCCGCCGTCCAACCTCTCGCTGCTCGGGCTGGTGCGGCACCTGGCCCGGGTGGAGCGCGCCTGGTTCTTCCGCACGATGCAGCACCATCCGGACGATCCGAAGCTCTACTGGACGGCCGAGCAGCCGGACCTGGACTTCGAGGGGGCGGTCGCCGATCCCGCCTGCGTCGAGGACGCATGGACGACGTGGCGCCGTGAGGTGGCCGCGGCCGAGGACTACCTGGAGACCGCTCCGTCGCTCGACGCGGAGGGTGACCACCATGGCGACCCGATCGAGCTCCGCGAGGTGCTGGTGCACCTGATCGAGGAGTACGCCCGCCACCTCGGCCACGCCGACCTGATCCGGGAGTGCATCGACGGGCGCACCGGGCTCTGACGGGGCCGCCGCCTCGTGGATCAGGCGCCCGGGCCGAGTGCACCTGTGGGCCATGACGAGCGACTCTGCGATCCGGCCCATCGATCGCGCCTGGCAGCGGCTCTACCCCGAGCACGCGGCCGGCGGCTACGGGCGGGGCGATGCGACCGTGCAGTTCTACGGGCGCGTCGACGCGCTGCTGCGGCCCGACCACGTCGTCGTCGACTTCGGCGCGGGACGGGGACAGCCCTTCGACGGCCCCGTCACCTACGGCCAGCGGCTGCAGACGCTGCGCGGCCGGGTGGCGAAGGTGATCGGCGTCGACATCGACCCGGTCGTGAAGCAGAACCCCTCCCTCGACGAGGCGCTCGTCTGGACGCCCGGCCTGCCCATCGACCTGCCCGACGGCTCGGTCGACGTGATCGTCTCCGACTACACCTTCGAGCACATCGACGACCCCGAGGCGGTGGCAGCGGAGTTCGAGCGGATCCTCAAGCCGGGCGGCTGGGTCTGCGCCCGCACCCCCAACCGGCGCGGCTTCATCGCGGTCGGTGCCCGCATCGTCCCCAACGCCGCCCACGGACGCTGGCTGCGGCGCCTGCAGCCCGGCCGCCAGGTGCGCGACGTCTTCCCGACCCGCTACCGGCTCAACACCCTGGGCCAGGTGCGCGGTGTCTTCGCCCGGCCCACCTGGGAGGTCCACGGCTTCGCGACCGGGGAGCCGGCCTACGTGGGCGAGTCCCCGGTGCTGACCTACCTGCTCTTCGGGATGCTGCGCGTGCTGCCCATGCGGCTCCAGCCGATGTACCTGTTCTTCATCCGCAAGACGGCCTAGCGGGGATCACACCGAGCGCGGCGCCTCGCCGGCGCCGTCGGAGGTGGTCAGGGCGGCGGCCGTGATCCGGTGCAGCGCGAACTCGCGCTCGTCGTCGGCGCGCTCGTCGTGGGCGGTGAGCCGACCGCCCTCGACCCGGACCGGGCGGACCAGCCGCTCGGTGACGGTGCCGTCGGCCCCCACGTAGCCCAGCAGCACGTGCGCGCCCGACTCGACGGCGCCGCGCAGCAACGAGACGACGTCGGCCGGCGAGCTCACCGGCGCCTGGCTCGGCCGGCTCGCCCCGGCGCGGTCGCCGGCCTGGATGGCGGCGACGGCGGCGGCGGTGCGCGCTCCGGCCCGCGCGGTCCGGCGGCCGTCCGCCCCGGTACGCCGCAACCGGGCCCGGTGGACGTCGGGGCGCGCCACCCGGACGGTGCCGTCGGGGGCCTCGACGACCGGTCCCAGGCCGAGCTCGCGCAGCCGGGGCAGCAGGATGTCGAGGGGCACGTCGGAGACCAGCACCGTCGGTGCCAGCCGGCGCAGCCGCAGCGCCTCGGCGCGCGAGGAGTGCACCAGCTCCGCGAGAGCCGTCTCGTCGTCGGAGCGCAGGAACGCGGTCGCGTGCCCGACCCGCAGCACCCCGAAGCGGCGGGCGACGTCGTCGACCAGGTAGTCCAGGGCCTGCGGCACCGGTGTCCGGGACGCGGCGGCCACCGCGTCGTGGACCTCCGCGGCCGACCAGCCCGCGTCGAAGGCCCGCCGCACCGAGCTCGCGGTGAAGCGGTACACGGTCGCGCCGCCCCGCGACTCCACCTCGGCCAGCAGGCCCAGCGTGCGGCCGAGCTCGGGAGTGAGCGGACCCGGCGCGATCGCGGTGAGGTCCGCCTGGAGCAGCACGTGGTCGACCGGCTCGGGCAGCAGCGGCGCCAGCACCGGCGCCGGGTCGTCCCCCGCGAGCAGCGCGGCGGTGTACGGCGGGCAGGCGCCGCCCGCCACCAGGCCGAGGGCGACGGCCTGGTCGAGGATGTCGGGGACCGCCCGCTCGTGCTCGACGGGGCGCCGCGGCCGGTGCCAGCGGAGCCGGTCGAGCAGGCCGGCCAACCCGGTCCCGGCGGCCAGGCCGTGCCCGGCGGGCAGCCGGGCGACCTGGTCGAGCACGTCGCGGCGCAGGCCCGGCAGCCAGCTCCGCTCGAGTCCGTCGCCCAGTGCGTTGCCGACGCGGTCGGCGCGGTCGGGGGAGGCCAGGGCCGGATCCCGGGGGACCGCCAGCCAGCCGGCGGCCAGGGTGGCCCAGCGCTCGGCGGCCGGTGCTGCGAGCCAGGCGTCGTACCGGTCGGTGGGGAGCCAGGCGGCGTCGAGGTCGTCGGTGCTGCCGACGGCCAGCAGTCCGGCGGCCGCCGTGAGCTCGACCACGAGCACGGCGAGGGCGGGGTCGACCTGGAGCAGCCCGGCAGCGGCGCGCAGCTCGCGCACCCCGAGGCCGCCGGCGCGCAGCACCGCCGGCGGGTGCGTCTCCCACCGGTCGAGCAGCAGCTCGACGCGGTGCAGCAGCTCGTGCGCGCTCCCGGCGCCGGCGTGCTCGGAGCGGGGGCGGTCCACCTCGTCGGTGGGCACCACGGGCGGCACGTCGACCGGGTCGCGTGTCGAGCGGCCCCCGCGCAGCGCGAGCCGCACCGACCACGGCAGGGTCACCCGCCGGCTCGATCCCTCGCGCGGCACCAGCAGGCGGCGGGCCAGCAGCTGCTCGAGCGGGGTCGTCGCGCTCTCGGTGGTGAGCCGGGCCGGGACGGCCTCGACGCTGCCGTCGGCACCGGTGGCCTCGAGGTGGTCGAGCATCGCCCGGGCGCGGTCGTCGAGCTCGCCCAGCAGGACCGGCACCGCTCCGGCGTCGGGACCGGCGGGGACGCCCACCAGCTCGGCGACCATCGTGACCGGCCGCAGCCCGCTGCCGTCGTACCAGACGAGCAGGGCGGCGGCGAGTGCCTCCAGCGCCCGGTCGACCGTGGCGGGGTCCTCGGTGCGGACCACCTGCCGCACCGCCGGCGCGGTGGTGGGTCCAGTGGTCGCGACCGCCTCGAGCACGGCGAGGTGGAGCTGGTCCAACCCGTCCAGCGCGCGCAGCACCGAGGCCCGGGTCACCGCTCGCGCGGCGAGCTGCGCGGAGTCGGCGGGGGCCGGGACGGCGAGGTCGGGTCGAGCCGTGAGCAGCGCCGTCAGCTCTGCGGCGGACCAGGAACGCAGCAGCTCCGCGACCGTGCGCGGCGGCCCCTCGGTGCGGGTGGACATCCGCACCAGTCTAGGGAGCCGTCGCGCACGCGCCGCGGAGCCGGGCTCAGCCCTTGGCCGCGAGCACCTGCACGACGGTCTCGCCGGGGCAGGTGCCGGAGACGCGGATCGCCCAGCGGCCGTGGTGGCCGTTGCCGGTCCAGTTCGCCTCGGCGTCGTGCTCCTCGGTCTCCCCGTTGGTGACCGTGAACCCGGCGTCCTGCGCCGGCCCGTTGAAGTCGGCGAGCACCTGCTTGAAGGGCTCGTCGGTGACGCCCGTGGCGATCACGCCGTCCTGGCCCCGGTCCTCCACGTCGTAGACCACCGTCCGGCCCGGGAACGGGAAGGCGGCCGGGAACGCGGCCGGGTAGGCCGAGGCGTCGACGGCGGTGGCGTCGGCCCGGCAGGTCGTCGTGTCGGCGGCCTTCAGCTCGTGCTCGCCCTCGTGGTCGCCGTCCTTCGCGGCACCGCCGCCGCAGCCTCCCGTGAGGGTGGCCACGACGGCGGTGGCGACGAGCAGCGTGGCGGTACGCCTCACTTGGCCACCGTGCTGGTGGCGTCGGTGTTGTTGCTCTCGTCCGACTCCCTCACCTGGTTGTGCGGGTCGACCACGGCGGTGACGGTGTGGGCGCCGCCCTTGGCCTTCCAGGTGAAGGTGAGGGTGGTGGTGCCGTCGGCGACGATGCTGCTCGACTCCGCGCCCACCTGCCGGCCGTTGTCGAGCAGGGTGGTGGTGAAGTCGCCGACGCCGGCGCCGTTCCGCTCCGCCACGACGACCTTCGCGGTGTAGGTGCTGCCCTGCTTCGTCGCCGTCACCGCGGTGGGGGTGAGGTCGGGCAACGCGTCGTAGGCGGAGAACAGCGGCTTGCCACTGCTCTGGCGCGCGATCGTCGCGTACGCCGCCTGCGCGTCGGCCGGGCCCGCGCCGGCGCTCTGCGAGGCGTCGGTGACGCAGGTGCCGATGCACCCGTCGGCGTAGCCGACCTCGACCCGCCCGTGGCTGTCGATGGTGGCGTCGATGAAGTCGAGCAGGTTGCGGTCGCTGCCGCAGGTCGTCCCGCCCGTGCAGATCGAGCCGCGCTGGACCGGGTCGTTCGGCGTGGTGTCGGAGGTCTGCCAGGTCTTTCCGCCGTCGTAGGTGCTGGCGACGTAGAGGTGCCAGACCCCCTTGAAGGTCGCCGCGTCCTGGTAGTTGCCGTCGGTCGGGGTGCCGATGAAGGCGATCGCGGCGCGATCGCCGTCGCCGGCGACGACCGCCGGGAACACCGCGTTCTGGATGCCGAACTCGGTGCCGACGTGCTGCGGCGTGCTCCAGGTGGTGCCACGGTCGTGGCTGACCGCCACGGCGGGGCGGCCGTCGGAGCCGACGTACCCGAAGTAGACGGTGCCGTCCTTGCCCACGCCGACCGAGGGGTCGGCGTCGCTGGTGGAGCTGCCGGGCACCTTGTGGACGGTCCAGCTCGCGCCGTTGTCGGTCGAGGTCACCACGGCGGCGTTGTTGCCGCAGCCCTTGTTGGGCACGTAGGCGGTGCCGTCGGGGCCGACCTTGACGTGGCCGTGCAGGCCGCCGCAGTCGAGCAGCGAGTAGGTGGGCACGCCCGGCCCGAAGGTGGTGCCGCCGTCGCGGGAGAGCGCGCAGAACGCCGTCGCGATGTCCTGGCTGCAGTAGTAGACGGCGTTCGGGTACGTCGAGGTCGGCAGCGCGCCGATCCCGCTGGCGCTGTAGGGTCCGCCGCCGATGGTCTGGTGGTCGACGCCGCTGGGGATGCCGCCGCCCTGCGAGGGCAGCCAGCTGGCGCCGTCGTCGTCGGTGCTGCAGGTCAGCGAGTCCTGGCCGGTCAGCTGTGACTCCAGCGTCCGGCCGGTGGTGTGGTCGGTGAACAGGATCGGGTCGAGCGAGTCCAGGCTGCCCTGCGGGCAGCCCTTGGTGACGTCGGCCGAGACGTCGCTCCAGCTGGCCTTCGCCGGCGTGGTGCTGTCGTCGAAGGTGACCTTGTAGGTCGAGAGGTAGGCCTGGTAGAGCGTCGCGCCGCTCTTCCAATCGGCGCCGATCGAGGGCTCACCCGCGTTGTTGGCGTCGGTGAACGACGAGGGCGCCGTGTAGGTGGTGAAGCCCGCCGGGGTGTCGGTGCCCGGAGCCGGGTCCGAGGGCTTGGTCACCAGCGCGGCCTTGGCCGAGTACGACTGGCCCAGCGGCGCGAAGGGGACCACTCGGACGGTGTAGTCACCGGCGACGGGCGGCAGCACGACCTCCTCGGGGTCGGCGCTCGAGGCTGCCGTGCCGACCTGGTTGCCGGCGGCGTCGAGGACGTAGACGTCGAAGTCGGCGCTGCTGTCCGCCCAGGAGACGTCGATCTTCAGGTCGTGGTCGGTGCCGTAGGTGGCCGGCGTGTCCACGTGCAACGTGAAGTCGTCGCACGACTGCGGCACCGAGCAGTCCGGGACGCCGTTGGCCTGCGCCGTGGCGTTCGGCGCGACGAACGGGCCGCCCGCCCAGGTGGCGACCGGGTTGGCGTCGGAGACGGTGCCCGAGGTCGGCGTGCTGGCCTGGCTCGCCGAGCCGAGCGACAGCGTCGCGGCGAGCACGCCCGCGAGCGGGACGATGAGGAGAGGTGTGCGCCGTCGGCGCGGAGATACGGACATGGAGATTCCCGAGTTCTGTGTCTGTGTAGCCCCCGTCAAGCACGCCCAACGACACCGCGAGGGAACGGGTTACGGATCGATAAGGGCACTTCTGAGTCCGTAAAGAGGCGTTGGCGGCGGGAGCCGGTGCGACGTCTGAGCCGGGCGTGCACTCCTCGACCACGGGCCCGCAGTCGCCGACGGTGGTCTGTCCCGCGCCGGCGCCCTAGCCTGCGGTCATGGAGTCCTACGCAGCGGGTGAGAGCGAGCCGGCCCTCCTCGAGCAGACCATCGGCGCGAACTTCGAGGCGACCGTAACCGCCCACGGCGACGTGGAGGCGCTGGTGGAGGTGGCGACCGGCCGGCGCTGGACCTACGCCGAGCTCGACCGCGACGTGAACGCCCTCGCGCGGGGGCTGATCGGCGCCGGGGTCGCGCCGGGCGACCGGGTCGGCATCTGGGCGCCGAACTGCGCGGAGTGGACGCTCGTGCAGTACGCCACCGCGAAGGTCGGAGCGATCCTGGTCAACGTCAATCCCGCCTACCGCACGCACGAGCTCGCCTACGCCGTGAACCAGAGCGGCATGCGGATGCTGGTGAGCGCGGAGTCGTTCAAGACCAGCGACTACCGTGCGATGGTCGAGGAGGTGCGGACCGAGTGCCCCCAGCTCGACGGCGTGGTGTTCCTGGGCACCTCGGACTGGGACGTGCTGCTCGCCCAGGGCGAGGGCCTGCCCGCCGACGCCGTCGCCGAGCGGATGGCCGGGCTGCAGCCGGACGACCCGATCAACATCCAGTACACCTCCGGCACCACAGGACGCCCCAAGGGCGCGACGCTGAGCCACCGCAACATCCTCAACAACGGCTACGTCGTCACCGAGCTGATGCGCTTCACCGCCGAGGACCGGCTGTGCATCCCGGTGCCCTTCTACCACTGCTTCGGCATGGTGATGGCCAATCTGGGCTGCACCTCGCACGGCTCGACGATGGTGATCCCCGCGCCGGGCTTCGACCCCGAGCTGACCCTGCGGGCGATCGCCGAGGAGCGCTGCACGGCCGTGTACGGCGTGCCGACGATGTTCATCGCCATGCAGAGCCACCCCTCGTTCGGCGACCACGACCTCTCCACCCTGCGCACCGGCTGCATGGCGGGCTCGATCTGCCCCGTCGAGGTGATGAAGCGCTGCGTCGCCGACATGCACATGGCCGAGGTCTGCATCGCCTACGGCATGACGGAGACCTCGCCCGTCTCGACCCAGACCCGGATGGACGACGACCTCGACCGGCGTACCGCCACCATCGGCCGGGTGCACCCGCACGTGGAGGTCAAGGTCGTCGATCCGGCGACCGGCGACACCGTCGAGCGCGGGGAGCCCGGCGAGCTCTGCACCCGCGGCTACTCGGTCATGCTGGGCTACTGGAACGACCCGGAGAAGACGGCCGAGGCCATCGACGGCGACGGCTGGATGCACACCGGCGACCTCGCCGAGATGCGCGAGGACGGCTACTGCAACATCGTCGGCCGGATCAAGGACATGGTCATCCGGGGCGGGGAGAACATCTACCCCCGCGAGATCGAGGAGTTCCTCTACACCCACCCCGACATCGAGGACGTCCAGGTCATCGGCGTCCCCGACGAGCGGTACGGCGAGGAGCTGGCCGCCTGGGTCAAGATGCGTGCGGGTCGTCCGCCGCTGGACGCCGACGCGGTGCGCGCCTTCGCGACCGGCCGGCTCGCGCACTACAAGATCCCGCGCTACGTGCTGCTGGTCGAGGACTTCCCGATGACGGTCACCGGCAAGATCCGCAAGGTGCAGATGCGCGAGGAGACGACCGCCCGGCTCGGCCTGGCCGGTCAGGGGCACGACGGCCGCTGACGCCGCCCGCGCGGCGGGGCCGGAGATTCGCCGGACTTTCTGCGCGTGTCCCGGATCATCGGGGCCGTTGCCTGCACCAGAGGGACATGTTCAACCGCGCCAAGGCTTCCGCTGGTCCTCGGGCCACGGGTCCTGCGCCCTCCGGGACAGGAAGTGACCCCATGCCAGACACCCCCACCGGCTCGACCCCCGAGCCGCGTGACATGACCGACGCGGGCGCGCCCACCGCCGCCGGCGCCGAGCCTGCAGCCCAGACCCACCCCGGCACCGAGACGGGCACCGAGACGGGCACCGAGACGGGCTCTGAGACGGGCTCTGAGACGGCGACCGGCAGCGAGAGCACGACCGCCGCGCCGGGCGGCATCCAGACCCAGATGAGCGAGCTGATGCGGCGTCTGGCCGAGGCCGGCTCCGCCGAGGGGCCGGACGCCGCTCCCCAGGGCGGCCTGGCCGCGGCGGCCGACCTGCACGCCGAGGCGCTGCGCGCGACGCTGGACGCCAAGCGCGAGGCCGAGGAGATGCTGCACCACGCGACCAAGGTGCACAGCGACGCCACCGTGCAGGCCGAGAAGATATTGCGCGAGGCCAAGCAGGTCGCGGCGGGCGTCCACGCGGAGGCGCGCGCCGAGGCGACCCGGCTCCGCGAGGAGATGGGCCGCTGGGCGGGGGAGCGACGCAGCACCCTGGAGTCCGACATCGGCTCGCTGCTCGAGGCCGCCCGCAAGGAGGCCGCCGACCTGCGCGCCGACGCGCTCAAGAAGGCGATGCCCGAGGCCGAGGAGACGGCCCGGCGCTACGTCTCGATGGCGGTCGCCGCCGGCGAGAAGGACGCCGAGGATCTCCGCCAGGAGGCGCGCACGCTGCTCGCCGACGCCGCCGAGGCCCTCACCCGTGCCCAGGAGCGTGCCCGCGAGCTCGGCGACCTGCTGACCACGCACACCACGCGCATCGACGAGCAGGTCACCGCCCTCGCCGGCCTCGCCGACGCAGCACGGGCGCGGTCGGTCGGTCCCGGCGCCGGCTCAGCCGAGCGGCCCGGGACGCAGAGCGGCTCGGCGACCTCGACCGAGGAGGGGTCCTCGGTGGCCGTCGTCACCGAGACCACCGGCCTCACCGTCGGGGAGAGTGGCCAGCGCCTGCCCCGGCAGCGCACGTCGCCCGAGGGCGGCCCGCTGGGGTCGATGTTCGGGCAGCAGGCGTCCGAGGACTCCTGATGACCTCCCTGCCGACGCCGCCTCCGTCCCGCGGGCGGCGGTGAGACCCGTGCGCGTCCTGCACGTCTCCGAGGCCTTCGGGGGCGGCGTGGTCTCCTCGCTGCTCGCGATGGTGGAGTCCACGCCTGAGGTGGACCACCACCTGCTCGCCCACGCCCGCCCCGGCCACGACACCGGGGTCGACCTCGACGGTCGATTCGCCTCCGTCGGGACGCTGGCCGCCGACCCGGTGCGCGCCGTGGTCGGCCTGCGCCGCCAGGTCCGGGACCTCTTCCCCGACGTCGTGCACGCCCACTCCTCGATCGCCGGCGCCGTGGTGCGGCTGGCCGGTCTCGACGGTCCCCGGATCGTCTACAGCCCGCACTGCTTCGCCTTCGAGCGCCGCGACCTGAGCCGGGCCGAGCGGCTGGCCTACACGGGCATCGAGCGCCTGCTCGCCCGGCGTACCGACCTGCTCGTCGCGGTCGCTCCGCACGAGATGGAGCTCGCCGCGGCGCTCGGCCACCAGCGCATCGCCTACACGCCCAACCGCACCACGGCCACGGTCGGCGGCCGCGCACGGTTCGCCCAGCGTCCGCACGTGGTCGCGGTGGGCAGGATCTGCCGGCAGAAGGACTGGCGCTTCCTGCTGCACACCAAGCGGTACGCCGAGCAGCAGCTCGGGCTGGACGCGCGGTGGACCTGGCTGGGTGGGGGCGACCCCGCGGACGAGGCCCGGCTGGGAGCCGAGGGCGTCGAGGTGACCGGCTGGATGGACCGCGGCGCGGTCCTCGCGCACCTGAGCCAGGCGCAGGTCTACCTGCACACCGCCGCCTGGGAGGCGGCGCCGATCAGCGTCCTCGAAGCGGCTGCCCTGGGCCTCCCGCTGGCCCTGCGCTCCATCCCGCCGCTGCGCAGCCTCGCGCTCCCGGGCCTCGCCGACTCGGTGCCGGCATTGGCGGGGCGGCTCGTCGAGCTCGGCGCGGAGGAGACCTGGACCGCCGCCCAGCGCGCCTCGCTCGCCGTCGCCGAACGGCACTCGCGTCGGGTGCAGGGCGAGCACCTGCTGCGTGCCTACGCCGACGCCTGCGGGGTGGCCGTGCCCGCCGCGGTCCGGTTGCCCGCACAGCGCCGTCCGGCCGAGGATGCCGGACACGGTGCGCCTGCGGCACGCCGTCCCTCGCTCCCGGTCCCGCGGAGCGCCGGCTGATGGCACTGCTGCCCGATGCGCCGGCGGAGGCCGGGCACCGGCCCCAGCCCGTCGAGCTGCGCGGCTCCGGCGACCGGCTCATCGCCTTCGCCGCCCTGCTGCCCCGCGAGCCGCAGGGCCGGGTGGGTGTGCTCGTGGAGGAGCCCCTCGCGAGCGCCCTCTGCGGTCGGTTCCCCGGGGCCGACCTGCTGGACGCCCAGCACCTCGGTGCCGAGGACGGCTTCGCCCTGCTCGTGGTCGAGGAGGCTCTCGTCGATCCCGACCGGGTCCGTCCCCTGGTGGCCGAGGACGGCACGCTCGTCGTGCTCGGCCGGCGCGGTCACCACGTGCTCTACCCCGACTTCCGCGCCCCGCAGCAGATCTGGCGGCGGGGCTGGCCGCTCCCCGGAGCACCGGGAGTGGCCGCCGACGCGCGCCGGCGCGCCGCCCTGGTGCTGAACCGGCTGCGGTCGGTGCCGCGGCTGGACGTGCAGGGTGAGCCCGGTCGGAGCCTGGCCGAGGAGGTCGCCGCCGAGGTGGGGGCGGCGCTCGACGACACCTTCACGCTGGTCGGCCTGGTGACCGCCGGTCACACCGTGCTCCGGCTGCGGGGACGCCAGGAGGTCGCCGTACGCCTGTCCACGGTCGACCCCGACGGCGACCAGCTGCGCAGCGAGCGCGTCCGCCGCGAGGTCCCCGAGGCCGCAGCGCTGCTGCCCCGGGTGCTCGCGCACGGACGGACCGGGGACGTGCCGTGGGTGGCCACGCCATGGCTGCCGGCCCGCGAGGTGCCCGTGCTCGACGCCGTGCGCCGGGCCCGCGCCACGCCGCCCGCCCTCGAGCAGCTCACCCGGGCCCTGGCCGAGCGGCCCACCGGGCGGACGGCGCCCGGCTGGGCCGAGCGCTGGGTCGGCGGGTGCGGCCTGCTCAGCCCCGAGGAGCGCCGGCCCCTTGCCGCGGCGCTGACCCGCCTGGAGGGACGCATCCCGACCGGCTGGTGTCACGGCGATCCGTGGCCCGGCAACGTGGTGCTCGGCCCGGACGGGCCGGTGGTGATCGACTGGGACACCGCTGTCCCCGACGCGCCGCTCGGCCTGGACGGGATCCTCCTCGTGGCGCTGCGGCACGCCAGCGCCGAGCGGATCGGCGTCGCCGACGCCTGCGCGCGGCTGGCCCGCCGCCCCGTGCTCCTCGACGCCGAGGTCGCCGGGGCTCCGTGGGCCGCGTGGTCGGCCGAGGACCGGGCGGCGCTGGCGCTGGCGGGCTACCTCGTCCACCTCCGCAACCGCGCCCTGCACGACCTGCGCGAGGGCGAGCTGCCCGCCGCGCTCGCCACGATGGCCGACCTGCTTGCGGCGCCCGAGCACGTCGAGGAGCCCGAGCACGTGGAGGAGCCACCTCCGGGACTCACCCGGGGCGCTGGCCGCGGCGCCCTCTGGCTGGGCATCGGGGCTGTGGTGAGCAAGGGCTACCAGACGATCATCCAGCTGGTCCTGGCGGCGGTGCTCGCGCCCGCGGCGCTCGGTGTCCTCGCGGTCGGTGCCCTGATCACCAACATCGTCACCACGGTGACCGACATGGGCAGCGCCACCGCGCTCGTGCACTGGCGCGGCGACCCGCGGGCGCCCGCGCGCAGTGCCGTCACGATCGGCCTGATCACGGCGCTGGTCGCCACCGCGCTGGGCTGGCTGGCGGCCCCGTGGCTGTCGGCGGTGCTCGGCACCGGTCGCGACGGCATCGGCGTGATCCGGGGCCTGCTGCTGACCGTGCCGATGTACGCCGTGTCCAACGTCAGCCTCGAGCTGATGCGCCGCGACCTCGCCTTCCGGCGCCGGGTCACTCCGGACATCGCCTCCGCCGTGGTCGGCCTCGCCCTCTCGCTGGTCCTGATCCTCCAGGGGGTGGGCGTCTACGCCCTCGTCGCCGGGCAGATCGCCCAGGCTGCGGTGCGCCTGGGCGCCTGCTGGGTGCTGGCCCGACCGGTGGTGCCCGGGTGGTCCGCGGCGCACGCCCGCGCGCTCATCGGCTACGGCCGCCACCTGGCCGGCGCCAACGTCGTACAGCTGCTGATGCTCAACGTCGACTACCTGCTCATCGGGCACCTGCTCGGCGCCGGGCCGCTGGGCCAGTACTCCCTGGCGTTCCGGCTCGCCTACATGCCGCACATCCTTGTCACGGTGGTGATCTGCGGCGCAGCGTTCCCCTACCTGTGCCGGATCGGCGCCGCGCACGTCGGCGAGGCGATCAACCAGGTCGGCTGGCTGATCGCCGTCGTGGTCGCACCGCTCTACCTCGGGATGGCGCTGCTGGCGCCCGCCGTGGAGCTCCTCGGCTCCGAGTGGGCCCCGGCCGTGCCGGTGGTGCGCTGGCTCGCGGTGTACGGCGCACTGCTGGGGGCCGTCCAGGTCAGCCTCACCGGCTTCAACGCCACCGGCCGGACGCGGTACACCTTCGCGGTCAACGCCGTGCACCTGCTGGTGCTCACCGTGCTGCTGCTGGTGCTGGTCCGTCACGGGATCGGTGCCGCGGGCGGTGCCCAGGCGATCGCCGGCGGCGCGGCCGTGGTCCTCGCGCTGGGGCTGCTGCGCCGGGCCGTGCCCGGGCGACGGCTGCAGGCGCCCCGGCGCGACCTGCTCGTGGGGATCGGTGCCCTGCTCGCGCTGGCTGCCACGCAGGTGGTGCTGCGCCCGGTGCTGCCGCCGGTGGAGCACTCGGTGTGGTCGGTCCTGGTCGTGGGCGCCGCGATGGTCGCGGCCTACGGGCTCGTGCTGGTGCTCGGGCTCGGCCGGCAGCGCTCGCTCGCGGCCGCGCGGGGGGTGCTGTCGCGATGAGGAGCAGCACCCGCGTCCTCGGAGCCCTGACATGGCCCGCCGCGCGCACCGCCACCCGGATCGGGCAGGGCGGCCTGACGCTCGTCGGCTGGCACCGCATCGATCGCGGCCCGACGGGCCTGTCAACCACCTTCGACGACTTCCGGCGGCACCTGGACGTCCTCGAGGAGCGCGGCTGCGTGGTGCTGCCCCTGCTGAGCGCGGCGCGGCTGCTCGCCTCGGGCGACCTGCCCGACCGCGCGGTCGCCCTCACCTTCGACGACGGCTATCGCAGTGTGCTGGACCGGGCCTGGCCCGAGCTGCTGCGCCGGGGGATGCCCGCGACGCTGTTCGCGGTCCCGGGCTACCTGGACCAGGGCCGACCCTTCCCCTGGGACGTCGGCGCCGGCCCGGAGGACGACACCGAGATCGCGAGCAGCGCCGCGCTGGTGGAGGCGGCCGGCGAGGGCCTCGACATCGGCTCGCACACGTTCTCGCACCGGTGGCTGCCGCACCTGCGGCGTCCGGAGGTCGCCGCCGAGGTGCGATCCTCCCGAGCCAAGCTCGAGGACCTGCTGCAGCGCCCGGTGCCGACCTTCGCCTACCCGATGGGCGGCTGGAACCCGGCGGTGCGCGACGAGGTGGAGGCGGCGGGCTACGAGGTGGGCGTCACCGTGGACCGCGGCCTCAACGCCGCCCACCACGACCCGATCGCACTGCGCCGGGCGTTCGCCTTCGACGACCCTCGCGACTTCCGCTGGCAGCTCGAGGGCGCCTACGACTGGATGCGGCCCATGGAACGCTGGCGCACCCGTCAGGGACCGCGATGAGCGGGGCCGGGATGCCGCCGCTCGCCGCACGACGGGCCGCCCTGCTCGCGATCGTCGTACCTGCCGCGGTGCTGACCGGGCTGCTCGCGCTGCGCGCGCCGGTGCTGACCCTGGCGGCCCTGGTGGGGGTGAGCGTGCTCGGGGCGGTGGTGCTCCACGTGGAGTGGGCGGTGCTCGCCTATGTCGCCGCCGAGCCGTTCAACGACTACCTGCGGCTGCTGCACCCGGCGGCCCTCAAGGCGCTCGGAGCCCTGGTGTTCCTCGCGTGGCTGCTGCGCCTGGCGACCCGCACGCGGCCCGTCCAGATGCGCCACGGCGCGATGTCGGCGGCAGCGGTCCTCTTCGTCGCGCTGCTCGCCTCCACGGCGCTGCACCCCAACGGCAGCGACGGCACCCAGGTCGTGCTCCGCTACTGCTCCTACCTCGCCGTGCTGGTCGTCCTCGTGGACACGATGCGCAGCGGGCTCGCGCCCCGCCGGGTGGCCGCGGTGTTCGTGGCGTCGTGCACCGCCTCCTCGGTGGCCGGGCTCGTGCACTTCCTCGCCCAGGGTGGCCGGGCCGGGGGACCCGTCGCCGACCCCAACGACTTCGCGTTCTTCCTGCTGTGCGCGATCCCGCTGGCGCTCGCGCTGGCCTCCGGGTCCGCGGGCTGCCGGGCCGCCTGGCAGGTCGCGACGGTGGTGCTGCTCGTCGGCCTCGTCGCGACCTTCTCGCGGGGTGCGGTGCTCGGCCTGGCGGTGGTGCTCGTCTACGCCGTGGCGGCGCGGCTGGTCCGGCCGGCCACGGTGCTGGCCGTCGCGGTCCTGGCCGGCCTGGCGGTGGCGGGGATCGCCGTCGCCGCGCCGCAGCTGGTGCGCAGCAGCGTCGGCGCCAAGCAGCACATCGCCGCCCAGAACGTCGACGACCGCTACGTGACCTGGACGATGGCGGCGGAGATGACCGCCGACAGCCCGGTCCTGGGCCAGGGGCCGGGCGGCTTCAAGACCAGCTACGACCGGTACGTCGGGCCGCGCCTGGTCGACCCCAACCACGCCGACGTCGCACACCAGATGTACCTCGACGTGGCCAGCGAGCTCGGGCTGCTCGGTGCGGGCGCCTTCGTGGTGATGCTCGGCGCCGGGGTGGTCGGTGCCCGGCGCGGCAGTGCGTCCGGACCGACCCGCCGGCTCGCGCACGGGGTGGTGGCCTCCTTCGGCGGCACGCTGGTGGCGGCGAGCTTCCTGACCGAGCAGTACTACCTGCCGATCTGGCTGCTGACGGCGCTCGGTGTGGCGCTCGACCGCTCCTCCTCCGACCCCGCGCCCTCCCGCCCGGACACGGACCTCGCTGCCGACCGGCCGGTCGCCGTCGGGGCCGCGGGGGGAGGGGTCTCCGCATGCGCGTCCTCCAGGTGATCACCCAGGACCGGGGTGGGCCGGTCGACCACGCCCTCGACCTCGCGACGGCACTCGCCGCGGCCGGGCACGAGAGCCACCTCGTCGGGCCCTTCTCGGCACGGACCGGTCGTGACGCGACGCTCGATCGCGCCGGCGTCCGGTGGCACGGCGTCGAGGCGCGCACCAAGCGCGACGCGGCAGGCGCGGTCGCCCTGGCCCGCACGATCGCCGCCGTGGCACCCGACGTGGTGCACGCGCAGGACCGCCGCGCCGGGCTCTTCGGGCGCCTCGCGGCGCGTCGCCTCGGCGTGCCGTCGGTCTACACCCTGCACGGGGTGCCCGACGGCCTGGCCGGCCTGGTGCCGGGCAATCTTGCGGTGGTCGCCGCCGACCGGCGCACCCGCTGGGGGAACCTCGCCGGCGAGCGCTGGCTCGCGCGGGCGACGGGCTCGTGGGTGGTCACGCCGTGCGCGGCGCTCGGCCGGTACGCCGTCGAGGCGGTGGGGGTCAGGCCGGACCGGCTCCGGGTGGTGCACAACGGGATCGACGCGGCGGCGCTGCCCGCGCTCGATGAGACCGGCGGTGCGGCCGGTGCACGGGCGGGCGGGCGCCCGGACGACGCACCGCTCCGAGTCGTGTGGGTGGGGCTCATGCAGCCGGTCAAGCGGCTCCCGCTGCTGCTCGCCGCGGTCGCGGCATGTCCCGAGGTCGAGCTCACGCTCGTCGGCGACGGTCCGGAGCGCGCGCGCGTCGAGGCGCTGGTGGCCGAGCGCGGGCTCACCGGCCGGGTGCGGCTGACCGGCTTCGTCGAGGACCCGCGGGCCCCGCTGCGTGACGCCGACCTCTTCGTGCTGCCCTCGGCGGCCGAGGCCTGCCCGATGGCACTGCTCCAGGCGATGGGCCAAGGGCTGCCGGTGCTCGCCTCACGCGCGGGCGGCATCCCCGAGATCGTGCGCCACGGTGTGGACGGCTGGCTCGTCGACACCACCGACGACGCCGGCTGGGAGAGCGCCCTGCGCAAGCTCGCCGGCGACCCGGGGCTGCGGGGGAGCCTGGCGGACTCCGGTCGCGACCGCGTGCGAGCGCTGTTCACGCTCGAGCGGTGCGTCGCCGGCCTGCTCGAGGTCTACGGAGACGCCGTGTCGGAGGGCGGGCGTTGAGGATCCTCACGGTGATCCCCCAGCTCGGTGCCGGAGGCGCCGAGGCGGTCGTCCTCGCCCTGACCGAGGATGCGCTGCAGGCCGGGCACAAGGTGCTGGCCGCGAGCGCAGGGGGCTTCCGCGTCGCCGAGCTGGGCCGCCTGGGCGTCGCCCACGAGCAGGTCCGCCTCGTCGGGCGCCGGCCCGCGGACCTGCTCGCCTCGGTCCGCCGGCTCCGGCAGGTGGGCCGTCGCTGGCGGCCCGACCTCGTGCACGCCCACAACGTCAAGGCGGCGGCGGTGGCGCGCGCCGCCGTGGGCCGCCGAGTGCCGATCCTGGTCACGGTGCACGGCGTACCGGACGAGGAGTACGCCGGGGCGGCGCGGGTGCTGCGTCGTGTCGCCGGCCGCGTCGTCGCGGTCTCCGGGGACGTCGCCGACCGACTGGTCGCCGAGGGCTTTCCCGCCGATCGGGTCGACGTGGTCGAGAACGCCGTCGTTCCGCCGCGGGTGCATCCCCGCGCGGCGTCGCGCCGTGACCTGGCGCTGCCCGAGGACGCGCCCGTGGTCAGCTGCATCGCCCGGCTGGTCCCGCAGAAGCGGCACGACCTGCTGCTCGAGGCCTGGGCAGGCGTCGAGCAGGGCGTGCTCCTGGTCGTCGGCGACGGTCCGAACCGGCAGGACCTCGAGCGGCGCGCGCAGCGCCTCGGCCTGACCGACCGGGTGCGCTTCCTGGGCGAGCGCGACGACGTGGACCGCATCCTGGCCGCGACCGACTGCTCGGTGCTCTCCACCGACTGGGAGGGACTGCCGATCAGCGTGCTGGAGGCGATGGCGGTCGGCGTGCCCGTGATCGCGACCGCGGTGGGCGCGCTTCCGGAGGTGCTCGGCGAGGTGGCCGTGCTCGTGCCGCCGGGCGACGCCCCGGCGCTCGGCGCGGCGCTGCGCTCGCTGCTCGCCGACGAGGCCCGGCGGGCCGCGCTGGCCGCACGGGGGCGGGCCCTGGTCGCCGACCGGTTTGGACCGGATCGGATGGGGATGGACTATCGGGCCCGGTACGACGCACTTGTCCGACGAAGCCCTCGAAGGGAGCTCGTCCCGTGATGCACCGCCCTGCTGTCGCGCGCCCGCGGCAGGACCGACCGACGCCTGCGCGGCTCGTGCTGGCCGTCGTGCTGGTCCTGCTGGCGGTCGCGACGGCGGGCTGCGCACGCCAGGGGTCGGCGCTGGTGCCCCCGACCCCGACCACACCGTCGCCCACAGGGGTGGCCACCACGACGGCGGCGACGGCGCAGCAGCGGCCGCCGCGCGACCCGGTGGTGGTCGACTGGGGCATGGACGCGCGGGTGCTGTCGATCGTCGTGCGCAACGCCGACGACCGGGAGATCCGTCGGGGGCTGGTGCAGATCGCGCTCTACGACACCTCCGGACGGCTGCTGCTGGCGACCACCGGTCCGAGCGTCTCGAAGTGCTGCACGCTGCTGTCGGTGCCCCCGGGACGCCTCTTCGGCCTCTACGTCCTGCTGCCCGACGGGCTGGACGGCATCGCCAACGTCACCGTCGGCTTCGCCCGGCCCACCGCGGTGGCGGTGCGGAGCTGGCCGGCGAGCCGGCGTCCGCAGATCAGCGTCGGCCTGCCCACCTTCACCCGGACCGCCACCAACGCGCGCGTGAGCGTGACCCTGACCCCGCGCTCGAAGGTGCCGGCGTACGTCGCCGGCCAGGCGTTCCTGGAGGACCGGCGCGACCACCTGGTCGCGGTGATCTCCGGGCACTTCTACTGCTTCGAGGACGACGCCCGGCGGATCACGATGGGCCTGCGCCACCCGGTGCCGCCCGGGACGCACGTCGGCGGCGTCGTCGCCTACCCGATCCCTCCCGGCGTCCACCCCCACGTCCCCTACTCCTGCCGCACATCGACGGAGACACCGTGAACACATCGACCACGCGCACCGCCGTGCCGACCTCCAACCTGCGTTCGCTCGTCGCGCTGCTGTGGCGGCGGAAGGCGGTCGTGGTGCTCGTGCTCGTCCTGGTCGGGCTCGTGGTCGGCGCCGGGTTGGCGAGCGCGCAACGCACCTACACCGCCGTGGCGCGGGTCGCCGCGACACCCTCGGCCGCGCTGGACCAGTCCGCGGCCAGCTACAGCGACCTGCTCGGCACCCTCGCCGACGTCGCCTCCTCGCGGCCGCTGCTCGAGGACGTGCAGCGCTCGATCGGCAGCCGCAGCCTCGCCACCCTCCAGGACGAGGTGAAGGGCTCGGTCATCTTCGGCACCGTCATCGTCGAGATCGCGGTCACCGACCGCAACCCGGTGATCGCGGCGCAGGCCGCGAACGCGGTGGCGAACGCGCTGCCCAGCCACGACCCCGGCACCGGCTACTTCGAGTTCGCCACCACCCAGCCCGCCGAGGTGCCGACCACGTTCACCTCGCCGAACCTGAAGATCGGCGGGCTCGCGGGCGCGGTGCTCGCGGTCGTCCTCGCCATCGCCAGCGCCGTGCTCTACGACCGGGCCACGCGCACCGTCGACACCGTCGACGAGGCCGCGGCTGCGACGGGGGCGAACGTGCTGGGCGTGGTCCGTCGTCCCCGCGCCTGGAGCGCGGTCTCGGCCGCGGAGATCGACAGCCCCGAGTACCCCTCGCTGCGGGCGCTGCGCGTGGCGCTGGAGTTCGCCACCACCGAGGACCCGACCCGCACCCTCGTGGTGGCGCCGGCCGTTCCCGACCCCTCGGGCGGGTGGCTGGAGGTCAACCTCGCCGTCGCGCTGGCCGAGGTCGGCCACCGCGTGCTGCTGATCGACGCGTGCGCCGACGGCCGGCGCCGGCACCCGGCGCTGGACGCCGCCGGCGCGCCGGGGCTCTTCGACATGCTCGCCGGCACGGTGTCCCTCGACGGCGCCCGCATCAGCGGTCCGGTCGCCAACGTGTGCGTCGTGCCGGTGGGCAACCCGGACCTGGCCGCACCGAGCCTGCTCGAGATGCGGGTGCGCCGGCTGCTGGACGACATCGACGAGAAGTACGACGTGGTGCTGGTGCGGGCCGCGGCCGTGAGCGAGTCCGATGACGCGCGCATCATCGCCATCGACGGGTCCCTGCTGCTGACCCTGCCTGCGGGGCGGGTCCGCCCGGGCGTGCTCGCCTCGGTGATCGAGGACCTCCACGAGGTCCGGGTGCGTCTGGTCGGCGCGGTGCTGCTCGGCGTCAAGGCGCGCCGCCGCTCCCGCCGCTGAGGCGGGTCACGCGCTCGCGGTCGACACCGCGACGGCGCAGCACAGGACGCCCACGGCAGCTCGCGCCGCCTGGGCGTCCTGCGGCGTCCCGCTCGGCACGGGCCACACGGGCCACACGGGCCCTGCCGGGGCTCAGGCAGGGGGGGTGGGGTCCTGGACCAGCCCCAGGGGCGGTCGCGGCGGCAGGGGTGTGGAGTCGCCGGATCCGGCGTGATCGGCCTGGTCGGCCGCGGCGGCCGTGATCCGGACGAGCTCGCGGACGGCCCGGGTGAGACGCTCGCACTCGTCGAGACGCGCCTCGAGTGCGTCGGTCCCCAGCGTGCGGAGCTCGTGGGCGGTGCGAGCGGCGTCCCGGACGATCCGGTCCGCCTCACGCTCGGCCTCCTCGAGCCGGGCGGCGGCCAGGCGGTAGACGGTCCGGCGGACGCGCTCGCCCTCCTCGGCGATCAGCACCAGCAGCTCCTGGACGTCGGCCGCGGAGCCGCCGCGGGCGGCCCGGAGCTGGGCCAGCAGGCTGTCGATCCGTGCGTGCGGAAAGTGCGGCGTCCACTGCTCGGACGCGCCAGGCACCTGCTCGGTGTCGTTCACGTGGTGTCCGTTCCTCGTTCCCGCGGGCGCGCTGGTGCTCCCGTCGGGAGACAGGTGCCGAGGACCGCATGCGGTGATCCGGACCCGTGGGGCAATTTTGCGTCCGTTATTACGCGTTTCGTCCGCGTACGCAGCGATTTCGGGTCAGGGATCAAGGCCGTCGTGCAGCGCCGAGGACGGTGCGCTGATCACGCGGAACGCCGCCCAATGGTACGGGTCGGGGTACTCCTGCGCGAGGTCGGCGCGAGCGGCGTGGGCGGCGGCGTGGAAGCGGCGGCCGGCGGCGACGTGGCTGTAGAAGTGCCGCACGAACGCCGAGGTGGCCGCGTCCTCGACGCTCCAGGTGGCGGCGAGCACGGTGCGGGACCCGGCGGCCAGCAACGACCACGCGAGCCCGTCGGGGCCGGCGATCCCGTCGGAGGACCGGCCGCCCTCGCACGAGGCCAGGAAGACCAGCGTGCCGCCCAGGTCGAGCCCGTGCAGCTCCCTGCCGCTGAGTGCTCCGTCGGCGAGCTGGAGCACCGACTCGGCAGCCCGCTCGGGGTCGAAGTCGGCATGGCTCGCGATGTGCACGATGTCGTGGACCGCCCCGCGCTCGCGCAGCACCGCGGAGGTGGCCCGGGTGCCGACGTAGACCTCCGCCTCGGGGCGCAGCGCGGTGACCAGCATCGCGTCGTGCAGGATGCCCGGCGCGCGGTCGTCGGGAACGGCCAGCACGAGCGTCGACTCGTTGCCCGCGGGCGGCCGGTCGTCGTTGCGCGCGGAGCAGGGGGTCAGGGCGGAGGTGAGCGTCAGCCGGTGCGTCATCCCGAACGGCGGGCCTCCGTCGTGCAGCGCCTCGAACGGCACGCCGAACAGGTGCCGGTGCGCTACCACCAGCAGCGGCGCAGCCGGGTCGTCCTCGAGCAGGTCGGCCACCGGCGCGACCAGCAGGGCGTGCAGCGCCTCCAGGGCCGGGTGGTGGCCGTCGGCAGGCGCCTCGGCGCCCCTGCCGCCGCCCAGCCGGCGCAACGCGCAGGCGGCCTCCCACCGGCCCAGGTGGAGGCGGGTGGCGTCCACCGCCCCCCGGAGCCGCCGCACGTGCACCTGGGCGTCGCGGACGACGAAGGCCACGACGTCGGCGCCGAGGACGTGGTACTGCAGGACGGGTCCGTTGAGGACGGGCAGGTCCTCGGGCTGGTGCCAGCGCACCGGGCGGCCCGCCTGGTCGAGCTCGGGTGCGACACGGGCCCTCGACCAGTTCGCCCACCGCCAGGCGGCGACGGCGCCGGCGTTGGTCCCCTCGGCCAACAGCACGTCGAGCAGCTCGGCGAGGGCCTCCTGCCGGGCGCCGCCGCGCACCGTCTCCAGCTCGTTCGCCGGCAGCGGCGGACGGTGGGTCCGGGCCGTGCGGAGCAGCGCGGCCCGCAGGCGGGCAGCCGCCTCGACCAGGTCGCCCTGACGCCGGTCGTGCCGGGCCCGGCCCAGCGCGAGCCGTGCGCGCAGGGCCGGCACGTCGAGGGACTGCACCAGCTCGACGGCGCGATCCAGGTGCCGCCGGGCCTCCTCCGCGCTGGCCGGCAGCTCGGCGAGCAGCAGGTGGCCGTTGCAGGCGTTGACGTTGTCGCGCATCTCCTCCAGGTCGGCGGTCGCGCTCCGGAGCAGCTCGACGGCCCGGTGGGTGCGACCGCGGTCGGCCTCCATCTGGGCGAGCACCAGCCGGGCGGCCGCCTCACCCGGCCGGTTGCCGGAGTCGCTGAAGAGGCTGATGGCCAGCTGGATCTCGCTGACGGCCCGCCCGGTGTCGCCCAGCATGCGCGAGGCGCAGGCGGCGACCGTGATGGCGCGCGCCGACTCGCTCACCATGGTCAGGTCGGTGAACAGCTTGTACGCCGCGGTCGCCTCCTGGTGGGACTCCGCCGACATCCCCAGGTCGGCCAGGCCCTGGGCGACGACGACCGAGAGCCGGCCGAGGTCGGGTGCGGCGTTGAGCTCCTCCAGGTGGGTGCGCGCCACCTCGAGCAGCCACAGCGCGCTGGGTGCGTCGTCGAGGGAGAGGTAGGCCTCGGCCAGGTCCACCTCGGTGCGCAGCGCTCCCAGCTCGTGACCCTCGGCGCGCAGTGCCCGCACGGCGGTGCTGAGCTCGGCGAGCGCGCGGTGGGCCATCCCGAGCCGCAGATAGGTCAGGCCGCGGTTGGCGTCGGTCTCGGCCTGCAGCCGGCGCCAGCCGATCGCGCTGTAGAGGTTGGCGGCGAGGTCGTAGTCGCGCAGCGCCGCGTCGTAGTCGCCGAGAGCCGAGCGGGCGTTGCCGAGGTTGTGGTGCGCCCGCGCGCGCACCGAGGTCGCGTCGTCCTCGCGCTCGGGAGGCACCGCCGCCGCCGTCAGCCGGGAGAGCAGCGCCTCGCTGACCCGGACCGCCTGGTCGTGGTCGCCGATGTCGTGGAGCACGCTCGCGCGTCCGAGGTCGGTCGCCAGCGCGTCGAGGACGTTGCCGCTCGCGAGCCAGTCGCGCCGGGCGGCGCGGATCGCCCCGAGGGCCTCGTCATGCGCCCCCCGGACGGTCGACAGCAGGCGCGCCTGGGTGTAGCCGACCCGTGCGGCCACGGCGGTGTCCCGGGTGCGCAGCTCGGCGAGGTCGAGATCGGCGAGCATCGACAGCGCGAGCTCGGGGTCGCGCAGCGAGACCCGCTCTGCCTTGTCGACGGCGAGACGCGCCGGCGCATCGCCCTCGTCCATGTCGTCGTGTCCCCCGTCCCGCCCGTCACCGCAGGGTGAGGCCGACCTCCGCACGGAAGCGGAGGTCGTCACCCGCGTCGACCCACACCTCGTCGACGTCGCTGGGCACCAGCGCGGCGTGGAACGCGCCGGCCTCGTCGCAGACGAGCCGCCGCGCCACCTGTCCGCTGCTGGTGAAGGTGACCACGGCCGCCGTGCCGGGGGCGTGGGCCGCGGGGCGGCGAACCGATCCGGTCACCTCCAGTCCGTCCGCGGTCTGGCCGACGACGTCGAGGACGAGGGTGACCTCGTCGCGCTGCACGGTCAGGCGCCGCGCCTCGGCGACCCCGCCGCGACCCGAGGACCGGAAGCCGGCCGCCGCCGGCAGGTCGCGGCTGTCGGTGACCGTGTCGGACCACAGGTAGCCCGTCGGGTCCCAGGGGCGCCGGCGCTCGGTGAAGACCGACCGCAGCCGGCCCTGCAGGTCTGCGGGGACCGGCTGCAGCGGCAGGGCCAGCCGGTCGTGGTGGAAGCCGCGGATCCAGGCCACGGAGTCGTGCAGGTCCGCGTCGCCGTCGGCCACGGCGGCCTCGACCTCGGCGGCGCGCTCGTGCGGCAGCCGCTCCTCCAGCCAGTCGACGAGCTCGGTGAAGCTGGGGCGACGACTGTTCATTCGGGGCCTCCGGGGCGGCGTCCGCGCAGCGACGTCGTCGCCGCGTTCTGTGGGGAGCAGCGGAGCGGGCGAGCAGGACGTCCCGGGGGAATCATGAGGGGACCTCCTCGAGAAGCTGGCGCAGCTTGGCCAGGCAGCGACCGCGCATCGGCCCGATGCCGCCGATCGCGCGGCCCATCCGGTCCGCGATCTCGGCGTAGCTGGGCTCCTCGGCCTCGAAGTAGAGCGCCACGAGCAGCTCCCGGCAGGGATCGCCGAGGTCGGCGAGCGCGTCGTGCAGGACGGTGGTGGTCTCCCAGTCCGCCAGCGGGTCGGTCGACGCCTCCGGGGCGTGGTCGAGCGGACTCAGCCGACGGCCGGCGTTGCGGATGCGCCAGGACTGCCGGCGGGCGACGGTCATCAGCCAGGACGCCAGCCGCTCCTCCTCGCGGATCCGGCCCAAGGAGTCGAAGAGCGAGACGAACGCGATCTGGGTGACGTCGGCTGCGTCCTCGGCCGAGAGCCCGTTGCGCAGCGCGACCGAGTAGGTCAGCCGCTCGTAGCGGCGCACGATCTCGTCCCACGCCGCACCGTCGCCGCCCCGGCAGCGGCCGAGCAGCTCCGCGTCGGAGGGCGGTGGCTGCTGGGAGCGGGCCCGCGGCGTGAGGGTGTGCACGGTGGCGCGTTCGTCGCCGGTGCGCGTCGCCTCCGCGGCCTCTCCCACGTCTGCCGCGGTCGGTGCCTCGGTCATCGTCCCCCCGCCCTTCGTGCGTGCCTCCTCGGAGGATGCGCTCTCCCGAGGAGCGACCCACACCGATACAACCGGGAGAACCGCTCAAGGTTACGGACGAGTGTCGGCCGTGCGAACCCCTCGGAGCCGGCTCGCGTCTGCTGGTCTGGACCGGTCCGGCCGGATCCGCTCGCCGCATCGGGATGGATCACCACGTCCTCGGGACGCACCAGTGGTGTGGCTCCTGGGTCGTGCGCCGCGAGGTTCGGTCGCTCGGCCCCGCGACGCCGTCCCAGGAGCCGACGGTTGCAGGAGCGGGTGCGCGAGGACGAGGGGTACGTCGATGGCGGAGTCGATCGGTGTCGAGCGGGCGCGGGCCGGGGGAGCCTACGACGCGTCGCCGAGCAGCGCCGTCTCCGTTCGCGCCGCCCACACCAAGCGCGCCCTCGACCTCCTCCTCGGCGGGCTCGTGCTGGTCGCGGTGCTCCCCGTGGTCGCGCTGGTGACGGTGCTGGTCGCCGTCAGCAGCCCGGGCCCGGTGCTGCACCGCCAGGTCCGGGTCGGCCGCGACGGCCGGCCGCTGCTGATCCGCAAGTTCCGCACGATGGTCCTCGACGCCGACGAGCGCCGTGAGGCGCTTCTCGTGCACAACGAGGTGGTCGGGGGGCCGCTGTTCAAGATCCGTGCCGACCCGCGCATCACCCCGGTCGGCCGGGTGCTCCGGCGGCTCTCGCTCGACGAGCTGCCCCAGCTGCTCAACGTCCTCGAGGGGTCGATGTCGCTGGTCGGTCCCCGCCCCGCGTTGCCGGCGGAGGTGGCGACCTACGACGCCCGTGAGCGGCGCCGCCTGGCGGTGCTGCCGGGCCTGACGGGGCTGTGGCAGGTCAGCGGTCGCAGCGACCTGTCCTGGGAGGAGTCGGTCGCCCTCGACCTGGCCTACGTCGAGGGAGCGTGCCTGCGGCTGGACCTGGTCATCCTGGCGCGGACCGTCCCCGCGGTGCTGCTGGGCCGCGGCGCCTACTGATCGCCGAGAGACCCGGCCGGAACGGGCGCCTCAGCGGCGCAGCAGCACCAGGGCGGAGTGCGCCGGCACCTGCTGGCCGGCGGAGGTGGCCCGGCCGGTGCTGTCGACGTACCCCTGGGTGAGCTCCGCCGGGAGGGCGCGGGCGCCGCTGCCCGCGGCGTTGAGCACGACCGCGCCATCGGTGAAGGTGCGCACGAGGAGACCGTCGCGCTGCTGTACCGCGCCCGTGGGCCTGCCGGGCTCGGCCATCCATGCCGCCGCCGCCGGGTCGCCGGTGTCGCAGGGACGGTAGAAGTACGCACTGGGGGTGGCGCCGTCCCAGGTGAGCAGGAAGCTCGCCCGGCCATAGAGCATCGCGGCCACGTCCGAGGGCGCGGTCAGGGTGTCGCCGTAGTCGACCGACCCGATGCCCGCCCCGGCGGCCTGGGCGCGGCGCTGGAAGTCCTCGATCATGCTCAGCGGCGGGTTGCCCCCGGTGGCGGGGTCGTTGAACAGCGGGGAGAATGCGCCTCCGCAGGCTCCCCAGCGGACCGTGAACTCCCGGTTGAGGACGTCGACGTGCTGGGCCAGCCGCAATCCGGCATCGACCTCCCACGACACCCACGGATCGATGCCCGCGTTGGCCATGGCGATCATGCCGGCGGCGCGCAGCTGGTCGCCGATCCACGACCCGAAGTCCGCCATGGCGGTGCCGTACTGCTGGTCGGTCCACCCGGCGATGCGGCCGGACATCCCGTGGAAGACACCGACCGTGATGTCGTCGAAGAGGACCCCGTCGAAGTGTCCCGCCCGGGCCAGCTGGAGCGCGTTGTCGATCCACAGCCGGCGGTAGGCGGGCTGCGAGACGTCGACCGCGACGTAGTAGGGGTAGTCGGAGAAGTGCAGGGGGTTGCCGGCGCTGTCGCGCAGGAACCACTCGGGGTGGTAGCGCTGCACCCAGCAGTAGTTCACCGGCGCGCCGTCGTAGTAGTCGTAGGTGCCGTAGCCGACCATCGAGCAGTCCTGCTGGCTGACGGCCGCCGCCTCGAAGTAGGCGATGGCCCGGGTGGTCGGGCTGGTGGCGTGGATCTGGTCGACCTTGTCGCCGAACCAGTGCTGCAGGGCGACGTAGCGGTAGGGCCGCACGTCTCCGAGGTGCTGCGGCTGGTCGTTGCCGATCGCGAGCAGGCCGAGCGTGCTCGTCGCTGCGCCGGAGGGGACCGGGCCGGCCGTCGTCGGGCTGGTCGGGGTCGTCGGGCCGCTCGGAGCCGTGGGCGTGCCGGGCGTGCTCGGCGTGGCGGTGGTCGTGGCGGTTGTCGTCGCGGTCGTGCCTGTCGTGCCGGCGTGGCGTTGCCGCTGCCGCCGGCGCTGCTCGAGGGCGCGCTCCAGGAGCCGGGGGTGCCAGTGGGTCACCCGCGCGCACAGGCGGTGGTGGTGGTGACGGTAGGGCCGGTGGGTGCAGCGCTGGACGACGTGCAGTGCGCGCTGCCGGGCCGCGCGACGGGCGTCCCGTCGCTCGTCGTGGCGCACCTCGACCGAGGACGTGACCGGGGTGGCGCTGCGCGCCGAGGCGGCGGCGTCGTCGCGCGCGAGCGCGGGCGAGCTCGCGACGAGGGCCGCCACGAGCAGGACGGCGCTCGCGAGTGCCGTCGCGAGGCGGAGCGGTCGAGTGGCGGTGCGGTGCGGTCGCGGTGCAGCCATGGCGTGTCTCCTCCCTGAGACTGAAACAAACGATATGGGGCGTTTGTCCGATTTAGGAAGGTTTTCGGGCGAGTGGTGGCACACGCCGCGACGCCACGTCCGCCAGCGCCGCCAGGGCCCGCTAGCGTGCGACGGGGCCGCGGCGCCACCCGGCCCGCAGCGATCGCCGGAGGAGTGCGGGATGTCGGAGCAGCGCGCACAGCAGGAGGGGGCGCCGGAGGCCGAGGTGGACCGGCTCGCGGCAGCCGCCTGGGCCGACCTGATGGCCGTGGAGCCCACGTGGGCCCACCTGCTCGGCGACACCGGCAGGGCGGGGGAGCACGAGAGCGTCGCACGGGCGGTCGAGGAACGCGCCGTCGCGAGCTGGCGTCGGTACGCCGCGCAGGCGCGCGCCCTCGACGCCTCGACCCTGGATGCCGAGCAGGCCCTGACCCGCGACGTGCTGGTCTACGAGGCTGAGAGCCGCGCCGACCTGGCCGAGGCCGGCCTGGCCGACCACGCCGCCGACCCGATCTTCGGACCGCAGGTCTCGCTCCCGGTCGTCCTCGGCATGCTGGGGGTGCCCGACGCCGCGGTCGCTGACCGGCTGCTCGCCAAGGCCGAGGGGATCGGTCGCCTCTACACCGAGCTGGCGCAGCGCCAGCGCGACGGCGTGGCCACGGGCCGGGTCTCGCCGGCCTTCGCCGTGGCCGGCACGGTCGCGCAGATCGATGCGGCGCTCGCCGTACCGGTGCGCGACGATCCGCTGGTCGCCGCCGTGCGGCTGCCGGACGACGTCGACGGGCCCGCGTGGCGCGAGCGGTTCGCCGCAGCGGTGGAGCGCTCGGTGCGGCCCGGGATGGCGGCCTATCGCGACGTGCTGCGCGAGGAGGTCGCGGTCGTGGCACGTCCCGACGACCGGGCCGGGCTGTGCTGGCTCCCCGGCGGCGAGGACGCCTACGCCAGCGCTCTGCGCTTCTTCACCACCACCGACAAGACGCCCCAGGAGATCCACGAGATCGGGCTGGCCCAGGTCGAGGCGCTCGCCGCGGAGTACCGCACCCTCGGGCCGGCGGTGGCCGGCACCGCCGACCTCGACGCCCTCTTCACCGCCATGCGGGAGGACCCCGCCCTGCACTTCACCCGCGCGGAGGAGCTGGTGGAGGCGGCCGAGGTGGCGATGGCGCGTGCCTGGGCCGCGATGCCGGAGTGGTTCGAGGTGCTGCCGCAGGCACCGTGCGCGGTCGAGGGCGTGACCACCGGCGCGAAGGCGTACTACTTCCCGCCCGCCGCTGACGGCACCCGCGGCGGCACGTTCTTCATCAACGTCGACGACCCCGGGTCGTGGGGCACCTTCGAGCTGGAGTCGTTGGCCTTCCACGAGGGCATCCCGGGACACCACCTCCAGCTCGCGATCGCCTCGGAGCTGCCCGCGACGGTCCCGGCGCTGCGCCGCTTCAGCGAGAACGCCGCCTACGCCGAGGGATGGGGGCTCTACACCGAGCGCCTGGCCGACGAGATGGGGCTCTACTCCAGCGACGTCCAGCGCCTCGGGATGCTCTCGGCCGACTCCCTGCGCGCCTGCCGCCTCGTCGTGGACACCGGGCTGCACGCCCTCGGCTGGAGCCGGCAGCAGGCGGTGGACTACATGGTGGCGAACTCGCCGATGACCGAGGGCATCTGCCGCCCGGAGGTCGACCGCTACCTGGTCGCTCCGGGCCAGGCGACCTCCTACCTGATCGGCCGGCTGGAGATCCAGCGCATCCGCCGCGAGGCGGAGGCGCGCCCCGGCTTCGACCTGCGGCGCTTCCACAGCGCGGTGCTCGACGGGGGCGCCCTGCCCCTGGCGGTGCTGGAGCGCCGGGTCCGCACCCGGCTGGGAAACCCCGGGGCCGACCCGTCCCCGCTCGCGTAGGCTGTGCGCTCGCCGCGCGTGTGCGCGGCTGTCCCGACCCCCTTCGTGAAAGGCCATCGACGTGCCCACCGGAAAGGTCAAGTGGTACGACGCCGAGAAGGGCTTCGGCTTCCTCTCGCGCGAGGACGGCGACGACGTCTACGTCCGCGCCTCGTCGCTGCCCGAGGGCGTCAGCAGCCTCAAGGCCGGCGCCCGCGTGGAGTTCGGCATCCTGTCGGGCCGCAAGGGCGACCAGGCGCACCAGGTGCGGGTCCTCGACGCACCGCCCTCGGTGGCCAAGGCGATGCGGCGCAAGCCCGAGGAGATGGTCGGCATCGTGGAGGACCTGATCCGCCTCCTGGAGGGTGTGGAGCGCGGCTACCGCGCCGGGCGCCACCCCGACGCGCGCACCGCGGGACCCACCGCGAAGCTTCTGCGCGGACTGGCCGACGAGCTGGAGGGGTAGCCGCCGGGCGGCGCTGCCCTAGGCTGTCGCCGTGCGACCCCACGGCCAGTTGGTGAGTGCACGTGGTCTCGCGCCGTCCGGCCACGTGGGCTGGGCCTACCGCGGACCGCTGGAGTTCCGCCGTCGCGCGAGCGAGTACCTCGCCGACGGTCTCGCCCACGGGCTGCGGGTGGAGCTCGTCGCGCCCGGGCGGGTCGAGCAGCTCGAGGACCTGCTGTGCAGCCTTCCCGGCGGGCGGTCCGCCCTCGACACCGGTGCCGCCGTCGCCCTCGGGCTCGACGGCTACTACCCGCTGGGCAGCACCGGCGCGGTCGACCCGGCCGCGGCCGTGGCCGAGGGCGTGTCCCGGAGCCGGCACTGGGTGCAGCAGGGCTTCGCGGGACTCCGGGCGATCGTGGATGCGACCGAGCTCAACCGCACCCCCGAGGACCGGGCCGCGTTCTCCGCCTTCGAGGTGCTCGGGGACGCGGCCATCGCGTGCGGTGCCGGCTCGGCGCTGTGTGCGTTCGATGCCGACGTGCTCGGGCCGGCGGCGGGCGAGCTGACCTGCCTCCACCCCTTCACCGACGCCCGCTCGACCCCGTTCCGGATCTTCGCCGACGGCGACGGCGGCCTCGTGCTGGCGGGCGACGTGGATTCGGAGGGCCAGACCCTGTTCGAAACCAGTGTCGGCCGGGTATTGGCCAGCCATGAGTCGACAGAGCTGCGGGTGGACCTGGCCGAGGCGGACTTCCTCGGGCACCGGGCCCTGCTCGCGCTCGAGCAGGGAGCCCGGGCCTCGGGCCACACCGTCGTGCTGCGCAACCCGAAGGCGGTCGTCGCACGGATCGTCGAGCTGATCGATGCACCGGCACTGAAGGTGGAGGACCGATGATGTTGCAGGGCGCCGAGGGCCTCGTCCACGAGGCCCTGCTCTACCGCGACCGGGAGGAGCTCGCGCGCAACGTGGGGGCGTTCGTGCGCGAGGCGCGCGCCCAGGAGAGGGCCGTTCTGCTCGCCCTGCCGCCCTGGAGCGCCGACGCCGTGCAGCCCGAGATCGCCGACCTCGACGACGTGGTGATGGTCGACATGCTCGACCTGCACAACCCCGGCCGGATCATGTCGGAGATCCAGTCCTTCGTCGACGGGCACGCCGGGCGACCGGTCAGCGTCGTCGGGGAGCCCGCCTGGCCCGACCGCGGCGCCGAGGAGCTGGCCGAGGTGGCGCGTCACGAGGCCCTGGTCAACCTCGCCCTGGCCGGGGCGCCCGTGCACGCCCTGTGCGCCTACGACGCCTCCGCGCTCGGTGCCGACGTGCTCGAGGACGCGGTCAGCACGCACCCGGTGGTCCGTGAGGGCGGAGCCGAGCGCCGCGTCGACATCGCCGACCCGGTGACCTTCTGGCGCGACCGGGGCCGCCTGGCTGCGGCGCCGCGCACGGCGCTGTCACTGCGCCTGGACCTGCGCGGGCTCAGCTCGATGCGTCGGCTGGTGGCCGACCACGCGCTGGTCGCGGGCGTCGAGCCGGACCGGGTCGACGACCTGCTGGTCGCCGTCTCCGAGCTGGTCAACAACGCGGTGCGACACGGCACCGGCCACCCCGAGCTGCGGCTGTGGACCGAGCCCACCGCCGTGGTCGTGGAGGTGCACAACGACGGCGTGCTCGCCGATCCGCTCGCCGGCCGGCGGCGCCCGGAGGAGGCCGAGGGCCGCGGCTGGGGCCTGTGGCTGGTCAACCAGCTGTGCGACCTGGTCCAGCTCGACGCCGCCGACGGCGCCACGACCGTGCGGGTCCGGTTCAGGCGCTGACCGGTCGCGGCTGACGGCGGCCGACCAGCACCACCGCGGTCCACCCGATCATCAGCCCGGCGAGGACGCCCAGGCCGACCCGGGGGATCAGCGGCAGTGCGATGCCGAGGAACCCCCCGAGCACCCAGCCGAGCTGGAGCAGCGTCTCGGACCGGGCGAACGCGGCGGTCCGGTTCTGCTCGGGGACGTGCCGCTGGATCGTGGAGTCCAGCGACAGCTTCCCGATCGCCTGCGACACCCCCGCGGTCAGCCCGAGCAGGCAGGCCGCGAGCAGCCCGTAGAGGACGGCCGCCACCACCGCCATCACCGCGTCGGCGAGCAGCGCCAGGACCACCGTGGTCGCCGGTCGGACCCGCCGCAACACGGAGCCCAGCCCGATCCCTACGGTGTTGCCCAGGCCGGCGGAGCCGACGACCAGCCCGATGAGCAGGGTCGAGCGCGACTCCCACCCCGGCAGCGGGTGCTGGCGCAGGAGGAAGGCCATGTACATCGTCAGGAAGCCGGACAGCATCCGCAGCCCGGCGTTGCAGCGCAGCGCGAAGACGACGTCGGCCGGCAGGTGGAAGCGCTTCCCCCTGCCGCGCAGCGACACCGGCTGCTCGTCGTGGGAGGCGTCCGCGCGTGCCGGGAGCAGGATCGCCAGCACCGTCGCTCCGGCGAACACCACCGTGGCGTAGCGCAGCGACCACTCCACCCCGAACCGCGAGGCGCCGACCGCCAGGGGACCGGACACCGCCGCGCCCACCACGCCGGCGAGCGAGATCCGGCTGTTGGTCCGCACCAGCGTCAGCTGCGGTGGCTGCAGGCGCGGGACGGTCGCGGCCCGCGCCACGCCGTACGCCTTGCTCGCGACCAGCACGCCCAGCGCACAGGGGAACATCGCCAGGGAGTCCGCGGCGACCGCGTCGGCCATCAGCCAGCACAGCACGGCGCGGATCGCCATCGTGGCCCCGATCGCCCACCGCCGGCCGTGGCTGAAGCGGTCCAGGAACGGTCCGAGCAACGGCGCGACCACCGCGAACGGCAGCATGGTCAGGGCGAGGAAGAGGGCGACCTGCCCGCGGGCCTCGCCGGGTTGGGCGAAGAACAGCGTGCCGGCCAGGGAGATCGCGACCGCCGCGTCGCCGGCTGCTCCGACCGCGTGCAGCTCGATGAGGCGGAACAGTCCCGACTCGCCCGCGCCCTCGGCGTGCGAGGCGCGCCGGGCCTGGCGGTAGGTGTAGGTGGCGCCGTGGCCGGTCGCCCGGCCGAGCCCGCGCAGGCCCCGTCCGGTCGCGCGCACCCAGCGACCCGCCGCACCGCCGGCGCGCCGCACGGGTCCGGTGGCGTGGTCGCCGGCCGCGTCGCCCACCGTGGGTGCGCCAGGAGCCGGGTCCGCCATGGAGTCATCCTCTCAACCCCGCCACCCCCGGCGACACCGTGCGCGCCGATGGGGGATGATCGTCGGCGTGACGACGACCCTGGACACGGCTGACGCCGCCCGCGCCGCGCTGCGCGAGCAGGTCGGCCGCGCCGTCGTCGGCGACCACCTGGGCGCGCACGACGAGGCGCACCTGGACGGCGAGCAGGTCACCACCCACCACTTCGCCTGCACCCAGCCGGGATACCGCGGCTGGCGCTGGGCGGTGACGGTGGTCGTGGTCGAGGGCCAGGACCGGCCCACCGTCGACGAGGTGGTGCTGCTGCCCGGCGAGGACGCGATCGTCGCTCCCGCGTGGGTGCCCTGGCGTGAGCGGATCCGCCCCGGCGACCTCTCCCCGGGCGACCTGCTGCCCGCCGACGAGGGCGACCCGCGGCTGGTGCCCGGCTGGCTCGCCGGCGACCCGGAGCCGCAGGACGAGGCCGACGCGCGGCAGGTGAAGGCCGTGGTCGCCGAGCTCGGCCTGGGTCGTGCTCGGGTGCTCTCGCTCGAGGGGCGTGACGACGCCGCCCAGCGTTGGTACGACGGCGAGGCCGGCCCGAGCGCTCCGCTGGCCCAGTCGGCGCCCGGGCGCTGCAGCGGCTGCGGCTTCCTGGTCCGGCTCGCCGGACCGCTCTCGGCGATGTTCGGGGTGTGTGCCAACGCCTTCGCCAACGATGACGGCCGGGTGGTCTCCTTCGACCACGGCTGTGGTGCGCACTCGGAGGCCCAGCTTCGCCGCAAGCAGCTGCCGCCGCCGCTGCCCGACCCGGTGCTCGACTCGATGACGCCGGGCGACCTCGAGCGGTTCTGAGGCGGGCTGCGGCGACTAGTCGATGAGCCCGGCGGCCCGGCGCGCGTTGCGCCGGCGCCGGCAGTGGTCCCACCCGATGAGCCCCAGGCCGAAGCCCGCGGCGCACGTCCACAGCCACCACAGGTGCCCGTCGGCACGGAGCCGGTCCCAGAACGGCAGCAGCAGCAGGAAGCCGACCGCCCACAGTGTGGTGCCCACCTGGAGGGTCCGCACACCGTCGACGTCGAGGGGTTCGACGTCGGCCACGACGTACCGGCGGTTGCCGATCTCGTAGTCGTCGGGCTGGTCGTCCTCGATGCGCACGGCAGTCAACCTACCGTCGCCGCACCGAGAGGGCGCCGGCTCTGACACTATGTGCGCCCGTGGACTCCTTCTTCAAGATCACCGAGCGCGGCTCCACCGTCGGCCGCGAGATCCGCGGTGGTGTCGTCACCTTCTTCACAATGGCGTACATCATCGTCCTGAACCCGATCATCCTCAGCGGCGCCAAGGACAGCACCGGGCACCTGCTGGGCTCCGACACCGGCAACTTCGCCATGATCGCCGCCGGCACCGCCCTGGTGGCGGGCGTCATGACGATCCTGATGGGCGTGGTGGCCAACTACCCGCTCGCCCTGGCCACCGGCCTCGGCCTGAACGCCTTCCTCGCCTTCTCGGTGGCGACGAAGATGACCTGGGCCGACGCGATGGGCCTGATCGTGCTCGAGGGCCTGATCATCCTGGTGCTGGTGCTGACCGGCTTCCGCACGGCCGTCTTCCACGCCGTGCCGGCACAGCTGAAGATCGCCATCTCGGTCGGCATCGGCCTGTTCATCACGCTGATCGGCTTCGTCGACGCGGGCTTCGTGCGCCCGGCCGCCGGCACGCCGCTGCAGCTGGGCACCAACGGCTACCTCGCCGGCTGGCCGGTGCTGGTTTTCGTCATCGGGCTGGCCCTGGTCATCGTGCTGTGGGTGCGCCACGTGCGCGGCGCGATCCTGATCTCGATCGTGGCGACCACGATCCTGGCGATCATCGTCGAGTCGATCGTCAGCGTCGGCGGCAAGACCGCCGACAACCCCACCGGCTGGGGGCTGAACGTGCCGAAGCTGCCCGACTCGATCATCGGGACGCCGCACTTCGGGACGCTGGGGGAGTTCGACCTGCTCGGCTCCTTCCAGTCGGTCGGCGCCGTGACGACGATCCTGCTGATCTTCACGCTGATGCTCGCCGACTTCTTCGACACCATGGGCACGATGACCGCCATCGGCGCCGAGGCCGGACTGCTCGACGAGGACGGCATCCCGCCGAACACGCAGCGCATCCTGATCGTCGACTCCGTGGCGGCCGCCGCCGGTGGTCTCGCCGGCGTCTCCTCCAACACCTCCTACATCGAGTCCGCCTCCGGCGTCGGCGAGGGGGCGCGGACCGGTCTGGCATCGGTGACGACCGGCATCCTGTTCCTGCTGGCCATGCCGTTCGCCGCCCTGGTCGACGTGATCCCGAGCGAGGCCGCCGTGCCCGCCCTGGTGCTGGTCGGCTTCCTGATGATGCAACAGGTCCTCGGCATCGCCTGGGACGACCTGGAGATCGCCATCCCGGCGTTCCTCACGATCGTGCTGATGCCGTTCACCTACTCGATCAGCGTCGGCATCGGTGCCGGCTTCATCGCCTACGTGCTGATCAAGGTCTTCAAGGGCAAGTCTGCGTCCGTGCACCCGCTGCTGTGGGTGGTCGCCGGTCTCTTCGTCATCTACTTCGCCATCAACCCGATCACCGCCTGGCTCACCTGAGTCCGCTGCGAGAGGGCGGCTGCATCGGCGCAGCCGCCCTCTCGTCGGCCCTTTGGTTAGCATTGCTAATGAGGTAGGCTAAGGACCATGTCCTCGGTCGAGACGGTGATCCGCAGCGATCCGGGGCTGGCGGCACAGCTGCGCGTCTCGGTGATGCGGCTGCGGCGTCGGCTCGCGGCCGAGCGACACCCCGGCAACGAGCTCTCGCTCGGCGCGATGGCGGTGCTCGGGTGGCTGTTCCGCCACGAGGGCCGGCTGAGCATCGGCGAGCTCGCCCAGCTCGAGCGGGTGCAGCCGCCGAGCATGACCCGCACCGTGAACTGCCTCGAGCAGGACGGCTACGTCGTGCGCCGCCCGCACGAGTCCGACCGCCGGCAGGTGGTCGTGGAGCTCTCCGAGACCGGCCGCGCCACCCTGCTCGCCGACCGCGCCCGCCGCGACGCCTGGCTGGCGAAGCGGCTCGCCGAGCTGACCCCCGACGAACGTGCCGTGCTGCGCAAGGCGGCCCCGATCCTCGAGAGACTGTCCACGAGTTGAGCCCCACCTTCCGCTCCCTCCACATCCGCAACTACCGGCTCTACGCCGCCGGCGGCGTGGTGTCCAACACCGGCACCTGGATGCAGCGCATCGCCCAGGACTGGCTCGTCCTGCAGCTGCACCACGGCAGCCCCGCGCAGGCCAGCACCGCGCTCGGCATCACCACCGGACTCCAGTTCCTCCCGGTGCTGCTGCTCTCGCCGTACGCCGGGCTGGTGGCCGACCGCCTCCCGAAGCGACGCCTGCTGCAGCTGACCCAGGGCTGGATGGGGATCTTCGCCCTCGTCCTCGCGCTGCTGGCACTGACCGGCGTGGTGCAGACCTGGATGGTGTTCACCGTCGCGTTCGTCTTCGGGATCGGCTCGGCCTTCGACGCCCCCGCACGTCAGGCGTTCGTCAGCGAGATGGTGGGGCCCGACGACCTCACCAACGCCGTCGGCCTGAACTCCGCCTCCTTCAACCTTGCCCGCGTCGTCGGACCGGCCCTGTCCGGCGTCCTCATCGGGGTCTTCGGGGGCCACGTCGTCGCCACCGGCTGGGTGATCCTGCTCAACGCGGTCAGCTACGTCGCGGTCATCGCCGCGCTCGGGGCGATGCGTGACGCGGACCTGTTCGACAACCCGCGCGCCCCGCGCGGCAAGGGGATGATCCGCGACGGACTGCGCTACGTCCGGCACCGCCCGGACCTGATGATGATCCTCACCGCGGGCTTCTTCGCCGGCACCTTCGGGATGAACTTCCAGATGACCTCGGCCCTGATGGCCACCCAGGTCTTCCACAAGGGTGCGGGGGAGTACGGCCTGCTCGGCACCACGCTGGCGGTCGGCTCGCTGACCGGCGCGCTGCTCGGTGCCCGCCGGGTGGCCAAGCCGCGCCCGCACTACGTGGTCGTCGCGGGCGTCGTCTTCAGCGCCGTGGAGATCGCGCTGGGCCTGATGCCCTCCTACGTCGCCTTCGCCTGCCTGAGCCCCTTCCTCGGACTGAGCCTGATCACCATGCTCAACTCCGCGAACACCACCGTGCAGCTCGGCACGAGCGCGGTGATGCGGGGGCGCGTGATGGCGCTGTACATGATGCTGGTGATGGGCGGGACGCCCCTCGGCGCGCCGGTCGTCGGCTGGGTCGGCGGCGCCTTCGGTGCCCGCTGGACCCTGATCGGCGGCGGCCTGATGTCGCTGGCCGGCATCCTCCTCGCCGTGGTGCTCTTCCAGGGCGTGCGCGGCGGTCCGCTGCTGGGGCGCACCTCGGTGCCCGACGAGGCGACGACCGACACGGCGATGGCCGCCTGAGACACTGGTCCTCGTGCATCCCCGCTACCGTCGCCTGCTCATCCCGTGCGCGCTGACGGCCCTGCTGCTCATCGTGCTGATCGCGGCACTGACCAAGTAGCCATGGTCCCCCTCGACCCGCTGGCCCCGGTGCGCGCGGCCCTGCTCGACGACGCGACGCTCGTCCGCGCCGTCGCCTCGGGCCGCCGGCGGGGCACCGAGCCGCGATGGCGCCGGCTCGAGGTGCGGTACGTCGACCTGCGCGCGGGCCGGCACCTCCAGGTCACGGCGTACGACGAGACGCAGGCGCACACCCTCAACCACGCCGACCCGGCCGAGGTCGTCGACGGGCTGCTCGCCGAGCCGTTCTCGAGCTGGCACGTCGAGACGGCCGAGGAGACCCTCCAGGTCAGGATCACCAAGAAGGGCCGGCCGCTGGTGCACCGCAGCCGTCGGACGGAGGCCGTCGCTCCCGAGCACGGGCACGACCGCACGAAGGCCCGCCTACTGTCCCCGGACCACCCGCTGCTGCGCGAGCTCGGCATCGCCGACGGCGAGGGAAGGGTCAAGCCGAGCCGGCAGGCCAAGTACCGCCAGGTCGAGGAGCTCGCGCGCGCCCTCGACGTCGCGCTCGCCGACGCCGGCCCGCACCTGCGCCGGGCGACCGCGGAGGACCCGTTGCGCGTGGTCGACCTCGGGTGCGGCAACGCCTACCTCACCTTCGCCGCCGTCGCGCTGCTCGACGAGCGCGGCATCCCGGCCGTCGTCACCGGCGTCGACGTCAAGGAGCAGGCGCGCCGCCACAACACCGAGGCGGCCGAGCGGCTCGGGTGGGCCGACCGGACCGCCTTCGTCGTCGGCAGCATCGGCGAGGTCGCCCTCGACCCGGCTCCCGAGGTGGTGCTCGCGCTGCACGCCTGCGACACGGCCACCGACGACGCCCTGGCCCGCGCCGTCGGATGGGACGCGCGGGTCGTGCTCGCGGCGCCGTGCTGTCACCACGACGTCGCCCGCCAGCTCCGGGACCGGCCGCCGCCGGCGCCGTACGACCTGCTGGTGCGCGACGGCATCCTGCGCGAGCGCACGGCCGACACCCTGACCGACGCCCTGCGCGCGGCGCTGCTGCGCGCCGAGGGCTACCGCGTCGACGTGGTGGAGTTCGTCGACAGCCGGCACACCCCCCGCAACACGCTGCTGCGCGCGGTGCGCACCGGAGCGCCCACCTCTCGCGACGAGTACGACGAGCTCACCGCGACCTGGCAGCTGCACCCGCGGCTCGGGGAGCTGCTCGACGGGGCCGGCTGATGCTGCCTGCCGTGGCGACATCGGTGGTCTTCCGCATCCAGGACGCCCGGCTCGACGAGTCGAGCAGTCTGGTCGATGGCGGCCGGGTGATGGTGAGTGCGAACGACTCCGGACACGACGCGGTGCTCTTCGTCCTCGACGCGCGCACGGGCGCGACGCTGCGGACGGTGCGCTACGCCGCGGCGCAGACCGACGTGGAGGCGCTGGCGCCGGCCGGTCGCCAGGGGGTCTGGGTCGGGGACATCGGTGACAACCTCGCGCAGAGGTCCTCGATCACGGTGCGGCGCGTTGCCCTCGACGGGGGCCGGGTCGCGTCGTACCGGCTGCGCTACCCCGACGGGGCGCACGACGCCGAGGCGCTCTTCCTCGCCGCCGGGCGGCTCCACGTCATCACCAAGGGGATCTTCGGCGGACACGCCTACGTCGCGCCCCGGCGGCTCCACTCCTCCGGGATCAACCGGTTGCACCGGGTCGGCCCGACCCTCCCGGCGTTGGTCACCGACGCCGCTGCCTTCCCGGGTGGCAAGAACGTGCTCGTGCGCACCTACGGCGAGGCGTTCGCCTACGCCGTGCCGTCGTGGCGCCGGCTGGGCGCGTTCCGGCTCCCTCGCGAGCGCCAGGGCGAGTCGGTCTCGATCGGCGGAGGTGGCCGGATCCGGATGGGCAGCGAGGGCGTGCACAGCCGGGTGCTCGAGGTGACCCTGCCCGCGCGGATCCGCGCCCGCCTGCACCCACCCGCGCCCCCTCGGCCGGTGGGGGCGGCTCCTGCGCCGGACCACGCCCCCTGGTGGCCCTGGGCGCTCGGCGGCATCGCCGCCGCGGCCACCGCCGGTCTCACCCTCCGTCCCGCGCTGAGCGGGCGGAGACGGCGCGCTGCGGGGCGGTGAGCGGGCGGAGACGACGACGAGTGCTGTGCAGCGGAAGTGGTCAGCTGACCGGTATCCGCTGCGCAACGATCCACCGGCCTGACTCCGAGCGCGGCGCTGACGTGCCGACCACTGCGGCCCGTGCACAACTGCCCGGTCGGCGCTCCACACCGTGCGCAACCGCCCGCTCGGCGTGGTGTGGCGCGCCGTCTCCGCCCGCTCGGCGCTCTGCGGCGCGCCGTTTCCGCCCGCTCGGCGGACTAGCGTGACGGGCATGGACATCACGCTGGTGCGGGGGGACATCACCGTCCAGGGCGTCGACGCGGTGGTCAACGCGGCGAACACCCGGATGCGCGGTGGCGGCGGGGTGGACGGGGCGATCCACGCGGCGGCCGGACCGGCACTGCTCGAGGACTGCCGCCGCCGGTTCCCCCGCGGGCTGGCGACCGGCGATGCCGGCTGGACGACCGGCGGCGACCTGCCCGCCCGCTGGGTGATCCACGTCGTCGGCCCGAACCGGCACGCCGGCCAGACCGACCCGGCGCTGCTCGAGTCCTGCTACCGCCGGGCGCTGGAGGTGGCCGACGAGCTCGGTGCGGAGAGCGTCGCGTTCCCGCTGGTCTCCGCGGGCGTCTACGGCTGGCCCGTCCAGGACGCGGCCGAGCGCGCCGTCGCGACCCTGCGGTCGACACCGACGCGGGTGCAGGAGGCGCGGATGGTCGCCTTCAGCAGTACGGCGTACGACGCCCTGGAGCAGGCGCTCGGGGGCTGATCAGCCGAGCCGCTCGACAACGTGGTCGATGCAGCGGGTGAGCGCGACGACGTCGTCGGGATCGACCGCGGGATACATGCCGATGCGCAGCTGGTTGCGCCCGAGCTTGCGATAGGGCTCGGTGTCGACGATGCCGTTGGCGCGCAACGTGGCCGCGACCCGGTCGGCGTCGATCGCCTCGTCGAAGTCGATGGTGGCGATCACCAGCGACCGGTCGGCGGGGTCGGTGACGAACGGCGCGGCGAAGGACGACCGCTCGGCCCAGCCGTAGAGCGCCTCGGAGGAGGCCGTCGTGCGGGCGACCATCGCGGGCAGCCCGCCGCGGTCGAGCATCCAGTCGAGCTGGCGGGCCATCAGGAACAGGGTCGCGACCGCGGGGGTGTTGTAGGTCTGGTCCTTGCGGGAGTTCTCGATCGCGATGGGCAGGTCGAGGAAGGCGGGGATCCACCGGTCCGAGGCGGCGATCTCCGCCGCCCGCTCGAGGGCGGCGGGCGACATGAGCGCGAGCCAGAGGCCGCCGTCGGAGGCGAAGCCCTTCTGCGGCGCGAAGTAGTAGACGTCGGTCTCGGCGACCTCGACCGGCAGGCCCCCGGCACCTGAGGTGGCGTCGACGAGCACGAGGGCGTCCGGGTCGGCGCCGGCGACGCGTCGTACCGGCGCCATGACGGCCGTGGAGGTCTCGTTCTGCGGCCAGGCGTAGACGTCGATCCCGGCCTCGGCGCGGGGCTCGGGCCGGGCGCCCGGCTCGGCCGCGACGATGCTCGGCTCGGCCAGGAACGGCGCCGCGCCGACCCCGGCGGCGAACTTGGCGGAGAACTCGCCGAAGACCAGATGCTGGCTGCGCTCGCGCACCAGTCCGCAGGTGGCGATGTCCCAGAACGCCGTGGACCCGCCGTTGCCGAGGACGACCTCGTAGCCCGCCGGAAGGTCGAACAGCTGGGCCAGGCCCTCCCGCACCTCACCGACCAGTGCCCGCACCGGTGCCTGCCGGTGCGAGGTGCCGAGCAGCCCCGCGCCGGAGGTCGCGAGCGCGGCGAGGGCCGACGCGGGCACCTTGGAGGGACCGGCGCCGAACCGCCCGTCCGCGGGGCGCAGCGACGCCGGGATCTCGATGTCGGTCACCGCCCTATTCTTTCAGTCGTCACGGCACCGAGCGGGGGAGGTCCACATGTGCGCCGAGGTCCTCGGCACCTCGCTGCGGCTGGTCCGGTTGCCGATCACGCATCCCGACGCGGCACGCCTGGTCGAGGCGGTCCAGGAGGAGTACGTCCAGAGGTACGGCGGCCGCGACGACTCGCCCGTCGACCCGGGCCAGTTCGAGGGCGAGCAGGGCTGCTTCGTGGTCGCCTACGACGGTGACGTGCCGGTCGCCACGGGGGCCTGGCGCCGGCGCGAGGTGCCCGACGGCGCCCCGGGCGCGTCCGCGGTCGAGCTCAAGAGGATGTACGTCGTGCCGGGCGCGCGGGGGCGCGGGGTGGCCCGTGCCGTCCTCGCCCACCTCGAGCGGACCGCACGCGCGGCGGGGGCGGACGTCGTCGTGCTGGAGACCGGGCTGCGCCAGCCGGAGGCGATCGCGCTCTACGCGTCCTGCGGCTACACGCCGATCCCGGGCTTCGGCCACTACCAGGGCGAGCCGCTGTCACGCTGCTTCGCGCGGCTGCTCGACTGATCGTCCTCCTCGAGCGCGCGCTCCTCGCCGGCGAGGGCGGTCGCGACGTCGCGGGGGTAGGTGCGGCGCGCGCGGACGAGCAGCAGCGCCGAGGCCAGGAGCGGTATCAGCATCACCAGGTAGGTCCTGCCGACCCCGGCGCCGCCGTCGGTCGCGCCCACCCCGGCGGTGCCGTAGCTGGCGCCGCCGCCGCCGAAGCGGGTCGAGACGTAGCCGAACAGCAGCGGCGCGATGGCCTCCGCGCCCGACTTCAGCACCGTCCGCACCGCCTCGGCGCGGCCCCAGAGGCCGAAGTGCACGATGTCGAGCCGGGCGGCGTCGGTCGGCGGGTTGGCGCCGCCCACGCCGGCCGAGCCGATCGCGAAGAGCAGCAGCGCCGGTGCGAGGGCGTGGAGCAGCAGGGCCGGCACGAAGACCACCACCGCGACCAGCAGCGACACCCCCGCCACCAACGGCCGGGCGGTGAGGTGGCCCCGGGCGAGCAGCCGGTCGGCGGTCCGCCCGGTGATCAGCACGCCGATCACCGACCCGAGACCGACGAGCACGAGCAGGCCCGTCGCGACGGTCTGGCCGACGTCGAACCGCCCGCGCACGAAGACCACGGAGAAGGTGCGCACCCCGGAGTAGAAGAAGTAGCCCAGCGCCGAGGCGACGATCAGCGTGCGGTTGGTGGGGATTGCCAGCACGTGCCGGACCGCCCACGCGAGCGACCGGTCCCGTGGGTCCCCGGTGACCACCAGCTCCTCCCGTGGCGCGACCCCGGCCTCGTGGACCTGCTCGCTGACCAGGGGGTCGGCTGCGGACAGGCTCAGCGCGGCCTGGGTGCCGCGCGGCGGCTCCGGGAGGTAGCGCCGCAGGGCGACGGCCAGCGCCACCCCGGGCACGACGAGGACCCAGAACGCCGCCCGCCACGAGACCAGGCCGGCCACGTTGCCCGAGACCAGGATCCCCGCGGCCGCGCCGAGCAGCTCCCCGCAGAGGACGTAGCCGTAGATCCGGCCACGGTCCGCGGCCGGGAACAGGTCGCCGGTCAGCGAGGCGACGACCGGTGTCGCGGTGGCCGCCACGGCGCCGAGCGCGAGGCGGCCGGCCAGCAGCATGCCGTACGACGTGGCCGCGCCGCAGACGACCATCGCGGCCGACCAGACCAGGATGGCCGCCGCGAGCAGCCGGACCCGGTCCACGCGGTCGACCCAGCGCCCGATCGGCAGCGTCGCCAGCGCCGAGACGCCGATCGAGGCGGTCACGAGCAGGCCCAGCCGGGTGTTCCCGATGCCCAGGGCCGGCTCGAGCTGGGTCGCTACCGCCCCCACGCTGGCCTTGTCGGCGCTGTCGAGCGCCAGCACCGCTGCCAGCAGCACCACCGCGCGCAGCTGCGCCCGTCCCCCGACCCGGTGCTGGAGCCGCGACACCAGGAGGCTGCGGGGTCGGGGCATGGGCACCGGGTGCCCGGGCGGCCCGTCCCTCACACGACGGCCAGCCGGCCCCGATGGGCCGGTCAGGTTGGGGTCAGGCACATCCGGGCACACTCGGCGGTGTGAGCAGCATCCTCGACTTCTTCCAGAACCTCCCCGAGCACGTGCTCGGCCTGGACCCGTTCTGGCTGGTCGTGGTCTGCGGCGCGCTGGTGTTCCTCGAGGACGCCATCTTCATCGGCTTCGTGGTCCCGGGGGAGTCGGCCGCGGTGGTGGCCGGCGTGGCGAGCAGCATCGGGCACGTCTCGTTCCCGGTCGCGATCGTGGTGATCGTGCTCGCGGCGATCCTCGGCGACACCGTCGGCTTCGAGGTGGGCCGGCACTTCTTCGGCCCCCAGCTGCTCGAGCGCGGCTTCCTGGCCAAGCACCGGCACCGGATCGCCGGCGCGGAGGACTTCCTGCGCCGCAAGGGCGGCATCGCGGTGTTCCTGGGCCGGTTCACGGCGTTCTTCCGGGCGATGATGCCGGCGCTCGCCGGCGCCGCCCAGATGCCCTACCTGGTGTTCCTGCGCTGGAACGCCCTCGGCGGCATCATCTGGGGCACCGGCTTCGTGGTGCTCGGTCACCTCGCCGGCTCGTCGTACGCGACGATCGAAAGCAAGGTCGGGCACACGGCCGCCTACGTGGTGGGCGGGATCGTGGTGCTGGTCCTGCTGGTGTGGCGGATCCGCGAGCACCGCAAGGGCAAGGCCGAGGAGCGCTCAGGTGCCGAGCCGGAGCGCTCCTCCCAGCACTGAGCTCACTCGCCCCAGGCGGGGTTCCAGCCCTCGACCGAGTCGGCCGGGCGCGTGCCGGGGCCGTCGTAGAGGGCGGAGGGCCGGATCAGCCGGCCGGTGCGCTTCTGCTCGAGGATGTGCGCCGACCAGCCGGCCGTGCGCGCACAGGTGAACATCGAGGTGAACATGTGCGGCGGCACCTGGGCGAAGTCGAGCACGATCGCGGCCCAGAACTCGACGTTGGTCTCGAGCACGCGGTCCGGGCGCCGCTCGCGGAGCTCGGCCAGGGCGGCCTTCTCCAGCGCCTCGGCGACCTCGTAGCGCGGGGCACCGAGCTCGCGGGCGGTACGACGCAGCACGCGCGCACGCGGGTCCTCGGCGCGGTAGACGCGGTGGCCGAAGCCCATCAGCCGCTCACCGTTGTCGAGCAGGTTCTTGACGTAGCCGGACGCGTCGCCGGTCTTCTCGACCTCCTCGATCATGTGCAGCACCCGCGAGGGCGCACCGCCGTGCAGCGGGCCGCTCATCGCGCCGACCGCGCCGGAGAGGGCGGCGCCCACGTCGGCACCGGTGGAGGTGATCACCCGGGCGGTGAAGGTGGAGGCGTTCATGCCGTGCTCGGCGGCCGAGCTCCAGTAGGCGTCGACGGCCTTGACGTGCGCCGGGTCGGGGTCGCCCTGCCAGCGGATCATGAAGCGCTCGGCGATGGTGGCGGCCTCGTCGACGCGCGACTGCGGGACCATCGGCTGGCCGAGCCCTCGCGCCGCCTGTGCGACGTAGGACAGCACCATCACCGCGGCGCGGCCGAGGTCCTCGCGGACCTGGGTGTCGGTGATGTCGTAGGTCTGGCCGAGGCCCCAGACGGGAGCGAGCTGGGCGACCGCGGACTGCACGTCGACGCGGATGTCGCCGGTGTGCACCGGCAGCGGGAACGGCTCGGCGGGCGGCATGCCGGGGGTGTAGGAGCCGTCGATCAGCAGGCCCCAGACGTTCTCGAACGGCACCCGGCCGACGAGGTCCTCGATGTCCACGCCGCGGTAGCGCAGCGCGGAGCCCTCCTTGTCGGGCTCGGCGATCTCGGTCCGGAAGGCGATGACGCCCTCGAGTCCCTCGTGTACCTCGGTCATGCGTCGACTCCTTCGTCAGCGGGGGGACGGGCACCCGTGGTGGAGCGCGGCCGGTCCGCTGGCATTGTGCCACCGCCGCTGTCACGGTCCGCCAGTCAGGGCGTGCAGTCGGCGTCGGGGGGTCGCCGTGCGGGGGGTCCTGCGGCCGGGAGGTGCTGGTGCCCGCGTGCGAGGCTTGCCGCCATGGCGGACACGACGCGCGGCGGCCGCGAGGGCCGCGACGACCTCGACAGCCCCACGGCGCCCGACGACCTGGCCGCGCTCCGACGCGACTACCAGCAGGGCGGTCTCACCGAGGACGACGCCGGCGACGACCCGGTCGCGCTGTTCCGGCGCTGGTTCGACACGGCGCGCGAGGCAGGCGTGCTGGAGCCGAACGCGATGGTCCTCTCCACCGTCGACCCCGACGGGGCCCCCTCGGCCCGGGCGGTGCTGCTCAAGGGCCTGGCCGAGGACGGCTTCGTCTTCTACACCAACGACGACTCGCGCAAGGGCCGTGCGCTGGCCGCCGAGCCGCGGTGCGCGCTGACCTTCACCTGGCTCGACCTGCAGCGCCAGGTCCGGGTCGAGGGCACCGCGGAGCAGGTCGCCGCGGAGGTCTCCGACGCCTACTTCGCCAGCCGCCCGCGCGACTCCCGCCTCGGGGCCTGGGCCTCGCCGCAGTCGAGCGTGGTCGCCGACCGCGCCGAGCTCGAGGCGTCCTTCGCCGCCGCCCGGGATCGGTTCGGCGACGGGCCGGTGCCCCGCCCGTCGTACTGGGGCGGCTGGGCGGTGCGTCCGGAGCGGATCGAGTTCTGGCAGGGCCGGCACGGCCGGATGCACGACCGGTTCGCGTTCACCCGCTCGGGTGAGGGCTGGGGCCGGGTGCGGCTGGCGCCCTGAGCGCGCGGTACGACGCGCGGTCCGACGATCAGCGGGCCTGCACGATCGAGGCGTCGGGGGAGCGGTCGAGTGACCGGGCGATCACCATCCGCTGGATCTGGTTGGTGCCCTCGAAGATCTGCATCACCTTGGCCTCGCGCATGAACCGCTCGAGCGGGAAGTCGCGGGTGTAGCCGTAGCCGCCGAGCACCTGCACGCCGTCGGTGGTCACCTTCATCGCGTTGTCGGTGGCGACCAGCTTGGCGACGCTGGCCTCGCGACCGTACGGCAGGCCCTGGTCCTTGAGCCGGGCGGCGTGCAGCAGTGTCGCGCGGGCGGCCTCGGTGCCGGCCTCCATGTCGGCGAGCAGGAAGCCGAGTCCCTGGTGGTCGATGATGCGGCTGCCGAACGTCTCGCGGTCCTGGGCGTAGGCGACGGCGTGGTCGATCGCCCCCTGCGCGAGGCCCGTCGCCACGGCGGCGATGCCGAGCCGGCCGGCGTCGAGGCCGGCCAGCGCGATCCGGAGCCCCTCGCCCTCCTCGCCGAGGCGGCGCTCGGCGGGCACGCGCACGTCGGTGAGCACCATGGTGGCCGTCGTCGAGCCCATCAGGCCCATCTTCTGCTCGGGCGGGTCCGCCACCAGCCCGGGGGTGTCGGCCGGCACCAGGAAGCAGGAGATGTCCCCGCGGCCCTCGCCGGTGCGGGCCATCAGCTTGTAGAAGTCGGCCTGGCCGCCGTGGGTGGTCCAGGCCTTCGCGCCGTTGATGACGTAGTCGTCGCCGTCGCGGCGGGCGAGGGTCCGCATCGCGGCGGGGTCGGAGCCGGCGTGCGGCTCGGAGAGGCAGTAGGCGCCGAGCAGCTCGCCGCCGAGCATCTCGGGAAGCCAGCGCTGCCGCTGCTCCTCGGTGCCGAACTCGGCCAGCCCGAAGCAGCTGAGCGCGTGCACGCTCACGCCCACGCCCACACTGGCCCAAACGCGCCCGATCTCCTCGAGCACCTGGAGGTAGACCTCGTAGGGCTGGGCGCCCCCGCCGTACTCCTCGCGGTAGGGCAGGCCCAGCAGGCCCGCCTGCCCGAGCATCCGGAACGCCTCGCGGGGGAACGTCCCGGTCGCCTCGGCCTCGGCCACCAGGGGCAGCAGCTCCTTCTCGGCGATCTCCCGGGTCAGCTTGACCAGGTCGACGGCTTCCTCGGTGGGCAGGACGCGGCGCGCGGGCATCTCTCTCCTTCGTCGGGTGGCCCGGCCACTATCGCACCCAGGTCATAGCAGCGCGACCACGGAAACCGCTTGTGAGTGAGTGCTCACTCACTTACCCTGTCCCCATGCCTCCCCGCGCCGCGCCGCTGTCCCGCGACGAACGCCGCTCGGCGATCCTCGGCGCCCTGGTGCCGTTGCTCGTCGAGCGCGGCGGCGAGGTCAGCACCCGGGAGGTGGCCGAGGCCGCGGGCGTCGCCGAGGGAACGATCTTCCGGGTCTTCGCCGACAAGCGGGAGCTCATGCTCGCGGCGGCCGAGGAGGCGATCAACCCGGCCCATGGCCAGGAGGAGCTCGAGGTCGCCCTGGCCGGGCTCACCGACCTGCGCGCCAAGGTGCTGGTCGCGGTGGAGGGCGTGCTGGCCCGGATGCGGCTGACGATGTCGGTGATGTTCGCGATCCGGCAGCACCTGATGGCGGCGCACGCGGAGCAGCACCAGGAGCACCAGCACAAGCCCGGTCCGCCGGCGTTCGTGCTCGCCGCCCAGGAGGACCTCCACCGCCGGCTCACCACGCTCTTCATGCCGCACCGCGACGAGCTCGCCGTCGAGCCGGCCGTCGCGGCCGCCGCCCTGCGGAGCCTGATCCTCGGCTCCAGCCGTCCCGAGCTCGGCATGGCGCCGGTGCTCACCCCCGACCAGATCGCGGACCTGCTGCTCGGCGGCGTCCTGCGGAAGGGAGACGCATGCTGCTCCGCCTGATCCGCCGCCACCTGGCGCCCTACCGGCCGCTGCTCACGGCCGTGGTCGTGCTGCAGTTCGTCGGCACCATCGCCGCACTGTTCCTGCCCAGCATCAACGCCGACATCATCGACAAGGGCGTGGTCACCGGCGACACCGGCTACATCGTGCGGCACGGCGGGCTGATGCTCGCCGTGGCCCTGCTCCAGATCGCCTGCTCCGTCGCCGCCGTGTGGTTCTCCGCCCGCACCGCGATGGGGTTCGGCCGCGACCTGCGGGCCGCGATCTTCCGCCGGGTCGGCACCTTCTCCGCCCGCGAGGTGCAGCACTTCGGCGCTCCGAGCCTGATCACGCGGGAGACCAACGACGTCCAGCAGGTGCAGATGCTGGTGCTGATGTCGTGCACGCTCGCGGTGTCCGCGCCGATCATGATGGTCGGCGGCGTGGTGATGGCGATGCGCGAGGACCTCGGCCTGTCCTGGCTGATCGCCGTCGCGGTGCCCGTCCTGGTGGTCTCCATCGGATTCGTGATCTCCCGGATGGTGCCGAGCTTCCGGCTGATGCAGCAGCGCATCGACGAGGTCAACCGGCTGCTGCGCGAGCAGATCACCGGCGTCCGCGTGGTCCGCGCCTTCGTCCGGGAGCGGCACGAGACCGAGCGGTTCGCCGGCGCCAACGACGACCTCACCGACGTCGCGGTGCGCGCGGGCCGGTGGCAGGCCGCGATGTTCCCGACGGTGATGATCGTCGCGAACGTCTCCTCGGTCGGCGTGCTGTGGTTCGGCGGTCACCGCGTCGAGAGCGGGCAGATGGACATCGGCGCGCTGACGGCGTACCTGTCCTACCTGCTGCAGATCATCATGGCGGTGATGATGGGGACCTTCATGATGATGATGATCCCGCGCTCGGCCGTGTGTGCCGATCGGATCGTCGAGGTCCTCGACACCGACACCTCGGTGCTGCCGCCGCTGCAACCGGTGACCGCGCTCACCGAGCACGGCACGCTCCGCTTCGACGACGTGGAGCTGACCTACCCCGGCGCCGACGTCCCCGTCGTACGGCGGGTCTCGTTCGGGGCCCACCCGGGCCAGACCGTCGCGGTGATCGGGTCGACCGGGGCCGGGAAGTCGACGCTGCTCAACCTCGTGCCGCGGCTCTTCGACGTCACCGCCGGGCGGGTGCTCGTCGACGGCGCCGACGTCCGCGACCTCGACCCCCAGCTGCTCTGGTCGCGCATCGGGCTGGTGCCGCAGAAGGCGTTCCTGTTCACCGGCACGGTCGCCACCAACCTCCGTCACGGCAAGCAGGACGCCACCGACGAGGAGCTGTGGGAGGCACTGGAGATCGCGCAGGCGCGCGACTTCGTGGAGCGGATGCCCGGCGGTCTCGACGCCCCGATCGCCCAAGGCGGCACCAACGTCAGCGGCGGGCAGAGGCAACGGCTCGCCATCGCCCGGGCGCTGGTCCGGCGCCCGGAGATCTACCTGTTCGACGACGCGTTCTCCGCCCTCGACCTGGCCACCGACGCCCGGCTGCGCGCCGCGCTGCGGCCGGTCACCCGTGAGTCGACGGTGCTCGTGGTGGCCCAGCGGGTCTCCACGATCCGTGACGCCGACCTGATCATCGTGCTCGAGGACGGCGAGGTCGTGGGCCGCGGCACGCACGAGCAGCTGCTGAGCAGCTGCCGGACCTACCAGGAGATCGTCTCCTCCCAGCTCGGCGCGGAAGAGGTACCTGTCTGATGGGCGAGGAGCAGAAGGGCCAGTTGGAGGAGACCGAGCGGATCCAGCCGGCCGGCGGCCACGGGCCCGGTCGCGGCCCGATGGGCGCCGGCATGGTGGGACAGAAGGCACGCGACTTCGGCGGCTCCGCGCGGCGCCTGCTGCGGCGGATGGCGCCCGAGCGGGCGCGGACCGTGCTCGTGCTCGCGCTCGCCGTGGTCGCGGTGACCCTGACCGCGTTCGGGCCGCGGCTGCTCGGGCGCGCCACCGACCTGATCTTCGCCGGCCTGTTCGGGCAGCGGCTTCCCGCCGGCAGCAGCAAGGCCGAGGCCGTCGCCGGCCTGCGGGCCCAGGGCCGGGACAAGGTCGCCTCGATGGTGCAGTCGATGGACGTCCACCCCGGCCGGGGCGTCGACTTCACCGCGGTCGGCCATGTGCTGCTGCTGGTGCTGGCCGTCTACGTCGGTGCGTCGCTGCTCTCCTACGCGCAGGGCTTCGTGCTCAACGACGTCGTGCAGAACACCGTCCGCCGGCTGCGTGCCGACGTCGAGGACAAGGTCAACCGGCTGCCGCTGAGCTACTTCGACCGCCAGCCCCGCGGCGAGCTGCTGTCGCGGGTCACCAACGACATCGACAACCTCGGCCAGTCCCTGCAGCAGACCATGAGCCAGCTGCTGACCAGCCTGCTCACCGTGGTCGCGGTGCTGGCGATGATGCTCTCGATCTCCCCGCTGCTCGCCCTGGTGGCCCTGGTCTCGGTGCCGATCTCGGTGCTCGTCACGCGCGCGGTGATGAAGCGGTCGAAGGTCCAGTTCGTCCAGCAGTGGCGACGCACCGGGCGCCTCAACGCCCACATCGAGGAGAGCTTCTCCGGCCACGCGCTGGTCAAGGTGTTCGGCCGCCAGCAGCAGGTCGAGGACGTCTTCGACGAGGAGAACCAGGCGCTCTACCAGGCGTCGTTCTCGGCCCAGTTCGTCAGCGGGCTGATCATGCCGCTGATGATGTTCGTCGGGAACCTCAACTACGTCGTGGTCGCCGTCGTCGGCGGCCTGCGCGTCGCCAGCGGCCAGCTGTCGCTCGGGGAGGTGCAGGCCTTCATCCAGTACTCCCGCCAGTTCACCCAGCCGCTGACGCAGGTCGCCTCGATGGCCAACCTGCTGCAGTCCGGCGTCGCCTCGGCCGAGCGGGTCTTCGAGCTGCTCGACGCCCCCGAGCAGGAGCCGGACGCCGACGGCGCGCCGGCCGTCGTACGACGCGGGGAGGTGCGGTTCGAGGACGTGTCGTTCTCCTACAAGCCCGACGAGCCGCTCATCCGCGACCTCTCCCTGGTCGCCCGGCCCGGCCAGACGGTCGCCATCGTCGGGCCGACCGGCGCGGGCAAGACCACCCTGGTGAACCTGCTGATGCGCTTCTACGAGCTCGACGCCGGCCGGATCACCCTCGACGGCGTCGACATCACCGCGATGCCGCGCGGTGTCCTGCGCGCACAGACCGGCATGGTGCTCCAGGACACCTGGCTCTTCGAGGGCACGATCCGCGACAACATCGCCTACGGCCGCCCCGAGGCGACCGAGGCCGAGATCCTCGAGGCGGCCCGCGCCACGTTCGTGGACCGGTTCGTGCACTCCCTGCCCGCCGGCTACGACACGGCCGTCGACGAGGAGGGCTCGAACCTCTCGGCCGGTGAGCGGCAGCTGATCACGATCGCCCGCGCGTTCCTGGCCCGGCCGGAGCTGCTGATCCTCGACGAGGCGACCAGCTCCGTCGACACCCGCACCGAGCTGCTGCTCCAGCACGCGATGGCGGCGCTGCGCAGCGACCGCACGTCGTTCGTGATCGCCCACCGGCTCTCCACGATCCGCGACGCCGACCTGATCCTGGTGATGGAGGACGGCCGGATCGTCGAGCAGGGCACCCACGACGCCCTGCTCGCCGCGGACGGCGCCTACGCCCGGCTGCACGCCGCGCAGTTCGCCGCACCGGCCGCCTGAGAGCACCGCGCAAAGGCGTTGAGCAGGCAGCGGCGCCGACGTACCGTGTTCGCACACGGGAAAGGAGGTGGTCCGAAGAATGAGTTCTTCCAGGACGCGTGAGGTGGCTGCCGGCTGACAGTCCGGCGCTGACCAGGCTGTCGGCCAATACACCGCAGCCACCCGACCCGCAGGTGACCCGGCCACGTCCGCCGGGGCGGCACGACCGTGCCACGCCTGCGGGTCGTTCCTCGTCCCGGCCGCGGGCGGCGGGTCGTTCCTCCGCGACCCCCGATCGTGCCGCCTACGATGGGCCCATGGACCGCGCGGCAGCGAGCAGGACCGGGCGCGCCGGGGCGATCTCCGCGCTCGAGCAGGAGCTCGGCGTGCTGATCCGCCGGGTGCGACGCGCCCAGGGCGTGCGCGCGCGGATGATGCATCCCGAGCTGTCCTCGACCGGCTACCAGATCCTCCGGTTCCTCCAGGAGTCCGGCGTGCAGCGCTCCTCCACGCTCGCCGACACCTTCGCGATCGACAAGGGCGCCGTCAGTCGCCAGATCAGCCACCTCGAGGAGCTCGGCTTCGTGGTGCGCGACCCCGACCCCGAGGACGGCCGGGCACAGCTGCTCCGGCTGACCGAGGAGGCCTCCCGCCGGCTGGTCGAGGTCGACGTGGGGCGGCGGCAGCGATACGACGAGCGGCTCAGCGGCTGGGACGCCGAGGCGATCAGCGGCCTGGCGAAGATCCTCGCCGAGTACAACGCCAGCCTCGACTGAGGCTCCGCGAGCGCTACGCCACCGCGGGCGCGCTCCGTTCGCTCGTCGTCGTCGGCCTCACGGGGCTGCCGACCCCGAGTGCTACCCCTCGTCAGATCGGGCGCACGCGAACCTGTCGTGCTGTGGCACTCACGCCTACTGCTCGGGCGTGATGTCCTTGGCCTGCTCCTCGACGGGAGCGGGTGTGGCGCTGCCGCTGCCCAGCACGAGCTCGGTGACCAGCGAGATCGCGGCCCACGACACCAGGGTCGCGACCAGGTAGCGCACCAGCGTGACGTGGAAGGGCATGGTGCCGGCCACCAGGCCCTGGTAGAGCGCCGGGGAGGCCACCACGGCGGCACTGCCCAGCACCAGGCTCGAGAACGGACTCAGGTTCGCCATCGGTCGACCTCTCCTCCAGACGGGGAACAGGGGTGGTTCATGCCGAGGCACCGGTCAGTGCCATGCCGGCGCCGTCTCCGGTCACCACGCCCACGCCGCTGATCTGGTGCGGCCCGGTCAGCTCGGCGTAGGAGAGCACCGGGAGCCGGCGCAGCACCGGGGCCACCATCCGTCGCAGGGCCGGACGCACCTGCGGCGCGCAGGCCAGCACCGGGCGCAGGTTGCGGTTCTCCACCTCGTCGACGAGCCGGACGAGCTGGCCGAGCACGGCCTGGCCCAGGTGCGGGTCCAGCGCGATCATCGCGCCGTGCTCGCTGGCCACCAGCGCCTCGAGCATCCGCTGCTCCAGCTGCGGCTCGAGGCTCAGCACGTGCACGGTGTCCTCGGCCAGGTACGGCGCCACGATCGCCGGGCCGAGCGCCGTCCGCGCCGCGGTCACGAGCGTGTCGAGGTCCTTGGTGTCGCGGCCGCGCAGCGACAGCGCCTCGTAGATGCGGACCAGGTCGCGGATCGAGACGCCCTCGAGCAGCAGCGCCTGCAGCACCTGCTGCACCTCGCCGAGGCTGAGCACCGCCGGCGTGAGCTCCTCCACCACGACGGGGTGGCTGCGCTTGACCACGTCGGTGAGCATCCGCACGTCCTCGCGGCCGAGCAGCCGTGCGGCGTGGGTGCCGACGACCTCGGCGAGGTGGGTGGTCACCACCGAGCTGCGGTCCACGACGGTGGCACCGCTGATCTCGGCCTGGCTGCGCAGCGACTGCGGGATCCACTTGGCCGCGAGACCGAAGACGGGCTCGGTCGTCTGCTCGCCGGGCAGGCCCGCCAGGTGGTCGCCGATGGCGAGCACGGTGCCCGACGGCGCCTCGCCCCGGGCGACCTCGACGCCGAAGAGCTTGATCGCGTAGGTGCGCATCGGCAGCGCCAGGTTGTCGCGGGTGCGCACCGGGGGGACCACCACGCCGATGTCGGAGGCGACCTTGCGGCGCAACGCCTTGACCCGCTCCAGCAGGTCGCCGCCGGCGGAGGTGTCGACGAGATCGATCAGGTCCGGTGCCAGCTCCAGGCCCAGCGGGTCTACCTGGATCTCCTCGGCCAGCACCTCGGGGGAGTCGGCCGGCGGCAGGGCGGCGGTCGCCGCGGCAGCCTGGACCGCCGCGGGCGTCTGGCCCTCCGCGGGGACACGCGAGGAGAGCACGAGCATCAGGCCGCCGGCGAAGATGAACGGGATCTTCGGCAGGCCGGGGATCAGGCACAGGGTCAGCGCCGCGAAGCCCGCCACGCGCAGCGGCACCCGGTTGGCGGTGACCTGCCGGACGATGTCGGAGCCCATGTCGGCGTCGCCCGCGGCACGGGTGACGACCAGACCGGTCGCGACGGAGAGCAGCAGCGCCGGGATCTGCGAGACCAGGCCGTCGCCGATCGACAGCAGGCTGTAGTTGTTGACCGCGTCGGCGAACGACATGTGCTTCTGGGCGATGCCCACGCCGAAGCCGCCGACGAGGTTGACCAGGGTGATCATGATCGCCGCGATCGCGTCGCCCTTGACGAACTTCGAGGCACCGTCCATCGCGCCGTAGAAGTCCGCCTCGGCGTGCACCTCGGCCCGGCGGCGGCGCGCCTCGTCCTCGTCGATCAGGCCGGAGTTGAGGTCGGCGTCGATCGCCATCTGCTTGCCGGGCATCGCGTCGAGGGTGAAGCGCGCCCCGACCTCCGCGACCCGGCCGGCACCGTTGGTGATCACCACGAACTGGATCACCAGCAGGATCGCGAACACGATCAGGCCCACGATCAGCGAGCCGCCGACCACGAAGTGGCCGAACGTCCCGATCACCTTGCCGGCGAAGCCGTCGAGCAGGACCAGCCGGGTGGCGCTGACGTTGAGCGCGAGCCGGAACAGCGTCATGACGAGCAGCACGGCCGGGAACGAGGCGAACTCCAGCGGCCGGCGCACGAACATCGCGACCATCAGGATCAGCAGCGCGCCGGTGATGTTCAGCGCGATCAGCATGTCGAGCAGCATCGAGGGCAACGGCACCACGAGCATCACGACGATCATCACGATGCCCACCGGCACGGTCAGCTGCGACATCCGCTTCAGCGGCATGGGACGCTCTGCTCCTCGGTACGTCGGGCAGGCACCGTCCGTGGCGCGAGGGCCAGTGCCGTCCTGGCACCGTCGCAGGTGTCATCGGCCGGCAAGCACGGCTCCTGAGGGAATCGCCCGGTGGCTCCCGGCCGGCCGTGAGGCAGTCCTGGCAGCGGTCGCCGCGCTGCTCGCCGTACGGCGCCGGCGGCCGCGGACCGGCGTGGCGGGGACCTCGGTCTCGACCCGCGGGCTGCGGTGCTGACCGCCGTGCTGGCCCAGGGTGCGGCGGCGGATCACGAAGGCGAGCACCTGCGCGACCGCGGCGAAGAGCTCCACCGGGATCTCGTGCCCGACCTCGCTGGAGCTGTAGAGCGCGCGCGCCAGCGGCACGTCCTGCACCAGCGGCACCCGTGCCTCGGTGGCGATCTCGCGGATCCGCGCCGCGACCACGCCGGCTCCGCGGGCGACCACGCGGGGAGCCCCCTTGTCGGAGTCGTAGCGCAGCGCGACGGCGACGTGCGTGGGGTTGACCAGGACGACGTCGGCGGTCACGACGTCGGCCATCATCCGGTTGCGGGCCGCCGCCAGCTGCCGGGAGCGGATCGCGCTCTTGACCAGGGGGTCGCCCTCGGCCTGCTTGTGCTCCTGCTTGACCTCGTCCTTGGTCATCCGCGTCTGCTTGTCGGTGCGCCGCTTGGCCATCGCGTAGTCGGCCGCGGCCAGCACCAGGCCCGCCATCGCCACGTTGCGGATCAGCCCGAGCACGTGCCCGGTGGTCTCGTGGATCAGCGACGGGATCGGCAGCATCGACCCGGTCAGCGGCATCATCGCCTTGATCGCGCTCCACGCGAGCAGGCCCACCAGGGAGCTCTTGACCAGCATCTTCGCGCCCTCCCACAGCGCGTGCGGGCCGAGGACGCGCTTGGCGCCCTGGAGCAGGCTGAGCTTGGAGAGCTTGGGCCTGACCGACTTGGTCGCCAGGTAGAAACCGCCCTGGGCGAGCGAGGACGCGACGCCGACGACCATGACGCCGGCGCCCAGCACGACCAGCACCGTGAACACGTGGCGCAGCGCCTCCCCGAGCAGCACCAGATCGGTGCTGGCGTCGGCGTGCTGGACCGTCACCATGCTGGTGGTCAGCAGCTCGCGCATCCGCTCCAGCTCGCGCGAGACCAGCATCGGGGCCGCCATACCGGCGCCGAGCACGGTCACCCAGGCGCCGAGCTCCTGGGTGCGCGCGACCTGGCCCTCTTTGCGTGACTCCTTGCGTCGCTTGGGGGTCGGCTTCTCGGTCTTCTCACCGCTCGAGCCGGCCACCTCAGCCGACCCCCGCGATCGCGGCCATGGCGCGCGCCGACAGCCCGACCAGCCGGTCCAGGGCGCCCGGGAGCACCGGGAGGGAGAGCCCGAGCAGCAGCAGGGTCAGGCCGATCTTGGCCGGGAACATCACGTTGATCGCGTTGAGCTGCGGCGCGACCTTGGTCAGCAGCGCCAGCCCGAGATCGGCGACGAACAGCACCGCGATCATCGGCAGCGCGATCTGCACGGCCGTCACGAAGAACAGCGTGAAGGCCGTGGTGAGCACCGACGGGCCGCCGTGGAGGTCGGGGCTGGTGCCGATCGGCACCAGGTCGAAGGTGCGCAGCAGGCCGCCGAGCACGAGCAGGTGGCCCCCGCTGACGAAGAGCAGCACCGCAGCGATCATCTGGTGGAAGGTGCCGAACACCGTGTTGGTGTTCATCCCCAGCGGGTCGAAGCCCTGCGCGAGCGAGAAGCCGCCGAAGGTGTCGATGAGGCTGCCCGCCGCGCCGATCGCCGAGAACAGCAGGAACGTCACGAATCCCATCGCCGCGCCGAGCGCGACCTGGCTGATCACCGCGGCGAGGACGCTCCAGGTGTCGAGGCTCAGCTGCCCGACGTCGGGGACCGCGGCGAAGGCGAGGCCGAGGGCGAGCACCACCTTGGCCATCGCCGGCACCGCACGGCTGGAGAAGGGCGGCACGATCGCCAGCCAGGCGATGATCCGGATCGAGGCGAGCAGGTAGCCCAGCAGCGGGACGCCGGCGACGGTGAGCGTCATCGCCCCCGACCCTCCGGACTCCGACCGGCCCGGCTCATTGCAGCAGGCTCGGGATCTGCGCGAACAGCTCCTCGGTGAAGGAGACCAGGGTGTGCAGCATCCAGTTGCCCGAGAGCAGCAGCGCGAGACCGACGCCGACGAGCTTGGGCACGAACGCCAGCGTGAACTCCTGGATCTGCGTCATCGACTGGAACAGCGAGATCGTGAAGCCGATGACCAGCGAGGTCACCAGGATCGGCGCGCACAGCTTGAGCGCCACCAGCATGGTCTGCAGGGCGATGTGGATGATCGCGGTGTCGGTCACGGCTCAGCCTCCTCCGTAGCTGGCCACGAGGGACTTGATGATGAGTCCCCAGCCGTCGACCATCACGAACAACAACAGCTTGAACGGCAGCGAGACCATCACCGGCGGCATCATCATCATGCCCAGCGCCATCAGTGCCCCGCTCACGACGATGTCGATGACCAGGAACGGGATGAAGACGATGAAGCCGATGATGAAGGCCTGCTTGAGCTCGCTGAGGATGAACGCCGGCACCAGCGTCGAGAGCGGCACGGCCTCGGGGCTCGTCGGCTGCTCGCGGTGCGCGACGTCGGTGAGCAGCTGGAGTTCCTTGTCGTCGGTCTGCTTGAGCATGAAGTGCTGCAGCGGCTCGATGCCGTCGTGCCAGGCCTGAGCGGTGGTCTTGGTGCCGTGCAGGTAGGGCTGGACGCCCGCGGCGTTGATGGCTGAGAGCACCGGCGCCATGATGAACAGGCTCAGGAACAGCGCGAGACCGGCGAGCACCTGGTTGGGCGGGGTCTGCTGCAGGCCGAGCGCGTTGCGGGTCAGGCCGAGCACCACCAGGATCTTGGTGAAGCAGGTGCAGGTCAGCAGGATCGCCGGCGCCAGCGAGAGCAGCGTCAGCGCGATGATCACCGTCACCGACGTGCTGGGCTTGTCGGTCAGGCCGCCGATGTCGACGTTGACGGTGCCGCTGGGGTCGCCCAGGCCGGTGCTCGGGCCGGTCGGCCCCTTCGGCCCCGTGGGTCCGGTGGGACTGCTCGGCTGGGTGAGCTGCTGGGTGCTGGTGCCGTCGCTGCTGCCGTCGGTGCTGCCGTCGGTGGGGACCGGAGCGATCGAGGCGACCGGTGCGGGCATTGTGGTGGCGGGATCGGTGGGATCGCCGGGGGCGGCCTGCGCCGCGCCGGCCCCGAGCAGCACCGAGCCGAGCAGGCCGGCCAGGACCACGCCGGCGAGGGCCAGCAGGTGGCTCAGGCGGCGGGCAGGGGTGTGGTGGGGAGCCGTCCTCACGAGGCACGCCCGGTCACGGCGGCAACGGCCTGGCGCCACGTGGTGGGCGCCAGGATCGAGCCGCTCAGCGCGCTTCCGTGCGCGACCGGGCGAGCCGCGCGGTGGCTGCCGCCACGCGCGGGGGAGGGGGTGGTGATCGGGGCCGGGGCGACGTCCGTGCCGCCCGCGGTCTGCGCGTCGATCGCGGAGAGTGTCGCCATGGCGACACTCACCGCACTCGACCCGATGGCGAGAGAGGGGAAGAGCGGGGAGACCGAGGCGTGCGCGCCCCCGCCGGCCGGCTGGGCATCCGGCTCGGTGTCGAGCTCGAACGGGTCGAGCTCGGTGATGAGGCTGACCTGCTGCTCGGTGGTGCCCAGCACCAGCACCCTGCCGGCGACCTCGACGACCGCGACGCCGGAGCCGCGGGTCAGCGGCTGGCGGTGCATGACGCGCACCACCGAGCCCTGGGTACCCCGCATCCGCCGGCCCGCGACGCGGGCGAGCAGGATCATCAGCCCCACCACGACGGCGAGGGAGCCGATGAGGCGCAGGGTGGTCGTCAGCACGGAGTCGGCCCTCAGACGGCGGAGTCGTCGACGATCTCGGTGACCCGCAGGCCGAAGTCCTCGTCGACGACGACGACCTCCCCGCGGGCGACCAGGCGGCCGTTGACGAGCAGGTCCGCCGGGCTGCCGGCGGCGCGGTCGAGCTCGAGCACGGTGCCCGGCGAGAGGGCGAGCAGGTCGCGCACGGTCATCCGGGTGCGACCGATCTCGACGGTCACGTCCATCACGACGCCGTGCAGCATCTCGATGCCGCGCTGCGGTGCGATGCCCGGCGTCGCACCGACCGGAGCGGCGCCGAAGACCGGCGCCGGCACGGGCTGGGCAATCGGTTGGGTGACAGGCTGGCCCATCGGCTGGCCCATCGGCTGGTCCGCCGGGGACCCCGCCTGCTGGCCGACCGGGGACCCGCCCTGCTCGGCGGCGGGGAAGGCGCCCGTCGCGGTCGCGCCGGCAATGCCCCCGGTACCTCCGGTGCCCGCGGCGACGGCGGCGGCGAGCGTGGTGTCCGGCAGCAGGACGGCGGCGGCGATGCCGGCACCGATCAGCGGGACGACGGTGAAGGCGCCGGCGAGCTCGTCGACGACCCCCCCGAGGTCGACCGTGCGTGCTGCCTGCGCGGCCCCGCCGAGCACCGCCGCGGCGGCGTCGAGGGCGGGCTGGGCCGCGGCGGCGAGGTCGAGGCCCTGGATCGGGCTGGCGGCGAGCGCCTCGACGAGGTCGGCGGCGACCAGCAGGCCGATCCGGCCGCTGACGGGACCCTCGAGGGTGGCCAGGACCGCGCCGGCGAAGGCCGACGTCACGTGCGGGGAGCCCGGCTGGGCGCCGGCCGCGGTGAGCGGCTGCACCGAGGGCAGCACGCCGGCGACGGCCGTCGCAGCGAGGACGGCGTACTCCTCGGCGGTGCTCGCCCCGGCGGTGCCCGCCTCGGGCAGGGTGCTGGTCATCGGGTCTCCTTGGGTGCGCCCACGATCAGCGCCGCCAGGCGCTGTCCCTGGACGCCGTGGGTGGCGTGGGCGAAGGTCATGTCCTCGACGGTCACGTCGAGCGGGGCGGACGCGGGATGGGTCAGCCGGATCACGTCGCCGGGGCGCAGGTCGCGCAGCTCGGCTGGCGCCAGCGTGGTGGCACGCAGCCGGACCGAGACCTCCAGCGGCACCTGGTCGAACTGGCGCTGCAGGAGCTCCGCGGCGACGGCCCGCTGGGCGCGCTCGCGGGCCGACACCGGAGCCGGTGCGGCCGCGGCGACCAGGTGCGGCTGGAGGCCGGTGAACGGCAGGCACACCGACATGGCGAACGGACGGTCGTTGATCTTCAGGTCGAAGGCCGCCACCACCATCACGTCCGCCGCGCCGGCCACCTGCGCGAACTGGGGGCTGTACTCGACGCCGGTCACGCTCGGCTCCAGCGCGACGATCCCGCCGAGGGAGTAGCGCATCTCGCCGAGCAGCCGCTCGACGAGCCCACTCACCACGGCCGTCTCGATGTCGCTGAGGGCCCGCACGGGCTGCTGCCCGGAGCCTGGTCCGCCGAGCACGTGGTCGACGCACGACATCGTCGCCTGCAACGGCAGCTCGAGCACGCCGCGTCCCGGCATCGGCTCGGCCGAGAAGATGGTCAGGTAGGTCGGGGCGAGCAGGCTGTCGACGTACTCGCTGTAGGCGCGCTGCTCGACCGACATCAGCTGCACCTGGCACACCGTGCGCAGCATGCTGGTGAGCACGGTGGTGGCCTGTCGGGCGAAGCCGTCGAAGCCCAGCTGCAGCATCCGGGAGTGCTCCCGGGAGAGCTGGATGGGCCGCCGGAAGTCGTAGCTGACCGCCGCGGCGGCGCGGTCGCGCTTGCGCGCACGGCCGGTCGCAGCGCTCATCCCGGCCCCGGGTCCGGCGAGAGTGCTGGCGCTGGTCACGGGGGGCCGATCGGCGCGGCGGTGAGCGACCTGAGCGAAAGTCCGCCGGGTCGTGAGGGGACGCCGAAGACTGGTCTGGACCAGTGCGGCGGAAAGCGTGGGGCGCCGGTCGCCCCGGAGGTCACTGGGTGACGAAGTCGGTGAAGTAGACCCCCATCACCTCGCCGTCGTAGGCCTTGTCGAGGTCCTTCTCCAGGGCCGACTTGAGCTTCTCCCGCTGCACCGGCTGGGTCAGCCTGCTCATCGGCAGGCCGCTGAACTCCGCGATCAGCGCGTCGAGCGCCTTGCTGCCGTCCTCGGCCTTCACGCCCGCGACCAGCTGCAGCGCGATGCCGACCTTGAGGTAGTGGCCCGAGGCGAGGTTCACCTGGATCGACTCGAGCGGGACGACCACGCCGGCGACCGGTGCCTGGTGCGCGGGCTTGGGCTTGAGCACGAACCAGTACGCCGCTCCGGCGGCCAGGACCAGCACCAGCACGATCACGATCAGCTTCTTCTTGCCGCCCTTGGCCTCACCGTCGGGGGTGCCGGCGTTCTTCTTGCCCTTCTTGCCGCCGGCGGTCTGCTCGGCCGTCGGGGCGATCGCGGTCACGGTCATGAGGTGCCTCCAGCGGGCTTCACGTCGTCGAGGAGGCTCCGGGTCTCCTCGGGCAGGCGGGTCAGCACGACGATGTCGACGCGCTTGTTCAGGGCGGCGGCGTCCGGGCGGGACGGCGGCACCAGGGGCCGCTCGTGACCGAACGCCGCCAGGGTGAGCCGGCGGTCCGGCACGTGGTCGGCCTCGTTGAGCCGGCGCAGCACGGTCGCGGCCCGCGCGGCGGAGAGCTCCCAGTCGGTCGGGTAGTACTTCGGCTTGACCTTCTCCTGGTTGGTGTGGCCGTCGATCTCCAGCGGGTCGGGCAGGTCGCGCAGCACCGGGGCCAGGGTGTCGACGACCTGGCGTCCGCGCGGGGTCAGCGTGGCCATGTCGTAGTCGAAGACGACGTGGCGCGAGACCAGGCTGACCACGAGACCGCGGTCGTTGATGCCGGCGCGCACGTCGTTCTCCAGGTGGTGCCGGCGCAACGCGGCCTGGAGCCGCTCGAGCACCTTGGCGAGGCGGTCCGCCTCGGACTGCGCCTCGGCGTACCGGCGCTGCTGCTGCTGCTGGTCCTGCTTGGCCACCGCCTGGGTGACCTGCTGCTGTTGCTGGGGCGTCATCGCGGCCTGCTGGACCGAGGGCACGATCGACTGCAGGGTGGCGTCGCCGGAGTCGGGCAGGATCGAGCTGGAGTTCTGGAGCACCGCGGGGCTGTCGCCACCGAAGCCGGCGGCGAGGCCCTCCTTGAGCTCGTTGAACTTCTTCTGGTCCACCTGGCTCATCGCGAACATCACGATGAACAGCACCATCAGCAGCGTGATCATGTCGGCGTAGGTGACCAGCCATCGCTCGTGGTTGACGTGCTCCTCGTGCTCCTCGCGCCGGGGTCGTCGGCTCGACATCTCAGGCCGCCTCGGGCTCGTCCTGGGCGGCAGCCGGCAGCAGGGCGCGCAGCTTCTGCGCGATCACGCGCGGGTTCGAGCCGGCCTGGATCGCCGAGACGCCCTCGATGGCGACCTCCATCCGCGTCGACTCGATCTCACCGACCCGCTTGATGCGGTTGCCGATCGGCAGCCAGATCACGTTGGCCGACATGACGCCCCAGAGCGTGGCGATGAAGGCACCGGCGATCAGGTGACCGAGCTCCGTGGGCTGCGCCAGGTTCTCCAGCACGTGCACCAGGCCCATCACCGTGCCGATGATCCCCACCGTGGGCGCGTAGCCTCCGGCGTCGGCGAAGAACTTGGCGGCCTGCTTGTCCTCCTGCTTCTTCGCGTGCAGCTCGGCCTCGAGGATGTCGCGCAGCTCCTCGGGGTCGGTCCCGTCGACGGCCATGGTGACGCCCTTGACCAGGAACGGGTCCTCGATCTCCCGCAGGCTGTCCTCCAGGGCCAGCAGGCCCTCGCGGCGGGCCCGCTCGGCGAGCCCGACAACCGCGGGGACCACGTCGGCCGCGCTCGGCACCGGGTTGAGCAGGGCCTTCTTCGCGGCGCCGATCGAGAGCTTGACGTCGGCGATCGTGCCGCCGGCCATCGAGATCAGCAGCGTGGTGCCGAAGACCAGCACCATGGCCGGGATCTGGATCAGGGCAGCGGGGCTGCCGCCCTCCATGACGTTCGCGACGACGATGACGACGAGGCCGAGGCCGATGCCCCCGAGACCGGCGACGTCCATCAGTGCTGCTCCTGCCCCGACGCCGGTCCCGCGACGGCGCTGAGCCGTGGGCGGTGCTCGGCCTGGGCCGGGACGGCCTCGCGCACGTCGGTGAGGTGGGCGCCCAGGGCGACGATCTGTCCGCGGTACTCGCGGACGGCGGCGACGATCTCCTCGAGCGTCTCGCACACGACGTACTTGGTGCCGTCGACCAGCGTCACGACCGTGTCGGGCGTGGTGTCGACGCGTTCGATCAGATCCGAGTTCAGCGCGAACACCGAGCCCGAGAGGCGCGTGAGCGTGATCATCGTGCACCGTCCTTGTGCGGAGCCCGGGGGACCGGGCGGTACCGGCAGCGCGTCCGTGCGCTGTCAGGGATGCAGATCGGCCGGAGGCGCGCGCACCTGAGCGGAACGAGCGCCCCCGGCCGAGCCGGCGGGGCGGGGACTACTGCTTGATGTTGACCAGGTCCTGGAGCACCTGGTCGGAGGTGGTGATCACCTTGGAGCTGGCCTGGAAGCCGCGCTGGGCCAGGATCAGGTTGGTGAACTCCGCGGCCAGGTCGACGTTGGACATCTCCAGCGCGCCGGCCATCAGGGTGCCGCGGCCGCCGGCGCCGGCGATGCCGGTCTGCACGGGTCCGGAGTTGGCGCTGCCCCGGAAGGACGTCTCGCCGACCTTCTCCAGGCCCATCGGGTTGACGAAGTCGGCGATCGCCAGCTGCATGATGTTGTGCTGGCTGCCGTCGTCGAAGACACCGCGCAGCATGCCGTCGCTGCCGATGTTGTAGGACTGCAGCTTGGTGCCGGCGGCCGGTGTCGGGACCATCTTGGTCAGGTCGATCGACACGTCGGTGAGCGCGCCGGTGGGGTTGCCGGCGGCATCGACCGGCAGCTCACCGTCGGCGCCCATCAGGTAGCCCTGGACCCGGTTGCCGTCCGGGGTCACCAGCGTGCCGTCGTTGTCGAAGGTGAAGGCGCCGGCCCGGGTGTAGAGCTCCTCGTTGCCCTTCTGGGTCACGAAGAAGCCGTCGCCCTGGATCATCACGTCGGTCGGGCGGCCGGTGGTCTGGGCGGAGCCCTGGTTGAAGTTCGCCTCGGTGGCGCCGACCTGGACGCCCAGGCCGATCTGGATCGGGTTGGTGCCGCCCCGGTTGGTGTTCGGCGCGCCCGCCGCGGTGAGCATCTGGCTCAGCGTGTCCTGGAAGACGGTCGTGCTGGCCTTGAAGCCGGTGGTGTTGGCGTTGGCGATGTTGTTGCCGGTCACGTCGAGCATGGTCTGGTTGACGCGGAGGCCGCTGATGCCGGCGAAGAGCGAACGAAGCATGATGGGTTCCTTCTCGGTGGGCGGCCTCAGGCCGCGGGGTTCGTGGAGCTGGTCGTGGAGCTGGTGGAGCTGGTCGGCGACGCGGTCCCGGACGTCGCGCCGGTCGTCTGGACGGACTGCACCTGGCTCAGAGCCACGTCCGCGCCGTCCACGGTGAGCACCGGCCCACCGGTGCTGTAGCGGACGCCACTGACCAGGCCCTGCCCGGTGGTGCCGTCGGCCTGGGTGAAGCTGACCTCACGGCCGACGAGGCTGGTGGCCCCGAAGGCGTTCTGCGCGGCGACCAGGGCGGTGGTCTGCTGGGCCACGCTCTGCATCTGCTGCAGCGCGCTGAACTGCGCCGTCTGCGACATGAACTGCGTGGGATCGGCAGGGTTCATCGGGTCCTGGTACTTCAGCTGCGCCACGAGCAGCTGCAGGAAGGTGTTCTGGTCCGAGAACGATCCTGTCGCGCTGGTGGCACTGCTGCCGGTCGTCGTCGGAGCCACGAACAGCCCCGTGGCGACCCCTTCGGTGGGGGTGATCGACACGTTCCCTCCTCACATGGTCACATCGACGCCCGCTGTGCGGACGCGCGTGGCCGGGTCGATCGGACGGTCCGGGTCACTGCGACCCGTTCCCTGGTGTCCGCCGTCCCTGGCAGAGGTGGAGACGGGCGTCCATGCCCGCCGATCCTGGGGGTGCCCGCCGGTGCCGGGCCCGGGCTGCGCGCCCTGGCCGCCGGAGGCCGACTGGCCCGTCACCGGGCCGGTGCTGCTCTGATCGGTCGCGGCGGCCGCCGGTTGAGCCGAAGACGGTGCGGCCGAACCGGTGGTCCTCGGCAGGTCGCGCACGACGATCTGGGGCTGGTCCGCGCCGGCGCGGGTCAGCAGCCGGTGCAGCTCGGGGGCGTCGCGCAGCAGCGCCACCCGCGCGGCCTCGCCCGCGGCGAGGCTGACGTGGACCTGCCCGGCCCGCACGGTCAGCACGACGGTGACGTCGCCCAGTGCGGCGGGCTGCAGCTGCAGGGTGAGCCGGCGGGTGCCCTCGCCGCGGCTGACGAGCCGCGCCACGTTGTCCCCTACGGCGTCCGCCACCTGGCGGCTCACCGCGACCGCGGTCGCGTGGTCGGAGGCGCCCCCTCGCACGGGCAGGAACGAGCCGTCGAGCGGCGGGAGCGGCGTCCCCGGCGCGCCCGGTGCCACCGGCGCGCCGGGCGCTGTCGGCGCCGTGGTCCGGGATCGCTCGTCGGGTCGGTCCTGGGCCCCGGCGCGCGACACGGGGCTCGGAGCCCCGGTGCCGACGGGAGCAGCTGCCGTATCCGCGGGCGCCGGTGGGGCTGCGGGCGCCGCGGGCGCTGCGGGTACCGCTGGCGCTGGCGCTGCGGGGGCTGTGGGGGCTGCGGGCGCTGCAGGCACCGCGGGCACAGCGGGGACAGCGGGGACCGGGGATGCCGGGCTCCGCGCGCCGCCCGCGGCCGAATCGGTGGAGGGCGTCGCGGCGGCCCGTGGTGGCGCTGCGCTGCCCATCACGGGGACCGGCACGCCGGCGACGGCTGCCGCGCCCGCGACCGGTGCGCCCGACGCGGCCCCCGCGACCGTCGAGGCTGTCGAGGCTGCGACCGGGTCGGCCGGCGACGCCACGGCGTCCGTGCCCGGACCCGGCGCCTCGCCGGCGTCGTGGTCACCGGTGGCACGCGGGGCGAGGTGGTCGCGCAGCACCGTCGTGGCCTTCGAGGACCGGGCCGGGGGCGCGGGCGCCTGTGCCGGCGGGACCTCGTCGGAGCCTGCGGCAGTCAGGGCGGGGGCGGCGGAGGCCGGGGCGGGGGAGGCCGGGGCGGAGGGGGCCGGGGCGCCCGGTGGCGTCAGCGGCTCCTCGGCGCCGGAGGCGTCGGCCGGGCCCGGGGGGACCGGTCGTCGCACCTGCGCCGCCGCATCGGCGGGTCCCGGCGCGTCGTCGAGAGGGTGGTCGGTGGGGTGGCCGGTGGGGTGGCCGGTGGGGTGGCCGGCGGGATGTGCCGCCGCGACGATGCCCAGGGCGCCCGCCTGGGCGGCGGCCGCGAGCAGCGCGGTCAGGCCCGACGGGACCGGGGTGGCTCCGTCGGTGCCGGCTCCGGCTCCGGCGTCGGAGTCGAGGACGTCGTCACCGTCGGGGGAGGCGTCGTCCCCGGTCGGCGGGGTGGCGTCCGGTGCGGCCGCCGGGGAGCTCGCGGCGAGCGGCGCAGCGGTCAGGCCGGCCACCAGGGCCGCGAAGAGGTCGCCGGTGCTCGCGGGGGTGGCGGTGCCGTCGGTCGCGGCGGTCGTCGCGGTCGCCGCCCTGGCCGGGCCGCAGGTCGAGACGTTCACAGTGCCTCCTTGATCGCGAGCACGTTGCGGACGTAGGACTGCGTCTCCGGGTACGGCGGGATCCCGCCGTACTTCAGGACGGCGCCGGGCCCGGCGGTGTAGGCGGCGAGCGCCCGCTCGGTCGAGCCGAATCGAGCGGAGATGTCGCGCAGCAA
>JBQCHZ010000009.1:0-94490 GCA_051954195.1 Marmoricola sp.
AGTCCGGCGCTGATGCACCGCTGAGCCCACCGGCTCGACGTACGACGGGGGGCCCCCACCGGAGAGGGGTTGGCGGGCGGAGGGTAAGAGCCAAAAGGGGCGGGTGGGGGCGCCGGGGGGGACACAAAAAGAGCGCCCCGCCCCACCCACACCCCCCTATTCGGTACTAATCACCGCCCGCCCACTACACTCTGGTGGTGGCCGCCCGTCGTACGTCGAGCCGGTGGGCTCAGCGGTGCATCAGCGCCGGACTCAGCTCTGCGGCAGGCCGTTGGCGGGCGCCTCGGGCTGCTTGGTCGTGTACTCCTTGAGCGGCGAGGAGGTGTCATCGGTGGTGTAGACGGGACCGGTCGGGCTGGCGACGCCCTTCTTGATCACCACGACCTGCGTGCCGCCGTACCCGGAGTGGTCGTCGGCGGAGTAGCGGAACGGCACCAGGCCGGGGCCCATGAAGCCGCCCTTCTCCACCGCGGCGACGAGCGAGCCGCGGGTCAGGTCCTTGCCGGCACCCTGGAGGGCCTGCAGGGTCGTGTACGCCAGCCCCATGCCGTACTCGACGTTGCCGTCGAAGGGCGCGTTGCCGTTGTACTTCTGGTTGACCATCTGGAACAGCTTGATCCAGCTGTTCGAGGTGTCGGTCGGGATCGGGATGTAGGAGTCGCTCACGGCGCCCTCGAGCAGCGGCACCGTGGCGTCCTTGAGGAAGCCCTTGAGGGTGTTGATGTCCGAGCCCACGTTGGAGATGACCCACTGCGGCTGGTACTTCAGCTGCGCAGCCGTGCCGAGCGTGAGCGCGGTGAAGCCCGGGACGGTGAACAGCGTGACGACGTCGCAGCCCGCGGCCTTGAGCGCACCCACCTGCGGGGCGACGTTCTGGTTGGTCGGGGTGTAGGTCTCGGTCTTCTTCAGCGAGCCCTTGCCCAGCGTCAGCTCGACGCCCTCGGCGCCGTCCTTGCCGAAGTCGTCACCCTGGCCGAAGCTGCACACGGTCTTGCCGGCGAAGTTCTTCTTGATGTAGTCGCCGAGCACCTTGCCCTCGACGGTGTAGTCGGGCTGCCAGCCGAACGTCGTCGGGTACTGCTGCGGCTGGTTCCAGCTGCGGCTGCCCGAGGAGACGAACAGGTCGGGGACCTTGTTCTGCTTGAGGAAGTCGAGCACCGCGGTGTGGGTCGGGGTGCCGAGGGCGCCCACGATCGCGAACACCTTGTCCTTGAGGACCAGGTCGTTGGTCTTGGTGACCGTGGTGCTCGGGTTGTAGCCGTCGTCCTCGATCTTGAGGGTGATCTTGCGGCCGTTGACGCCCCCGCTGGCGTTCGCGAAGTCGAAGTAGGCCTTCATGGCGGCGCTGATCTTGGAGTAGCCCGGCGCGGCCGGTCCGGTCAACGGCTGGGTGGTGCCGAGGAGGATCGAGTTGGCGGTGACGCCCGGGGCGCTGGTGTCCTGGGCTGCGGGGTTGCCGCCGCCTCCACCGCCTCCACTGCTGCCGCACGCGGTCAGGCTGAGCGCAGCGACGACGCCGACAGCGCACGCGCTGCCTCGTCGGCCGGTCCATGTCGTCATGACGGTTCTCCTTCAGGTTGGGTGGTGCGGCGCAGGACGGGAACGGGGATGCGGCGGACCAGGGAGGTCAGGCCGCCGGGCAGGGCGAGCATCACGACGATCAGCAGCAGGCCGAAGACCGCGCTCGGCAGGTTGTCGGTCAGCTTCTGAGCGGTCGCGGCGGAGATTCCGAGGCCGTCGACGCGGCCGGTGATGAAGGTGGCCAGGTAGACCACGAGGACCGAGCCGAGCACGGCGCCGGGCAGGCTGCCGAGACCGCCGATCACCACGGCGAGCAGCAGGGTGAGGGAGAGGACCAGGTCGAAGGCGCCGGGCCGCGCGCCGACCATGATCGCCAGCACGCCGCCGCCGAGGCCCGCGGTCGCCGAGCTGACCGCGAAGGTGAGGATCTGGGTGCGGGGCACCGAGACGCCGGCGAGCTGCGCGGCGATCTCGTCGTCGCGCACGGCGCGCATGTGCCGGCCGACCGCCGACCGGGACAGGTTGGCCAGGAAGAACAGCACCAGGAGCGCGCAGAACAGCCCGATCCAGGCCTGCCAGTGCTGGAAGGAGAAGTTGTAGCCCAGACTCGCCGGCGCCCCCTGGATCGGCACCGACAGTCCCTGGTCGCCGTTGAACGTGCCGCTGAAGTGCGAGGTGATCGGCGGCAGCGCCACGCCCAGCGCGAGCGTGGCACCGGCGAGGTAGGGCCCGCGCAGCCTCGCCGCGGCGACCCCGATGATCGCCCCCGCGACGCCCGCGGCGGCCACGCCGGCGAGCAGGCACAGCGGCAGCACCCACCAGCCGGTGACCAGCGCGTGGCTGAAGTGCCCCTGCAGCAGGGCGACGGCGTAGGCGCCGATCGCCATCAGGCCGGCATGACCCAGCGAGATCTGGCCGTTCATGCCGATCAGCACACTGAGGCCGGCGGCGGCGCAGATGTAGGCGCCGAGCACCCCCAGGTGCACGAACTGGTACTCCGGGACGACGGCGGTGACGCCGAGGACCACGAGCACGCCCACGACGAGCAGGCCCAGATGCCGCAGCAGCGTCGAGCCCTGCCGGCCGGCGGTCGAGCGAGCCACCTCAGACCTCCCTCGTGCGGGTCCCGCTGAAGAGCCCGTTGGGGCGCAGCAGCAGCACCAGGATCAGCAGCACCAGCGCCGCCAGCAGGGTCAGGTCGCTGCCGAGGTAGCCGCTGGCGTAGGACAGCACCAGGCCGGTGGCGACGCCGCCGACCACCGCCCCGATCGGGCTCTCGAGGCCACCCACCACCGCGCCGGTGAAGCCGAGCACGAAGACCGCGTCCATCGACTGCGGCACGATCACCAGCCCGCTGGGGATGACCAGCATCCCGGCCAGCGCTCCGACGACACCCGCGAGCGCCCATCCCAGCGTGAGCATCCGCCCGACCCGGACCCCGAGCAGACGCGCCACCTCGGGGGCGAACGCCGCGGCGCGCATCCGCAGGCCGGCCGGCGTACGGGTGAGCAGCAGGCCGAGGGCCACCATCACGACCAGCACGGACCCGACCGTGAAGAGGTCCTCGTTGGAGAACAGCGCCGTGCCGTTCAGGGCGTGGCTCTTGGTGCTGAACGCGGGCGGGAAGCCGCGGCTGTTCTGGTTGCCGTAGATCATGCCGAGCACCGCCTCGATGAGGATCAGCATCCCGACGCCCACGACGATGCTGTTCAGTGGCGGCGCGTTCTCGACCTTGCGGAACGCCACCAGCTCGACGACGGCGCCCAGCACGAAGCCGGCGACGAGCGCGGCGGCGAAGCCCAGCCAGTAGCTGCCGCTGGCCTGGGTCACCGACAGCGCGACGTAGGCGGTCGCCGTGGCCATCGCTCCCTGCGCGAAGTTGAGCACCCGCGTCGTGCGCCAGATCAGCACCAGCGCCAGCGCGACGGCGGCGTAGATCATCCCGAAGGAGATGCCGTTGAAGGTGAGGAAGACGAAGCGGCTCATACGAGGTCCCCGCGGTGTGGTGTGGAGGTGCGAAGCAGGGGCGCGGCCCGTCGTGGCGTCGTCATCAGTACCCCAGGTAGCTGTGCTGGAGGGTGTCGTCGCGCTGCAGCTCGGCCGCCGCGCCCTCGGCCACGACGCGGCCCAGGTTGATCACCACGCCGCGGTCGGCGATCGTGAGCGCGCTGCGCACGTTCTGCTCGACCAGCAACACGGTGAGGCCGGTGGTGTCCCTCAGCCCGCGAAGCAGCGACATGATCCGCGCCGTGACCGGCGGCGCGAGGCCCAGCGAGGGCTCGTCGAGCAGCAGCAGGGCCGGGCGGGCCACCAGGGCACGGCCCAACGCGAGCATCTGCCGCTCGCCGCCGGAGAGCTGGTGACCGTGGTAGCGCCGGCGCCGGGCGAGCGGCTCGAACAGCTCGAAGACCTCGCTCATCGCGGTGGCCGTCTCCCGGGCTCCGTCGGACCCGCTGCGCCACAGCCCCCCGAGGCGGAGGTTCTCCTCCACGGTCAGCTCGGCGATGACCCCGCGACCCTCCGGCACGTGCGCCACGCCGAGCGTGACCAGCCGCTCGACCGGCACACCGGCCAGGTCGGTGTCGCGGACCCGGACGCTGCCCGCGGTCGGCCGCAGCAGACCCGACAAGGTGCGCAGCAGCGTCGTCTTGCCCGCGCCGTTCGCGCCGAGCACCGCGGTGATCGTGCCCTCCTCCAGCGCCAGGTCGACCTCGTGCAGGACCGGCACGCTGCCGTACCCGGCGCACAGACCGCGCACCTCCAGCAGCGCGCTCATCGGGCACCTCCCTCGTCCGGTACGGCGGACAGCGCAGCCGCACCGCCGTCGTCGTCGGGCACCTCGGCGCCCAGGTAGGCCGCGACGACCGCCGGGTCCGCCTGCACCTCGGCCGGCGTGCCGGCGGCGACGCAGCGCCCGAAGTCGAGGACCACGACCCGGTCGCAGACCGACATCACGAAGTCCATGTGGTGCTCGACGAGCAGCACCGAGCACGGCTCGTCGGCCTGCGGCAGGGAGGTGATCAGCTCGCTCAGCGGGCCGAAGTCCTCCGCCCCCAGACCGCCGGCGGGCTCGTCGAGGAGCAGCAGACGCGGCCGGCTGATCAGCGCGCGGGCCAGCGCCACCCGCTTCTGCACCGGGTAGGGCAGCGTGCCGGCGGGCCGGTGGGCGACGTCGGCGACGTCGAGCCGGCGCAACCACGACAGCGCGTCCTCCCGGAGCCGGCGCTCGTCGCGGTCGCTGCGGGGTGCGGCGACCAGCGCGCTCCAGAACCCCGAGCGCCGGTCGTGCGCCGCGCCGACCATGACGTTCTCCAGCGCGGACATGCCCGCGAACAGCCCGACGGACTGAAGCGTGCGCGCCAGGCCCTGAGAGGTGAGCCGGTCGGGGCGCGGCTGGAACGGGCGGTCGTCCCACTGCAGGCTGCCGCCCGTGGGCCGGACGAAGCCGCTGATCACGTTGAACAGCGTGGTCTTGCCGGCGCCGTTCGGGCCGATGATGCCGACGACCGTCCCCGGCGGCACGTCGAAGGACACCTCGCTCAGCGCTGTCAGTCCCCCGAAAGTGACGCTGACGTCCCGCACGGACAGGCCCGGCATCGCGCTCCTTACGGCTGGGTGGACCGCGAGCGCGGTCTGTGGTGGGCGCCACACTAGGGAGCGAAGCGCCGATTCCGCGCGCGCCCCGCGCGAATCGTGTCCGGTTCGTTGCCAACCACGACCCTCAGCACCGCCGACACCGCCGACACCGCCAACACCGCCGGCACTACGGTGGGGCGCCATGACGCTCACGCGCTGGGGCCGCACGGTCGACCCCGACGCGCCCTGGCCCGAGCACCCCCGGCCGCAGCTCGTGCGCGAGGAGTGGACCAGCCTCAACGGCCGCTGGGAGCACGCCTTCGCCGCGGAGCCCGCCGTACCGGAGAGGTGGGACGGGCCGATCGTGGTGCCGTTCTCACCCGAGACGGAGCTCTCCGGCGTCGGCCGTCAGCTGCGGCCCGAGGAGTGGCTGTTCTACCGGCGCAGGTTCGCCGCGCCCGAACGGCCCGTGGGATGGCGGCTGCTGCTGCACTTCGGAGCGGTCGACCAGATCTGCACCGTGTGGCTCAACGGCGTCGAGGTCGGTGGCCACACCGGCGGCTACCTGCCGTTCAGCCTGGACGTGACCGACGCACTGGCCGGCGGCCAGGAGGAGCTCGTCGTGCGGGTCCGCGACCTCTCCGAGATCGGTCCGCACGCCCGCGGCAAGCAGCGGCTGGACCGCGGCACGCTCTGGTACACCGCGCAGTCGGGCATCTGGCAGACGGTCTGGCTCGAGCCCGTCCCGCCGGTGCACATCACGGCGCTGGAGATCGCCCCCGACCTGGCCCGCGGTCGCTTCGAGGTCGTCGCGCACACCAGCGACGGCCGCCGGCACACCAGCACGGTGGTCCCCGAGGACCCGCGCCCCTGGACGCCGCAGGACCCGCACCTGCACCGGTTCGAGATCTGCGTCGGTGACGACCACGTCCAGACCTACGCCGGGCTGCGCACCGTCGAGGCGCGCGACGGGCACCTGCTGCTCAACGGCCGCCCCCTGCAGCACGTCGGCGTGCTCGACCAGGGGTACTGGCCCGACGGCCTGCTCACCCCGCCCTCGGATGCAGCGATGGTGCACGACATCACGACGATGAAGGAGCTCGGCTTCAACGTGCTGCGCAAGCACGCCAAGATCGAGCCGCTGCGGTGGTACCACCACTGCGACCGGATCGGCATGCTCGTGTGGCAGGACATGGTCAACGGCGGCGGCCGCTACCGGCACCTGGTGACCACCCTCCCGGCGCGGTGGCCGGTGCGGATCCCGGACCGGTTCCACGGGATCTACCTCCGCCACGACGCCGCCGCGCGGGAGGAGTTCCGTGCGGAGGTCCGTCGTACGGTCGCGCTGCTGCGCAACGCCCCGAGCGTCGTGGTGTGGACGCCGTTCAACGAGGGCTGGGGACAGTTCGACGCCAACGCCGTCGCCGCCGAGGTCGCGCGGCTGGACCCGACGCGGCCGGTCAACCACGTCAGCGGCTGGGTCGACCAGGGCGGCGGCGACATCCGCAGCTTCCACCGCTACGTGCGGCCCTGGAGGATGCCACGCCGGCGTCGCTGGGGCCGGCGGGACCGCCGGGTCGTCGCCCTCACCGAGTACGGCGGGCACAGCCTGCGGGTGCCCGGCCACGACTGGAGCGGCTCGGTGTCCGAGCACGAGTACGGCTACCACCACCACGACACCCCCGAGCAGCTCGCGGAGGCGTTCGTGCGCCTGCACCGCGACGTGCTGGCGCCCACGGTGCCGCAGGGCCTCGCCGCGACCGTCTACACCCAGCTCAGCGACGTCGAGGACGAGCTCAACGGCCTGCTCACCTGGGACCGCGAGGTGCTGAAGATCCCCGCCGACGTGGTCCGCGAGGCACTGGCGGCGTTGCGGGACGCTGGGAGGTGAGCCGTAGGGTCGATCGCGTGCGGATCGTCTCGCTGCTGCCCTCGACCACCGAGATCCTCTTCGCGATCGGGGCCGGCGACGACGTCGTCGGGGTGACCTTCGAGTGCGACCACCCCGCCGAGGCGCGCGGGCGGCGGATCGTGTCGACCAGCGCCATGCCGGAGGGCCTGACCAGCAGCGAGATCGACGCGTTCGTCGCCGCGGCGATGAAGCGCGGCGACGACCTGTACCACCTCGACGCCGGCGCGCTCGCCGACCTGGACGCGGACCTGGTGGTGACCCAGGACCTCTGCGCCGTGTGCGCGGTGGACGTCTCGGTCGTCGACGAGGCCCTCGACCACCTCGGCTGCCGGGCCGAGGTGCTCACCGTCGACCCGCACACGCTCGAGGAGGTGCTCGGCTCGGTCCTGGTGCTCGGCCGGGCCACGGGGCGAGAGGAGACCGCCCGCGCGCACGTCGCCGCGCTGCACGACCGCCTCGAGCGGGTGCGGACGGCGGTCGCCGGCCGGGACCGTCCCCGGGTCGCGGTGCTCGAGTGGACGGACCCGCCGTACGCGCCGGGCCACTGGGTGCCGGACATGATCACGCTCGCCGGCGGCACCGACGTGCTGGGGCGAGGGGGCGAGAAGTCGGTGCAGGTGCACCGCAGCGCCGTCATCGAGGCGCAGCCCGACGTCGTCGTCTGCGCGCCGTGCGGCTACGACCTCGCGGGCGCGCTGCCGCTGGCGCGGGCGGCGCTGGACTGGCTCCCGGCCGGCGTCCCGGTGTGGGCCGTGGACGCCAACGCGTCGTTCGCCCGGCCGGGGCCACGGCTGGTGGACGGCGTCGAGGCTCTCGCGGCGATCCTGCACCCGGACGCGCTGCCGGCCTCGCCGATCGCCTGCCTGGTGCGCTGAGCGCCCCGAGGAGCACGGCCCGTCGCCGACCGTGCCGGAGATGTGGAGGGACCTCCGGCACGGCGGCGTCCGCCTCGCGGCGGGACGACGCGACACGGCCGAATGGGGTTGGCAGCCGACCGCAGCGCTTGATCGAAGCGTAGGGGCGCCGCCGGGCCCGCCGCAGCCGAACCTGCGAAAAACGCGGCCGCTCAGGCGCCTGCGAGGAACCCGAGGAGGTCCTGGCGGGTGAGCACCCCGATCGGCCGGCCGTCCTCCTGCACCAGCACGGCGTCGTGGTCGGCGAGGGTGCTCACGGCCTCGGCGACGTCGACCCCGGAGCCGACGCTCGGCAGCGGCTCGCCCATGTGCTGGTCCACCTGGTCCGCGAGCCGCGCACGCCCGGCGTAGAGGGCGTCGAGCAGCTCGCGCTCGGAGACGCTGCCGGCCACCTCGGCGGCCATCACGGGCGGTTCGGCCCGGACCACCGGCATCTGCGAGACGCCGTACTCGCGCAGGATGTGCACGGCCTCGGCGATGGTCTCGGTCGGGTGGGTGTGCACGAGCGCGGGGATGTCGCCGCTCTTCGCGCGCAGCACCTCCCCGACGGTGCGGCCGCCGGAGGGAGCGAGGAAGCCGTACTGGGAGAGCCAGTCGTCGTTGAAGACCTTGGTCAGGTAGCCGCGGCCCGAGTCGGGCAGCAGCACCACGATCACGGCGTCCTCGCCCTCGGGCGTGCCCTCGAGCTCGTGGGCCAGCTGCACCGCGGCGAAGGCCGCCATGCCCGAGGACCCACCGACCAGCAGGCCCTCCTCCCGGGCGAGCCGGCGCGTGAAGGCGAACGAGTCGGCGTCGGAGACCTCGATGACCCGGTCGGCGACCGAGCGGTCGTAGGTCTCGGGCCAGAAGTCCTCACCGACGCCCTCGACCAGGTAGGGCCGGCCGGTGCCCCCGGAGTAGACCGAGCCGGCCGGGTCGGCGCCGACGACCTGGACGTCGCCGTTCTGCTCCTTGAGGTAGCGACCGACGCCGCTGATCGTGCCGCCGGTGCCCATGCCGGTGACGAAGTGGGTGATCCGGCCCTCGGTCTGGCGCCAGATCTCGGGGCCGGTCTCCTCGTAGTGCGAGCGCGGGTTGTTGGGGTTGGAGTACTGGTCGGGCTTCCAGGCCTTCGGCGTCTCGCGGACCAGCCGGTCGGAGACGTTGTAGTAGGAGTCCGGGTGCTCCGGTGCGACCGCGGTCGGGCAGACGACCACCTCGGCGCCGTAGGCCTTGAGCACGTTGCGCTTGTCCTCGCTGACCTTGTCGGGGCACACGAAGATGCACCGGTAGCCGCGCTGCTGGGCCACCAGCGCCAGGCCCACGCCGGTGTTGCCGGAGGTGGGCTCGACGATGACCCCGCCGGGCTCGAGCTCGCCGGATGCCTCGGCGGCGTCGATCATCCGGACGGCGATGCGGTCCTTCACCGAGCCGCCGGGGTTGAGGTACTCGACCTTGGCGAGCACGAGCGGGCCGGCGCTTCCCGCGCCGGGTGCGGCGCGGTCGAGGACGCGGTCGAGCCTCACCAGCGGGGTGTTGCCGATGAGCTCGAGGAGTGAGGAGGCGTAGTCCATGCCCTCAACATAACCAGCGCCGACCGCTCGTCCGGGCCCACTACGCTGGCGGCGTGGAAAGGCCGATCGCCGCGCGACGACTCGCTGCCGCCGCCGCGTACGGCGGGGGCGGGCTGGGCGTGCTCGGTGTCTCCGTCTACGGCGTGCTGCGGGCCGAGGCCCTGGTCGCCCGCAAGGTCATCGGCTACTTCGAGGGCCGGGTGCCCGACGCGAGCGGCTGGTACGGCCGCGGCCGTCCGGGGCCGGCGATCCGGATCGCGCTGCTGGGCGACTCCTCGGCCGCCGGCTACGGCGTGCACACCGTCGAGGACACCCCCGGCGCCGTCCTGGCCACCGGGGTCGGCGCCTACGCGAACCGGCGGGTGCACCTCCAGGCGTTCTGCCGGGTCGGGGCGCAGTCGGGCGACCTGGCCGACCAGGTCGAGGGCGCCCTGGCCACCGGCGCCGACGTCGCGGTGATCCTGGTCGGCGCCAACGACGTCACGCACTCCGTGCGGCCGTCGGTGTCGGTGCGCTACCTCGCGGACGCCGTGCAGCGACTGGTCGACGCCGACATCGAGGTGCTGGTGGGGACCTGCCCCGACCTCGGGACGATCCGCCCGATCCCACAGCCCCTGCGGGCCGTCGCGCGCGCCTGGTCGCGCCGGCTGGCGGCGGCACAGACGGTCGCGGTCGTCGAAGCCGGTGGCCGCTCGGTCTCCCTCGGCTCGATCCTGGGGCCGGAGTTCGATGCGGCACCGACGCTGCTGTTCGGTCCGGACCAGTTCCACCCCTCGGCCGCGGGCTACCGGGCGCTCGCCGGGGTGCTGGTGCCCTCGGTGCTGGGTGCGCTGGACCTCGCCCCCGAGGACGAGCTCGAGCCGGTCGCCCTGCGCGGCGAGGGCGTGCTGCCGCTGAACTACGCCGCGATCGAGGCGAGCCGCCACCCCGGCACCGAGCTCGGTGGCACCGAGGTCCACGGGTCGCGGCGCGGGGCGGGCGGCCGCTGGGTGCTGCTGCGCCGGCGCCGCCGCAACGCCGAGGTCGACAGCGAGTCGCCCGAGGAGCGCGAGTCCGAGGACGCCGCTCCCCCGGCATGACGCAGGGGCGCCTCCCGGAGGAGACGCCCCTGTGTGCTGACTGGGTCAGTCGTTGCCGCGGAGAATCGCCAAGATCCGCAGAATCTCGATGTAGAGCCAGATGATCGTGACGGCGAGGCCGAAGGCGGCCCGCCACGACTCGCGCTCGGGAAGGCCGGCGGCGACGCCACGCTCGACGTAGTCGAAGTCGAGCACGAGCATCAGCACACCGAGCGCCAGGCCGAGCACGCTGAAGATGAGGCCCATCGTGCCGAAGCCGTTGATCCCGAAGCTGGCGTGGAAGAAGCCGAGCACGAAGTCGAGGAACACCAGCGCCACGAAGCCGAGCATCACCGCGGTGACGCCCTTGCGGAACTTGTCGGTGACCTTGATGTCGAAGAACTTGTACGCCGCCAGCGTTCCGGCGACCGCCGCGAACGTGCCGATCACGGCGCCCACCACGATGCCGGGGAACTGCGCCTCGAACACCTTGCTCATCGCGCCGACGAACACGCCCTCGCAGACGGCGTAGGCCAGCACCAGCGCCGGGCTGATGACGCGCTTGAACGAGTTGACCATCGAGAGGACGAAGCCGAGCAGGGCTCCGGCCATCGACAGGCCGTAGACGGTGCTGCGCGCCTGGGCGTCGACGGTGACGTCACCGGTGAGGACCCAGGTCGCGGCGGCGGCGAGGACCACCACCAGCATGGTGATGCCGGTCTTCTGCACGACGGAGTCGATGGTCATCGGCCCGCTGGAGGCGACCGTGCCGGTGCCGCCGCGCGACGGCGTGGAGGTGCCGGCACCACCGACGCTCCAGGTCGAGGGGTCGCCGTAGCCGGCGTACGCGCTGCCGTTGCCGGGGTAGGTCTGGTTGCCGTAGGCGTTCGCACGCCCGTTGAACTCATCGGAACGGGCGAACACGGGGTTGCGACTCTGCATGGTCTCCTCCGCACAGGGTGGCGGCGGCGCCGCTTCAACGGCCGCCGGAGCCCCGAGCCTATCGGGGTCACACCGGATCAACGACCGCGCACGGGCCGGTGTTCCCGTCGCAGGGTCGGGGGACCAAGCCCGTTCTTCCCGGCCGCAGGGCATCATGCGCACCGTGAGCGATGCAGCAGCGACGGCCCCACCCGACAGTGACGCGGCGCGCCGCGAGCTGGCGTTCGAGGAGTTCGGCGCGATCTTCCTGCGCCGGGTGCTGCACACCGACCGGGTGCTGGAGTCGGTGGACCGCATCCTCGGGCCGGACTTCCACCTCGGCCCGATGGGCGCCGGACCGGGCCGGAAGATGGCCACCCTGACCGCGGACGGCCGGTTCCTGCCGACGTACGGCGAGCTGCTGCCCGGCGACGACGAGGTCGTCTACCGGGTGATGCTGCCGGTAGACGTCACCTTCGACCTCGATGTGAAGGTGGACACCCAGCGCTTCCACGCCGACGTGCTCGTGCCGCTGCTGGTGCGGCTCCGGCTCGAGGAGCCGCTGACGATCGTGTGGGACATCACCCCGCCGGCGGAGGACGGGGTGCGGATCGAGATCCGCGGCGAGAACCGGCGCTCCTCGCTGCTGCAGAGGCTGGCCGGCTTCGACGGCGAGCTGCGCCGCTTCCTGGTCCGCTTCGTCGAGCGCGAGCTGGCGAAGCCCTACGTCGAGCGGGCCCGGCACATCGACGTGGTCGCGGTCATCGACGGCGCCTGGGAGCAGATCGCCTGCCAGTTCCTCCCGAACAGCCCCGAGGACCGCGCCTGACCTCCTCGCGAGTGCCACAGCCCGACAGGTTCCGGCGCGCGAAACCTGCTGTGGTGTGGCACTCGCCCGGCGGTGGGCGGTTCAGCCCGGATGCCGTCTCAGACGCGGACGAGGTGCACGAGCGCGTCGTACGCCGTGCGGCGCTCCTCGCCGCCGTGCGCGTCGGCGGGGCTGACCTGGCGAGCGACGCGCTCGGCGCGGACCACCTCGAAGGTCCGGTCCTCGAGGTCGGCGAGCACGTCCTCGGCGGTGTAGAGAACGGCCGCATCCTGCGGTCCACCGGTGCCCTCGGTGAGGTTGGTGCTGTCGTGGGCGACCAGGAAGAAGGTGCCGCCGGGGCGCACCGCATCGAGGGCGCGTCGCACCGCCTCGCCGCGCTGCGGGGCGGGGAGCTGGAGGTAGGCCAGCAGCGCCAGGTCGTAGGCGCCCGGGTCGGACCACATGGTGGCATCGGCCTGCACCCAGTCCACGGAGCGCTCATCCGCCAGTTGACGGCCCTTGTCGAGCGCCACACCGGAGAAGTCCAGGGCGGTCACCTGCCATCCGCGCGAGGCGAGCCACAACGCGTTGCGTCCCTCGCCGCAAGCGACGTCGACGGCCCGCCCGGGCTCGAGAGAGGCGAGCTCCGCCTCCACGAACTGGTTCGGGCCGGCGGACCAGACGAGCTCCGTCGCGGCGTACCGCTCGTCCCAGGCGCGTGCATCCATGCCGCTGACGGTAGCCCGCCGCGCCCTCGGCGTCCTCTCAGGGAAGGTGGCTACGGTCGTCGTGCCACGGGGTGAAGGAGGGGCGATGGCGCAGGCCGACCATGGGCGCATGAGGGCGCGCGTCGCGACGCTGGCCGCGCTCGCCCTCCTCGTGGCCGCCGCCCTGGCGGGCTGCGGTGCGGCGACGCCCGCAGCCGCGCCGACGATCAGCGGGGGCGCCGAGCTCGGAGCACACCTGCCCGCCTCGGTGCTCCACCTGCCGCTGACCGACGCCCGGGGGCGCACCGTGCACCTCGCCGACTTCGCCGGCAAGACGATCGTGCTGCAGGACATGCTCACGCTGTGCCAGGAGCACTGCCCGATCGACACGGCCGCGTTCGTCGGGGCCGCCCGCGCCTGGGCCGGCACGGCACACGCCTCCGACGTCGTGTTCCTGAGCATCACCGTCGATCCCCGGCGCGACACCCCGGCGCAGCTCGCGGCGTACCGCAGGCTGTATGCGCGCTCGCGCGCCGACCTCCCCCGATGGCGCCTGCTCACCGGCTCACCGCATGACATCGCGACGCTGTGGAAGGCCTTGCACGTCTACGTCCACCGGGTGCCGCAGGACGGCGTGGTGCGCAACTGGCGGACGGGCGCGCGGCTGACCTACGACGTCGACCACGGCGACGACGTGTACTTCATCGGGCCGAAGGAGCGCGAGCGCTACCTCATCGACGGCCAGCCGGCGCTGGGTGGCGAGCCGATGCCGCCGGCCATGCAGCGCTTCATGAGCCGCGAGGGCCGTGCCAACGAGAAGGCCGCCGGATGGACGGCGGCCGACGCCCTGAAGGTGCTCGACTGGCTGGCTGCCTGACCTCTCGCCGCCGGCGCGTCCGTGCCCGCGGTCGGAGGGAGGTGCCCCGGGTGGGGCTCGAACCCACACTGTGCGGTTTTTAAGACCGCTTCCTCTGCCGATTGGGATACCGGGGCCTCGCCCCGGCGCGGCGCGCGGCGGGGTCGCTACACAGTCTCCCGGAAGAGGCGGCGCAGCACGTTCTCGTGCCGGTCGCCGAACGTCGGGTGCTCGTGGTCCTTGCTGCCACGGTGGTGCTCGTGCACCGTGCCGTCGGCGTGGGCATGGATGTCGCGGCCGAGCGCCTGGCGGTGCAGGGAGTGCGAGCAGTAGGCGACCACGCCCACGGCGGAGATCATCAGGGCGGCGAGCAACAGCTCGGTCAGCGTCGGGGAGAGCATCATCGGCGGCAGCACCTTCCTGGGTCGCATCAAGAACGAGCGACCTGCCGCCGGGGTTACAGGTAAGTCTGCCGCGCGAACACCGCGTGCGCCCCGACCACCCGGTCGAGGAAGAGCAGGCCGGCACAGTGGTCGATCTCGTGCTGCAGGGCTCGCGCCTCGAACGCCTCGGCCGTGACGCTCACCTGCTCGCCGGTGCCGGGCAGCTGTCCGGTGACCACGAGGCGGGCGGCGCGCTTCACGTCGCCGGTCAGGTCGGGCACGCTCATGCAGCCCTCGCGCGCCTTCTCGTTGCGCGAGGACGAGACCACCTCGGCGTTGCACAGCACGAAGGTGCCGTGGTGGCTGCGCGTCTTGGGGTGTGCGGTCACGTCGACGCAGAACACCCGCGCGCTCACCCCGACCTGCGGGGCGGCGAGCCCGACGCAGCCGGGCGAGACCCGCATCGTGGCGACCAGGTCGGCGGCGAGCCGGACCACCTCGCCGGCCGTCGGGTCGACCTCGCCACCGGCGCTGGACAGCACGGCCGCGGGGGCCGTGACCACGGGCAGCACCCGGCCCTCGACGCCGAGGGCGTCCACGCTCCAGCGCCCGACGACGTCGTCGACGGGTGCGTCCGCCGCGCTCACAGGTCGTCGCTCTCCACCGGCCGCAGGGTGGCGTGGACACCGAGGCCGCCCGCCACCGAGCGCACCGAGCGCTCCAGCGTCGTGGCGTCGGCGCCGGCCGGCAGTTCGCACTCGGCGGTGAGCACGTAGAGGTCACCGGTCAGCCGCGTGGTGAGGTCGGTGATGTTGCCGCCGACGCGAGCCACCTCGCCGACCAACGCGGAGACGATGCCGGGCCGGTCCCCGCCGTGCACGCTGAGCAGGTACGGCGAGCCGGCGCGCGAGCCCTGCTCCTCGGGGACCGCGCGCACGCTGACCGTCAGCGACCCGTCGGCCGTCAGCGGCGCCAGCGCCTCCTCGACCTCCGCCGCGCCCGCGGCGCCGTCGCTGACCAGCATCATCGCGAAGTGGCCGCGCAGCAGCGTCATCGTGGAGTCCTCGAGGTTCAGTCCCAGCCCGGCGAGGGACGCCGTGGCCTCGGCGATGATCCCCGGGCGGTCGTGGCCGAACACCGTGATCGCGAGCTGGGTCATGCGGGCCATTCTCCGTCATCGCCGGCTCCCAGCGCGGCCGCACGGGCCAGGACGGTGTCGGTCATCTCCTCGGTGAGCCTGCCGGTGAAGGTGTTCTGCTGGGAGGGGTGGTAGCAGCCGAGCACCGTGACGGACCGGCCCCGGCCCTCCAGGACGACCTCGGCGCCGTGGCCGAACCGCGGCTTCGGGCGCGGTACGGCGTACCCCGTGGCGGCGAGCGCCCGCAGCGCGGCGTCCCAGCCGAACCCGCCGAGGCACACCACCACCCGCACCGACGGCGCCACCAGCCCGACCTCCCGGTGCAGCCACGGGGCGCAGATGTCCCGCTCCTGCGGCGTCGGCTTGTTGTCGGGGGGCGCGCATCGCACGGCGGCGACCATCCGGGCGCCGATCAGTCGCTCCCCGTCGCCCGCGTGCACCGACGTCGCCTGCGTGGCCAGGCCGACGCGGTGCAGGGCCGCGAACAGCCAGTCGCCCGACCGGTCGCCGGTGAAGATCCGCCCGGTGCGGTTGCCGCCGTTGGCGGCGGGGGCGAGGCCCAGGATCAGCACCGACGGGTCCGCCGAGCCCCAGCCGGGGATCGGGCGCCCCCAGTAGGGCTGGTCGGCGAAGGAGGCGCGCTTGGCCTCGGCGACGTCCTCACGCCAGCGCACCAGTCGCGGGCAGGCGCGGCAGACCGAGACCCGCGCCTCGACCTCGGCCAGGGTGCCCTCGGCCAGCGAGCGGACCTGCTCCGGGGTGTGCGCCACCGGCGTGTCGGCCCGGGCCGGGTCGTCGGGCCATCCGGTGCCCGGGGGCACCGGGCTCGGGAACGGCTGCCCGGTCACCGGGTGGGGCAGCGGCCGGCCCCCCGGCCCGCTCACCCGTTCACCCGTCGACTCACCCGTCCACAGAGAGTGCCCGCACCGCGCCCAGCACGGCACGGACCCGCGGCACCTCGTGAGTGCGGTAGACGCCCGTGCCGCCGAGCGCGGCGAGCACGGTGAAGAAGCCCTCCGCGGTGCGGAACTCGTCCTCGAAGAGGTCGAAGGCGTGCGGCATCGCGTGACAGATCGGCAACCCCAGCGAGCGCAGCCGGAAGGTCTGGGCAATCACCCGCGACTGGTAGCCGACCCGCACGACGGGATCGACGGTGTTGCCGTAGTAGAAGCCCAGACCGGGGTCGAGCACGATCTCCTCCACGCCGGCCGCGCGCGCGGCGGCGACCCGGGAGGCGAAGTGGTCGAGCATCGCGGGGATCGGGTCGCCCTCGGTGTCGGCCTCGCCCACCTCGCGCACGTTGGCCTTCAGGGACAGGCACAGGATCACGGTCGCCCCGTGCCGGGCGACCATCTCGAAGATCGCCGCGTCGTCGGCCGACCCGGTCAGGTTGACCACCCGGGCGCCCGCGTCCAGTGCCCGGTCCACCACCTCGGGCAGGTAGCTCTCCACCGACACCGCGATGCCGTCCGCGGCCAGTGTCTCGATCACCGGCAGCAGCCGGTCGGCCTGGGCGCTGCCGTCGACCCGCGCGGCGCGCGCGGTGCTCGACTCGGCACCGAGGTCGACGAGCTGGGCGCCCTGCGCGGCCTGGATGCGGGCCTTGCGGATCGCGGAGGCGGCCGAGACCGCCACGCTCTCGCGGTACGTCGAGTCGCGCGACAGGTTGACCGTGCCCATCAGCACCGGCTCGGCGTCGGTGTCGATCACCCGATCGCCGATGCGGACCGGACGGACGGGGTGCGCGAGGTCGTCGGCGTACCGCTCGGCCAGGGCCGCCAGCCCCGGCAGCGAGATCATCGCCCCGCCCGGGTGAGGCGGAGCATCTGGTAGCCGTCCTCGTGCAGGGCGTGCACCGGCTCGAAGCGGCGCGGCGCCTTGAGCATCGGCGTGCGCGCGGTGAGGTCGGTGCCGGCGAACAGCGGCGCGAGGGTCACGTCGGCCTCGTCGAGGAGGTCGTCGGCGACCAGGTCGGCGAGGAGCCGCGCACCGCCCTCGCAGAGGATCCGGCGCAGGCCCCGCTCCTCGAGCAGCTCCAGCACCGCCCCCACGTCGAGGCCCGCACCGGGCAGGGCGACGGCCTCGGCGTGCTCACGGGCGACGGCGACACGCTCCGGGTCGGCGTCGGGACCGGTGAGCACCAGCGGCCGCATCGTCGAGCGGTCCCACATCGGCTCCTCCCAGGGCAGGTCGAGGGAGCCGGACACGACCACCACGACGGGGGCGGCCGCGAGCCCCTGCTCCTGGCGCCGACGCTGCAGCCCCTCCGAGGGCCGCATCGGGCTGTAGCGCTCGGCGCGGATCGTCCCCGCGCCGACGAGCACCGCGTCGGCACCGGCCCGCAACGCACCGAAGACGCGCTGGTCGGCGCCGGAGGTCAACGACTTGCTGACGCCGTCCGGACCGACCGTCGCGCCGTCCAGCGTCATCACCATGTTGGCCCGCACCCAGCGCCGGCCCTCCGGCCACGGGTACGCGGCCGCGAGTCGGTCGTCGTCCAGATCGGCGAGCGCGGAGGTCAGCACGCTGCGAGCGTAGACGGCCGCCCCAGAGGGGCGGTCGCCTCAGAAGGGTCGATCGTTGGGGTCGCCGGAGCCGACCCGCATGGTGCGGATCTCCCGTCCGTCGGCCGCGTCCTTCTCGCGACGCTTCTCGGCCTTGCGGATGCCGCGGTCGGACTTCAGCGGCACCTGCAACCGCTCCTCGGCCGGCATCCCCTTGTGCAGCTCGCGCGCCCGCTCGATCTCGGAGTCCAGCTCGGCACCGAACATCAGCGCCAGGTTCGTCAGCCACAGCCACAGCAGCGCGACGATGACGCCGGCGACAGAGCCGTAGGTGCGGTCGTAGCTGGAGAAGTTGGCGACGTAGAACGCGAAGCCGACCGAGACCGCGACCCAGACGAGGATCGCCACGAAGGCACCGACGGAGAGCACGCGGAAGCGGGGCCACTTCACGTTGGGCGTGAAGTAGTAGAGCGTCGCCACGATCACCACGACGAGCAGCGCGAGCACCGGCCACTTCGCGATGTCGAAGACCGTCACCGCCTGGCTGCCGAGCCCGATCACGTCGCCGATCGAGCGCGCGACGGGACCGGAGACCACCAGGATGAGCAGCACGGCCGCCGACAGCACGATGGAGACGACCGTGACGGCGATGTTCATCGGCCGCAGCCGCCAGAACGGCCGCCCCTCCTCGACCTCGAAGATCTGGTTGAGCGCCCGGCCGAAGGCACCGACGTAGCCGGAGGCGGACCAGAGGGCGCCGAGGATGCCGACGACGAACGTCGCGCCCGCCGCCTGGGAAGTGGTGAGCTTCTGCAACGGACCCTGGATGTTGCTCAGCGTCTGGTCCGAGACCAGCGGCCGCAGCACGTCGAGCACCGTCGACAGCGCCTTGCCGCTCTCGTTGAACAGCCCCAGCAGCGAGAGCAGCGCCAGGGCCGCCGGGAAGATCGCGAGCACGGAGTAGTAGGTCAGCGCGGCGGCGAGGTCGGTGCAGTGGTCGTCGAGGAACTCGCGCCCGGTCTTGCGCAGCACGTAGAAGGCCGACCGCTTGCGGTAGGTCTCCTCGGTGACGAACTCCGTCTCCCCCGCCATGGTGTCGTCGCGGGCCGGCTCCATCCGGGTGGCACCGGTGCGCTGATCTGTGTGCTGGTCGGTGCGCTCGTCCGTGTGCCCATCCGTGTGCCCATCGGTGTGCCCATCGGTGTGCCCATCGGCGTGCTGGTCGGTGCGCTCGTCCGCGGCGGTCTTCTCGTCCCGAGCCATCAGTGGTCTCCCTTGGTTGTCGGTCGTCGGGCCGGTGTGCAGTCCATCGGTCGTGCGGTCAGGAGGAGCCCCCGGCCGCCGACCAGGCGATCCCGTCGAGGATGTCGTGCTCGGAGACCAGCACCGTGTCGACACGCGTACGGTCGAGCAGGCACCTCAGCACCAGGCCTCCGGCGCCGATCACGTCCGCACGCCCCGGATGCATGTACCCCAGCGCGCGACGCTGCACCGTGGTCATCGCGAGGAGCTCCTCAACGGTGCTGCGCAGATCGGCGACCGGCACCTCGGCGTGGTGGATGGCGCCGCGGTCGTAGGCGGTGAGCCCGAGCGCCCCGGCAGCCACCGTGGTGACGGTGCCGGCGACCCCGATCACCGAGCGCGCCGCAGCGACGTCGACGACGGTGCTGTCGAGGGCGGCCTCGACGTCCGCCTCGACAGCCGCGATCTCGGCGGCCGTGGCCGGGTCGTGGTGCAGGTGCCGCTCGGCCAGGCGCACCGATCCGACGTCGAGGGACTCCGCCGTCCGCACAACACGCTCGCCGAGGATCAGCTCGGTCGAGCCGCCCCCGATGTCGACGACCAGCACCGGAGCCGCCAGGTCGGCCGCTGCCGATCTGACCGCCCCGGCGAAGGAGAGCCGGGCCTCCTCCTCACCGGTCAGCACCTCGGGGACGACGCCGATGCGGTCGCGCACCGCCGCCGTGAGCGCCGCGGCGTTCTCGGCATCGCGGGCGGCGGAGGTGGCACAGAACCGGGTCCGCTCGACGTCGTGGCGTGCCGCCTCGGCGGCGAAGTCGTCCAGGGCTTCCACGACGCGGCCCAGCGCGGCGTCACTGATCCGGCCGGTGCGGTCCACGCCCTCGCCGAGCCGGACCACCCGCATGTCGCGCACCAGCTCCTCGGCCCGGCCCGTCGCCGGGTCGACCTCGGCGACGAGCAGCCGCAGCGAGTTGGTGCCGCAGTCGTAGGCCGCGACCCGCGTCATCGGCGCTCCTCCGAAGCGCTCACGCACGGCCCGGACGCCCACCAGGCGCCGAGCGCGTCGAGGACCTCGTCCCCCAGGGGGTTCACGCCGGGCCCCTGGGCGAGCGCCTGGGCGGCCAGCACGTGCAGGCACTTGACCCTCGTCGGCATCCCGCCGGCGGAGGTGCCGGCGATCTCGGCGACCTCGCCGATCTCCGCCCGCGCGGCGAGGTAGGACGCGTGCGCGCCGCGATAGGCCTCGGCGAGGACTGCGTCGGCCTCCAGCCGCTCGCTCATCTCGCGCATCAGCCCGGAGGCCTCCAGGGTGCCGATCGCGGACGCCGCGCGAGGACAGGTGAGATAGAAGGTGGTCGGGAACGGCGTGCCGTCGTCGAGGCGCGGCTCGGTGGTGACCACGTCGGGGTTGCCGCAGGGACAGCGGTGGCCGACGTCGTGCACGCCGCGCGGCGGCCGACCGAGCTGGGCCCGGACGACGGCCCGGTCCGCGTCGCTGATGCCCACCGCGCTCAGCCCTTCGACGGCTGCCGCGACGGCGCGATCTTGGTCAGCGGGTGCGGTCCGTCGCCGGGCTGCGGCGGGTGGTCGGCGGCCTGCACGCTCGACCAGGCCTTGCTCCACCACGCCTCCGGGGTGTGGTGCTCGGCGGGCGGGCTGCTCAACGCGTCGGTGCCCGACAACGGCTTCCCGTCCGCGCCGATCACCTGATAGGCGGTCTCGCCGGGCATCACCCAGCCGAAGCGGGTGCGGGCCTGCTGCTCGACGTACGCCGGGTCGCGCCAGCGCCGTTTCTCCTGCTTCAGCTCCGCGATCTGCGCCTGCGAGCTGGCGATCTGCGCACGCAGGCCGTCGAGGTCCTGGCGCTGCTGGAGGTAGGCCCGCATGGAGGAGGCGTAGGAGACCACGAGGACGGCCACCACGACCAGCAGCACCGCCATCCGGTGGGTGAACCGGGGACGCGACGCCGCGGGTGCCGCGTCCTGGCGCGCACGGGCCGCCCCCGGGTGGGCGCGGGGACGGGTGCGCGAGGCGTCGGCGCGGCCGGGCCGGCCGTTGCGCGCCGGCCGGCCTCGCTGCGGGGTGCGACCCGTCGGGCTCATCCCTGGCGGCCGAACCTCGGGAAGGAGGACCGGCCGGCGTACCGGGCGGCGTCGCCCAGCTCCTCCTCGATGCGCAGCAGCTGGTTGTACTTGGCCACCCGCTCGGACCGGGCCGGCGCACCGGTCTTGATCTGACCGCAGTTGGTGGCGACGGCGAGGTCGGCGATCGTGGTGTCCTCGGTCTCGCCGGAGCGGTGGCTCATCATGCAGCGGTAGCCGTTGCGGTGGGCCAGCTCGACGCTGTCGAGGGTCTCGGTCAGCGAGCCGATCTGGTTCACCTTGACCAGCAGCGCGTTGGCGGTGCCGGAGGAGATGCCGCGCTGGAGCCGCTCGACGTTGGTCACGAACAGGTCGTCGCCGACGAGCTGGGTGCGGGCGCCGAGCTCCTCGGTGATCGTGCGCCAGCCGTCCCAGTCCTCCTCGTCGAGCGGGTCCTCGATGCTCACGATCGGGTAGCCGGCGACGAGGTCGGCGTAGTAGGCGCTCATCTCGACGGCCGTACGTGCGGCGCCCTCGAACTGGTACGACCCGTCGGTGAAGAACTCGCTGGCCGCGACGTCGAGGGCGAGCGCGATGTCCTCGCCCACCTTCAGCCCGGTCGACTCGATCGCCTCCGCGATCAGGTCGAGCGCGGCGCGGTTGCTGGCGAGGTTCGGCGCGAAGCCGCCCTCGTCGCCCAGCCCGGTCGAGAGGCCCTGCTTCTTCAGCACCGCCTTCAGCGCGTGGTAGACCTCGGCGCCCTGTCGCAGCGCCTCGGCGAAGGTCGGCGCGCCGATCGGCGCGATCATGAACTCCTGGATGTCGACGTTGGAGTCGGCGTGGGAGCCACCGTTGAGGATGTTCATCATCGGCACCGGCAGCAGGTGGGCGTTCGGGCCGCCGACGTAGCGGAACAGCGGGAGGTCCGCGGACGCGGCGGCCGCGTCGGCGACCGCGAGCGAGACGCCGAGGATCGCGTTGGCCCCCAGCTCCGCCTTGTTGGGGGTGCCGTCCAGATCGATCATGATCTGGTCGATCGCCCGCTGGTCGGTGGCGTCCTCGTCCTCGATGGCCGGACCGATGCGGTCCAGGACGGCCTCGACGGCCTTGCGGACGCCCTTGCCGAGGTAGCGGTCACCGCCGTCGCGCAGCTCCACGGCCTCGAAGGCTCCGGTCGACGCACCCGAGGGCACCGCCGCGCGACCGAAGGATCCGTCCTCGAGGAGGACCTCCACCTCGACGGTCGGGTTGCCGCGGGAGTCGAGGATCTCGCGGGCGTGGACGGCGTCGATGGCGGGCACTGCTGCTCCTGGGGGTAGGGAATCCGGCGCTCGCCAGCCTAACGGGGCGCAGCCCCCATCCCGGGGAGGACGCGTCGGCGTGGAACGCCGGCTCAGCGCCCGGCGACCAGGGTCGCCTCCCCCAGCGTGCTCGGCCCGTGGGGGTCGTCGGCCGGCAGGTACGGCGACAGCGTCACCTGGATCTCCAGGTCGCGGACGTGACAGCGCATCACCACCGAGCGGCCGGTGGCCGCGGGCCGCTGCCGCGGCGCACCGCACCCGAGCGCACGGTGGATCACGGGCTGCACCTGGTCGAGGGTGCCGGCGACGGTGAGCTCCACCCCTGCGTCGAGCCCGCCGTCGCAGTAGTCGCGCACCCGCGGCCCCGAGGCCCGCTGGGGCACGGCATGCCGCACCGCGGCGCGCAGATCCCCGAGCCGTGCCAGCCCCGCACCGGTGCAGGAGTAGGCGTCGGAGGTGACGGTCGTCGGGGGCGCCTTCTCAGCCGACCCGCACCCCGCCAGCAGCAGGACGCACGGGCCGAGGATCGCCGTGGCGGCAGCCTTCACGGGCACGGCACCTCCTCGCTCGTCGGGCGGCTCAGCGCAGACGCATCGGCCTGCCGCCGTCGAGAGGGTAGCGATAGCGGCCGGACGGGGTGCGCGCCACCAGCGCCGTCGTACCGAGCGAGACGACCTCCGGCGGCGTCGCCGCGTAGGCGGAGTGCAGGTCCTCGCCGAGGGCGCCCATGCCGGCCGTGGAGCGCAGCACCGGCCGACCGGTCACCGTGTCGTAGACGACCACGGCCGCCACCCGGGTGCGATCGGCCCCCGACGGACCGTGGGTGCGGTCCACGAGGCCGAGCCGGCGACCGTCGGGTGAGAGCACCAGCCGGTCCACCTGGCTCAGCCCCGTGGAACGCGCACCGTGGCTGCCGGCGTACCAGAGCTCGCCGGCGTTGAGGAAGAAGGTGCCGCCGCGGGTGGCGACCGCCTGGTCGGCGCGCAGCGGCGCCACGTCGATGCGGCGACCGTCCACCTCGATCACCCCGTCGCGGACGCGGGCCGGCTCCCCCGGCCGGTACGTCGAGGCACCGTGCGGCAGCCGCGGCAGCGGGGCGGCGGCGTGCGAGACGACGGTGGTCACCGCGGTGGGCCGGGGCACCATCTCGTCGTCGGGCGCGGTCGAGCAGCCGGCGAGCAGCAGAGCAGCGGCCACGACGAGGAGGGGCCACCGACGCGCGCCCATCCCGCCCACACCGCCTCCCCGACTGCGACCGAGCCCGTGCGGCTCAGTCCGAGCGTATGGCCAGTTCGCGCAGTGTGTGGCGCAATGCCCGTTCCGGGTCGATACCGCTGCGACGCGCCTCGTCCGCCAGGGCCAAGAGGCGCCGTCCGATGCCGGCCTCGTCGTCGCCCTCGGCAAGGACCGGCAGTCCGACCGCGCCGCTGCGGGCCCGCCGCTCCAGCACCTTCGTCGCCCGGAGCAGCGCCGGGAGGTCGCGCGGGAGGTCGTCGTCGGGAGCGGGCGGCGGGTCCTGCTCGCCGCGCTCGGTGGCCTTGATCCGCTGCCAGGCCGCGTCGATCCGCTCGGGGTCCGACTCGGCCTGCTCCCCCTCCGGGACGGCGAAGACGTGCGGGTTGCGGCGGATCATCTTCGCGCGCAGCCCACGGGCGACGTCCTCGATGTCGAAGCTGCCCTCCTCGGCGGCGATCGCGGCGTGCAGGTAGACCTGCAGCAGCACGTCGCCGAGCTCGTCGCGGATCCGCTCGGGGTCGCCGGAGTCGATGGCCTCGACGGCCTCGTAGGCCTCCTCGAGCAGGTAGCGGGTCAGGCTGTCGTGGGTCTGCGCCGCCTTCCACGCGCACTCCCGGCGCAGCCGCTCGAAGAGCCCGACCAGCTCCCCGAGCGTGGGCGCCTCGCGCGGCCCCGGCCGTGCGGTGTCAGGCATAGGGATCGGGCACGAGGCTCAGCCGCACCGGAGGTTGGCCGGGAGGTCGCCGAGCCAGGTGGCATCGGGCTTCCCTCCGCCCGCCGCGGCGGCGCCCTTGGTGGCGGCGTCGGAGACCGGGACGGAGACCGACTGCGACCCGGTGCCCTGGGAGCCGAGGCCGGCGGAGTCGTAGCGCGGGTTGAGCTGGACACCCACCTTGGCGGCGTAGCTCTTCTCGAGCTTCTGCACCGCCTGCTGCAGCGCCTGGCCGTTGGCGGCCTGGCTGGCACCGGTGCCGATCGACTGCTGGGCGATCTGGGTGATCGCCGCGCGACCCCGGAAGATGTCCTCGATCAGCGTGCTGGCACGGTCGCGGTCCTCGGCCGGCAGCGCGGCGATCAGCTTGTCGAACTGGCCGAGCTGGGCGGCGAGCTGGGTCGGGTCGACGGTGACGCCGCGTGCCTGCGCGATCTGCTGGTCGACGGCCGCCTCGACGAGGGTCGCGACAGCGGCGTCGTTGACGGTCGCGACGGCGTTGCCCGCGGTCGGCGCGCCCGGCGTGGGGGTGCACAGCGCCCGGGTCAGCAGCTGCACGTCGCTGACCGGGATCTCCTGCGACCCCACGCGCGCGGCGAGTGACGGTGACTGGTCGCAGCCGGTGAGGGCCAGGGCAGCGACGACGGCGAGGGCCGGGGCACGCAGCTTCACGGACGGCATGCTACGCACGACCGCCGGGTCCCTGTGGCGCGGGTCACGCGCCTGGTGTCACTGAGTGGCCGGGTCGACGACCTGGTGGAGGACCTCAGCGGCGAACGCCACCAGGTCGGCGTCCTTGCGGACCGGCCGCGGCACGAGCAGCGTGCTGGTCTGCGGCTTGAGCAGCGCCTTCGGGTAGAGCCGCTTGAGGCGTACGGCGCGCGAGTCGGGCAGGGTGACCGGCGCGAACCGCAGGAAGGAGCCCGCCGAGGTGAGCTCGCCGACGCCGAGCGCCCGCATCCGCACCCGCAGGCGGGCCACGTCGAGCAGCCGGTCGACCGGCGCGGGCGGCGGGCCGTACCGGTCGGCAAGCTCCTCGCGGATCGCCTCGACGTCGTCGACGGTGCGGACCTCGGCCAGCCGCTTGTACATCTCCAGCCGGAGCCGGTCGCTGGGCACGTAGCCGTGCGGCAGGTGCGCGTCGACCGGGATCTCGATGCGGACCTCGCGCAGCTCGTCGGGCTCCGCGCCCTGGTGGCGGAACTCGCTGACGGCCTCGCCGACCAGGCGCACGTAGAGGTCGAACCCGACGTCGGCGATGTGGCCGGACTGCTCGCCGCCGAGCAGGTTGCCCGCACCGCGGATCTCGAGGTCCTTCATCGCGATCGCCATGCCGCCGCCGAGGTCGGAGTGCTGGGCGAGGGTGGCGAGGCGTTCGTGCGCGGTCTCGGTCAGCGGCTTCTCCGCCGGGTAGAGGAAGTAGGCGTAGGCCCGCTCGCGCGAGCGCCCCACCCGTCCGCGCAGCTGGTGCAGCTGGGACAGGCCCAGGGTGTCGGCGCGCTCGATGATCATCGTGTTGGCGTTGGAGACGTCGAGGCCGGACTCGACGATGGTGGTGCACACCAGCACGTCGAACTCCTTCTCCCAGAAGTCGACCATCACCCGCTCGAGCTGGTGCTCGCCCATCTGCCCGTGCGCCGTCGCCACCCGCGCCTCGGGCACCAGCTCCTTGAGGCGGGCGGCCGCCTTCTCGATCGAGCTGACCCGGTTGTGGATGTAGAACACCTGGCCGTCACGCAGCAGCTCGCGCCGGATGGCGGCGGTCACCTGCTTGTCGTCGTAGGCGCCGACGTAGGTGAGCACCGGGTGCCGCTCCTCCGGCGGCGTGGTGATCGTGGACATCTCGCGGATGCCGGTGATCGCCATCTCCAGGGTGCGCGGGATCGGCGTCGCGCTCATCGACAGCACGTCGACGCTGGTGCGCAGGCGCTTCATCTGCTCCTTGTGCTCGACGCCGAAGCGCTGCTCCTCGTCGACGATGATCAGGCCGAGGTCCTTGAAGCCGATGTCGGGGTTGAGCAGCCGGTGGGTGCCGATCACGATGTCGACGCTGCCGTCGGCGACCCCCTTGAGGACCTCCGCCGCCTCCTTGTCGGTCTGGAAGCGGCTCAGCGGCTTGAGGACGACGGGGAAGCCGCTCATCCGCTCCGCGAACGTCGCGAAGTGCTGCGTGACCAGCAGCGTGGTCGGCACCAGGACGGCCACCTGCTTGCCGTCCTGGACCGCCTTGAACGCCGCCCGGACCGCGATCTCGGTCTTGCCGTAGCCGACGTCGCCGCACACCAGCCGGTCCATCGGCACGGTGCTGCGCATGTCGCCCTTGACCTCCTCGACCGTGGTGAGCTGGTCGGGGGTCTCGTGGAAGGGGAACGCGTCCTCGAGCTCGCGCTGCCAGGGCGTGTCCGGCCCGTAGGCGTGGCCCTTGGTGGCCTGGCGGGCGGCGTAGAGCTTGATCAGCTCGGCCGCGATCTGGCGCACGGCCTTGCGGGCCCGGCCCTTGCGCTTGGCCCAGTCCGCGCCACCGAGCCGGTCGAGGCTGGGCTGCTCGCCGCCGACGTACCGGGTGACCTGGTCGAGCGCGTCCGCGGGGACGTAGAGCACGTCGTTGGGCATGCCGCGCTTGCCGCCGTACTCGAGCACGAGGAACTCGCGGACGGCGCCCTGCACCTCGCGCTGGCGCATCTCGACGAAGCGGCCGACGCCGTGCTGCTCGTGGACGACGTAGTCCCCCGGCTTCAGCTCCAGCGGGTCGATCTGCTTCTTGCGTCGGGTCGGCATCTTGCGCATGTCGCGCGTGGAGGCCGCCTGACCGGAGATGTCCTCACCGGTGAGCAGCACCAGCTCGGGCACGATCACCCCGGCGTCCAGGCAGCCCTGGGTGACCACCACGACGCCGTCGGTCGCCGGAGCCGTCGCCACCTCCTCGACGTAGCGCGCCGGGACGTCGTGCTCGCCGAGCACCTCGACGAGGCGGTGTGCGGGCCCGTGGCCCTGGTGGACCACCACGACCGGCCGCGTGCGGAGGTGGTCGCGGATGTCGACGACCGCCTTCTCCACGTCACCGCGGTAGGGGTCGATCGGCTGCGCGTCGACGACGTCGTCGGCGTCCTCGGCGAGGTCGTCGCCGTCGAGGGCGAAGGGACCGATGCTCCACCAGCCCATGTCGCGGCCGAGGGCGTGGTCGCGGACGTCCTCCAGGGTCCGCAGCGACGCGGCTCCGACGTCGATCGGCGAGCTTCCTCCGGACGCCGCGGCCGCCCAGCTGGCGGCGAGGAACTCCTCGCTGGTGGCGACGAGGTCGTGGGCGCGGGTACGGACCCGCTCGGGGTCGAGCAGCAGCACATGGGTGTCGGTCGGCAGCAGGTCGACGAGGAGCTCCATCTCGTCGACCAGCACGGGCGCCAGCGACTCCATCCCCTCGACCGCGATGCCCTCGGCGAGCTTGTCGGTGAGCTCGCGCAGCTCGGGGTGCTGCTCGCCGAGCACCCGGGCGCGCTCGCGGATCTCGTCGGTGAGCAGCAGCTCGCGGCACGGCGGCGCCCACATCCGGTCGGCGACCTCCAGGGTCCGCTGGTCGGCGACGGCGAACGTGCGGATCTCGTCGACCTCGTCGCCGAAGAACTCCACGCGCAGCGGGTGCTCCTCGGTCGGGGGGAACACGTCCACGATCCCCCCGCGCACCGCGAACTCACCGCGCTTCTCGACGAGGTCGACCCGGGAGTACGCCGCGCCGGCAAGGCGGGCCACGACGTCCTCGAGCGCGACCTCCTGGCCCGGATGCAGCTCGACCGGCTCGAGGTCGCCCAGGCCCTTGACCTGGGGCTGCAGGACGCTGCGGATCGGCGCGACGACCACCCGCAGCGGCCCGGTCCCCGGGTCGGTGCCCGGCGCGGTGAGCCGGCGCAGCACGGCCAGCCGCTTGCCCACCGTGTCGCTGCGCGGGCTCAACCGCTCGTGCGGCAGCGTCTCCCACGCCGGGTAGAGGGCGACGTGGTCGGGATCGACGAGGTCGCCGAGCTCGGTGACCAGGTCCTCGGCCTCGCGGACGGTCGCCGCCACCACCAGCACGGTCCGTCCGGCCTCCACCAGCCCGGCGACCAGGTGCGGGCGCAGGCCGGCGGGGCCGGCGAGGTCGACCCGCGGGCGCAGGTTGGACCGGGCGTCGGCCACGGCACCGGCCAGGGTGGGCTCGGACAGCACGGCAGCGGCGAGGCCGGCGAGGCGCACGAGGAAGCTCCTGGGAGAAGGGGGGCGGCGGGAGGACGACTGCCGCACCAGACCCGGCCACGCCGAGGCGAGCGGACTCCTCCCATCCTACCGGCGCTCCCGCGACACCCTCCCCGGAGCGGGGCGGTCGGCGGCGCGGTCAGGGGATCGGCACCGCGGGGACGGTGTCGGCGCCCCAGATCCGCGCGGAGGCGTACACCAGGGGATGGTCGGAGGTACGCCGGACCAGGTCGCCCCCGTCCCAGGCGTAGGAGGTGAACTGAACCCCGCCGGAGCCGAGGATCCAGTCCACGAACGTCGGCCGCGGCGGCACGCAGCCGGAGGTGCCTCCCCCGGCCGGGTGCAGCGGCGTCTGGTCGACGACGGGGCACAGGAAGGCCTCGCGGTCGTTCATGTCGCCGGCCAGCACGAGGGGCGCGTGGCCCGCGGTGCCGAGCAGGCGGTCGGCGTCGGCGATCTCCTCGGCCACCGCCTGGTGCCGCCAGCCGGTGTTGCGGTCGAACGCCGGGTTGTGGTTGCTGGTGACCCAGAACTCCACGCCGCTGGCGCGGTCGCGCAGCAGCACCATCGGGTAGGGGCGCCGGTGCCCGTCGAAGTAGGGGTAGGAGTTCTGCTGGGCCTGGACCAGGTCGAAGCGGTCGCTGCGCCACGCGACGGAGTTCTCGCCCTCGGCGGGCGAGCGCTGGGTGCCCGGCCAGACGTCGTAGGTGCCGGCGGAGGCCGCCTCGAACGCCTCGGCCTGGGAGCGCTGGAACTCCTGCAGCGCGACCACGTCGACGTGGTGGGCCAGCAGCGAGGTCACCGCCCACCGGGCGCGGACCGGTCCGGGCGCCCGGCCCGCGTGCGAGCCGTGGGCGGTGGTGTGCGAGGCGCCGAGGACGTTGTAGGTGGCCAGGACCACGTCGGTGTGGCTGGTCGCCGCGGCGAGCTGCGATTGGACGCGCGCGGCCAGGGACCGGTTGGAGGAGATGTAGGCCCGGTGGGCCTTGCGGATCCCGGCGCTGGGAGAGGCTGAGGCCGTCGCGGTGGCCGTGGCCGTGGGCGTGGGCGTCGGCGTGGCGGGCCCCTCGGTCGCGGCCTGCTGCGGGATGGCCAGCCCGCGTGCGTCCACCACGCGGCCGTCGTCGGCATGCGGACCGGTCGTGCGCTGCCAGGCCGCCCAGAACGCGGCGACCAGGGCCAGCGAGATGCCCGCGACGAGGGCCGGCTCGAGCCAGCGTCGCGAGGGCGTCTTCACCGGGTCAAGGGTAATCCGGCCCGGGGCGGACCGGCGCCGCTTCGCCCATCCGGCCCGGAGCCGGGCGGCTACTGGACGACGACCTCGATGCGCTGGAACTCCTTGAGCTCGGTGTAGCCGGTCGTGGCCATCGCCCGCCGCAGGGCACCGACGAGGTTCATCGTGCCGTCGGCCACGCGGGAGGGACCGAAGAGGATCTCCTGCAGGGTGCCGACGGTGCCGAACGCCATCCGCTCGCCGCGGGGCAGCTCGCCGTGGTGCGCCTCGGCGCCCCAGTGGAACCCCTTGCCGGGCGCCTCGGCCGCACGGGCCAGCGGGGAGCCGACCATCACGGCATCGGCACCGCACGCGACCGCCTTGGCGATGTCGCCGCTCTTGCCGATCGAGCCGTCGGCGATCACGTGCACGTAGCGGCCGCCGGACTCGTCGAGGTAGTCGCGGCGGGCCGCCGCGACGTCGGCGACCGCGCTCGCCATCGGCACCGCCACCCCCAGGACCTGGCGGGTGGTGTGCGCCGCGCCTCCGCCGAACCCGACCAGCACGCCCGCCGCTCCGGTGCGCATCAGGTGCAGCGCGGCCTGGTACGTCGCGCAGCCGCCGACGATCACCGGCACGTCGAGCTCGTAGATGAACTCCTTCAGGTTCAAGGGCTCGGCCTGGCTGCTGACGTGCTCGGCGCTGACCGTGGTGCCGCGGATGACGAACATGTCGACCCCGGCGTCGACGACCGTCTTCGCGAACTCCTTGGTGTGCTGCGGGCTCAGCGCTCCCGCCACGGTGACGCCGGCGTCGCGCACCTGGCGGACCCGCTCGGTGATCAGCTCGGCCTGGATCGGCGCGCGGTAGATCTCCTGCATCCGCGCCACCGCCTCGGGCCGGTCGAGCTGCGCGACCTCCTCCAGCAGCGGGGCCGGGTCGGCGTAGCGCGTCCACAGGCCCTCGAGGTTGAGCACGCCCAGCCCGCCGTACCGGCCCAGGGCGATGGCGGTCTCGGGGCTCATCACCGAGTCCATCGGCGCGGCGAGGATCGGCATCTCGAAGCGGTAGGCGTCGATCTGCCAGGCGACGCTGACCTCCTCGGGGTCGCGGGTCCGGCGGCTCGGGACGATCGCGATGTCGTCGAAGGAGTACGCGCGGCGCCCGCGCTTGGCGCGGCCGATCTCGATCTCGGTCATGGGGCGAAGGCTATCGGCCGGCTGTCGGTGCCGGTTCGTACCGTGGACCTCATGCCGACCACCTCCGCGACCGCCGCTCCGCTCGACGAGGCGGTCCTGACCCGCGTCATCGAGGCGCTCGCGGGGCCGGGCGCGCGGCTGCGGGAGGACCAGCGGCGAGCCGTGGAGGCGCTCGCCGCGCCGGCCTCACGGGTGCTCGTCGTGCAGCGCACGGGGTGGGGCAAGTCGGCGGTCTACTGGTGCGCGACCGCGCTGCACCGTGCCGCCGGCCACGGCCCGACGCTGGTGGTCAGCCCGCTGCTGTCGTTGATGCGCGACCAGGTCGCGGCGGCCGGGCGCGCTGGGCTGCGCGCCGCCACGATCAACAGCGGCAACGTCGGGGAGTGGTCGGCGATCGAGCAGCAGCTGCTCGCCGACGAGCTCGACGTGGTGCTGGTCTCCCCCGAGCGGCTGGCCAACCCCGGCTTCGGCGCGCGGGTGCTCGACACGCTGGCGGGCCGGCTGGGGCTGCTCGTGGTCGACGAGGCGCACGCGGTCTCCGACTGGGGTCACGACTTCCGGCCGGACTACCGCCGCGTCGCCGACGTGCTGCAGCGGCTCAACCCGGCGACACCGGTGCTGGCCACGACCGCGACGGCCAACGAGCGGGTCACCGCCGACGTGGCCGCCCAGCTCGGCGAGGCGACGTTGGTCCTGCGCGGTCCGCTGGCCCGGGCGTCCCTCGAGCTCGCGGTCGTCGACCAGCTGACCCCGATCCAGCGCTACGCCTGGGTCGTCGACCACCTTCCGCGGCTGCCGGGCTCGGGGATCGTCTACGTGCTGACCGTCGCCGACGCCGACCGGCTCGTGGAGGCAGTGCACCTGGTCCACGGCGACGCCGTGCCCGTCGCCGCCTACACCGGTCAGCTCGACGGCGATACCCGGCACCGGCTCGAGGACCGGCTGCGGGCCAACGAGGTCAAGGCCCTGGTCGCCACCTCCGCCCTCGGCATGGGCTACGACAAGCCCGACCTCGGCTTCGTGGTGCACGTGGGAGCGCCGCCGTCGCCGGTGTCGTACTACCAGCAGGTCGGCCGCGCCGGGCGCGCGATCGACCACGCCTCGGTGGTGCTGCTGCCCTCGGAGGCCGACGCCGGCGTCTGGGAGTACTTCGCGACCGCGACCATCCCGGTGGAGGCGGAGGTGCGTGCGCTGCTCGGCGTCCTCCAGGGAGCCGAGGGTCCGATGTCGGTCCCGGCGCTGGAGGCCGAGACCGGGCTGCGGCGCACCAAGGTCGAGCTGTACCTCAAGCAGCTCGCCGTGCCGGGTGTCACCGAGCGCACCGCCGACGGCTGGAGCGTCACCGGGACGCCGTGGGAGCACGACGCCGCGCACTACGACGGCGTGCTCGGCGTCCGACGCCGCGAGGCCGACATCATGCGCGCCTACACCCGCGGCGAGCGCTGCCTGATGCAGCTGCTGCAGGAGTCGCTCGACGACACCACCGCCACGCCGTGCGGACGGTGCTCGGTGTGTCGAGGGACGCTGCCCGCGCCGCTCGAGCCGGAGCCGCGCGCCGAGACCGCCCGCTCGATCGCCACCGGCCTGCGCGCCAGCGCACTCGTCCTCGAGCCCCGGAAGATGTGGCCGGGCGGGGAGTTCGGAGCGCGGGGACGCATCCCCGCGCCGCTGATGGCCGAGACCGGGCGCACCCTGGTGCACGCCGACGCTCCGGAGTGGGCCGACACGCTCGCCCAGGCCCGGCGCGGGGAGCCGGCGGCGCTCGAGGAGATCGCTCAGGCGTGTGTGGGCCTGCTGAGCCGGTGGCGCTCGGAGTGGCCGGAGCGCCCGACCGCCGTCGCGGCGCTCGGCACCGACGGCTCCGGCCTCGCCGAGGCGGTCGCCGAACACCTGGCCGGGGTGGGTCGGCTGTCCCGCGCGGCCCTGGCCGTCGAGCGGGGCTCCGGTCCCGAGCGGGACACCCCGGGCGACCGGGAGGCGGCGTTCTGGCGCGGCGCCCTCACCGTCCCGGACCGGGCCGCGGTGGCGGGCCAGGTGGTGCTGCTCGTCGTCGACCGGAGCTGGAGCCAGTGGCCGGTCACCGTGGCCGCCGCGGTGCTGCGCGAGGCGGGCGCCCGGATGGTGCTGCCGCTGCTGGTGCACCGGCAGGCCTGAGGCTCCGACCCGGGACGGCGGTTCCGCTCCGCAGGTCCCGGCGCCAGCCTGGGTGGGGTCCATGTGTTCATGGCGCGCATGCTGCTGCTGACGGGTCTGCTCTGCGCCTACCCGGGGTGGATCGCGACGCCGCGGCGCCGGGCCGCCCTGAGCTGACCCGCCGGCCGGACGGCCTCCTCGAGCGGACCGATGAGCATCCGCGGACGGCTCACCGGCTGCTGTAGTTGGGGGCCTCGACGGTCATCTGCACGCCGTGGGGGTGCGACTCGGTCAGGGAGGCGCTGGTGATCCGGATGAACCGGCCCTTGTCCTGCAGCTCGGGCACCGTGCGCGCTCCGACGTAGAACATCGACTGGTGCAGGCCGCCGACCAGCTGGTGGGCCACCGCCGAGAGCGGCCCGCGGTAGGCCACCTGGCCCTCGATGCCCTCCGGCACGATCATGTCGTCGCTGGCGACCTCGGCCTGGAAGTAGCGGTCCTTGGAGTAGGACTTCTTCCCCCGGCTCGACATCGCGGCCAGCGAGCCCATGCCGCGGTAGGACTTGTACTGCTTGCCGTTGACGAAGACGAGGTCGCCCGGCGACTCCTCGCAGCCGGCGAGCAGCGAGCCGACCATCACCGCGTCGGCGCCGGCGACCAGCGCCTTGCCGATCTCACCGGAGTACTTCAGGCCACCGTCCGCGATCACCGGGACGCCGGCCGGCTTGGCGGCCAGCGAGGCCTCGTAGACGGCCGTCACCTGGGGCACGCCCACGCCGGTCACCACGCGGGTCGTGCAGATCGAGCCCGGGCCGACGCCGACCTTGATGGCGTCGGAGCCGGCGTCGACGAACGCCTGCGCCCCCTCGCGGGTGCCGACGTTGCCGCCGATCACCTGCACGTGCCGGGTCGCCGGATCGGTCTTGAGGCGCTTGACCATGTCCAGCAGCATCCGCACGTTGCCGTGGGCGGTGTCGGCGACGAGCACGTCGACGCCGGCCTCGATCAAGGTGGTCGCACGCTGCCACGCATCGCCGAAGTAGCCGATCGCGGCACCGACGAGCAGCCGGCCGTGCTCGTCCTTGCTCGCGTGGGGGAACTGCTCGGACTTCACGAAGTCCTTGACGGTGATCAGGCCGGCGAGGCGACCCTGCTCGTCGACGATGGGCAACCGCTCGCGCTTGTGCTTGCGCAGCAGCATCGTCGCGTCCTCGCGGGAGATGCCCACCGGCGCCGTGATCAGCGGCATCGGCGTCATCACCTCGTCGACCTTGGTGGTCGCCCACTCGGCCACGGGGGTGAACCGCAGGTCGCGGTTGGTGATGATCCCCAGGAGCCGGTGCTGGGCGTCGACGACCGGGAAGCCCGAGACGCGGTACTCCCCCGCCAGCCGGTCCAGCTGCTCCAGGGTGGCGTCCGGTCCGATCGTCACCGGGTTGGGGATGGTCCCGGTCTGGGTCCGCTTGACCAGGTCCACCTGGTAGGCCTGGTCCTCGATGGAGAGGTTGCGGTGCAGCACCCCGAGGCCGCCCTCGCGTGCCATCGCGATCGCCATCCGGGACTCCGTCACGGTGTCCATCGCGGCGCTCACCAGCGGCACCTTGAGGCTGATCTCGCGGGTCAGCCGGGTGGTGGTGTCGATGTCGGAGGGCGTCAGGTCCGAGTGGCCGGGCAGCAGCAGCACGTCGTCGTAGGTGAGACCGAGCTGGGCGAACTTCGCAGGAACGTCGGGCGTCGGATCGGTGGGAAGCTCGCCGGAGGCCATAGACCCGATTCTAGTCAGCGCACCGTGCTGCTCAGCGCTGTGGCTCCCAGCCCGGCGGGCGGAACAGGTAGCCGAGCCGGTCGCGCCAGCACGACGCACCGCGTACGTCGCGCATCAGGGCGGCGTAGTCGCCGTACTGCAGCTTGAGCAGGTGGTAGGTGCCGACCGGCTTCGTGAGCCCGTAGGTGGGGCGTTGCCGCTCGGGCGCGAAGGTGCCGAAGAGGCGGTCCCAGATGATGAGGATCCCGGCATAGTTCCTGTCCAGGTACTCCGGGTCCGAGCCGTGGTGCACCCGGTGGTGGGAGGGGGTGTTGAGGACGAGCTCGATCGGCCGCCACAGCCGGTCGACGAGCTCGGTGTGCACGAAGAACTGGTAGATCAGGTTGCACCCGAAGGCGACGTAGATGGTCCAGGGGGCGAATCCGAGCAGCGGCAGCGGCAGCCAGAAGAAGAACTCGAACCACGGGTTCCACTTCTGCCGCAGCGCGGTGGTGAAGTTCATGTACTCGCTCGAGTGGTGGGCCTGGTGCGCGGCCCAGCCGATCCGCACCCGGTGCACGAAACGGTGCGAGCCGTAGTAGGTGAGGTCCTGCACCACCAGCAGGGCGAGCCAGTACCACCAGGTGTCGGTGGCCAGGTGCAGCGGCGCGACCCACACGTAGAGCGCGGCGTAGACGAAGAACGTGGCGACCTTGAACGCCGTGGTGAAGAACAGCGACCCCACACCCATCAGCAGGCTCGTCCGGGCGTCCAGCGCGGCATAGCCGGCGCGCCGCGTGAGCTCGGGATTCAGCGGGGTGTCGTCGTGGTCCAGCCACTTGAGGGCAGCCAGCTCGACGAGGATGGTCAGGAGGAAGAACGGCACCGCGTAGGTGACCGGGTTCTTCATCGGGTCCAGCAGCTCGCGCATCGGCGCTCCTTGATATGACTTTCGGGTAAGTTACCATGAGTTCATATCGCTGGCTAGAGTGCTCCCGTGAGCAGACCGAACGCGGGCACCAAGGGCGTGCCGCGGGCGGACCGCGAGGACCAGATCGTCGCCGCTGCCGGGGAGGTCTTCGGCGAGCAGGGCTTCGCGGCGACCTCGGTGGCCGTCGTCGCGGCGCGGGCCGGGATCTCCAAGCCGCTGATCTACTCCTACTTCGGCTCCAAGGAGGGCCTCTTCACCGCCGCCCTGCACCACTACGGCGCGATGCTCGCCGACGAGATCGAGCGGATCGCCCGTGGTGACTCCACCGGCATCGAGCGCGGACTGCTCACCCTGCAGGGCATCTTCGGCGTGCTCGAGTCGCGCCCGTGGGTGTGGCGGATGTTCTTCGACCCGACCGCACCTCGCGACGGCGAGGTGGGCGCCGCCGTGGCGACCTACACCGCCCGCATCACCGCCCTGGCCGAGGAGGGCGTGGGCGAGCTGATGCAGCTCGCCGGCAACAGCGACCCGCTCGACACCGCCGCGCTGGCCGCGGCGTGGATGAGCGTCGTCGACGCGCTCGTCGGGTGGTGGCTGGAGCACCCGGCCGTCACCGCCGCGGAGATGACCGACCGCTGTGCCCGCCTCTTCGCGGCCGCGTTCGGCGGCTTCGCGGGCTGAGGACCCGAACGCCTCTGCCTCACACGGAGAAGTCCCCCCTCACACACCGACTCGGGTGTGCGAGGAGGGACTCTCGATGCTCGACCCGGGAGGACCGGGCGGCGGTCCGATCAGTGACCGTGGCCGTGGCCGTGTCCGTGGCCGGTCTCCGGCTCCTCCTCCTCGGGCTTGTCCACCACGAGGGTCTCGGTGGTGAGCAGCATGCCGGCGATCGAGGTGGCGTTGGTCAGCGCGGACTTGGTGACCTTGACCGGGTCGAGGACGCCCTGGGCGACCAGGTCGCCGTACTCGCCGGTGGCGGCGTTGAAGCCGGTGCCGACGCCGCCCTCACGGACCTTGGCGACGATGACGTAGCCGTTGTCGCCGCCGTTCTCCGCGATCCAGCGCAGCGGCTCGTCGGCGGCGCGACGCACGATGCGGACGCCGAGCGCCTCGTCACCGGAGTGGCCCAGGCCGTCGTCGAGGACCGACACCGCGTGGACGAGGGCGGAGCCGCCGCCGGCGACGATGCCCTCCTCGATCGCGGCACGCGTTGCCGAGACCGCGTCCTCGATGCGGTGCTTCTTCTCCTTCAGTTCCACCTCGGTGGCCGCGCCGACCTTGACGACGCAGACGCCGCCGGCGAGCTTGGCGAGCCGCTCCTGGAGCTTCTCGCGGTCCCAGTCGGAGTCGGAGTTCTCGATCTCGGCCTTGATCTGGCCCACGCGGCCCTCGACCTCGGCCGAGGAGCCGCCGCCCTCGACGATCGTGGTGTTGTCCTTGGTCACCACGACGCGCCGGGCGGTGCCGAGCACGTCGAGCCCGACCTGGTCGAGCTTGAGGCCGACCTCTGGCGCGATGACCTGGCCGCCGGTGAGGATCGCGATGTCCTGCATCATCGCCTTGCGGCGGTCGCCGAAGGCCGGGCTCTTCACCGCGACGGCGTTGAAGGTGCCGCGGATCTTGTTGACCACCAGGGTCGAGAGCGCCTCGCCCTCGACGTCCTCGGCGAGGATGAACAGCGGCTTGCCCGCGGCGATGACCTTCTCCAGCAGCGGGAGCAGCTCGGCGATCGCCGAGATCTTCCCCTGGTGCAGCAGGATGTAGGGGTCGTCGAGGACGGCCTCCATCGACTCGGGGTCGGTGACGAAGTACGGCGACAGGTAGCCCTTGTCGAACTGCATGCCCTCGGTGAACTCGAGCTCGGTGCCCATGGTGTTGGACTCCTCGACGGTGATCACACCGTCCTTGCCCACCTTGTCGAAGGCCTGCGCGAGCAGCTCGCCGATGGTCTCGTCGCGGCTCGACACGGTCGCGACGGCAGCCATGTCCTCGACGGAGTCGACGTCGCGGGCGGCCTTGCCCAGCGCCTCGATGACCGCCTGCGTGGCGGCGTCCATGCCGCGCTTGAGGCCCATCGGGTTGGCGCCGGCGGCGACCGCACGCAGACCCTCGTGGACCATGGCCTGCGCGAGCACGGTCGCGGTGGTGGTGCCGTCACCAGCGATGTCGTTGGTCTTGGTGGCCACCTCCTTGGTCAGCTGCGCGCCGAGGTTCTCGAACGGGTCGTCCAGCTCCACCTCACGGGCGACGGTGACGCCGTCGTTGGTGATGGTGGGCGCGCCCCACTTCTTGTCCAGCACGACGTAGCGGCCCTTGGGGCCGAGCGTCACCTTGACGGTGTTGGCGAGCTTGTCGACACCGCGCTCGAGCGCACGCCGGGCGTTCTCGTTGAACTCCAGGATCTTGGGCATTCACTTACCTCCTAGAAAAACGAGTCGAGTGCGGACGTGGTCGCCAGGGCAGCCACATCCGCACTCGACTCAGCGAAAATCAGGAAACGACGGCCAGCACGTCGCGGGCGGAGAGGATCAGGTACTCCTCACCGGCGTACTTGACCTCGGTGCCGCCGTACTTGCTGTAGATGACCTTGTCGCCGACGGACAGGTCGAGCGGCACGCGGTTGCCGTTGTCGTCGATGCGACCGGGGCCCACGCTGAGGACCTCGCCCTCCTGGGGCTTCTCCTTGGCGGTGTCCGGGATCACCAGGCCCGACGCGGTCGTCTGCTCGGCGTCGAGCGGCTTGACCACGATGCGGTCCTCGAGGGGCTTGATGTTGACCGACACGTCGTCGACCTCCACTTTCCAGGGACTGTTGGTTGCTGGGAAAACGTCACGTCATTGGCACCCTCACCGGGAGAGTGCCAAGAACGAAACTAGCACTCAAAGCAAGGGAGTGCCAGACGGGTCCCACCGGGCGGCTGACAGGATGCGTGGGTGGACCTCCCGACGCTCGACTGGCTGCTGGAGCCGGCCGGGCAGGAGGCGCTGACCGGCGCCGAGGCCCTCCTCGCCGCCGGGTACGACGAGCTGGCGGCCGGCACCCGTCTGCGGCGCGACATGGTCCCTGAGCGCGCCGCCGCGGCTCTGACCCAGGCGGTGCTGCGCCGCCGGGCGGTCGCCAAGTTCGCGCCCGCCGACGCGGCCCGCATGTACTTCACCGCCGACGGCCTCGAGCAGGCCACCCGCCACCGGGTCGCCACCCACCGTGCCGCCCGCTTGGCCGCAGCCGGCGCCGGAACGCTGGTGGACCTGGGTTGCGGCATCGGGGGCGACCTGGTCGCCTGCGCGCGAGCGGGCCTCACCGTCGCCGGGGTCGACCTCGACCCGCTGCGCGTGCGTCTTGCGGAGGCCAACCTCGCCGCGCTCGGGCTCGGCGGGGCCGCCCTCGCGGCCGACGCCACCACCCTCGATCTCACGCCGTTCGACGTGGCCTTCGCTGACCCGGCCCGCCGGTCCGGGCGCGGGCGCACCTTCCGGCCCGGGGACTGGACGCCGCCGTGGCCGTTCGTGGAGCGGCTCCTCGAGCGCGCCGCCTGCGTCAAGGTCGCGCCCGGCATCCCGCACGAGCTCGTCCCGGCCGGGGTGGAGGCCGAGTGGGTCAGTGACGAGGGCGACCTCAAGGAGGCGGCGCTGTGGTCGGGCCGGCTGGCGACCACCGCCCGGCGGGCCACGGTCATCCGCACGAGCGGGCTGGCCACGATCACCGACGCCGACGAGCACAGCGACGAGGTGCGTCCGGTCGGTCGCTACCTCTACGAGCCCGACGACGCGGTGATCCGCGCGGGCCTCGTCACCGCCGTCGCGGCCGGCGTGCAGGGCGGCCTGGTCGACCCGCACCTGGCCTACGTGACCGCCGACGCGTCGTTCACCACGCCGTTCGCCCGCTCGTATGAGGTGCTCGAGGAGCTGCCCTACCGGGAGCGGCCGTTGCGCGAGGCGCTGCGGGCGCGCGGCATCGGGGCGTTGACGATCAAGAAGCGGGGCGTCCAGATCGTTCCCGAGGACCTGCGCCGCCGGCTCGGGCTCTCCGGGGAGCAGGAGGCGACGATCGTGCTCACCCGCGCCGCGGGCAAGGGCGTGTGCTTGCTGGTCCGGCCCTTCGGAGCCCGATGAGCGAGGCGACCGGGGCGGTGACCTACGAGCCCTCGCCCCAGCGCTGGCTCGCGCTGGCCGTGTGCTGCAGCGCCCTGTTCATGACCCTGCTCGACGTGAGCGTGACCAACGTGGCGCTGCCCTCGATCGGCCGCGCCACCGGAGCGGGACCGGCGGGCCTGCAGTGGGTGATCAGCGGCTACACGCTCTCCTTCGGGCTGGTCCCCGTGCTCGCCGGACGCCTCGGCGACGACCACGGGCGGCGCCGGATGTTCCAGGCGGGCGTCGCGGGCTTCGTGCTCACCAGCATGCTCGCGGGCATCGCCCCGAGCGCCGGTCTGCTCATTGCGGCCAGGGTGCTGCAGGGGCTCGCCGGCGGCCTCATCAACCCGCAGGTCTCCGGGCTGGTGCAGCAGCTCTTCCGCGGCGACGAGCGCGGTCGCGCCTTCGGGGTGATCGGCACCATCGTGGGACTCGGCACCGCGCTCGGTCCGCTCGTCGGGGGCGCGCTGATCGAGCTCGGCGGCCCGCACCTGGGCTGGCGGCTGGTCTTCTTCGTCAACGTGCCGATCGGCATCGCCGTCATCGCGCTGGCGGGGCGGCTGCTGCCCAACGACCCCGCGTGGGGACGCCATCGCCTCGACGTGATCGGGGCGCTGCTGCTCGGGGCGGCCACGTTCTGCGTGCTGTTCGGTGCGGTGGAGTACGACTCGCTGCACGACCTGCGCCTGATCTGGCTCGGCGTGCCGGCCGCCGTACTGCTCGTGGTCTTCTGGCGGCGGGAGGTCCGGCTGACCGCCGACCACCGCGACCCCCTCGTGGACATGCGCCTGTTCCGGGCGCCGTCCTACACGGCCGGCGTCGTGCTCGCCCTCGCGTACTTCCCGGCGATGGCCGGACTGCCACTGGTGCTGGCGATCTACTACCAGGACGGGCTCGGGTTCTCGGCCCTGCACTCGGCCCTCGGCGTCACGGCCTACGCCGTCGGCAGCGCGGTCTCCGCGCCGTTGGCGGGCCGCTTCGTCACCCGCATCGGCCGGCCCCTGGTGGTCGTCGCGGCGACCACCTTCGGCGTCGGCGCCGTCCTCCTCGGCGTCGTGGCGCACCTGCACCCCTCCTCCGACGCCGCCCTGCTGTTCGCCGGGCCGCTCTTCGTGATGGGCGCCGGCTCCGGCGCGGTGATCACCCCCAACCAGACGCTCACCCTCACCGACGTCGACCCGGTCGTGGGCAGCACCGCCGGCGGCGTGCTGCAGACCTCCCAGCGCATCGGGCTCGCGATCGGCCAGGCCGTGATCGGGGCGGTGTTCTTCGGCGCGATCACCGGCTCCGGACCGGCCGCCTACGGCACCGCGATCGCCACGGCGGTGGTCGCCTCGCTCGGATTCGTCACGCTGGCGGTCGTGGTCGGGGTGATCGACCTGCGGCTGAGCCACAAGCGCACGGGTTGAGTGCGGAAGTCGTCGCTATGACGACGGTTTCCGCACTCGACCGATGAGCCACAGGGCCGCGAGCGCGAGCACGGCGCCGGTGAGGTCGGCGACGGCGTCGCGCCAGTCGCCGTCGCGACGGATCGGCAGCGTCGCCTGCAGGACCTCCGAGACCACCGCGTAGAGCGCCAGGCCCACCAGCAGGCGTCGTACGCCGTATCCCGCGAACCGACCGGTCAGTGCCAGGACGGCGAAGATCGCGCCGTGCTCGATCTTGTCGGAGATGGCTGGACCCGCCGGCAGGTCGGGCCCGGGGGTGAAGAACGAGAACAGCGAGAGGGTGAAGACGCCCCAGAAGGTCGTCACCTCCCACCGCTGTCGCACCGCCCCAGCATCTCAGAGGCCCGCCAGGCCGGCGGCAGCGCATTTCCCGGCGAAGTCACCGGCCACGGTGCAACCATGCCGCCTCCGGACGCGTACCCACCTCTGACGACAGAGAGGTGCGCACGATGCACACGACCATGGGGGGTCCACCGGTGCGGACGGACCACCACGAGCCGGAGGCCGAGCACGGCTTCGAGGCGTGGATGGCGGCGCGGCAGCGCCGGCTGCTGCACATCGCCTGGCTGCTGACCGGCGACGTCCACACCGCCGAGGACCTCGTACAGACGACGCTGGCCAAGCTCTACCTGGCCTGGGACCGCGTCGACCGCGACGGCAACGTCGACGCCTACGCCCGGCGGATCCTCGTCAACGAGCACAACTCGCTGTGGCGGCGCCCGTGGCGCCGCCGCGAGGTGAGCACCGACGACTTCACCGGCCGGGAGCCGTCGGTCGAGGACGACGCCTACGACGGCACGAACGCGGAGCTGTGGCGCCACGTCCACGCCCTGCCGCGCGGTCAGCGCGCGGTCATCGTGCTGCGCTACTACGAACAGCTCAGCGAGGCGGAGACCGCCGCCGCCCTCGGCCTGTCCCTGGGCACGGTGAAGTCGCAGGCCAGCCGCGGCATCGCGACCCTGCGCACGCGGATGGCCGCATCGGCCGGATCGGAGGTGGAGCGATGAACCGCTCCGAGGACCAGCTGCACGACGACCTGGCGCGCGGCGCCGAGGTGTTCGACGCCCGGGGCGGCCGGGAGCGCACGATCGACGAGGTGCTCGGCACCGCCCGGACGATCCGGCGGCGCCGCCGCGCCGGCGCGGGTCTGGTGGCGGCCGCGGTGCTCGCCGCCGTCGCCGTGCCGGTCGGGCTCGCCATGGGCGGCCAGCAGACCACCGCGCCGCCGCCGGCGACGACCACCACCCCGACTCCGCGCCCGGTGCAGCGGATCGGGCTCGGCGACCTCCCGGTCGGGCGCACCCCAGCGACAGGGTGGGTCGACGCGGGCACCTGGCACGCACCGGATGGCACCGTCGTGAAGGCGCCGGCGCGCATCGGAGAGGTGCGTGCGGCCGCGCGGACCACGGGGGGCGTCGTGGTGGCGAGCAACACCGAGGGTCACTCCGAAGCGTGGCTGCTCCACGACGACGGGCGGGTCGACGACCTCGGGGCCATGGGAAGCCTGTCCCTCGCCCGCTCACCTCAGGGCCACGTGGTCGCCTTCGCCGGACCGGACGGGCGTCCGATCGTCGTCCAGGACGGTCAGGCTCCGACCGTGCTGCCGGCTGTCGGAGGTCTCGCTCAACAGGCGGTGGCCGTCAGCGGCGAGCAGTGTGGGCCGCACGGCGACTGCGTCGTCTACCTGACCGCGCTCGATGCTGCGGGACCCGGCGCACAGAACCCGGGCCAGTCGACCTGGGCCAGCGGATGGCTCACGCCGACGGCGCCCACGGCCGAGCGCCTTCGCACCCGGATCCAGACAGTCGCCGACGTGGACAGCGACGGCCGGCGTGCCGGCATCGTCTCCCGCTTCCAGTCAGGGACCTGTTCGGAGGTCGAGGACACCACCGGCCGCAAGCTGTGGGACACCTGCACCGCCCGCTTCGACGCCTTCTCCCCCGACGACGCCCATCTGCTCGGCATGTCGCCCTACGGAGACGGGCTGGGCTCGACCGACCTGACGGTCTTCGAGCCGAGCACGGGCGCCGTACAGCTCCATCTGCGCACGCTTGCCGGTGTGGTGATCACGCAGCTGGCCTGGGAGGACGACTCCCACGTGCTCGCGGCGGTGATCGAGGCCGGACGAGCCGCCGTGATCCGGATCGGGCTCGACGGCCGGGCCGAGTACGCCGTACCGCCGGTGACGCAGCACGACGACGTCAATCCCCTGCTGCTCCCCGCCTCCTGAGCCGCACCGACCTCGATCCGTCTCGCAGGCAACCTCCTGCGCCCCGGCTGCGTGTCAGGGGCGCAGGAGGTGTGCCATGGGTCAGAACATCGAGGGCACGGCGGTCGAGGACCTGAGGAGGTCGGCGGTGGGGGACGCAGTGGCGCGGATGAGCGGCCGGGAGGCCGCGCGAGCCGCACGCGACGCCGACTTCGAGGCGTGGATGACGGCTCGGCAGAGCTGGCTGCACCGCGTCGCGTTCCTGATCAGCGGCGACGAGCACACCGCCGACGACCTCACCCAGGCCACGCTGGCCAAGCTCTACCTGTCCTGGGACCGCATCCAGGACCACGGCCGCCTCGACGCCTACGCGCGACGCACGCTTCTCAACGAGCACCGCTCCGGGTGGCGACGGCCGTTCCGACGGCGTGAGGTGAGCGTCGACCGGCTGCCCGAGGGCGGCCGGTACGGCGAGCACCACGACGACCAGCACGACGGGGTGCACGACGAGCTATGGGCCGGCGTGCGGGAGCTGCCCGAACGGCAGCGCGCCGTCCTGGTGCTGCGCTACTACGAGGAGCTCACCGAGGCCGAGACGGCGGCGGCGCTGGGCGTCTCGGTCGGCACCGTGAAGTCGCAGTGCAGCAAGGCGTTGGCACGACTCCGACACGATCTCGGCACCGATGGGAGGGAGGCACGATGAACCTCGAGAACGAGCTCCAGCAGGCACTGAAGCGGGCGGCCGCCGGCGACCGCGAGCCCGGCGTACGGCTCGGGGAGGTGCAGGGCCGCGCCCGCCGGGTGCGGGCCCGGCGCCGTACCGGCGCCCTGGCCGCGGTCGCCGCGGTGGTCGTCGTGATCGGCGCTCCCACGGTGGCGCTGGTGCACCACGACGACAGCACCCCGCCGCCGGCGCACAGGGGCACCCCGGCGCCGGTCCCGACGCCGACACCGAGCAGCACGCCGGCCCCGGATCCCACGCCGGACCCCACACCGACGACGCCGACGGCGCCGGCCACGCCGGCCGCGCGCACGCTGGCCTCGATCCCGCGTGGCGCCTCCACGTTCGTCTCCTGGGCGGACGCGTCCGGCCTCGTGCACGCGCAGGGCCGGACCGCACAGCTGCCGGGGACGATGGGGCCGGACGTCCAGTTCCACGAGCTGCACGGCGGGTGGGTCGTCACGGGGGGCGACGCCAACACCGCGCGGGTCTACGACACGTCCGGAAGGCTCACCGCCAGCGGGACCGCGGCCGGCATCACCGTCACCGGCGACCGCACGGAACTGGCCTGGATGATGGGTGGCAGGCTCTACGAGACCGGGCTGAGCACGATGGGCAACGTCCCGCCGACGCCCTCACCCGACGCCGCGTCGATCCCGGCGGGCTCGTTCCTGGCCGGATACCTGCCCGACGGCCCGGCGCTCCTGGAGGGCGACGCCCTGGTCGTGACCAGCGGCAGCCGCGCCACCACCGTTCCGCTGCCGGCCGGCTTCTTCCCCATGGCGACCTCGCAGTCGGCCGACCTCGTCGGAGGGTCCACCGGCACGCCGGCCCAGGGAGACGTCGCCGGCGCGGTCTACGACGTGAGGGCCGGCAAGACGCTCTGGCAGAACAGTTGGAGGCCGCTGCGGTTCAGCGACGACGGCACGCTGGCCGCCGCCGTCCCGGCCGCCGAGAACGGCGACCCGTCGACGATCGCGATCCTCGACGCCCGCACCGGGCAGGTCCTCGCGCAGACCCACGACCTGGGCAAGGGGCTCTACCTCGGCCTGTCGGTGGCCTGGGACGACCACCGGCTGCTGTTCAGCGGCATCGGCGACCACGGCACGCAGGCGGCCCTGCTGGCGCTGGGCACCTCCGGCGACATCACCCGGGTCTCGGACGTGCTCGACGCGGCGCGGCCCGGCGGGGCGTACGTCGTCTTCGAGGCGCAGCCCTGAGTGGGCGGGGGCCTGGCTCAGGCGAGCACGAGCTCCACGGGCATGGAGGAGTCCGCCGGCAGGTCGATCGGCGAGGGGGTCCGCCCCCTCGCCACCATCTCGGCGCCGAGGGCGGCGACCATCGCGCCGTTGTCGGTGCACAGGCCCGGCCGCGGCACCCGGACCCGGATGCCGTGCTGGGCGGCGCGCTCCTCGGTGAGCACGCGCAGGCGGGAGTTCGCCGCGACCCCGCCTCCGATCAGGATGTCCTCGATGCCCTCGCTGCGCGCGGCGTCGACCGCCTTGCGGGTGAGCACGTCGCAGACCGCCTCCTGGAAGGAGGCCGCGACGTCGGCGACCGGCACCGGCTCACCGGCGGCCTCACGGGCCTCGACCCAGCGGGCGACGGCGGTCTTGAGCCCGGAGAAGGAGTAGTCGAAGCGGTGGCGCTGGAGGTCGCGCTGCGACGTCAGCCCGCGCGGGAAGTCGATCGTGACGCTGCCCTCGCGCGCCGCCCGGTCGATGTAGGGGCCACCGGGGAAGGGCAGGCCGAGCAGCCGCGCCACCTTGTCGAACGCCTCGCCCGCTGCGTCGTCGATGGTCGATCCCATCGGGTGGATCCCGCCGGTCACGTCGGTGACCCGCAGCAGCGAGGAGGGCCCGCCCGAGACCAGCATCGCCAGGCACGGGTCGGGCAGAGCGCCGTGCTCGAGCTGGTCGACCGCGACGTGCGCGGCCAGGTGGTTGACGCCGTACAGCGGCTTGTCGAGCGCGAGAGCCAGCGACTTGGCCGCGGCCACGCCCACGAGCAGCGCACCGGCGAGACCCGGGCCGGCCGTGACCGCGATCGCGTCCACGTCCGACAGGGCCACGCCCGCGGTCTCGCAGGCCCGGTCGAGCGTCGGCACCATCGCCTCGAGGTGGGCCCGCGCCGCCACCTCGGGCACGACCCCACCGAAGCGGGCGTGCTCGTCGACCGAGCTCGCGACCGCGTCGGCCAGCAGGGTGTGCCCGCGGACGATCCCGACGCCGGTCTCGTCGCACGACGTCTCGATGCCCAGCACCAGGGGTTCGTCGGCCATGTCGTCCATTCTCAGCCACGCCCCTCGCGCAGCGGCAGCCGCATCACGACCGCGGTCGCGCCGTCGGCATAGTACGTGCGGCGGCGGTCGATCTCCACGAAGCCGCGCTCGGCGTAGAACGCCAGCGCGCCGTGGTTGTCCTCGCGCACCTCGAGCAGCAGCCGGTCGGCCCCACCGGCCCGGGACAGGGCCACCACACGTGCCAGCAACGCACTCGCCACTCCGGTACGGCGGGCAGCGGGCGCGACCCCGATCCGTTGCAGCTCGGCGACGTCACCGGCCACCGACACCACGGCGTGACCGGTCACCGGGTCGCCGGCCACCAGGTAGCGGACGGTCGGCAGCGTGCCCGCCAGGCCCTGCTCGACCAGTCCCCGCGACCAGGCGTCAGGTCCCAGGCAGGCCTCCTCCAACCCGGCGATGGCGTCGAGGTCCGCCGGGCCAGCGTCGCGGACCGGGATCACGAGACGCGCTTGGGCCGGTGCGACTCCATCGCGTCGGGACGGCGCAGGTAGAGCGGCTCCGGATCGAGCAGCGGATACCGCTCCTCGGCGACGATTCCGCACAGCACCGCGGCGCTCGGCTGCTCGGGGCCCACCCCGTGCGGGAACGCCTCGGGGTAGAGCATCGCGCCCCGTCCGACGACGGGGAGGTCGGAGGCGGCGTCCGCCGGCCGCGTCACCACCGGGCCCTCGACGCGCCCGGTCTCGTCGTAGGAGGCCAGGTAGACCTCCTTGCGCCGGGCGTCGGTGGCGACCAGGAACCGGCCCGCCACGACGCCGGAGTCGAGCGCCTCGGCGGCCAGCACGTCGAGGCTGCACACGCCGTAGACCGGGATCCCCAGCGTGTGCGCCATCGTGCGCGCGGTGACCAGGCCGACCCGGAGGCCGGTGAACGGGCCGGGTCCGACGCCGACCCCGATGGCGGTGACGTCGCGACTGGTCGCACCGGCCTGGCCCAGCACGTCGGCGATCCCGGGGGCGAGCATCTCGCCGTGCCGCATCGTCTCGGGCGCCGAGAACGTCGCCACCACCCGCTCGCCGTCGTGCAGCGCGACGGTCACGTGGGAGGTGGCGGTGTCGAAGGCGAGCAGCACGGGCCCGAGACTATCGGGGCCGGGCTCCCGGACAGGACCGCTCAGGCGAGCGGAAGGCGCACGTCCAGCCAGCGACGCCCGACCGGTGTCAGGGTGGCGGTGCGGACGTCGTCGGGCGCGCGCTCGAGGCGGATCTCGAGACGGCTCGGAGCCAGGCCCTCGGCCAGGCCGCTGCCCCACTCCACCACGGTGACGGCCTCGTCGAGGTCGGTGTCGAGGTCGAGGTCGTCGAGCTCGGCCGTCCCACCGAGGCGGTAGGCGTCGACGTGGACCAGCGCGGGCCCACCCACCACGGAGGGGTGCACGCGCGCGATCACGAACGTCGGCGAGGTGACCGGTCCCCGCACGCCCAGGCCGGCGCCGAGCCCCTGGGTGAAGGTCGTCTTGCCGGCTCCCAGGTCGCCGGTGAGCACCACGAGGTCGGCCGCCACCAGCATCGCGCCCAACCGCTCGCCCAGGGCACGGGTGTCCTCGGCCTCGGGCAGGGTGACCGTCCGCGGCAGCATCCGCACCATGCGCAGCCGCGGGCCGGCGCGGTCGACCTCGACGTAGCCGTTGCGCTGCCAGAACCGGACCGTGTCCGGGAGCTCGGCGCGGGCCTCGAGGACGAGCCCGGCGAAGCCCTCCTCGGCGGCGAGCTCGGCCGCGGCGTCGGCGAGGTGGTGGGCCACGCCGTGGTGCCGGGCCTCGGCCAGCACCCCCACCCGGCGCAGCCCGAGCAGGTCGTCGTGGGGGTCCAGCAGCACGCTGCCGACCGGCTGCCCGTCGACCTCGGCGAGCAGTCCGCCGTGGGCGACCAACGCGGCGTGGATGGAGCCCTCGGTCTCCTCGAGCGCGGTGGAGGGCGGGTCAAGGACCGGCCGGCCGCCGAAGGTGGCGTACACCAGATGCAGCACGGTCGCGGCGTCGGCCGGCGTCGCCCGCCTCAGCACGATGCTCGCCGTCATCGGACCCACCGCCGGTGCTCGCGCCCGCCCATCCGAGTGACGATCTCGTAGTTGATCGTGCCGCACCAGCGGGCCCAGTCGTCGGCGGTCGGCTCGCCGTCGTCGCCCGGGCCGAAGAGCAGCACCTGGTCCCCCGCCTCGCCCCGAGGGGCGCCGACGACGAACTGGTCCATGCAGATCCTGCCGAGGACCGGGCTGCGGTGGCCGCGCAGCTGCACCTCGGCGGTGCCCGAGGCGTGCCGGGGGACGCCGTCGCCGTAGCCGACAGGCACCAGCCCGACGCGCATCACCTCCGGAGCGACGAAGGTGTGGCCGTAGGAGACGCCGGCGCCCGCCGGCACGTCCTTGGCGAGCACCAGAGCCGCCCGCACCGTCATCGCGCGGCGCAGCCCGAGCTCCTCGGTGGTGGAGACCTCCGGGGCGGGGCTGAGGCCGTAGGAGGCGATGCCCACCCGGACCAGGTCGAAGTGGGCCGAGGGACGCCAGAGCGCGCCGCCCGAGTTGGCCAGGTGCCGCACCTCCGGCCGGGCACCGAGCTCCTCGGCGACCGCGACCGCCGCACGGAAGGCCGCCTCCTGGACGTCGTTCGCGGGGTTGCCCGGGTCATCGGAGCAGGCCAGGTGCGACCACAGCCCGACCACCTCGACGTGGGGCGCCGCCAGCGCGGCGCGGACCAGCGCCGGCCAGTCCGACGGGGCGGCGCCGCCGCGGGAGAGACCGGTGTCGACCTTGAGGTGCAGGCGGGCCGTACGGCGCACCCGCGCGGCGGCGGCGTCGACGGCGGCGACCTGCTCGACGGTGTAGGCGCTGACGTCGACGTCCTCGGCGAGCGCGGCGTCATAGGGCTCGCCCGGCACCGCGAGCCAGCACAGCAGCCGCCCGCGGTCGCCGGCGTCACGCAGCGCGAGCGCCTCCTCGAGCGTGGCGACGCCCAGCCAGTCGGCGCCCGCCTCCCTGGCCGCCGCGGCGACCTGCGCCATCCCGTGGCCGTAGCCGTCGGCATTGACCACCACCATCAGCCGGGTCGCGCCCAGGTGCTCCCGCAGCCGGCGCACGTTGTGGGCGATCGCGCCGAGGTCGACGACGATCTCGGCGCGCGGGGTCGCGGGGGCGGTGGCCATGGCGGCGCCAGTCTTTCACCCGGCCGGCCCGCCCGGCCGGTGGTCTCAGCCCAGCAGCCGCCGGACCACGACGGGAACGGCGGCAGCGACCTCAGAGGCGACGACCGGGCCGTCCGCACCGGCGTACGACGCGGCGGCGCCGTGCAGCCAGGCACCGACCGCCGCGGCGTCGTAGGGCTCCAGCCCGGCGGCGAGCAGCGCGCCGATCACGCCCGCCAGCACGTCGCCGGCACCGGCGGTGGCCAGCCACGGCGTGCCGGTGGTGTTGACCCGGACCCGTCCGTCCGGATGGGCCACCAGGGTGTGACGGCCCTTGAGGACGACCACGGCGTCGAAGCGCTCGGCGGCGGCCCGGGCGTGCTCCAGCGGCCGTGCCTCGATCTGCTCCCGCTCGGCGTCGACCATCCGGGCGAGCTCACCGGCGTGCGGGGTCAGCACGAGCGTCCCGCGGCCCGCCCGGACCCCGGCGAGCGCGTCGGCGTCCACGACGACCGGTACGTCGTCCTCGAGGGCCCGCTCCAGGGCCGGACCAGCGTCCTCACCGCTGCCCGACCCGACCAGCCAGGCCTGCACCCTGCCCTCGCCGACCACGACCTCGGGGTGACCGGCGCGCACCGCCTCGCCGGCGCCACCGGAGTAGCGCACCATGCCGCACAGGCCGGTGTCGGCGCCGGAGACACCCAGCACGGCCGCGCCGGGGTAGCCGGCCGAGCCGGTGCGCACCCCCAGCACCCCGCGGGTGTACTTCTGGGCGGCCGGCTCCGGCCGGGGCAGCAGCGCCGCGACGTCGGCGGCGCCCAGGGCTGCGACCGACGCCGGCGGCAGGTCGAGCCCGAGGTCGACCAGGTGCACCACCCCGCACGCCAAGGCCGCCGGGTCGACGAGGTGGCACGGCTTGTAGGTCCCGAAGGTGACCGTGACGTCGGCGACGACGTGCGGTCCGTCGACCTCGCCGGAGTCGACGCCGACCCCCGACGGCACGTCGACCGCGACCACGAGGGCGTCGGGGAAGCGCCCGGCGGCGCGCTCGGCCTCCGGCTGCAGACCGGGCCGACCGCCGATGCCGACGATGCCGTCGAGCACGACGTCGGGGCGGTGCGCGTCCTCGAGCGCGACCACGCGCCCTCCTCGCGCGCGCAGGGCGGCGAGCCCGCCGGCGTGCGCGTGGTCGGAGAGCAGCACGGCCTCGACCGCTGCGCCACGCCCCGCGAGCCGGGCGCCCGCGAACAGAGCGTCACCGCCGTTGTCGCCCGAACCCACCAGCAGCAGCACGCGGGCGCCGTACACCCGGCCGTCGAGCAGGTCCGCCACGGCCGTCGCCAGCCCCGCCGCCGCCCGCAGCATCAGGGTCCCCTCGGGCAGCCGCGCCATCAGCTCCCGCTCCGCCCGCCGTACCTGCTCGACCGTGTGCGCCCGCCTCATCCCGCCATTGTGTCGAGTTGGCCCTCGTGGCCGGTCGAGTTGGCGCTTGTGGTGGTGGCCGAGAACCACGACCGGCACCTCGCGCCACCACAACGGGCAACTCGACGAGGAGGGGCGGGTCAGCGGGACTCGAGGACCACGAAGGCGGTGGCGAGGCCGGCGTCGTGGGAGAGGGAGAGGTGCCAGGCGGTGGCGCCGAGCGCCGAGGCGGCGGCCAGGACGGTGCCGCGCAGCTCGAGGCGGGGACGGCCGGAGGCCTCGCGCACCACCTCGGCGTCGTGCCAGCCCAGACCGCCGGGTGCGCCGAGCGCCTTCGCGACAGCCTCCTTCGCGGCGAAGCGAGCTGCCAGGGACGGCACGGGCAGCGCCGCCTCGGCCGGGGTGAACAGCTTGCTCCGCAGAGCGGGCGTGCGCGCCAGGGACGCCTCGAGCCGCCCGATGTCGGCGACGTCCACGCCGACCCCGACGATCACTACTCGACCGTGACGGACTTGGCGAGGTTGCGTGGCTGGTCGACGTCGTGGTCGAGCAGCGTGGCCAGCTCGCAGGCGAACAGCTGCAGCGGCACCACCGCCACCAGCGGCTGCAGCAGCGTCGGTACGACGGGCAGCGGGATCAGCACGTCGGCGTAGGGCCGCACCTCGGCGTCGGACTCCTCGGCCATCACGATCGTGCGGGCACCGCGCGCCCGGATCTCCTGGATGGCGCTGATCATCTTGTCGTGCAGCTGGTCGCGACCGTGGGGAGGCACCACGCAGAAGACCGGCAGCCCCTGCTCGATCAGCGCGATCGGGCCGTGCTTGAGCTCGCCGGCGGCGAACCCCTCGGCATGGATGTAGGCGAGCTCCTTGAGCTTCAGCGCGCCCTCCAGCGCCACGGGGAAGCCCGCGTGGCGGCCAAGGAACAGCACCGACTTCGCACCCGCGAGCTCGCGCGCAAGGGCGTAGACCTTCTCCGCGTCGTCGAGCACCGCCTGGACGTGCTCGGGCATCCGCTGGAGCTCGGCCATGATCGCGTCGATCTCGTCGCCGTACTTCATCCCGCGCACCTGCGCGAGGTAGAGACCGAGCAGGTAGCAGGCGACGAGCTGGGTGAGGAAACCCTTGGTCGAGGCGACGCCGATCTCGGGCCCGGCGTGGGTGTAGATCACCGCGTCGGACTCCCGCGGGATGGTCGAGCCGTTGGTGTTGCAGATGGCGAGCACCTTGGCGCGCTGGGTGCGGGCGTGCCGGATGGCCATCAGGGTGTCGGCGGTCTCGCCGGACTGGCTGATCGCGACGACCAGGGTGTTGCGCGTCAAGATCGGGTCGCGGTAGCGGAACTCATGCGACAGCTCGATCTCGCAGGGGATCCGCGTCCAGTGCTCGATCGCGTACTTGGCCACCATGGCCGCGTAGTTCGAGGTGCCGCAGGCGATGATGATGATCTTGTCGATCTCCCGCAGCTCGTCGTCGCTGATCCGCACCTCGTCGAGGACCAGGTGACCGTCCTCGCCGTGCCGGCCGAGCAGCGCGTCGGCCACGGCCCGCGGCTGCTCGAAGATCTCCTTGCGCATGAACCAGTCGTAGCCGTCCTTCTCCGCTGCGGAGAGGTCCCAGTCGACGTGGTAGCGCCGGCCCTCGGCGGGCTGCCCGTCGAAGTCGCTGACGGAGACGCCCTCGCGGGTGATCGTGACGACCTGGTCCTGACCGAGCTCGAGCGCCTCGCGGGTGTGCTCGATGAAGGCGGCGACATCCGAGCCGAGGAAGTTCTCGCCCTCGCCGAGCCCGACCACGAGCGGCGAGTTGCGCCGGGCGGCGACCACCCGGCTGTCGTCCTGGGCGTCGATCGCGACGAGGGTGAAGGCACCCTCGAGGCGCCGGCAGACCCGCTGCATGGCCTCGGTCAAGTCGGCTCCCGACTCGACCTCGACCTCGAGCAGGTGCGCGGCCACCTCGGTGTCGGTCTCGGAGAGGAAGTCGTGGCCCGCCGCCTCGAGCTCCTCACGGAGCCGGGCGAAGTTCTCGATGATGCCGTTGTGCACCAGGGCGACGCGCCCGTGCTGGCCCACGTGGGGGTGGGCGTTGACGTCGGTCGGTGCGCCGTGGGTGGCCCAGCGGGTGTGGCCGATACCGATGGTGGAGGACGGCAGCGGCGTCTCCTGCAGCGCCTTCTCCAGGTTGGCCAGCTTGCCGGCCCGCTTGTCGCTGCGGACGTGACCATCGTCGAGCACCGCGATGCCCGCGGAGTCGTAGCCGCGGTACTCCAGGAGCCGCAGCCCCTCGATCACCACATCCTGTGCCTGCTTGTCGCCGACATAGCCCACGATTCCGCACATGCGGGCGATTCTACGACCGGCCGAGGCGCTCCTCGGACGCCGCAGCGGGCGCGCCGGCCCGACCGGCGCTCGCCCGCGCACCACGCCGCCCCTAAGGTGGCGGCCATGCGCGACGCCGTCACCGTCCACATGGCCGCCCCCGCCGAGAGGGTGTGGGACCTCGTCAGCGACGTCACCCGGATCGGTGAGTTCTCCCCCGAGACCTTCGAGGCGCGGTGGACGCGCGGCGCGACCGGTCCCGAGGTGGGCGCGTGGTTCAAGGGGCACGTGAAGCGCAACGGCGTCGGCCCGACGTACTGGACGCAGTGCTTGGTCGAGGAGTGCGAGCCGGGCCGGACCTTCGGCTTCACCGTGTACGCCGGGGACCGGCCGGTCAACACCTGGCGCTACGCCATCGAGCCCGCCGGCGACGGCGTCGACGTGACGGAGTCGTTCCAGCTGGCCAGCAACCCGCTCCTCAAGGCGTACTGGGCGGTGCTCGGCTGGGCCCGCGGGCGCACCAACCGCAACGGCATGCGCACCACCCTGGAGCGCATCCGCGACGTCGTCGAGGCCCGCTGAGCCCGTTCCCGGCAGCGCTGGAACACTTCCCCCATGGCCCACGGCACGCACGCCGGCGAGTCCTCGCCCTACGTCGAGCTGGAGCGCGACGCATGGGCGGCTCTCGGTGTCGCCGAGCAGCAGCCGCTGAGCGCGACGGAGATCGCCCAGCTGCGCGGTCTGGGTGACGAGCTCGACCTCGACGAGGTGCAGCAGGTCTACCTGCCGATGTCGCGGCTGCTGAGCCTCTACGTCGAGGCCGCCGGCTCCTTGCACCATGCCCAGACCGCATTCCTGGGCGAGGAGCGCGCGCCGCGCACGCCCTTCGTGGTGGGCCTGGCAGGGTCGGTCGCCGTCGGCAAGTCCACGACCGCGCGGGTGCTGCGCCAGCTGCTTGCCCACTGGCCCCAGCACCCGACGGTCTCGCTGGTGACCACCGACGGCTTCCTGCTGCCCAACGCCGAGCTGGAGCGCCGCGGGCTGCTGGGCCGCAAGGGCTTCCCGGAGTCCTACGACCGCAAGGCGCTGCTGAAGTTCGTCATCGACATCAAGTCCGGCAAGGACGAGGTCGAGGCCCCGGTCTACTCCCACCTGGTCTACGACGTCACCGACGAGAAGGTCGTCGTGCAGTCGCCGGACATCGTCATCGTCGAGGGCCTCAACGTGCTGCAACCGGCCGCGATGCGCGCCGACGGCCGTCGCGGTCTGGCGGTCAGCGACTTCTTCGACTTCACCGTCTACGTCGACGCCGCCCAGACCGACATCCGGCGCTGGTACACCGACCGGTTCCTGCGGCTGCGCGAGACCGCGTTCCGCGACCCCGCGTCCTACTTCGCCCGCTACGCGTCCCTGACCCACGACGAGGCGGTCACCGAGGCGGGGCGGATCTGGGACACCATCAACGGCCCCAACCTGCGCGAGAACGTCGCACCGACGCGCTCGCGCGCGACCCTGGTGCTGCGCAAGGACGCCGACCACTCGGTGCGCTGGGTGCGGCTCCGCAAGCTCTGAGGAGGATCATGGACGACGAACTGCCGCCGACCCGGTGGGAGCAGGCGAGCCCCTCGGACCGCGGCTACGCGAAGCGCTTCCGCCAGCTGGTGGCGGAGGGGGCCGACATCACCGGCGAGGCGCGGCTGGCCGACGCCCTGGTCCCCCGCGGCGCCCGGATCCTCGACGCCGGGTCCGGGATGGGCCGGATCGGCGCTGCCCTGCAGGACGCCGGCCACCGGGTGTGGGCGGTGGAGAAGGACCCGGAGCTGGTGGCGCTCTCCCACGAGCTGCACCCGGACCTGCCGGTGATCGCCTCGGACCTGCTGGCGCTCTCCCCCGCCCTGTTGGAGGATGCCGGCGCTCCGGCGACGTACGACCTCCTCGTGCTCGTCGGCAACGTGCTCGTGCTCGGCGCCGAGGGCGGCGAGGTGCGGATGCTGCGCACGCTGGGCGCCCTGCTCGCGCCTCAGGGCCGGATCCTGGTCGGCTTCCACCTCGAGGGCGGTCCGGTCCGCCGCCGCCGGTACACCCACCCGGAGTTCGCCGAGGACGTCGCCGCGGCGGGGCTGCGCGTGCAGCACGTGTTCGGCGGCTACGACCTGGCGCCGGCGGACGAGGAGTACGTGGTCGCGCTGCTGATCCGCTGAGGTCGTCGAGGAGCGTGGCGCAGGGCACAACGCAGGGATGACAAACGGCACGCGTGCGTTCCGCTGCCACCACTAGGGTCGGGCCCATGTTCGGAGCCCTCGGCCGCCTGGCCGCTCGCCTGCCCTGGATCGTCATCGGCGCCTGGATCGTGATCGCGGTCGCGGTGATCGCCACGGCACCGAAGCTGACGGCGACGACCGACGAGTCGTCGTTCCTGCCCAGCCACTACGAGTCGATCAAGGCCGCGCAGATCCAGGCCAAGGAGTTCCCGCAGGCGACCCAGCCCGGAGCGATCCTGGTCTTCGACCGGTCCGACGGGAAGCAGCTGAGCGCGGCCGATCGCGCGAAGGCCAAGCAGGTCGTCGCCGCCCTGAACGAGAAGATCGCCTCGACGTCGATCAAGCGCACCTTCGCCGGCGGCGCGCTCGGCGGGGTCTCGAAGGACGGCAAGGTCGCCATCGGCATCATCGGCCTGGCCAAGGGAGCCACCGGCTTCGACCCTCCCGCGATCGAGGACGCCAAGCAGCTGCGCGCCGACGCCAAGCCCCTGCTCGCCCACAGCGACCTACGGCTGCGGATGACCGGCCCCGCGCCTCAGAGCCTGGACTCCCAGGACGCCACCTCCAAGACGCTCGCGATCGTCGGCATCGCCACCGTGCTGCTCATCGTCGTGCTGCTGGCACTGATCTTCCGCAGCGTGATCATCTGCCTGATGCCGATCCTGGTCGTCGGTCTGGTCTCGCAGATCGCGACCGGACTGATCGGCTTCGCCAACGAGGCGTTCGACCTCAAGATCGACAGCTCGGTGCAGGTCATCCTCATCGTGGTGCTCTACGGCATCGGCACCGACTACATCCTGTTCCTGCTGTTCCGCTACCGCGAGCGGCTGCGGCTGGGCGAGGAGCCGCGCGTCGCGATCGTCAACGCGATGGAGCGCGCCGGCGAGGCGATCGCCTCCGCCGGTGGCGCGGTGATCGTGTCGTTCCTGGCGCTGCTGCTGTCCTCACTCGGGATCTTCCGCTCGATCGGTCCCGCGCTGGCGATCGCCGTCGCCGTGACGCTGCTCGCGGCGCTGACCCTGGTGCCCGCGGTGATGCGCCTGCTCGGGCGAGCGCTGTTCTGGCCCTCGAAGAGCTGGCGCACGGAGCCCACGGGCAGCCGCTTCGCCGGCATCGGTCACGCCGTCGCCCAGCGGCCGGCCGCGTTCGCGGCACTGTCGGGGATCGTCCTAGCGGTCCTCGCCGCCTTCGCCGTGCAGTTCCACCCGACCTTCGACTTCAGCTCCAGCCTGCCCGAGGGCGTGGAGTCGACCGAGGCGACCCAGACCCTGCAGCAGAGCTTCCCCGCCGGGGCGAGCGACCCCGCGCCGGTCGTCGTCACCTCTGACGACGGCTCCCCGCTGCAGCAGTCGGAGCTGAAGAAGTTCGCGGCCACCCTGGCCACCGCACCGGGCGTGGCCCAGGTGACCCCGCCGGTGCTCTCCAAGGACGGCACGGCGGCGCAGGTGAGCCTCGTGCTCTCCGCCGACCCGGGGTCCGACAAGGCCATCAGCCAGGTCAAGGGCCCGATCCGCGCCTACACCCACGCCGCCGCCCCCGACGGCACCACGGCGTACGTCGGCGGCACCACGTCGGTCTTCGCCGACCTGCAGAAGGCGATGGCGCGCGACTACTCCGTGGTGTTCCCGGTCGCCGCGATCGTGATCATGCTGATCCTCGCGCTGCTGCTGCGCAGCCTGGTGGCTCCGTGGTACCTGATGGTGTCGGTGGGCCTGGGCTTCGGGGCCACCCTGGGCGCGACCGTCATCGTCTTCCAGCACCTGCAGGGCCAGCCGGGGCTGATCTTCCTGCTCCCGATCTACATCTATCTCTTCGTGGTCGCGCTCGGCACCGACTACAACATCCTGATGGTGGCGCGCTTGCGTGAGGAGGCCCGCGAGGGCCGCGATCCCCGGGCAGCGGCCGGGGAGGCGATCCGGCACGCCGGGCCGACGATCGCCGCAGCGGGGCTCATCCTCGCGGGCACGTTCGCCTCGCTGCTGCTGGGCGGCCAGTCGCTGATCGTCTCGATGGGCTTCGCGCTGTCGTTCGGCATCTTCGTGGCGGCGTTCGTGATGGCGATGTTCTTCACGCCCGCCCTGACCGCGCTGATCGGCCACGCGGCCTGGTGGCCGGGCCACGGCGACGAGTCGGCCGCCGAGCGCGGGGCGCGTGCCGACGGCTGACGGCGCGGTCCTCAGTCGCGCAGCTGGAACTCCCCCAGCCGCTCGACGGGACGGAAACCGAGCGCGTCGTTGACCGCGACCATGGGGGCGTTGACCTCGGCGTTGAAGGTGACCAGCAGTCGGCGCGCGGGCTCCCGGTGCTGCAGCTGGCGCAGGTTGGCTGCCTTCACCGCGAGCCCGAGGCGGTGGCCGCGGTGCGGGGGATGGACCAGCGTCCCCCACTGGTAGCAGCGCGCCGGCTCGGCCGCGGGTGCGACCAGGCAGGTGTAGGCCACGACCTCCTCCTCGGCATCCAGGGCGACCGCGGCGTACGCCGTACGACCCTGGGCGGCGAGCAGCGCCTCGAGCTCGCGGTGGGCTGCGACATCGGCGGCCTGCGGTTCGAGGACCAGGTCACCGGTGGGGGCGTCGGTCTGCACCCGGGCGTCGAGGGCGACGTAGGTGGTCAGCCAGCGCTCGGGCACCGGGAGGCGGAAGACCTCGATCCGGTAGCCGTCGTGGTGCGAGGCGGCATCGGTGGTCAACCGGTCGAGCAGCTCGGCACCGACGGGCAGATCGAGCACCCGTTGCACGTCACCGAGCGCGAAGCTGAAGCCGTGTTGGGTGGCGAACTCCGGTCCCACCGCACCGCGTCCGTCCGCCGGGCCCTCCAGCGGATATCCGATCTCGGCGAAGAACGTCGTGCGACCGGCCGCCCGTCCGGTGTCGAGGAGGTGTCCGAGCATGGCCCTGCCGTGGCCGAGCCGCCGGAAGGCGACCGCGGTGCTCACCTCGACCGTGGCGGTCGTGGTGTTGTCGAGCAGCGGCAGACCGATCTGGCCGGCGCACACCACCTGGTCGCCCTGGAGCGCGGCGAAGATGCGGATGCAGCGGCGGCGGTTGTCCGCGGCGAGGTCGGCACGCAGCTCCTCGAGCTGCCAGGGCGCCGCCCACGGACGCTCATGGGTCTGGGCCGCGGCGTACACCGCGTGCCAGGCCTCGACCAGGTGGTCGTCACCGGGTCGCACCTCGCGGATCACGCTCACCGCCCGGACGGTACGGGAGGCGCCGGGCGCGGGCGACCGGATTACCGCGTGGGGTCAGAGGGTGAGGCGGTCGCGCACGACGACGGCAAGACGATCGGCGATGTCACGGGCCTGCTCCTCCGCGGGCGCCTCGACCATCACCCGCACCAGCGGCTCCGTGCCGGAGGGGCGCAGCAGCACCCGGCCGTCGTCGCCGAGCTCGGCCTCGACCTCGGCGACGGCCGCAGCGAGCACCGGGTCGTCGTCGGCGCGGCCCTTGTCGACGCCGGGCACGTTCAGCAGCACCTGCGGCAGCCGGGTCATCACGCCCGCCAGCGCGCCGATCGACCGGCCGGTCGCGGCCATCCGGTCGAGCACCTGGAGCGCGGTCAGCAGGCCGTCGCCTGTGGTGGCGTGACGGCTCATGATCACGTGGCCCGACTGCTCGCCGCCCAGGGTGTAGCCCAGCGTCCTCATCGCCTCGAGGACGTAGCGGTCGCCGACCTTGGTCTGCCGCACGCCGATGCCCTCGGCCTTCATCGCCTGCACGAAGCCCAGGTTGGACATCACCGTGGCGACCACCGTGTCGGCGTGCAGCTCGCCCTTCTCGCGCAGCGCGAGGGCGAGGATCGCGAGCAGCTGGTCGCCGTCCACGACGGCTCCGGTGGCGTCGACGGCCAGGCAGCGGTCGGCGTCGCCGTCGAGGGCGAAGCCGGCGTCGGCGCCGTGCTCGACCACCGCGCGCCGCAGGCCGTCGAGGTGGGTGGACCCGCAGCCGTCGTTGATGTTGAGCCCGGTGGGCTCGGCGTTGATGGCGACCACCTCGGCGCCGGCGGCACGCAGTGCACGGGGGCCGACGGCCGACGCCGCGCCGTGGGCGCAGTCGAGGACCACCTTCAGACCCGCGAGGTCGTGGTCGACGGTGGCGACGAGGTGCGCGGCGTACTCCTCGATCGCGGTGGGGTGCTGCTCGAGGCGGCCGACGTCGGCGCCGGTCGGCCGGTCCCACGGCTCCCGGAGCCGCTTCTCGATGGCGTCCTCGATGACGTCGTCGAGCTTCACGCCGCCGCGGGCCAGGAACTTGATGCCGTTGTCGGGCATCGGGTTGTGCGAGGCCGACAGCATCACGCCGAGGTCGACCCCGAGCGCGCCGGTGAGGTAGGCGACGCCGGGCGTGGGCAGGTCACCGAGCATGAGCACGTCGACGCCGGCCGAGGTGAGTCCGGCGACGACGGCCGCGGAGAGGAACTGCCCCGACACCCGGGTGTCGGTGCCGACGACCGCTCGCGGCCGGTGCCCCGCGAACGTCCCGCGCTCGGCGAGGACGTGTGCGGCGGACACGGAGAGGTCCAGGGCCAGCTCCGCCGTGAGATCGGCGTTCGCCAGGCCCCGGACCCCGTCCGTGCCGAAGAGTCGTGCCATCGAGCTCGACTCCGGGATGGTCAGCGCTTGGAGAACTGAGGCGCCTTGCGGGCCTTCTTCAGACCCGCCTTCTTGCGCTCGATGACGCGGGCGTCGCGGGTGAGGAGGCCGGCCTTCTTCAGCGAGGGGCGGTTGGCCTCGAGGTCGACCGCGTTCAGGGCGCGGGCGACACCCAGGCGCAGGGCGCCGGCCTGGCCGGTGATGCCGCCGCCGTGGATGCGGGCGATCACGTCGAAGCGGTCGGCCAGGCCCAGGGTCGTGAAGGGCTCGTTGACGACCTGCTGGTGCAGCTTGTTGGGGAAGTAGCTCTCCAGGGTGCGGCCGTTGATCGTCCACTGGCCGGTGCCGGGGACGATGCGCACGCGGGCGACCGCCTCCTTGCGGCGACCGGTGGCGGCGGCGGGAGCGATGGTGGCCGGCTTCAGCGGCGCGTCCGCCGACGGCGCGCTCTCGCTGGAGTAGGCGACGCCCTGCTCGTTGGTGGTGTACTCGACCTCGGTCGATGCGTTCTCAGACACAGGTATTCCTCTACGGCTCTCGGAGATTACTGGGAGATCTGCTTGATCTCGAAGGGCTTGGCCTGCTGGGCCGCGTGGGGGTGCTCCGGTCCGGAGTAGACCTTGAGCTTCTTGAGCATCTGCCGGCCGAGACGGTTCTTCGGCAGCATGCCCCACACGGCCTTCTCGATGGCCTTGCGGGCGTCCTTCTCGAGCAGCTCGCCCATCGGGGTCGCGGAGAGACCGCCGGGGTAGCCGGAGTGCTGGTAGGACATCTTGTCGGTCGCCTTGGCGCCCGACAGGGACACCTTGGCGGCGTTGACGACGATGACGAAGTCGCCGGTGTCGACGTGGGGGGCGAAGATCGGCTTGTGCTTGCCGCGGAGCAGGTTCGCGATCTGGACCGAGAGCCGGCCGAGCCGGACGTCGGTCGCGTCGATCACGTGCCACTCGCGCTGGATGTCGCCGGGCTTCGGGCTGTACGTGCGCACAGTGATTGCCTTTTCGTTCGTGAAGGGATGGAAACGCGGCCTCTGACGAACTCTGCCCGCCTGGTCCGTGTGGCTCACGGCTGCGGGTCTGCGTCCGGGGCAGGCAGCCCCGGCGCGGCATCGGTCGCGACCATCCAAGATACCGGGCAGCGGCGGAGCGGGTCAAAACGAGCGGGCACTCCCGGATCGGCTCGCATGCTGGCGGTCCGGTTGGCGGCCGTTCCCCGGTGGGGCGTAGGTTCGACAACGCGTTCGCGGTAGCCGCGGACCCGACAGCGTGCACACAGACTTCGACAGGAGCCGACGTGGCTGACAACGGCACCACCCCCGCCGGGAACGACACCCTGACCGTCCGCGACAACCGGACCGGACGCGAGTACGACATCCCGATCAGCGACGGCACCATCCGTGCCGCGGACCTCGGCCAGATCAAGGTCGCCGAGGACGAGCCGGGCCTGGCCACCTACGACCCCGGCTTCGTCAACACCGCCTCCTGCAAGAGCTCGGTGACCTTCATCGACGGCGAGAAGGGGATCCTGGAGTACCGCGGCTACCCGATCGAGCAGCTGGCCGAGAAGTCCTCCTTCCTCGAGGTGGCCTACCTGCTCATCCACGGCGAGCTCCCCACCAAGGAGGAGTACGACCGCTGGGTGCACGACATCACCTTCCACACGTTCGTGCACGAGAACGTCAAGGAGTTCATGCAGGGCTTCCGCTACGACGCGCACCCGATGGGGATGCTGATGGCGTCGGTCGGAGCGCTGTCGACGTTCTACCCGGAGTCCTCCAACATCTCCGACGCCGAGAACCGGCACATGCAGATCGTCCGGCTGATCGCGAAGACCCCGACGCTGGGCGCTTGGTCCTTCCGGCACGCGCAGGGCAAGCCGTTCGTCTACCCCGACAACGACCTCGGCTACACCGCCAACTTCCTCTCGATGCTGTTCAAGATGAGCGAGGCGAAGTACGAGCCGGACCAGCGCCTGGTCAAGGCGCTCGACACCTTGTTCATCCTCCACGCCGACCACGAGCAGAACGCCTCGGCCAACGCGGTCCGCTCGGTCGGCTCGACCCAGGTCGACCCCTACTCCGCGGTCGCCGCGGGCGTGGGCGCGCTCTACGGCCCGCTGCACGGCGGCGCCAACGAGGCGGTGCTGCGGATGCTGCGCCGCATCGGCGGCAAGGAGAACATCACCGACTTCATCAAGGGCGTCAAGGACGGCAACGAGCGGCTGATGGGCTTCGGCCACCGGGTCTACAAGAACTACGACCCGCGGGCCCGGATCATCAAGAAGTCGGCCGAGGACGTCTTCGAGGTCACCGGCACCAATCCCCTCCTCGACATCGCCCTGGAGCTGGAGAAGATCGCCCTCGAGGACGAGTACTTCGTCAAGCGCAAGCTCTACCCCAACGTCGACTTCTACTCCGGCCTCATCTACGAGGCCTTCCAGTTCCCGCCGGAGATGTTCACCGTGCTGTTCGCGATCGGGCGCACGCCCGGCTGGCTGGCCCAGTGGCTGGAACTGGTGCAGGACAAGGAGCAGAAGATCGCCCGCCCCAAGCAGATCTACACCGGCGACCGCGGGCTGGACTTCGTTCCGGCCGGCGAGCGCTGGAAGTAGCACCGGCGGAGGCCGCCGTGCTCGCCGAGGACGACCGCGAACCGGAGCTGATCGAGCCGGAGGACTTCCTCGCGCCCTCGCCCTTCCCCCTCGACGCCCAGCGGCTCGGCGTCGACCGGTGGACCGGCGACGGCGGCGCGCTGATCGGCTTCGCGGCGGCGCTCGACGGCCGCAAGACCTCGCACCGCGTGATGGCGTGGGTGATGCTCGTCGTCGTCGGCCTGCCGGTCCTCTTCGACGTCCTGCACATCCTGGGCTAGCGCATCTTTCGTGTGCTATCCGCAACCAGGTGCCTCGTTCCGCTGCCGGTCGGCACACAGTTCGGGCACGCCTCGCGCGGCGGCCGCGGTACACCAGCCGCGTTTTCTGCGGGAACCGCCGACCCCTGCGCGATTCCGAGATCGTGGGAGCCTTGGTAGGTGCTGCAGAAGATCGTAGTGGTCGGCGCCGGCGGCTTCGGACGCGAAGTGATCGAGCTGATTCACGATGTCAACGGAATGAGTCACGCTGACCGCTGGGAACTAGTCGGCGTGCTTGATGACGGGGCGACGGACAGCGAGCTCTTGGGAAGACTTGGAACGCGCCATCTTGGGCCCGTCGATTCGATCCGTGACCTGAGTGATGATGTCGCGCACGTCATTGCGATCGGCGGATGCTCCGCGCGAGCTTCGATCGACACGCGCCTTCAGGCGTGGGGGCGTCAGCCGGCGACCTTGGTCCACCCCACGGCCGTAATGGGTAGACGATCGGTGGAGATCGGCGAGGGGTCGATCCTGTGCGCTCACAGCTCACTGACGACCAACGTACGTCTTGGCCGGCACGTGCACGTCAATCCGCACGCTTCGGTCGGGCACGACACGACGATCGGCGCTCACACCACGTTGACACCCCATGCAGCCGTCGCCGGAGAGGTCTGTATCGGTAACCGCGTCTTCGTCGGCACCGGCGCGGTCGTGGGCCCGCGGGTCGTCGTCGAGGACGACGTCCTCGTCGGTGCGGGTGCAGTCGTGATGCGCCGCGCAACGGCGGGAGCGACAGTGGTCGGCGTACCTGCTCGCCCCATGTGAGCCGTGCAGTCATCGACCGCTCGCGTCAAGGTCGCGTGCTCCCCCGCTCGCGCAAAGGTTCGCAAAGGTTAGAGTGTCTTCCCGTCACGGCCCGGGTTCGAGAACCGGGCACGTCTCCGACAAGTGAGGGTTCCCGTGGGCGTCAGGATCGAGTCCTCGGCGGACGTCTCGCCAGAAGCGATCGTGGGAGACGGCTCCTCGATCTGGCACCTCGCTCAGGTGCGCGAGCACGCCGCCCTGGGCGAGGAGTGCGTGATCGGCCGCGGTGCGTACATCGGCACCGGCGTGCAGATGGGCGCTCGTTGCAAGATCCAGAACTACGCGCTCGTCTACGAGCCGGCGTCACTGGGTGACGGCGTCTTCGTCGGCCCGGCTGCGGTCCTGACGAACGACACCTACCCGCGCGCGATGACGACGACGGGGGCACTCAAGGGTGGCGACGACTGGCTTGCGGTCGGTGTCACCGTCGAGTCCGGTGCTTCGATCGGCGCACGTGCGGTGTGCGTCGCACCCGTCACGGTCGGAGCCTGGGCGATGGTCGCAGCGGGCGCGGTCGTCGTACATGACGTGCCCGCCTTCGCCTTGGTGGCCGGAACGCCGGCACGCCGGATCGGCTGGGTGGGAAGGGCCGGCAAGCGGTTGGAGCCGCTTGACGAAGCCACGTGGCGCTGCCCAGCAACCGGAGAGACCTACACCGAGGACGGCGACGTCCTCACCCTCGAGGAGCAAGAGTGAGCATGGACTTCATCCCCCCGGCCCGACCGCTGATCGGCGAGGAGGAACGCGCAGCGGTCGATCGGGTGTTGCGCAGCGGCATGCTCGCCCAGGGACCCGAGGTCGCCGCCTTCGAGCACGACTTCGCCGCCCACTTCGGCCTGGAGCGGGCCTGTGTCGCGGTCAACTCGGGCACATCCGGTCTCCACCTCGGCCTGCTCGCAGCCGGCGTCGGACCCGGCCAGGAGGTCATCGTCCCCTCGTTCACCTTCGCCGCGACGGCGAACGCCGTCGCGCTCACCGGGGCCACGCCCATCTTCGTGGACATCGACCCTGAGACGTTCTGCATCAGTGCCGAAGCAGTGGAGGCGGCTATCACGGCCCGCACCTCGGGAGTCATGCCGGTCCACCTCTACGGCCAGCCCGCCGACATGGACGGGATCGCCGATGTGGCGGAGCGTCACGGCCTGCAGGTGTTCGAGGACGCGGCTCAGGCGCATGGTGCGAGCTGGCGCGGTCGCCCCGTCGGAAGCTTCGGAAGCTTCGCCATGTTCTCGCTCTACCCGACCAAGAACATGACGTCGGGCGAAGGGGGGATGGTGTCAGCCGGCGACGCCGACATCGAGCGACGCTTGCGCCTGCTGCGCAACCAGGGCATGGAGCGCCAGTACGAGAACGAGGTCGTGGGCTTCAACGCGCGAATGACCGACATCCACGCCGCCATCGGACGGGTGCAGCTCACCCGTGTCGACGCATGGACGAAGACGCGGCAGGACAACGCCGCGTTCTACGACGCGCACCTTCAAGGCGTCGTGCTGCCGCACACGGCGGACGGCGCGACGCACGTCTACCACCAGTACACGGTGCGTATCGCCGAGGACCGTGACCGGTTCGCCGACGCCCTTCGCGATGAGTACGGCGTGGGGTCCGGACGGTTCTACCCCACTCCGGTGCATCGGCTCGCACCCTTCGGAGGCGGGTCGGACCTGCCCGAGACCGACCGGGCAGCAGACGAGGTGCTGTCGCTGCCGGTGCACCCCGCACTGACGCCGGGGGACCTCGAACGCGTCGTGGAGGCCGTCAACACGCTGAGCGCCGCAGGGGCGAGCCGATGACAACGCTGCGCTTCGGCCTCGTCGGCATCGGCATGATGGGTCGCAATCACGCCCGGGTGCTGCACGCGATCGACGGCGTGGAGCTGGTCGCGGTGGCCGATCCTGCGGGCGACCAGCACGGCATCGTGGGACCTGCTGAGCTGGTCGGCTCCGTGGACGACCTGCTCGCTCTCGGCATCGATGCGGCGGTCGTCGCTGTTCCCACCCGACACCACCTGGAGGCTGGTCTCGAGCTCGCGGCCGCCGGTGTGCACACCTTGATCGAGAAGCCGCTGGCTGCCGATCCGAGCCAGGCTGCACAGCTGGTCGACGCCTTCGAGGCGGCCGGCTTGGTCAACGCCGTGGGCCACATCGAGCGCTGCAACCCGGCGCTACGAGCCATGCGGGCCCGGTTGGAGCAGGGCGAGCTCGGCGAGATCTACCAGGTGGCCACCCGCCGGCAGGGCCCCTTCCCCCACCGGATCGCAGACGTCGGGGTGGTCAAGGACCTTGCCACCCACGACATGGATCTCACGGCGTGGGTGATCGACTCCCCCTACGTCGAGCTCGCGGCGCAGACCGCTCACAAGAGTGGCCGTGAGCACGAAGACCTCGTGTCGGTCACCGCGCGCATGGCGGACGGCACCGTCGCCAGCCACCTCGTCAACTGGCTCTCGCCCCTCAAGGAGCGCGTCACGGTGGCCACCGGCGAGAGAGGCGCCTTCGTGGCCGACACGCTGCTCGGCGACCTCACCTTCCACGAGAACGGCCAGGTTGCCTCCGAGTGGGACCAGGTCGCCTCCTTCCGCGGAGTCAGCGAGGGCAACAGCACACGCTTCGCGATCCCGAAGCCCGAGCCCCTCCGTGTGCAGCACGAGGCGTTCCGCGATGCCATCCTCGGACGCGAGACCGACATCGTCACGATGCGTGAGGGTCTTGCGGCTGTCACCGTGGCGGAGGCGTGCCTGGTCTCGGCGCGCGAACACCACAGTGTGACGGTGCAGTCATGAGTGGGACGCACACCTTGCGGATCGCGGTCGTCGGGCTGGGAAAGATCGGGCTTCCCCTCGCGGCGCAGTATGCGGACCGCGGCCACACGGTGATCGGTGTCGACGTCAATCCCGAGACGGTTCGCACGATCAACAACGCGCAGGTGCCTTTCCCGGGTGAGGCGTACCTGGACGACTACCTCGGCCGCCTCGTGCCCGCAGGCCGCCTCCGAGCAACCACGGACTACTCCGAGGCGGTGCCCGACGCGGACATCGTGGTGATCGTGGTGCCGCTCTTCGTCGACGACCAGGGCCAACCGGACTTCGGGTGGATGGACCAGGCGACCGAGAGCCTTGCCGCCCACCTCACGCCCGACACCGTCGTGCTCTACGAGACGACGTTGCCGGTCGGCACCACCCGCGGACGGTGGAAGCCGATGCTGGAGCGGCTCAGCGGACTGACCGAAGGCCGCGACTTCCACCTTGCGTTCTCTCCGGAGCGCGTCCTCACGGGCCGTGTCTTCGCCGACCTTCGCCGTTACCCCAAGTTGGTGGGCGGACTCTCCCCCGCGGGGGCCGCCGCAGCAACAGCCTTCTACGAGGCGGCGTTGGAGTTCGACGAGCGACCCGACCTCGATCGCGCCAACGGTGTCTGGGACCTCGGCTCCGCAGAAGCAGCCGAGATGGCCAAGCTGGCCGAGACGACGTACCGAGACGTCAACATCGGTCTGGCCAACGAGTTCGCGCGGTTCGCCGAGCGGGCGGGCATCGACGTCTACCAGGTGATCGAGGCGTGCAACTCCCAGCCCTACAGCCACCTCCACCGTCCCGGGATCTCGGTCGGCGGCCACTGCATTCCCGTCTACCCGCGGCTCTACCTGTCGAACGACCCTGATGCGACCGTCGTACGCGCGGCTCGAGCGGCGAACGCGGCGATGCCCCGGCACGCGGTCGACCTGCTCGAGCGCGTTCACGGTTCACTCGCAGACGCGCGGGTGGCGGTTCTTGGCGCCGCCTACCGAGGCGGAGTCAAGGAGACTGCGTTCTCGGGCGTCTTCGACACGGTTGCGGCCCTGCGCGAGCGCGGAGCCGAGGTGACCGTGCACGATCCGCTCTACACGGCGTCCGAGCTCGCCGCGCTCGGCTTCACGGCACACGAGCTCGGCACGCCGGTCGATGCAGCTGTGCTGCACACCGACCACCACGAGTACCAGAGCCTGGGGACCGATGCGCTGCCCGGTGCGCGGACCATCGTCGACGGCCGCAACATCCTCGACGTCAGCCGATTCCCGAGCACCACGATCATCGTCGTCGGGCGACAGGGATGAGGATCGTCAGCGTCGTCGGGGCCCGTCCTCAGTTCGTCAAGCTCGCGCCGATAGCCGCAGCCGCGTCGGCGAGGGGCGTTGACCACGTCATCGTCCACACGGGACAGCACTACGACGAGATGATGTCCGACCGCATCTTCACCGACCTCGAGATTCCGGCACCCGACGTCAATCTTGCCATTGGCTCTGGCAAGCACGGCGCCCAGACCGGCGCGATGCTGGCAGCCGTGGAACCCGTCCTCCTCGACGCCCGACCCGACTGGGTGCTTGTGTACGGCGACACCAACTCCACCCTCGCGGCTGCAGTCGCCTCCGTGAAGCTCGGTCTGCCGCTCGCACATCTCGAAGCCGGCTTGCGGTCGTACAACCGCAGGATGCCCGAGGAGCACAACCGCGTTCTCACCGACCACGCGGCTGATCTCTGTCTCGCACCGACACAGAACGCAGTCACCACGCTCGAAGGGGAGGGCCTCGCCGCTCGCACGAAGTTGGTGGGCGACGTCATGGTCGACGTCTTCAACCGGATGGTGACTCAGACCGGCAAGGAGTTTGCTGAGGTTGAACCGTTCGTGCTGGCCACCATCCACCGCGCAGAGAACACCGACGACCCGCGACGTCTGCGAGCCATCATCGATGCCCTCGCGTCACTTCCGCTGAACGTTCGTCTTCCAGCCCATCCACGGTTGGTCTCGCGGTGCCACCACGCCGGCATCGATCTGAACCAAGGTTCTTTGCGTCCCGTCGACCCGCTCGGCTATCGGGATCTGGTCGCAGCGCTCACCTCGGCGCATGCCGTCGTGACGGACTCTGGCGGAGTACAGAAGGAAGCCTTCATCGCAGGCGTGCCGACCTCCACGCTCCGCTCCGAGACGGAGTGGGTGGAGACGCTGCATGGCGACTGGAACGTTCTGGTCTCCAACCCCACCGAGCTCGCGACGGTCGTAGGGCGACCGTTCCCGACCGCCGACCGTGGCCACCCTTTCGGCACCGGAAACGCAGCTTGCCTGGTCCTTGAGTCGCTCGAGACGGCGGGTGCCGCTGCGAGAGAGGATCTGCAGTGAGACGCACGCGCGTTGTGCACGTGTCCTCGGCACACCCTGCGACAGATCCCCGGATCTTCGAGAAGGAGTGCCGGACCCTGGCTGCTGCTGGGTTCGACGTGCACTTGGTCGCCACGGGCGTCGCTCCGTCGGATGCGAGCGGCGTCAAGGTGACGATCGTGGGGCGACCGACCGGCAGAGCGTCACGGATGACTCTCGGCTCTTTCCGAGCCGTCATCGCGGCGCTCCGATCGCGCGCGAGCATCGTGCATCTGCACGATCCCGAACTGGCCCTGTGGATCCCGCTGCTGAGGCTGCTCCGCCGCCAGGTGGTCTTCGACTCCCACGAGGACATCGTCGCCACGGTCAGCACCAAGGATTACCTGCCTCCCTTGGTGCGCAGAGCCGCAACGGTGATGAGCCGCGCCCTCGTCCTCCTCATCGACCGCCTGGCGACGGCCGTCGTCTCCGCAACGCCTTCGATCTCCAAGAACTTCAATAACCCGCGAGCCGCAGTCATCCAAAACTTTCCGGTCCTCGCCGAATTCGCTACCAAGTCTTCGCGAGAAGCGGTGCGCCTGCTCTACATCGGAAACCTGACAGAGGCACGCGGTGCGCGTCAGATGGTCGATGCCATGGAGGCCGTCGCGACGGAAGAACCGGTGGCAACCCTCACGATTGCCGGGCGAATCTCAGCAGGCCTGCTCGAAGACTTGCGCGCGCTTCCTGGCTGGCGCCACGTGGACTACCGAGGACTGCTCGACCGAGACGGCGTGAACGCTCTTCTCGCGGAGGCCGACATCGGCCTTGTTCTCTTTCAGCCCGAGCCGAACCACATCGAGAGCCAGCCCACCAAGATGTTCGAATACATGATCGCTGGCTTGGCGCTCGTAGCGAGCGACTTCCCGCTGTGGCGCGCCCTCGTGACCGACGAGCAGTTGGGACGAGTCGTCGACCCGACTGATGCCGGCGCCATCGCGCGGGTGATCGTCAGCCTGATGAGGGATCCCGCAGAGGTCCGTGCCATGGGAGAGCGCGCTCGCAAGGTCGTCGCGGCTCGACACAGCTGGGAGAGGGAGGGAGCGGCCCTCGTGGACCTCTACTCAGCACTGGCCAGCTCCCGATGAGGGAACCGGGCTGCGTCTGGTACATCTGCAAGTACGTCGTCGCTCCCACTGCTGCTCACGAGGAAGGCGGGGTCGGCGGTCGAGGCTACGAGCTGATGCGCGAGCTGGCGAGCTTGGGGCATCGCGCGGTGATCATCACCTCGGACGCCAATCACCTGGGACCGGTGCCCGAGGTCAAGGGTTCCCACCTCCTTCAATCCCGCGACGGCATGCTGGTTTGCTGGCTGCGGACCAAGAAGGCCCCCCGGGCCCGCTCGCTCCTTCGGATACTCGGGTGGCTGCACTTCGAGTGGCGCCTACTGCGTCTCCGGAAGAGCTCGCTTCCTCCCCCGGACGTCGTCATCGTCTCGAGCCTCTCGCTGTTGACCGTCCTCAACGGGGTGTGGCTCAAGTGGCGTCTCGGTGTGCGGCTCGTGTTCGAGGTCCGCGACATCTGGCCGCTCACACTCATCGAAGCCGGCTACAGCGAGAAGAACCTCTTGATTCGCGCCCTCGGCGCGATCGAGCGGCTGGGCTACCGGCAGGCCGACGCGATCGTGGGGACGATGCCGAACCTGGCCGAGCATGTCGCCGACGTTCTCGGGGAAGCGGTTCCGACGGCATGTATCCCGATGGGCTTCACCTCCGCGCTCGCGCGACGGAACCTGCGTGCGGACGGTGCTTCGGCACCCGGACTGCCCCAGGAGAAGTTCGTGGTCGGCTATGCCGGGACCATCGGCGTCAACAATGCACTCGAGACCTACTTCAAGGCGGCCGTATCGCTGAGCCATGACGAGGCGATCCACTTCGTCGTGCTGGGCGACGGCGACCTGCTGCCGGACTACCGCCGCCGCTACGGGCACCTCCCCAATCTCACCTTCCTCCCGAAGGTCGCCAAGCACGAGGTGGGAACGATCCTCCATGGTTGCGACGTGCTCTACGTGTCGACGTTCCGATCGCAGGTATGGCGGTACGGACAGTCACTCAACAAGCTCATCGACTACATGCTCGCCGGCCGACCGATCATCGCGTCCTACTCCGGCTTTCCGTCCATGATCGACGAGGCAAGGTGCGGATCCTTCGTCCCTGCGGAGGACCCCGATGCCCTGGTGCAAGAGGTGGCTCGTTATGAGGCCATGCCAAGGGACGAGCGCGAAGCCATCGGCCGACGAGGACAGGATTGGCTACACGAACATCGGACTTACGGCCGACTCGCCGTCGAGTACGAGCGCGTCATTTTTGAAGGCTTCGACGCTTCTAGTACTCGAAGGACGACCACTCCGGCTAAGGGCAAGGCCCCGTTGATTACACCGCCCTCGAGCGATGCACCGTGACCGACCGACATGCCCGCCCGACCGACTCCGATGGTCTCCGCAACACGCCACCTTACGGCCGCGCGAAGAAATCACGCCTCGGCCGTGAGAGCTTGCTGACGCTCGCCTCGCTTGTAGCGAACGGCCTCGGAAGGGTGGCCACTGGTGTCGCAGTCGGACGCATCAGTGGCTCCGCCGCCCTCGGTGTTTTCCAAGCAGGACTCTCTGTCGCACAGATCGCCGGACTGTTCGGGCCATCGCCGCTCGGTTCGACTGCGTCGTCCTATATCGCTCGAAGGCGAGCTGCTGAAGATCGTGACGGAACTCGCCTAGTAACCGAGCACCTTACGGTTCGACTGCTTCAGTCGGGAGCTCTGGTCGTTCCAGTCGCTACCCTCATCTGGCTTTCCGTGCTCGGGCACGATGCGGGTTCAGCCCTTGGCTTCGCTGCCGTAGCTGCATCGTTCTGTCTGTACTCATTCGCCCGTGGTGCACTCTATGGGTCTGGACGAGCGATCCGAGCAGCCTGGTGGAACATCGGAACTTCGGTCCTTGGAGTTGTCCTCGTTGGCGCAGCTGTATGGATGAATTTGGGGGCCGGTTGGGTGCTGGCGGTCTTTTCGCTGAACTACTTCATCTTCGCCGGCGCAAATTGGGCTCGCGCCAAACCCCGTCTTGATCGTGGTGACCTCGGTCGAGAGATGGACCGATTCACTGTCTACGGGATCATGGGAACAGTAGCGAGCGCTGGTTTCTTAAACGCAGCTGTCGTTCTTGCGGCAGTCGTTGGAACGCCGACGGAGGCCGGGCACTTCAGCGCAGCGTTCGTTCTAGCAACGCCAGCATCGCTGATAGGCGGCACGGCGAGCCTGATCCTCTTTCCACTCCTGTCGGGCCTCCGTGCGACGGAGTCCGAAGACGACAGAGCGAATCTCGTCGATCTTTCTAGCCGAACCCTTGCGGTTCCGGTCGTAACGCTCTTCAGCGTTTTGATCCTGTTGCGTCACGAGCTGATCGACATCGTATGGGGCTCAAGTTACGAACCCGCGACATCCATTCTCACCCCGCTCTTGTTCGCACTCCTCCTGACCACGCTAGCTATTCCCGCAGTCAACGCGCTTACCACCTTCTCGGCACGAGGTGTTCGGCAATCAGCGATTTCTAGCGCCAGTGGTTTCATGGTGGGCGCTGTCGTTTGGTCCCTCTTCGTGCCTGCGTTTGGCGTCGATGCCGTGGCGTACGGATTCTTGGCCGGCTCCGGCGTCTCGAGTGTTGTGCCCTTTCTCATCACCGCACGAGCCATCGGTAGGTCCTGGAGCCGACATGCCGCGAAGGTCGGTGCTGCGATCGCCATGCTCGGTTTCGCTTCCATTGCCCAATCCTCGCTCGTCACCGGCGCGCATGCTGATGGCTTCATACTTGTCATCTACCTCCTCTTCTGGTCCTTCGCGAACAGGACGGAGGTGTTGCGACTCACGACCGCCGGCGCTCGGGCGTTTAGTCGGTCCCGATGATGCTGCTGAGAACTTCCGCCGACCTCACGCCGTTGTGCCAAGTGCGCGCGTAGGCTTGAGACGACGCCACGATCGACGGCCACTCCCCCCGACTAGCAAGGAGGCCGCGGAGCGCTCCCTCGAAATGTCTTGGCGGTGCGTCGACGATCCCTGGGTCCGCGGGCAGAAGCGCGCGGACCGTCGGGGATAGGAAACCGACTACAACGGCACCGGAGACCATGGCTTCAACGGCGGCCACGCCATAGGACCCTGTCCGAATCTGGTCCACCACAATATCCGCGGTTGCCACAAGCGCAGGCATCTCTTCATGCGCCACCCGGTCTAGTCGCACATACTCAATCACTTGAGCCGCGGCGAGATCTTCCAGAACCGGATCGATCACGTCGCTTCCCTTCAGGGCGCTGCTTGGCGCGTGAAGCACACGGGGCTTGCCACGACCACGCCGCTCAGGGGCAGCCCACTGGCCCACATCCACGCTCAAAGGCAGCCATTGCGCACCTGGGATGTCGAGAAGGAGGTCGGGGGTGCTGACGAATACAGGCCGACCACACGACAGCGCGAGCTTTCTATTGGAGGCCGAGCGGCGAATCAACCATCGAGCAAAGGTCGGATCGATATGCGCGAAATAGGAGTCGTCGACGTGGTCGGCATGTCGTTCTGGATCACGGACGTCGCTGCCGTGCGCTATTAGCGAGAGCGACACGCCCATTTCCTTGATCCGCTCCAACTCTCGCAGTGATAGAGCCTCACCAGCAGCCCCCAGGATCGGAACGAAACCATCCAGCGCGAGGTGAGTGAAGTCCCTTAGGAGAGATTGAAATCGACGGGCTCGCCCAGCTTCCGTTGTCAACTTCGGAAATGGGAGCTTGATGTCCGACGAGAATCCGAGGTTTCGTCGAGTAGATCGAAGTATCCGCGGTTTCGGCCGATACGCAAAAGAGTTGGAATCAACACCGGCTCTCACCAACGCACGCGACCATTGGTGCGCCTGTCCCGCAAAGTTGGCTGGCCCTACCAGGACTCGGGTCACGATCGACTCTCTCTCACACGGGAGGTGCTACATGCTGGACGGCGCGTCTGTTGGCGACGACAGACCCGGAAAGCAGAAAGAATGCCAAAAAGACCCACGTGGTGGGAAGTGTCCAAAAGGTACTGCTGCAGATTGCATACAAGGGGAAGCCGGCGGCAAACAGTAGGACGAGAGTTCCCGAGTAATCAGACCTGGTTTGGGGAAATAGCCCCTTCCGAATACTTCTGGCTACGACCAAACCGAACAGCGCGACGATAGCCAGGAGCGCAAGGAGGCCCCACTGCGAAGCGATCTCAAAAACTGCATTATGCGGGCTGAGGACACCGCCCGTGAGGTGTGACTCGCCGTGGCTGCGAATAGAGTCCGGAAAGTTACCAGGCCCCACCCCGATACCGCGGGTTCGTCTAACCATATCCCACCCATCGAGCATCAGGTTGTACCGCACATTTCCTGAGTTCAGGTCACGTTGTGTGGACGTAGCGACCTCACCGACCGTGGAGGCAGAGAAGTCGCCCAGTTTCTGAGGAGGCGAGGGCAGGTCCGCACTCGCGACGAGCGGTCGCCAGGAGTTCACCGTAACTAGCAGGAGAAGTCCCACTGCGATCACCACTCCACGTCCTGAAAGCGCGGCCTTCCTCGTGCAGCAAAGCCATGTGAGCACACAAGCGGCGGTGGCAACAATCGCGATACGACCGCCTGTATAAACGAGCATCACAAAAAGCCAAAGAATGCATAGGACAGCCAATGCTCGGATCCGCTTCGAGGTTGATACTGTGGCGAGGTAGAGCAATACCGGGACACTCATCGCGAGAAATAGGGCATAGGCATTCGGATTTCCGAAAGTGCTCGCACTCAACTCTTCGCCGCGACCCTGGCGGAGATAGGGCGCCAGCACATAGTTGCTCATATGAATGTGTGCCGTCAGTTCAAGTATGCTCACTACTGAAGTGGCCGCGAAGGCGATCGCCCAACCAACTACGAGCCAACGAAACGCCGTGGCGGCGTCCCATAGGAGCATAATCGCCAAGACGAACGCCATCCCGAAGCAGACGGCGAGCGCGTCGCTGATGACGCCGCTCTTATCTGACGCCAAGAGCCCTGCGACGAAGCCACTGAGCAGCCAAACGGCGAAGGCGAGAGTGGTCGCTAACGCCATCCCGCCCGCGCTTAGGCGGGCCCATCCGCGGCGTGAAATCAACGTCGCGAAGAGGAGCGCCGCAACAATCACGCGGAACGCGTATATATGAGGAACAACCGGCAACAACGGCCCGAAAGCCGCTAGCGTCGGCGCGGCGACGAGCATCAGAGTCCCAAGGTTCGAGAACTTGGATTCGCCGACTTCGCACGATTCCAGAACTTCAACGCTGTTGTCGCCAAATACTCTCATGATTCCCGTAATCACTCCGAGCCGACTTCCTTTCGTGTGCCGATGAAACGTTCGGCCGTGGGACTAGACGAGTCGGAGATGCCATGACGCCGGAGGACCGTGAACAGTGTTCGAAATAAGATTTTAGTGTCGACCGTCCACGAGCGGACTTCGACGTATTCGACGTCGAGCTCGAATTTCTCCTCCCACGACAGGGCGTTGCGACCCGACACCTGAGCGAGGCCGGTCAGGCCTGGGCGTACCTCGTGCCGACGCGCCTGCCGCGGCGTGTACAGCGGCAGGTACTCGACGAGCAACGGCCGTGGACCCACGAAGCTCATGTCCCCCTTGATCACGTTTAACAGGCTCGGCAGCTCGTCGAGGCTGGTGCTGCGCAGCACCGTGCCGAAGCGGGTCAGACGCTGCGCGTCGGTGACAAGACCTCGACGAGGGTCCGGCGACCGCATCGACCGGAACTTGATCAGCTCGAAGGTGCGTCCGTCCTTGCCGGGTCGTTCCTGACGGAACAGGACCGGCCTACCGAGGTTGCGCCGCACCAGCAGCGCGATGATCAGCTGCGCGGGGCAGGTGATGATCAGGAGGCCGATCCCCGCCACGACGTCGAAGCACCGCTTGGGCCGATCGCCTTTACTCGACCGCACGACCAGCCTCCTCGGCCAGAAGCGCATCGCGCAGTACTGCGAGCACCAGTTGGAACTGCGTCTCGCTCATCCCGGATCCGGAGGGGAGGGTGAGGGCGCGGTCGAACAGCACCTCGCTGGTGCCGTCGAGCGTGGCACCGCAGCCGCGGAAGACGGGTTGCAGGTGCAGCGGCTTCCAGATCGGCCGCACCTCGACCCCGGCTTGCACGAACTGCGCCTTGAGCTCGGCTGCCGCGACGGGCGCCAGCGCCGGATCGAGCACGATAGCCGTCAGCCAGGCGTTGTCCTCACCTGAGTTCACGTCACCGAGAACGCGCACGCCCGGGACGCCGGCCACCGTCTCGGCGTAGCGCCGCCGCCAGGACCGACGCCGATCGATCATCTCGTCGAGCCTGGTCAGTTGCGCACGACCCAGCGCCGCGAGCACGTTGGAGAGGCGGCAGTTGTACCCGATCTCCTTGTGCTCGTAGTGATCGACGGGTTCTCGTGCCTGCGTGGACAGCTTGCGCACGTGGCGAGCCAGTGCCTCGTCGTCGGTGACGACCATGCCGCCACCCGAGGTGGTCATGATCTTGTTGCCGTTGAAGGAGAGCGCTGCCGCATCGCCCCACGCGGCAGCGGCTCGTCCCGCGCGGTACGAGCCCATCGACTCAGCCGCGTCGGTGAGCACGCGAACACCACGGGAGGCGGCGATCTCCGCGAGGACGTCGTGCTGCGCACTGGTGCCCAGCAGGTCGACCGGCAGGACGACGGGCACGGAGTGGCCGCCGCGCTGGAGGTCGCAGAGTGCCTGGTCCAACAGCTCAGGATTGATGTTTCCCGTCTCGGGCTCCGCGTCGACGAACCACGGCGTCGCGCCGGTGTATCGGATGGCGTTGGCGGAGGCGGCGAAGGTCATGGTCGAGACCGGCACCACGTCGCCGGGACCGACACCCCACGAGACCAGGGCGAGGTGAAGGGCCGCGGTGCCCGACGAGAGGGCCACCGCGTGGCTCCGGCCGACGTAGGTCGCCACCTCGCCCTCGAAGCGGGCGAGATCCGGACCCGCCGGCGCCACCCAGCCCGAGCGCATGGCTTCGAGCACGTACTCCTGCTCGAGAGCGCCCGTGTCGGGGGGCGACAGCAGCACCTCGAACGTCATGGGGCCAGGATCTCCCGGGGGGCGACTGCTACGGAGGGCAGGGCTGCTCAATCCGCTCCGCCCGTGGAGACCTGCCGACTTCTCTCGGCGCCCGATCGGACGCGCATGCCGGCGCTGCACTCCTCCAGCACGCGGATCACTTCGCTCTGGTGGCGATAGGGGTCGAGGCGTGCAGCGTCCGAGGGCGAGAACGGAGGAACGGGAACGTGGGAGATCAGCGGGTGGAACGGCCGTCGGTCGGCCTCGCCGTCGCTGAACAGCTGCTCGTGGAGCTTCTCGCCGTCGCGCAGGCCCGTGTAGACGATCTCGACCGACTTCCCGCTCATGTCGATCAGCTGCTCGGCAACGGCCTGGATGGAGACCGGGTCCCCCATGTCGAGGACCAGGGCATCGCCGTCACGTCCGATCGCGCCGGCCTGGATGACCAGCTGGACCGCCTCGGCGATGGTCATGAAGAAGCGAGTCACTCTCGGGTCCGTCACGGTGACCGGACCACCACGGGCGATCTGCGCCGTGAAGGTGGTCAGGACCGAGCCGCGGCTGCCCAGCACGTTTCCGAACCTCACACTCATGAACTGACCCGCCCCGTCCAGTGCCGCAGCCGAGGTGAGGCCCTCGGCGAGCCGCTTGGAGTGCCCAAGGACGCTGGTGGGATCGGCTGCCTTGTCGGTCGAGATGTTGACGAAGCGATCGACACCGGCCGCGACGGCAGCGCGAAGAACGGTCTGCGTTCCCCAGACGTTCGTCTTGACCGCCTCACCGGGGCCGGACTCGAGCAACGGCAGGTGCTTGAGGGCTGCGGCGTGGAAGACGACGTCGGGACGACGTCGACGGAAGAGCTCGTCGACGAAGCGCTCGTCGCGGATGTCGCCGAGCACCACGTCGTCGGAGTCCAGCAGGGCCCGACCCTCCAGCGAGAGCTGAACACCGTGGAGGGCCGACTCGTCCCGGTCGAGCATGATGAGCTCGGCAGGCCCGAAGCGGGAGATCTGGCGGCACAGCTCCGAGCCGATCGAGCCACCGGCGCCGGTCACGAGAACCACCTTGCCGGTGAGGTAGTCGGCGATCGTGTGGATGTCCGTCTCGATCTGCTGGCGGCCCAGGAAGTCGGAGACGTCGATGTCTCGGACGTCCTCGATCTTGACGTGCGCGGGGTTCCCCAGGTCGTTGACGCTCGGCAGCACCTTCAGGTCCAGGGACCCTTCTCGAGCACGCTGGTTGAACTGCTGTACGAGCCCGGCTGACGCGCTCGGGATGGCGAGAATGACCGTACGAACGCCCAAGCGCTCCGTCACTGCCTCCAGCGCCGCGGTCGGGCCAACCACGGGCACACCGGCGATCCGGCGGTGTCGGCGGTAGGGGTCGTCGTCGAGCAGGGCCACCGGACGCCAGCGGCACCTCGGCTCGCGCATCATGTCGCCCACCAGCTGCTTGGCACCGTTGCCCGCGCCGATGACGAGGACGGGTTCCCGGTCGGCCCGGCGGGCACCGACCGAGCGGAGCAGTGTCGCGTCGCGGACCACGCGATAGACCGCCCGCGATCCGAGAAGGAGCACGAGGGCGCACATGGGACCTGTGACGCCGACGGACAGCCTCACGGAGTCGGCGTAGGACGTGGCGACGAGTCCCAGAAGCGAGACCAGGCCACCGACCACGCCGGTGAGGACCGCGTCGTCGAAGGAGCCGATGGGCGATCGGCCGTCGTGCAGGCGCAGCGGCATCGTGAAGAGCAGGAAGGCGGCTCCGCAGCACAGGCCGATCAGCAGCGACGGCTCGATCTGCGACTCAGGCCCGTAGCCGACAGCGACTTGGATCCATGCCATCGCCCCGTAGCTCAGCACCCAGGCGCCGAGGTCGAAGAGTCGCTGCAGCATCGGTCGCAGCACTCGCAGGACGGTCAAGGCCACTCGCACGGATTCCCCCGCAGACTTCTCTGGTTTCGGTACTCATACTGGACTACTTCGCGCCGAAAGCGCATCTGTCTCATGGTTGCCTCGGGCAACCGGGGCCTCGGTGGCTGCGCGTTCCGCAGCACCGGAGGGCATCGCCGACTCGACCCGGGCGGCGTCTTCCCGTGAAACGTAGGAGGCGAGCGCCGCAGCGAGCGAGATCCACATGAGGCGGTTCCCGATCAGATCGAACGACACCTGCGCGTTGAGGAACCAGTAGACGACGGTCGCAAGGACCACCGCATCGTACGGGTTCGCCGTACGCCTCTGCAGGCGAACGAGCGCCGTCACGATCACGATGGCGAGGACGAGCAGCGCCGGGATCCCCCCCTCCGCGAACGCCTCGAAGAACATGTTGTGCGGGTAGGCGACACCCTGCGCATTGGCGATGGCCCGGCCGGCGGGACTTGCATCGGCGAACCCACCCCAGCCGATCCCCCACGCATGGTGGAGGCCCAGGTGCACCGCATCCCCGAAGAGCGCGGACCTGGTCTGGTCACCCAGCCCCGACCCGAGCCAGTCGACGATCCTCTGACCACCCGATCCGCCGTCGGCTACGGCGTACGCATACATTGCCGCGGCGAAGACCGCGGGCAGAAGCAATCTCCGAACGCGACGGCCGGTGAAGCAACGCGCGAGCGCAGTTGCAAACAGCACGCTCATGAGCGCGAAGAGCAGTGGACCGCGACTGCCGACCTTGACGAGGACCGCCGCGCTGACTGCCGCGAGGGGAAGTGCCCACAAGGAGGCCCTCGGCCGGGTCAGGCACAGAACGAGGAGCGCGACCACGCCGGCACCGATGTAGCGAGCGGTGGCGATCGTGTCGACGTGCGGCAAGGTGAAGCGTCCCGGCTCGAGCACGTTCGTCCCGGTCGAGGTGATCACCGCGACGGTGACGGCCAGTCCTGTGACCGCCTGAGCGACGGCCCACCCGGACCGCGTGCGCCGCGAGTCGAGAAGCAGGAAGGTCGCCACCACGACGGGCAGGATGACGAAGGCGAGCGACGTCAGCTTCGCCGAGGCGTAGCCACCGCTGCCCGTGCGCAGCGAGGCAGGCAACAGCCCGAGCACGAGGACGAGCAGCGGCCACAGGGCACGCGCATCGACGCGCAGAGGTCGGCCGAGACGATGGACCAGGCATACTCCGAGAGCCAACGAGCCGAGCCAGATCGGCTCGATGGGCAGCCAGGCCATCAACGACGAGAAGCGCAGGTCCCACGCCGACGCCCAGAGTGCCAGAGCGAGCCCGTAGCACCAGGCCGCCAGATGGGCACGGACATGGGTTGAGACCCGGGACATCACCCGGACTACGACAGGCGGATCGCTCGCGGAGTCGGCGTCATGCTCCTCTCGAGGGAGAAGTGAGTGCGCCACCAGGCGTTCCTCCTCACTGGCGTGCCTCCAACCGGCGTTGCCCACGCGGTGGGCATCATGATCACATGCTGACCCGGTCACTCCCGGCGCGGCTCCCCTACCCTTGGGCCGGAGCACCGCCGCGCCAGCAGCGGAGGGAGGGGGAAATCCGGCCGTGACCACGACCGAGTATTTGCGAGCGTTCGCTCGGTTCTGGTGGCTCATCGCCTTGAGTGCCGTCCTCGGCACCATGGCCTGCGTCGTTGCTCAGGCGGTGAGCCCGCTGCCCTACGAGTCCACGAGCAACGTCCGCGTCGTCGGCGCTCCCACGGCGCAGACGGGGTCCGCAGAGGCGACCGCCACCACCGTGTTGGCCAAGCAGCGGATGGCCACCTACGCCGAGGTCGCCCGGGGGCCCAAGCTGCCCTCAGCGCTCCGCGAGCACTTCGGGCTCTCGATGACCGACTCGCAGTTCCAGGAAGAGCTCACTGCGACCGTTCCGACCGACACCACCATCCTCCAGCTCACGGTGGCCGACCCGGACCCGGCGCGGGCTCAGCAGCTGGCGAACGAGAGCGCCAACGAGATGGTGAAGATCGTCGACCAGATCGAGCGTGTCAAGTCCCCGGCGCCGACGCTGCTCAAGGCCAGAGTTCTCAGCGAGGCGGACGGGCCTCGGCGGGTCGAGAGCTCAGCCGCATGGCGCAACCCGGCGCTGTCCGGCGCAACCGGGCTGCTCGTCGGCCTCGCTCTCGCCGTCGCCCTGACGCGCGCCGCACCTCGTGCACGGGACGAGTACGCGCTCTCTCAGCTCGCGGGAGCTCCTGTCCTCGGCGGTGTCGCCCGTCCGCCGGGTCGAGCACGCGCCGGCCGCAGTCGGGGTGCGGCCGCCTACGCGGCCTCCGTCAGCGCCTTGCGCACCAGCGTGTTCTTCCTGCGCAAGGACGAGGACGTGTGCCTCCGGCTCGTGCTGACCTCGACGGTCCCCGAGGCGGTGCTCGCCCGCGTCTGGCGCGACCTCGCCGCCGCGCTCGCCGAGGCAGGTGCGCGCGTGCTCCTCGTCGACGCCGACCTGCACGGTGGCTCAGGAAGTGGCACGCCGACGGAGGGCGGATTGTCGGGCTACCTCTCGGACGAGACCGCCGGGCCGTTGCCCGCTCACCGAGGACCGACGGCCGGCCTCGACCTCGTTCCGGCGGGGCCAGCTCTCGAAGGCGCTACCGAGGCAGTGCACTCCCCGCGGGTGAGTCGCCTGCTCGACCAGGCCTCGAAGGCGTACGACTTCGTCCTGATCCAGGCACCGCCCATGTCCGTGGGCGAGGACGCCAGTGCCCTCGCCGCGCGCTGTGACGGCGCCGTCCTCGCCGTCTCGAGCAGGACCAGGCCGACGGAGGTACGCGGGGCCGTCGAGCGCCTACGACGCGTGTCCGCACAGATCCAGGGACTCGTCCGGGTCAGCTAGTCGGCCTGGGCCGGTCGCGCCAGACCCCCCGGGTGTCCACGACCTGCATGCCCTGCAACCGGCCCTGGTCGAGCCGGATGAACTCGGCGTGGTGCACCAGCAGCAGGACCACCTCACTCGCCTCGAGAGCCGCGTCGAGAGACCCGAGGCGGACGTTGTCGAGGTGCGCGAGCGACGCGGGAAGCGATGCGACGTGCGGTTCCACGACCGCCAGGCGGAGGTCGGGACGTGAGTCCGCGAGCCGCTGCACGACGGTGACGGCGGGACTCTCGCGGGTGTCGTCGACGTCGGGCTTGAACGCCAGGCCGAGGCAGGCGACGGTGCCGCCCTCGGGCGCCAGTGCGGCGACCTGGTCGACGACCTGCTGGGGTCGCGCGTCGTTGACCTCCCGCGCCTGGCGGATCAGCCGTGCCTCATCCGGTGCGGCGTCGGCGATGAACCACGGGTCGACCGCGATGCAGTGGCCGCCGACCCCGGGACCTGGCTGGAGCACCTGGACCCGCGGGTGGTGGTTGGCCAGCTCGATCACCCGCCAGACGTCGAGTCCCAGCCGGTCGCAGACGGCGGCGAGCTCGTTGGCGAAGGCGATGTTGACGTCGCGGAAGGTGTTCTCGACCAGCTTCGACATCTCGGCGGTCGCCGCGTCCGTCAGGGAGATCTCCCCCTCCACGAAGACGCGGTAGAGCTCGGCCGCCCGCTGGCTGCACTCGGGAGTGAGCCCCCCGACGATCCGGTCGTTGGTGACCAGCTCCTCGAGGGTGCGACCCGGGAGCACCCGCTCGGGACAGTGGGCGAGGTGGACGTCGGGATCCTCGGGCCGGTCGTGGGGCAGCGCCAGGTCGGGCCGTTCCTCGGCGATCCAACGGCTCATCAGCGACGTCGAGCCCGGCGGGGACGTCGACTCCAGGATCACCAGGTCGCCGCGACGCAGCAGCGGGGCCAGCGAGCGCGTCGCCTGTTCGACGTGGCGGAGGTCCGGCTCGTGGTCGCCCTTGAAGGGAGTCGGGACCGCGACGACGTACACGTCGGCCGGCACCATCTCCGTGGACGCTGTGAGCAGGCCGGCCTCCACGACCCGGTGCACGACGGTGTCCAGGTCCGGCTCCACGATGTGCACCGCTCCCCGGCTCACCGCATCGACCACACGGGCGTCGACGTCGACCCCGTGCACACGCACCCCGTGGTCGGCGAGCACCGCGCTGGTCGGCAGGCCGATGTAGCCGAGCCCGATGACCGCGACACCGCGCGGATAGCGCTCCGAGCCCGTCACGGGTGCACCACCGACAGCGGCGCCGCCTGGAGCTCCACGGCCTGCGCGCCCGCGACGAACCGCGCCGGCATCGGGCCGCCGTCGAGGAGGGCCGCGATCGCCGCGACGGTGCGCTGGGCCGCCAGACCGTCGCCGTACGGGCTGACGGCGTGGGCCATCGCGGCGTACGCCTGCGGGTCCTCGATGAGCCGGGAGAGCTCCGTCGCCACCCGTGACCGATCGGTCCCCACCAGCCGCACCACGCCGGCCGCCACGCCCTCGGGTCGCTCGGTGGTGTCACGCAGGACGAGCACCGGCTTCGCCAGGCTCGGCGCCTCCTCCTGGACGCCCCCGGAGTCGGTGACCACCAGCAGGCAGCGCGACATCATCTGGGCGAACTCCGGATAGGCAAGTGGCTCGGTCAGCAGCACGTTCGGAGCCCCTTCCAGGGCGGTGCGCACCGCCTCGCGCACGATCTCGTTGCGGTGCAGCGGCAGCAGGAAGTCGATCCCCGGGTGGTCGCGGGCCACGTCCCCGACACCCGCCATCGCCTCGCGGATCGGACGACCCCACGACTCGCGCCGATGGGTGGTCACCAGGACGACAGGCCGCGTCGTGCCCAGGTCCGCAAGGCGGGCGTCGCTGAAGACCACCGGTTGCTCCACCGCCCAGTGCAGGGCGTCGACCACGGTGTTCCCGGTGACCACCACGGTCGCGGGGTCGACCGACTCGCGTTCGAGGTTGTGCCGGGCGCCCTCGGTGGGCGCCAGGTGCAGCGCGGCGACGACGGCCGTGAGCCGGCGGTTGGCCTCCTCAGGGAACGGCGCCTCGAGGTCGCCGGTGCGCAGACCCGCCTCGAGGTGCACGACGGGGACGTGCGCCAGGAACGCTGCCAGCGACGAGGCGAACGCGCTCGTCGTGTCGCCCTGGACCAGTACGGCGTCGGGACGCTCGCGCTCGAGCAACGCCTCCATCTCCCCCAGCACACCGCGGGTGAGGGCCGTCGGCGACGCACCGTGGCGCATCAGGTCGAGGTCGACGTCGGGCTCGATCCCGAAGAAGGTGTTGACCTGGTCGAGCATCTCCCGGTGCTGACCGGTCACCACGACCCGGGCCGAGAGGCCGGGCGCCTCACGCAGGGCGCGCACGACCGGGGCGAGCTTGATCGCCTCGGGCCGCGTTCCGTAGACGACCAGGACCTTCTTCGACATCAGCAGGACCGTAACGCACCGTGGCGGTACGGGCGGCGCAGGACCGTCCGTACCGCCACGAGCAACGGTCGGGTTGGCGGGGCTCAGCGCCGCCAGGCGCGCACCCAGTCGACCTGCATGGTCGAGCGGGTCGTGTTCAGCGAGGGAAGCTCCCAGTCGGAGGTGAGCAGGCTCAACACCATGAACTCGCTCGTCGACACCCGCGCCCGCGACGTCTTCATGGTCACGTGACCGTCGACACTGAAGACGTATCCCGACGGCGACCAGTCCACGGACCAGACGTGCCAGGTGTTCGACGGCGTGTGGTGCCGGCCGAGGAGCTTGCGGACGTTGCGACGCACGCCGCCCACGCTCTCGACACTGCCGTCGGGCCGGCTGCGGTGCACGAAGTTGCTGATGCCGCCGTCCGACCGACCGTCGCCGAAGTACTCGGCGACGTCGATCTCCGCGCCGTTGGGCTGGGAGGTCTGCATCCAGAAGGAGCCGTGCTGTCCGCGACCGCGCTGGAACTTCACCCGTGCGGAGAAGCGGCCATACGTCGACGTGAAGCCGGGCATGGTGGCCTCGCCGGTGCCGATCATGGCGTTGGCGAACACGCCGTGCGGGCACTGAGCGGTGGCTCCACCGACCTTCTTGATGCGCAGCACCGCGTGACCCTTGGCCACGCGCACCATCGACGAGCTCGGCGAGGAGCACGTGCGGTTACCGGTGCGCGGCTGCACCCGGGTCTGCCACTTGCCGGCGTTCAGCCTGGTCCCGGAGAACTCGTCGTCGAAGACCTTGTGCCACCGGGTGGCCGCCGAGGTGTGCTGGCCGGTCGCGGCGCCGGTCGCGGCGGACGCGTGGTCACTGACCCCGACGAGCGAGGCACTGAGCAGCGCTGCTGCCACGACGGAGACGAGGCGAGATGTCATGAAGGCTCCAGAGAGAGGGCGTCGGTGGAGCACCCCAAGAGCTCCGACCATCCGCACGCCGGACCACCATAGGCGGCGAGACGGGAGCCCGCGGCGGAATGGCGAAACTGGCGAGCGCCGGAATGCCGTGCGGGTCAGCGCTTCCAGGCGCGCACCCAGTCCACCTGCATCGTGGACGAGGTGGTGTTGAGCGCGGGCAGCTCCCAGTCGGAGGTCAGCAGGCTCAACACCATGAACTCGCGCGTCGACACCCGCGCCCGCGAGGTCTTCATCGTGACGTGGCCGTCGACCCGGAAGACGTAGTGCCGCGGCGTCCACTGCACCGACCAGATGTGCCAGCCGTTGGCGGGGGTGTGACGCCGCCCGAGGAAGCGCTTCACGTTCCGCCGCACGCCGCCGACGCTGTGCACTGTCCCGTCGGCCCGGGTCCGGTGCACGAAGTTGCTGATGCCACCGTCGGAGCGACCGTCGCCGAAGTACTCCGCCACGTCGATCTCGGCCCCGTTGGTCTCGGCCGACTGCATCCAGAACGAGCCGTGCTGGCCCCGGCCGCGCTGGAACTTCACGCGCGCGGCGAACAGGCCGTACCGCGCGGTGAAGCCCGGCACCGTGTTCTCGCCGGTGCCGATCATCGCGTTGGCGAACAGGCCGTGCGGACACGCCTTGGAGGCGCGGCCGACCTTCTTGATGCGCAGCACCACGTGCCCCTTGTGCACGCGCACCATCCCGGGCCGCGGCTGCGAGCACTGGCGGTTGCCGACGCGCGGCTGGATCCGTGTGCGCCACTTGCGGGGGTTCAGCCTGGTGCCGTTGAACTCGTCGTCGAAGATCCGGTGCCATCCACGGCCGGTGCCCGGCACCGCGGTGGTGCTCGCGGCGAGCGTGGCCGCATCGCCGCTGCTCGCTCCGCCGTAGAAGACCACACCCGTCGCGACCAGCGCGGCCGTGACGGCGCCCGCGAGCAGGCCGGCCCAACGGCGGCGCGTCATCGCGCCGTCCCCAGCCCGCGGGTGGCGGCATCGGGCAGCAGTCGGTCTCCGAGACTCATGCCACCCATCAGATCACAGGGTCGCGAATGATGCAGGTCGCCGCGAACGCCCGGCCGCCCCCGCGCGGTGTCTCAGACCACCTGCCGGTCGTGGCCGCTCCAGTACTCCTTGCGCAGCTCGCGCTTGAGGATCTTGCCGGTGGGGTTGCGGGGCAGCGCGGCCACGACGTCGATGCCGCGCGGGCCCTTGAAGCGGGCGAGGTGCTCCTGGCAGAACGCGATCAGCTCCTCCTCGGTGGCCGACTGCTCCGGGCGCAGGGAGACGACGGCGCGGACCACCTCGCCCCAGCGGTCGTCCGGGACGCCGATCACGGCGACCTCGGCGACCGCCGGATGCTCGGCGAGCACGCGCTCGACCTCGGGGCTGTAGATGTTCTCGCCGCCGGAGATGATCATGTCCTTGAGGCGGTCCTCGACGTAGACGAAGCCATCGGCGTCGACCTTGCCGAGGTCGCCGGTGCGGAACCAGCCGTCGTCGGTGATCACCTCGGCGGTCGCGTCGGGCTTGCCCAGGTAGCCCTTCATCAGCTGCGGCGTGCGGAACCACAGCTCACCGTGCTCGCCGGTGCCGACGTCCTCGAGGGTGGCGGGGTCGACCACCCGGACCTCGCACTCGGGGATCGTCCGCCCGGCACTGACCAGGCGTTCCACGGGACCACCCGGTGCGACGGCCTCCCGGTGGTCCTCGGGCATCAGGTGCGTGATCACCCCACAGACCTCGGTGAGCCCGTAGACCTGGATGAACTCGGTGTCCGGCCAGGCCTCCATCGCCGCGCGGAGCAGTGGCAGCGGCATCGGGGCGGCCCCGTAGCAGTAGGTCTTCAACCGGCCGAAGAGCGCGACCGCCTCCGGCCCCGACTGCAGGACCTGGGCGAGCACCGCCGGCACCAGGAAGGTGCGGTTGGCGCCGGCGAGGATCGCGCCGGCCAGCGAGGCGCCGTCGGCCTCGCGGGTCATCACCGTCGGCACGCCGTCGTGGATGCCGAACTGGACGTAGGAGGCGCCACCGACGTGGAACAGCGGCATCGACACCATGTTCTTGTCACCGGGGTCGAAGCCCCAACCCTCGTGCGCGTGGAGCGTGTGGGCGACGATGTTGGCCTGGGTCAACATCACGCCCTTGGGGCGGCCCGTGGTGCCGGAGGAGTACATGACCAGGCAGACGTCCTCGGGCGTGACGTCCTCGGCCCGGCTCCGCGGCGTGGCGGCGGCGAGCAGCGCCTCGTATGCGTCGCCCTCGGCTCCCTCCGGGGTCACCTCGACGACGTCCTCGACCCCGGCGAGCCGGTCGCGGATGCCCTCGACCATCGACAGCAGCTCGGAGCCGACGAGGAGCAGGCGGGCACCGGAGTCGTTGACGACGTAGTCGATCTCCTCCCCCGCCAGGCGCCAGTTGAAGATCGCGGTCGCCGCGCCCAGGGACGCGGCTGCGAGCGCCAGCTCGACGGTGGCGGGGTGGTTCTTGTCCAGCGACCCGACGACGTCGCCGCGACCGATACCGCGCTCGTGCAGCGCGCCGGCGAGCCGGCGCACCCGGTCGACCCACTGCGCCCACGTCCAGGTACGGCCCAGGTAGGTCAGCGCCTCGCCCTCGGGGTCGGCCGCGGCCCAGTGGGCGAGCCGATCGTCGAGGAAGACGGGCAGCGGGAGGTCGTCGCGCGCGGGGTCGAGGGCCATGCCCGACCTTGGCACACCGGCGGCCCTCACGTCACCGGTTCGGGCACCCCTACTGAGGCGTCCGGGACACGCTCGAGACGACGTACGTCGGAGGCGGTCGCCGCGACCAGCGAGCTGGCCGCCATGACGATCCCGACCACGGTGATCCAGGTCCGGAACCCGACCGCCTGCGCGATCGGGCCGGTCAGCGCGAGGCCGAGCGGCCGGGCGACGAAGGAGCCGATCATGTCGATCGAGAACACACGCGCCAGCTTGTCCGGCGGCACGTTCTCCTGGATGGAGAGGTCCCACGCGACGCTGAAGATCTCCAGGCCGAAGCCGTGCAGGGCGGCTCCGAGCAGGAGCAGGGGCAGGCTGTCGGCCAGCGCCATCGCGAGCGGGAAGCACGCCGTCAGCACGAGGAACGCCGTACCGAGGGCCAGGAACCGGCGTGGCCGCCACCGCAGCGTCACGACGCCGCCGAGCACGAACCCCGCCATCATCGCCGCCAGTGCGTAGCCCCACGCCTGCCGGCCCAGGGCGTCGCCGACGACGATCGGTCCGAGGACGCCGAGCACGCCGCCCCAGAACAGGTGGTAGAGCAGCGCCTGGCCGATCAGTAGCCACAGCCAGGTGTGGCGCAACACCTCGCCCAGACCGCCGCGCAGGTCGCTGAGCATGCTCGCCGGTGCCGGCGCCGGGAGCGGCGCGACCCGGATGCCGGCGAACGACATGGCGGCGAGGCCGAAGGTCACCGCGTCGACAGCCAGCGCCCACCCGCTGCCGAAGCCCACCACGAGCAGCCCCGCGACGGCGTTGCCGACGATCAGGGCGATGTTCTCCGAGATCCGGCGCCACGAGATGGCCGGCGCGAGCAACGTCTCCGGCACCGTCTGCTGCACCATCGCGCGCGAGCTCGGGCCGCCGAGCGCACCCAGTGCACCGTTGACGGCGCCGGCGACCGCGAGCAGCGGGATGCTGCCGAAGCCCAGGATGAGCGAGGCCGCCGCGATGCCCTGGGAGAGCGCGGCGCCGGCGTTCGACGCCTCCATCATCACCCGGCGCGGGAGCCGGTCCCCGAGCACTCCGCCGAAGAGCACGGCCACCACGTCGGCCAGCGCGTAGACCGCGATCACCCCGCCGAGCTCGGTCGCGGTGCCGCCGAGGTCGAGCACCGCGAAGGCGAGCGCCACCGGGGCGATCCCGTCCCCGAGCCGGTTCACGGTCGACCCGATCACCAGCCACCGGAACGGTGCCTGCCCGAGCGGGCCGGTGCGCAGCGTGGCGAACATGGCGCCAATTTAGTTCGCCAGCGAAATATCCGTCAACGTAGTTCTTGCTACCGTGTGTCCATGAGCGCGCAGGACGCCGCCGACCGGCACGTCGAGCACTGGCGAGACCATTGGCTCGACATCCCCTTCGACCCGGCGATCGAGGCGGCCACGGTGCGAGTCGGGCAGATCGCGCAGTCGTTCAAGGAGGCGCTGGCCGCTGCGTCGGCCGAGGTCGGCATCCAGGTGCACGAGTACGAGACCCTGCACGCGCTGATGATCCGCGACACCCCCGGGCATGCCACGCCGACCGAGCTGGCCGAGGACACCCACGTGTCGCCGGCGGGGATCACCGGTCGTCTCGACTCGATGGAGCGCGCCGGCTGGGTGCGGCGGGTTCCCAGCCTCGCGGACCGCCGCCGCATCGACGTCGAGATCACCCGCGAGGGGCTCGCGCTCTGGCGCAGGGCGATGGATAGCCGGGGCAGCGCGGAGACCGACCTCTTCTCGGTGCTGACCCAGCGCGACCTGGCCACTTTGAACCGGCTCCTGAAGAAGCTCACCCTGACACTCGAGGCCTGAGCGCCGGAGGCTTCCGACCACCACCTCCGGCCACGGCGCCGACGGCTCAGGTCGCCTCCAGGCGGCCCGGCTCCTCGGGCGCGGGCGCCTCTGGACGACGGGCGAGGCCCATCACGATCACGCTGGCCAGCACCACGAGCAGCAGCCCGAGGACCTGCGTGGGGTGCAGGCGCTGGCCGAGGACGACGAGACCGGCCAGCGCCGCGACGGCCGGCTCGAGGCTGAGCAGGATGCCGAAGACCGACGCCGCCAGCCGGCGCAGGGCGAGCAGCTCGAGGGAGTACGGGAGCAGGGAGGAGAGCGCCGCGAGACCGATGCCCTTGGCCACGTGCTCACCGGTCCAGACGTGCGAGGACGCCAGTCCGGCGGGCAGCACGACCAGCGTGGCGATGACCAGTGCGATGGCGAGGCCGTCGAGCCCCGGGAACGCCGCGCCCGTGCGTGCGCTCAGCAGGATGTACGCCGCCCAGCAGGCGCCGGCCGCCAGCGCCAGCAGCAGCCCGCGGATGCTGAGCTCCGCGAACGGCACGTCCAGCGCCCGGGAGATCAGCACGACACCGACCGCGGCCGCCGTCACGGCGACGAAATCGAGCGGGCGGCGCGAGAGGACGGTGGTGAGCAGCAGCGGGCCGAGGAACTCCACCGTGACCGCGACGCCGAGCGGCAGGTGCGCCAGCGAGGCGTAGAAGCTCCAGTTCATCAGTCCCAGGGCGACGCCGAAGGCCACGACCGTGGTCCACGCACGCCGGTCGTGGCCGCGGAGACCGGGCCGCCCGACGACCATCAGGACCACCGCGGCGAAGACGATCCTCAGCAGCACCGCGCCACCCGCGCCGATCTCGGGCACCAGCGTCGCGGCGAGGGCGCCGCCGAACTGCACCGAGACGATCCCCGCGAGCACCAGCACGGAGGCGGGCACACGCTCGGACGTCACGAGCGCCACGCTACGGGAGCGCCGTCCGGTGCTCGGCGCGCCTCAACCGGCGGCGAGCAGGCACGCCTCCTGGTCTGCGGTCGTCCCCAGCCGGCCGGCGCGATCCGACACCGGCTCGGGGTAGCCCTCGGCCCGGAGCCAGGCCCAGGTGTCGGCGACGGTCTCCTCGACCGGTCGGCACACGAGCCCCGCAGCGAGGGCCGCGCTCACGTCGCCGTCGTGGAGCGCCGCCAGCTCGCCGGTCGGCGGGGTCCAGATCGGCAGCTGCGTCCAGCCCTCGACGCCGCAGGCGGCCACCGCCTCGGGACTGCGCCACGCCAGGGTGGCGCCGCCTCCGGTCACCTGCCGGCACGCCTCGAGGAGGGAGCCGATCGTCGCGTGGCCCCGCTCGCTGACCACGTTGAACGCGCCCGCGGTGCCCGCGTCGGCGCACCGCAGCATCCAGGCGGCGAGATCGCGCGCATCGACGTACTGGAGGGGCCGGTCGGGTGGCCCGGGCGCCGGGACCGGACCGCCGGCAGCCATCCGGCGCAGCCACCACGGCAGGCGCCCGACCAGCTCAAAGGGGCCCAGCACCAGTCCGGCGCGGGCCAGCAGCACCTCCGCCCCGAACTCCGCGGCGGCGAGTTCGCCGCCGCGCTTGGCGGCGCTGTAGTCGGATGCGTCGTGGCTGCCGGCGCTCGCCTCGACCACGGGTGCGCACTCATCGGCCCCCTCCTGCATCGGCCAGGTGTGCACCGAACGGCTGGAGACGTAGCCGTAGTGAGCGGCGCGGCCCCACAGCAGGCGAGCGGTCTCACGCACCACCACCGGCTCCTGCGACCAGGTGTCGATGACCGCATCCCAGCTGTCCGGCCCGAGCGCGGCGGCGAGCTCCGCCGGGTCCCGCCGGTCCGCGAGGCGGCGATCGACGCCGGCGGTCTCGACCCCCGACGTGCCGCGGTTGAGCGTGGTCACCTCGTCACCGCGCGCCAGGGCCGTCTCGACGACGGCGCGGCCGACGTGGTGGGTACCACCGAGCACGAGGAGTCGCATGCGTGCCAGCCAACCCCGGAGCCGTCGGCCGCGCAATGCCGGTTCCCTGCCGGCGATCAGGACCGGCGCCCTCAGCGGGCTCGGTCCACGCGGCCCTCGGACCACACCGGCTCGTCGGCCTCGTAGACCGAGCCGTCCTGGCCGAAGACCAGGAACCGGTCGAACTCGCGGGCGAACCACCGGTCGTGGGTGACCGCGAGCACGGTGCCGTCGAAGGACGCGAGTCCCGCCTCCAGGGCCTCGGCCGACTCCACGTCGAGGTTGTCGGTGGGCTCGTCGAGGAGCAGGAGCGTGGCGCCGGAGAGCTCCAGCAGCAGGATCTGGAAGCGAGCCTGCTGACCGCCGGAGAGCGACTCGAAGACCTGCTCGGCGGAGGCGCTGAGCTCGTAGCGGTCCAGCACCCGGCTGGCCTGCTCGCGTCCCATCCCGGAGCGGTGGGCGTCGCCCCGGTGGAGGACGTCGAGCAGCGTGCGGCCGACGAGCTCGGGATGGGCATGGGTCTGCACGAACCAGCCCGGGCGGACCCGGGCGCCCAGCCGCGCCGTACCGGTATGGGCGACCGGCGCGATCGTGACGTCCTCCACGGGCAGGTGCTCGGCCTCGGGGCGGGTGCCGCCGGCTGCGAGCAGCCGCAGGAAGTGGGACTTCCCCGAGCCGTTGGAGCCGAGCACCGCCACCCGCTCGCCGTACCAGACCTCGAGGTCGAAGGGCCTCATCAGGCCGGTGAGCTCGAGGTCCTCGCACACGACGGCGCGCTTGCCGGTGCGGCCACCGGTCAGGCGCATCCGCACCTGCTGCTCGCGGGGCTGCTGGGTGGGCGGTCCCGCGTCCTCGAACTTGCGCAGCCGCGTCGTGGCGGCCCGGTAGCGCGAGGCCATGTCGGAGTTGTACGCCGCCTTCTGCTTGTACATCAGCATCTGGGCGCGCAGCTTCGCGTGCTCCTCCTCCCAGCGGCGGGTCAGCTCCTCGAAGCGGGCGAACCGCTCCTGTCGTGCCTCGTGGTACGACGCGAAGCCGCTCGGGTGCGTCCAGGTCGTGTTGCCCGAGGCACTCAGCTCGACGGTGACGATCCGGGTGGCGGTGTTGTTGAGCAGCTCCCGGTCGTGACTGACGAACAGCACCGTCTTGGGCGACTCGCGGAGCCGCTCCTCGAGCCAGCGCTTGCCGGGGACATCGAGGTAGTTGTCGGGCTCGTCGAGGAGCAGCACCTGGTCGGGACCGGCGAGGAGGTACTCGAGCACCAGCCGCTTCTGCTCGCCGCCGGACAGGGTGTCGAGCGAGCGGTACTTCACCTTGTCGTAGGCGACGCCGAGCGCCGCGGTGCAGCAGGAGTCCCAGACCACTTCGATGTCGTAGCCGCCGGCGTCGGCGAACTCGGCGAGTGCGGCGGCGTAACGCATCTGCGTCGCCTCGTCGTCGGCGTCCATCAGCCTCAGCTCGAGCCGGTCGACCTCGGCAGCCGCCTGCTGGACGCGCGCAGGGGCGACGGCGAGGAGCAGCTCGGCCACCGACGTGGCGTCCCGCCCCACCTGCTGACGCATCACCCCGAGTCCGCCGGACCGGGTGACCGCGCCGGCGTGCGGCGTCAGGTCGCCGGTGACGATGCGCAGCAGCGTCGTCTTGCCGGCTCCGTTGGCGCCGACCAGCGCGACCTTGGCGCCCTCGCCCACCCGGAACGACACGTCGTCGAGGAGCACCCGCCCGTCGGGCAGCTCGTAGCGCACTCCGGCAACGTCGACGTGACCCACGGGCGCCGATTCTCCCCGACGCAGGCACGAGGACGAACCGGTTTTCGGGAGGCTCGTCGCCGTGAGGACAGCACGCCGGTGGCCCGGCAGCCGTGGTGGCTTGCCGGGTCAACCGGATGCTGTCGGTGTTGCTGGCTGGGGGTCAGGTGAGGGAGGTGACGGTGGTGCCGTCGGGCGACGTCCAGAGGTAGTCACCACTCGGGAGGCGGCGGTAACGCCACCTCGTGAAGGTCTTGCACCGGTGGTGCCTGCGGCACAACGGCGCCAGGTTCGCCGGTGACGTCTGCCCGGGTGGGCCGCCCTCATCCATCGCCACGTAGGGATCGACGTGGTCGAGGTCGCAGGAGCGGGCATCACGGTCACAGCCGGGGAACGCGCAGTGCTTGTCCCGTTGGATGACCAGCTCCCGCATCCAGGCCGGTGGGTCGTGGGCGTCGACGGCGTCGGTGCGGCCCATGTCGAGGACCGGCCGGATCCGCAGGTCGGTATCCCCCAGCCACTGAGCCAACAGGTCGAGCGTGGCCGGTCCGAGCTTCTCGATGCGGCCGATCCGGTCCTCGCCGGACAGGTGCGCCAGCAGGTCCTCGACGCGGACGTGGACGAAGAGCGTCGCCGGAAGGGAGGAGCGCCGCTTCGCCGGCACATCGCCCTGCTCGGAGGTGGTGAGGTCGAGCTCGCCGGTCATCAGGTGGTCGGCGATCACC
>JBQCHZ010000010.1:0-67449 GCA_051954195.1 Marmoricola sp.
GTGGCGCCGTTTTCCCCCTCCCTCTACTTCGTGGCGGCCCTCCTCGCCGCGGGCTCCCGGGGGGTGGGCGCGCCACGCTGGATATTTCTTGTTGGGGGGGACGCGGGCCCGCGTCCGGGACAGCCAGCCGGCACGGGCGAGGACCAGGCCGCGCGCGAGTGCGCCCGCCGCGTCCTCGGGGGTGCCCGCGAGCACGATGCGGCGCACCGGGAGCCCGTCCTCGGCGGCCGGCGCGGCAAGGGTGAAGGAGAACGACGCCAGCACCGCGCCCTCGACGAACGCGACCAGGTGGTCGTCCCCGCCGACGTCGTGCACCGAGCCGGCCACGGCGGCGTCGCCGGGCACGGCTCGCGCCATGGCGGCCGCTGCCCGCCGTACGGCTGCGGGGGTGGCGTCACCGACACCGACCAGCAGCACCGTGGTGATGCCGGAGCGCCCCGACACCGGGACGACGGTGACCTCACCGGTGGCCCCCGTACGGCCCTGGTCCTCCAGGACCGACAGCAGGTCCACCCCGAAGTCGTCCTCGGCCTCGGCGCACCCGGGACCCAGCTCGGGGCCGTCGTCGGAGGCGAGCACCGGCAGCGCCACCACGGTGACGCCGTCGACGCGGCTCGGTGGAGCCGCGTCGAGGAGGAGCTCGGGCGGGGAGACCTGGTCGGGCAGGCCCGGGAGCGCGAGCGTGGGGGCGTCAGCAGCGGGTGCACGGAGCGTGGGAGCAGGTGTCACCGAGCGACCATAGCGAAGGCTCCGGGTGGTCCCCTACGGACCACCCGGAGCCTGCTGTCGTGAGAAGGAGGCAGTCAGCCGACCACGCCGTGGAGCGCCTCTTCGAGGGCCCTCGCCTCGTCGGCGTTGAGCTCGACCACCAGGCGGCCACCACCCTCGAGCGGCACCCTCATCACGATGCCGCGACCCTCCTTGGTGACCTCGAGCGGGCCGTCGCCCGTCCGCGGCTTCATCGCCGCCATGCGAACACCTCTTCCTGTGTCGTGTGCGCTCCGTGCCGCGCTACCCGGTCTCATTATTCCTCATCGCGGGCGCCCTCGCGCCCGGAGCGGCACGCTGGGCGCTCGCGCCCGGCGAGGGATGCGGCAGACTCGGCCCCATGACGCAGCAGGAGCAGTCCTCGGGCGGCGGTACGGCCCCCACCGTGCGCTACGACGTGACCGACGCCGTCGCGACGATCACCCTCTCCCGGCCCGAGGCGATGAACGGCCTGGACCTGGCCACCAAGGTGGCGCTGCGGGACGCGGTCACCGAGGCCGCCGAGGACACGTCGGTGCGGTGCGTGGTGCTCACCGGCACCGGGCGCGGGTTCTGCGTCGGCCAGGACCTCAAGGAGCACCGCGCACTGCTCGACTCCGGCGATCCCGACCAGCTGGGCAACACCGTCGAGGAGCACTACAACCCGATCGTCACCGCGCTCGCGACGATGGCCAAGCCGGTCGTCGCCGCGGTCAACGGGGTGGCCGCCGGGGCCGGCGCGAGCCTCGCGCTGGCCTGCGACGTACGCATCGTGGCGGCCTCGGCGGGGTTCAACTTCGCCTTCGCCGGGGTCGCGCTCTCCTGTGACACCGGGTCGTCCTGGACGCTGCCGCGCATCGTCGGCCCCGCCACGGCCCTGGACCTGCTCTACTTCCCGCGCACCGTCGGGGCCGAGGAGGCGCTGTCGCTCGGCCTGGCGACCCGCGTCGTCCCCGACGACGAGCTCCAGGGCGCCACCGGTGAGCTCGCCGCACGCCTGGCGGCCGGGCCCACCGCGGCGTACGGCGCGATCCGTCGCTCGGTGTCCTTCTCCGCGGGTCACGACCTGCCCGAGTCGTTGGCCTTCGAGAGCAGCATGATGACGCTCACCGGCGCCACCCAGGACCACCGCGACGCGGTCGCCGCCTTCGTGGCCAAGGAGAAGCCCACCTTCCACGGCCGCTGATGAGGCAGGACGTGCACCGCAAGCGACCGCATGCTTCGCGACGTGCCACCGTCACGATCAGCGAGGTGGCACCCACCTCGGCGGCGGGGAGCGGGCGCTGCGCGCATACCTTCTCGACGTGGCGAGTCGCTCCTACGGCCGCCCGGTCACCGTGGGCGAGCTCGATGCCGCGATGAGGCAGCATCCGAGCACCGACCTCCATGAGTCACAGGCGCTCTACGGCTCCCTCGGCTACAGCGAGACCGCCGCCCACTCCGGCGGCCCCTACTCCGACCGGTGGTACGGCAAGACGCTCGCGTGACGCGCGGTTGTGTCGTGAGTCGATCCCTGCGGTGGCCTCCCCGACGCGATTCCGCACGTTCGCGCCCTCTCCGGCGGGGGAGAAGGGCCAGAACGTGCGGCGTTGGCGGCGCGGGTGGCGGCAGCGCCGGGCGCTACTGCTTGCGGGCCAGCAGCAGGCCGTCGCCGACGGGCAGCAGGACCGGGAGGAGGTCGTCGCGCTCGGCCACCGAGCGGCCGAGCTCGCGGATCGCCACCGTCTCCTCGTCCCGCTGGGCCGGGTCGGCGACACGGTCGTGCCACAGGGCGTTGTCGAAGGCCACCACGCCGCCGGGCCGCAGCAGCCGCAGGGCGGCGGCGAGGTAGTCGGGGTACTCGTGCTTGTCCCCGTCGCAGAACACCAGGTCGTAGACGCCGTCGGTCAGGCGCGGCAGCACCTCGAGGGCGGCGCCGGGGATCAGCCGGGCGCGCTGGGCGGCCACGCCCGCCTCGGTGAAGGTCTCGCGGGCCAGCCGTTGGTGCTCGGCCTCGATGTCGACCGCGGTGAGCACGCCGTCGGGGCGCATCCCGCGCAGCAGCCACAGCCCCGCGACGCCGGTGACGGTGCCCATCTCGACCACCGCGCGCGCGTCGAGCACCGCGGCCACGAACCGCAGCGCCGCGCCGGCGCCGGGGCCGATCGGCGTGACCCCGACCTCGTCGGCGCGGGAGCGGGCACGCTCGAGGAGGTCGTCCTCGCTGACGTACTCCTCGGAGAAGGTCCAGCTCGCGGGCTTCAGTGGCGTGGTGATGACGACCTCCGGTGGTGTGGTGAGGCGGAGACTACCGGTCACGGTCGGCCTGACAGCGGACCCGGCCGGCCATCCGAGGGGCGCGTCGGGAACGAAGCAGGGACGTACGGCGTTGGAACCTGCGACGTCGTCCCCCGGAGCGCGAGCGCCGGTGGATTCCCAGCCCGGCGACAGTCCGGGCTCAGCGGCCTCTCAGGCCCCGGTGCTGGAGTGGAGGTGGAGCGGGTGGCGCTCCCCAAGCCGCTACGCCGCGCTCCGCTTCCTTCCCCATCCCAGACAAGGACGGCCACCGTGCCGCAACCCGACCGCTCCGCTGACCAGACGTCCGTCGACGTGCCCACCTGGGACCAGATCGTCGACCAGCACTCCGAGCGCGTCTTCCGGTTGGCCTACCGGCTCACCGGTGACCGCCACGACGCCGAGGACCTGACCCAGGAGGTGTTCGTGCGGGTGTTCCGCTCCCTGCACACCTACACCCCGGGCACCTTCGAGGGCTGGCTGCACCGGATCACCACCAACCTCTTCCTCGACCAGGCGCGCCGCAAGCAGCGGATCCGCTTCGACGCGCTGCCCGACGACGCCGCCAACCGCCTCCCGAGCACCGTGCTCACCCCCGAGGTCACCAGCCTGGACCGCACCTTCGACGACGACGTGGAGGCGGCGCTCGCGCTGCTGCCCGCCGACTTCCGGGTGGCGGTCGTGCTGTGCGACATCGAGGGCATGTCCTACGAGGAGATCGCCGAGGTCCTCGGCGTCAAGATGGGCACCGTGCGCAGCCGGATCCACCGCGGCCGCGCGCAGCTCCGCAAGCACCTGGCACACCGGGCGCCCACCGGCGAGCGGGTGCGCCACCTCGGACCCCGGCTCAGCGGTCAGCTGTCATGACGGCTGCCGCTGCGAGCGCCGGCCGCGGGGAGCGCCGATGAGGGGCTTCTCCTTCACCGGGCTGACCGGACATGTCGGCGACAGCGTCTCCGCGCTCGTCGACGGCCAGCTCTCCGAGGCCGAGGAGGAGCGGGTCTGGGCCCACGTCCTGGGCTGTCCGGGGTGCCGCCGACTCGTCGAGCACGAGGGATGGACCAAGAACCGCCTCCGTGCTCTCTCCGGCCAGGCTCCCCAGGACGCGCCGGCCGAACTCCTCGGCCACCTCTACGCGGTCGAGGACTGGGCCACGGTCGACCGGATCGAACGCTCCAGCCGCCGGCGTCGCGCGGCCGTCGCGGTCGTCGGCGCGGGATCCCTCGGCGTCGCCGTGCTCGGCATCGTCGCGGCCACCAGCGCCCCCGCCGGGCGCGGCGAGGTCCCGGGCGCACCGGCTCCCGCGACGCTGCGCAGCGAGCTGATCTCCGGCGTGGTCGGCTCGACGGCCGGGTGGGCGGTCGGCTCCGGCGCCACGGCGCAGCCCGGTCCCACCGACGGGGTCGCCAACGGGGTCGGCACCGGGGTCGTCGGAGGGCCGGCAACCCGCCGTACGGCAAGATGAGTTGAGTGAGCCAACCGCAGCCCCCGGTCTTCTCGCCGACCGGTCCGGAGCCGCACGTCCCGACGACCGCGGTGCGGGATCCACACCGCCTGCCGGCCTTCGTGTGGCCCACGATCTGCGTGCTCGCGCTCGTGCTGGGCATCGCCGGCGGCGCCATCGGTGCCTGGTTGGTCGGGCCCCCCGGCGGTGACACCCCCGGCGGCGTGCTGCGGGTCCAGCAGCGGACCGCGCCGCCGCTGCCCGGTGACAACCGCAGCATCCCCTCGGTGGCGAAGAAGGTGCTGCCGAGCACGGTCCAGATCGTGGCGGAGTATCAGGGCCGCGCCGCCGGTGCGACCGGCTCGGGCTGGGTCTTCGACCGGCGGGGACACGTCGTCACCAACAACCACGTCGTCGCCGATGCCGCGGCCGACCACGGCCCGATCGAGGTCATCGACCGGCGCGGCCGGCACCTCAAGGCCACGGTGATCGGGCGCAGCGCGGTCTACGACATCGCGGTGCTCAAGGTCGAGGGGGCGCAGGCGCTCCCCGCGGCGGCGATCGGGTCGGCCGACCAGATGCTCGTCGGGGAGACGGTGGTCGCGATCGGGTCGCCGCTGGGCCTCTCGGCCACGGTGACCTCCGGGATCATCAGCGCCGTGCACCGGCCGGTGACCACCGGCGACGGCAGCGACTCCTCCTACATCAACGCGATCCAGACCGACGCCGCGATCAACCCGGGCAACTCCGGTGGTCCGTTGGTGAACCTGCGGGGCCAGGTGGTCGGCGTCAACTCCGCGATCGCCTCCCTGGGTGCGTCGGCGGGCTCGGACGAGAGCGGCAACATCGGTGTCGGCTTCGCGATCCCCATCGAGCAGGTCGAGACCACCGCGGACCAGATCCTGAAGACCGGCGAGGCGAAGTACCCCGTGATCGGCGCGACCGTCCGCGGCGTCAAGGGCGACAAGGGAGCCCGGATCGAGTCGCTGCAGGGCGGGTCGCCGGCCGCGGACGCCGGGCTGCGCGAGGGCGACCTCGTCACGGCCGTCGACGGCGAGCGGGTGACCGGGTCGATCGACCTCGTGGTCGCGATCCGCAGCCACGTGCCGGGGGAGCGGGTCACGCTGACAGTCCGGCGCGGCGATCAGCGCCGGCAGTTCGGCGTCCGGCTCGCCGCGAAGACCGGCTGACGAAGACCGGCTGACCCGGGCTCAGGTCGCCTCGGCGTCGTACGGCGGGACCTCGCCGTCGCGCAGCCGGTCGGGCATCCCGGGGACGTGCACGACCTCGTCCTCGTCCTCGAGCGCCTCGAGGATGTGGCGCCGGATCGCGACCCGCGGGTCCAGGTCGGCCAGCCGGAGGTCGGCGTACTCGGGACCGAGCTCCTTGCGCAGCTGCGTCTGGGCGCCCTGGGCGAAGGTCCGCAGCTGGCGGACCATCCGGCCGGCCTGACGGCCGAACTCGGGAAGGCGATCGGGGCCGAAGACGATGACGGCCACCACCAGGATGACGGCCAGCTCCGGCAGCCCGACCCCGAACACGCGAGCTCCTCAGCGCCGGGCGGTCGGGGTCAGCCCGAGCTGCATGCCGGCGAGGTTGCGTCCCCGGCCCGCCAGCGCTCCCGCGATGCGGTCGAGCTCGGCGGCGGACGGGGAGGTCGGGTCCGCCTCCACCACTGGCTTGCCGCTGTCGCCGCCCTCACGCAGCGCCAGGTCGAGCGGGACGGTGCCCAGCAGCGGCACGTCGTAGCCCAACCGGCCCGACAGCGTCGCGGCGACCCGCTCGCCGCCGCCGGAGCCGAACACCTCCAGGCGGTGCTCACGACCCTCGGCGGTGCAGTGCGGACAGGGGAGATAGGACATGTTCTCCACGACGCCCACGACGCGCTGGTGCATCATCGAGGCCATCGTCCCGGCACGCTCGGCGACCTCGGCGGCCGCCTCCTGCGGTGTGGTCACCACGACCACCTCGGCGTTCGGGAGGTGCTGGCCCAGCGAGATCGCGACGTCGCCGGTGCCCGGCGGGAGGTCGAGGAGCAGGGCGTCGAGGTCGCCCCAGTAGACGTCGGCGAGCATCTGCACCAGGGCTCGGTCGAGCATCGGGCCACGCCATGCGACGACCTGGTCACGACGCGGCTTCAGCTGGCCGATCGAGATGACCGAGACGCCGGAGGCGGTCGGCACCGGCATGATCAGGTCCTCGACCTGGGTGGGGCGGCTGTCGGCCACGCCCAGCATGGCCGGCACCGAGTGCCCGTAGATGTCGGCGTCGACCACGCCGACGCGCAGGCCCTGGCGCGCCATGGCGAGAGCGAGGTTGACCGTCACCGAGGACTTGCCCACACCGCCCTTGCCGGAGGCGATCGCGTAGACCTTGGTCAGGGAGTCGGGGCGCGCGAACGGGATCTCGCGCTGCGCCTGGCCACCGCGCAGGTTGCCGTGCAGCTCGCTGCGCTGCTCGTCGCTCATCACGCCGAGCTGCAGGTCGACGGACGTCACGCCCGGCACCCGGGACACGGCGGCGTTCACGTCGCGGGTGATGGTGTCCTTGAGGGGGCAGCCGGCCACGGTCAGCAGCACCGTGACGGCGACCCTGCCGTCGGCGTCGACGTCGAGGCTGTCGACCATGCCGAGCTCGGTGATGGGGCGCTTGATCTCGGGGTCGTTGACGGTCGCGAGGGCGGCACGCACCTGCTCGAGGTCGGGGGAGGCCATGGGCACAGGGTACGTGTCAGCGGGGTGCGTCCGGAGGCGGTCCGACGTGATCCGCCTCATCCCCCGGCGCTGCGCCCGGGTGCGGCTCCGTCGCCGGCTCCGGGCCGGTGTCGGCCCGCCGCTCCGCCTCGTCCTCGGCCCCCTGGTCGGCGCCGGCGCGCTCGTCGAGCTCGCTGAGCAGTGCGCGCAGCTCGGAGCGGACGTAGTCGCGGGTCGCGACCTCGCCCAGCGCCATCCGCAGTGCGGCGACCTCTCGGGCCAGGAACTCCATGTCCGCGTGGGACGCGGCATCGGCACGCCGGTCCTGCTCGGCGACGACACGGTCCCGCAGCTCCTGCCGGTTCTGGGCGAGCAGGATGAGCGGAGCGGCGTAGGAGGCCTGCAGGCTCAGCATCAGGGTCAGGAAGATGAACGCGTAGGGGTCGAACCGCAGGTCCGCGGGCGCGAGGGTGTTCCACAGCAGCCATCCCACGACGAAGACCGTCATCCAGATCAGGAACTTCGCGGTGCCCATGAACCGCGCGAACTGCTCGGCGAAGACGCCGAACCGGTCCTCGTCCCTGGTCGGGAGCAGCGACAGGCGGGGTCGCAGCTCGCGCGGGGTGTCGAGCCGGGCGCGGGCCCGCTCCTCGTGCGGCTTGTCGGGGCGGCGCTCGCTCCGGTCGCGGAGGCGCTCCTTGGGCGTCGCGGCCATGGTCACCGCCTCCGCACGCTGCGGTCGCGCCAGCCGTCGGGCAGCAGGTGGTCGAGCAGGTCGTCGACGGCGACGGTGCCCAGCAGGCGGCCCTCGTCGTCGACCACGGGAGCGGCGACGAGGTTGTACGTCGCCAGGAACATCGCCACGTCCTCCAAGGTGGCGTTGGCGCGGAGGAAGTCGATGCTGGTGTCCAGGACGCCGGCGACCAGCGTCGACGGCGGCTCGCGCAGCAGCCGCTGGATGTGCGCGATGCCCAGCAGCTTGCCGGTGGGCGTCTCCAGGGGCGGACGGCACACGTGCACGACGGCCGCGAGGGACGGCGTGAGGTCCTCGTTGCGCACCCGCGCGAGGGCCTCGGCCACCGTGGCGTCCGGAGGGAGGATCACCGGCTCGGGCGTCATCATGCCGCCGGCCGTCTCCTCGCCGTAGACCATCAGGCGGCGGACGTCCTCGGCCTCCTCGGGCTTCATCAGGTCCAACAGCTGCTGGGCCGTCTCCGGCGGCAGGTCGGCGATCAGGTCCGCGGCGTCGTCGGGGGACATCTCCTCCAGGACGTCCGCGGCGCGCTCGACGTCGAGGTGGCCCAGGATCTCGACCTGGTCCTCCTCCGGAAGCTCCTCGAGCACGTCGGCGAGCCGCTCGTCGTCGAGGGCCGCGATCACCTCGGTGCGCCGCTCCGGGGTCAGGTCGTGGATCACGTTGGCCGCGTCGGCCGCACGCAGGTCCGCCAGGGAGGCGATCAGGTGGGTCGCGCCCTCGTGCTCGCCGGTGCGCTGCAGACCCTCGACCTCGTCCCACTCCAGCACGTGGGTCTGCGGACGACGCCGTCGCAGCCGCGCCTTGCTCCCGGTCCCCTCGGCGACCGCGACGCGCGAGAGGACCCAGTCGCGGGTGCGTGCCTGCTCCATGCCGACGTCGAAGACCACCCCCTCCGCGCCGGTGCTGCGCACGCGCACGACCCGGTCGAGGATCTGCCCGATCACGAGGGTCTCGGTCGAGCGCTGCTCGAAGCGGCGCATGTTGAGCAGCCCGGTGGTCTTCACCGAGCCGGGGTCGATGCTGGTCACCCGGGTCATCGGCGCGAAGATGCGGCGGCGCCCGAAGACCTCGACGACCAGACCCACCACCCGGGGCTGCCGGCTGGGCTCGCCGAGCTTCGCCGAGCGCAGCACCACGACCACGTCGCGGACCTTGCCGACCTGGTCCCCCTGAGGGTCGAAGACGGGCAGTCCCGACAGCCTGGCGGCGAAGACGCGGGTCGGGGCGGTGCTCACGTCTGGTCAGCCTAAGGCACGACCCCGTCCCGCGAGCCCGATGCGGCGCCACCACGCCGGTGGGGTCAGGGCGCGAAGACCGTCAGGGTCTGGCCGGGGTCCACGGTGCTGCCGCTGACCGCCGGCATCCCGAGCAGCTTGGTGGCCAGGTTGGCCGCCTCGGCGTTGCGCAACGGCTGGCCCGTCGACCCGACGGGCGGGACGGTGCTGCCGGGGTCGGTCAGGCTGCCGTTGAGGGCGTAGAGGTCCGAGGCGGCGGGCACACCGGGCGCCCAGACGAAGAACGGCACGCGGCTGGCGGCGAGCGCGCCCGGACGCAGGTGCGCCCGCCGGACCGCTCCGTGGTCGGAGGTGACGATGACGGCGGTGTGTCCGGCGAGCGTGGTCGACCCCCGGACGGCGCGGACCAGCGTCCCGACGTAGCGGTCCACGGCGCGCAGGGCTACGTCGTAGGCGGAGGACCGCGGCCCCCGCTGCAGCGCGACGCCGTCGACGGCGTTCAGGCTGAGCAGGGACAGTGTGGTGCGGTGCCGGCCGAGGTCCGTGAGGAGGGCCGCCATGGCGGCCCGGTCGAGCCGGGTGCTGCGGCGGGCGGTGATCTTGGCGCGCCCGTCGTCGAGGCCCACGGTGTCCGTGGCTCCGTCGGCGACCCAGGCCGTGCCCACGACGTCGGCCAGTGCGGGGGAGGTGGTCCAGAAGCCGGTGCGCAGGCCCCTGTCGTGCACCACGTCGAAGGCACTGCTCACGTAGCGGCCGGCGGTGTGCTGGAGGGAGCGGCGGGCGCTGACGGAGCCGAACCCGACCGGACGACGACCCGGCAGCGTCGAGGTCGCGATCGCGACGGCGTTCTTCAGGCTGGACACGCTGCGGCCGGCCGTGCGCGCGTTCAGGGTCGACGCCCCGTGGGCCCGCAGCCACCGCAGCATCCGTCCCGGTCCGTCCGCCGTGGTCTCCAGTGCGCTGCTGCGCAGCCCGGGGATGTCGAGCACGACCACGTGGGAGATGTCCGCTGCAGCCACCTGGGCCGAGGGCAGCGTGGCGTCGGCGAACACGACGGGGTGGTCGGTGGTCCGGCGCACCAGTGCGGTGCGCAGGGAGGTGTAGCCGGAGAACGCGACGTCGCTGTTGCCCGAGACCCAGTCGACCGTCCAGTTCCGCGGCGGCGTGCAGCGCGACCCGTCGACCTCGCCGCCGGCGGCCGGGCGGAGGTCGGTGCCGCTCATCACCGGGCAGATGTAGCGGTCCTTGTCGTTCTTGTCGCCCACCGAGATCACCGGGACGCCGGGGTAGTCCTGCTCGAGGCGGGACACCAGCGCCTTCTCGAGGACGACATCGGCGTCGCGCCACCTCTGGGCGTTGCCGGCGGTGTCGGCCGGCGGGTGGGAGTTGATCACCCACAGCTCGCGCCCGGTGGTGTTGTTGCGCAGCAGCACCGAGGACATCACCTTGTTGCGGCGGCCCCCGAAGTAATAGATCGGCTCCGCCTGGGTGGCCAGCGCGGTCCACTCGGTGGTGTTCCAGGCGATGGAGTTCTCCGAGGCGTCAGCCTGGCTGACGCCCTTGATGCCGGGGTTCTGGTCGCCGCCGGGGTAGACGTCGTAGGTGCTGCCGAGCTGGTCCTCGAACGCCCTCCACTGGGGGTACTGGAACTCCTGCATGCCGACGATGTCGAGGCCGTAGCTGCGGATGATCTGGGCGGCGTACCCCATCCGCACCGCGCTGGTGGCGTAGCCGCGGCGCGGGTGGGAGCCGTCGGTGTGGCTCGCGCCGAGCATGTTGAAGGACGCGACCCGCACGGTCGTGGGCACCTCCGGCGCGGGGACCGGCGTGGCTGGGTCGTCGGCGCGGGCGGGGGAGCCACCGACCAGCGGCACGACACCGATCGCGCAGCCGGCGAGGAGGGCCACGAGGCGACGAGACCGCGGTGCGCTCCCGGTGCGGCGGGCGGGTGTCGGCATCGGTGGCGTTCCTCCTGGCGAGCGGGCCCGAGACGGGGCCGAGATTCACATCGGCAACTTCGGTCACCTGAGTCACACGGTAGGCAGCGGAGCGCGGCCCGGTGGACGAGCCGAATGATCGTTACCGATCCGTGACATCCTTGCCGGAGTGTCGGCGCGACAGCAGCCGCCGCCCCGACGGCCGGCTCTGCGTCTTGTCGGAGCTCGCGGGGATGAACTGCTGCTTGTCGGCTGACCGGTACGTCTCGACGGCAGCGGCGAGCTGCGCCCGGCGCTCGGGCATGAGCGGCTCGGGCACGTGACCGCCCCGGAGCGGGTCCCGCTCGACGACCAGGCCGAGGTCGCGCAGCGTCTCGAAGGGGTCCTCCATGTGACGGCGGTAGATCTCGGTGAGATAGCGCTCGGCGACCTCGGGCTCCAGGGGCCGCTCGAGGATCGCCTTGACGGCGTTCGCGAGCCGCATCCGGTAGGGACCGAAGTGCACCTTGGGGCCGGAGCCGATCATGGCGCGCCACTTGCGCACGAACTCCTCGCCCGAGTACGACTCGAAGTGCAGCATCGTCAGGCCGGGGTCCTGGAACAGCGGGAGGCGGTTGCCGCGGGGGTCGGTCGCCTTATGGATCCCCAGCCGCACGTCCCGCTGTGGGCGGATGCCGACCTTGCCGGCGATGTGGCTGCGGAACCACAGCGAGTTCGTCGGCTCGGCGATGATCCCCAGGGCGACCAGCAGGTCCAGCTCGGGCTCCTCGAGCAACGGCTTGAACCACGTCGGAGGGGCGTCCCAGTGCATCCGGCTGACGACCTCGAGCGGCTCGAGGCGTACGGCGGATCGGTCGCCGGGGACCCGGGCGAGTGCGTCCCGGTCGATCGAGGCCACCTCGTCGGCGTCGACGTGGAAGAGCCACTCCGCCCAGTCGCAGCCTGCCAGCACGGCACGGGCGAGGTTGGCGTTGACCCACTGGCGCCGGTTGAGCAGGCGGGGGCGCGCGCCGTTCCAGTAGTCGCGGTCGGTCACCACGGCCGTGACCTCGGGTCGCGTCCCCAGCCACTCCTCGACCTCGGCGTCGGCGCCGTCGAGGAGGAGCAGCATGTGGTCGATCCCGCCGGCGAGGTTCGCCTCGACGAAACGACGTACGTTGCGCAGCTCGTCCTTGACGGTCGTGACGGTCAGGATCATGGGCGGCAAGTTAGCATCGCGCCGGCTGCCTCCCTCCGCGCCGGCGGCGGCCGCACCGAGGGCGGGAGCAGCCGTGGGAGTGACGTCGTGAGGGCAGTGCGCAGCGGCTCCGGTGCGCCCGCCGCGGCGGTGCTCGTCCTCGTCGCCCTCCTGCTGGCGGCCTGCAGCACGACGCCCGAGCGGCCGGCCCACCGTCCACCCGGGAGCGCGGCCTCGGCGCCGGCGTCCCCATCGCCCTCGGGCACCTCGCCGAGCCCCGCGGCCCCGCAGCCCACCGGCAACGCGGAGGCGGAGTTCGAGGTCGGCACGTTCAACACCCTGGGCGCCTCCCACACGCGGCCGGGCGGCACCATGGCCGACCGCCCGCCCGGCAGGATCCGGGGCCGGTGGGCCGCACAGGTCCTGCGGCGTGCGGGGGTCGACCTCGTCGGGCTCCAGGAGTTCGAACCGGCCCAGCTGCGCGCCTTCCGCACCGTGGTCCACCGCACGTGGGCGCTCTACCCCGGGCTGCGGCACGGTGAGTACGGCCTGGCCAACTCCGTGGCGTGGCGACGGTCGGTGTGGGTGCTGGAGGACGCGACGCAGATCGCCATCCCCTACTTCGGCGGACGACCGCGGGAGATGCCGGTGGTGACGCTGCGGCACCGGGCCAGCGGTCAGCGGGTCTCGGTGATCAACGTCCACAACCCCGCCACCACGCCGCGGCACGGCGACAACGCCCGGTGGCGGCAGCGGGCGCTGCGGCTCGAGGTGCGCGAGGTGGTCCGGCTCCGCCGCGCGGGTCGCCGCGTCCTGCTGCTCGGCGACTTCAACGCCGTGCGGCCGGTCTACTGCGCGCTGACCCGCACCGCGCGCATGCATGCGGCCGTCGGGGGCCGTGCCGCCCCGTCGTGCGCGCCACGTCGCGGCGCCGGCGTCGACTGGATCTTCGGCAGCGCCGGGGTGCGCTTCCTCTCCTACCGGGTCTCGAGCGGCCCGTTGGTCCGCCGCACCAGCGACCACCCGCTGGTCACCGCCCGGGCGGCGCTGGCCTCCGACTGAGGCCGCCGCGCGCCGGAGCAGGTGCGCTACGGTCGGCGCAGGGTCGACGGAAAGGGCGAGCGTGGTCGATCGGGTCTTCCTGCACATCGGTCTGCCCAAGACGGGGACGACGTACCTGCAGGCGGTGCTGTGGGCCAACCGCGACCAGCTGCGGCGTGACGGCGTCACGATCCCCGGCACCGGTCACCGCGAGCACCTGTGGGCGGCGCTCGACGTCCAGGAGCGCAAGCAGCTGGCGCGACGCGACCCCCGGGCTCCCGGCACCTGGGAGCGGCTGTGCGAGGAGCTCGACGCGGCGCCGGGCGTCGGGCTGGTCTCCCACGAGTTCTTTTGCGGCGCCTCCGCCGAGCAGGCCCGGCGCGTCGTCACCCGCCTCGCTCCGGCCGAGGTGCACCTGGTCGTGACCGCCCGCGACGCCGCGGGCATGCTGGCCGCGGGCTGGCAGGAGATGGTCAAGAACGGCGGCGAGGCGGACCTCGCGAGCGTCGCCGGCTCCGACCGTCGCCACGAGTTCAGCTGGCAGACCTGGGACCTCGAGGGCGTGCTGCGGCGGTGGGCGCCCACCGTGCCGGCGGCGCACGTGCACGTCGTGCCGATGCCGCGGGCCGGCGAGCCGCCGGAGCGGCACTGGCTCGCGTTCGCCGAGGTGCTCGGCCTCCGGTCGACGTACCCGCTCCCCGAGCGGCCGGTGAACCGGTCGTTGGGAGCGGTCCAGGTCGAGCTGCTGCGACGGATCAACGCGCACCTCGACGAGTTCCACGCCTCCCGCGACCGGGGTCGGTGGATCCGCGGCTACCTGGCCGAGCGCCACCTCGCCCGGCAGGGGGGCGAGCGGTTCGTCCTCGACGAGGGACTCGTCGAGGACTGCCGGGCTCGGAGCCGTCGCGCGGTCGCGTTGATCGCCGAGGAGGGCTACGACGTCGTGGGCGACCCGGGGACGCTGCTGGTCCCCGACGCGCTCCCGCCGGGCCGTCCGCTGGCGTCGGTCACCGAGGCCGAGCTCGTGGACAGCGCGGGCCGGCTGGTCGCCGCGATGCTGGGGGATGCCCGCAAGCGGGAGGACGCCGAGCCCGCGCCGGGGCCCGACACGCCGGTGCGATCGATAGCCTCCGCGGTGAGGAACCGCCTGCGTCGGCGGTGAATCCCCCTACGCGACAGGCGACGGCCCCTACACTGACCGCGGTCCCCTCTCGGGGCCGATTCCAAGGTGAAGGGGAACCGGGCATGGTTCGGGGGCGTAGGTATCTGGTGGCCGCTGTCGCAACGGCGGTGGTCCTGGCGGGCGCGGTCCTCGCGCCGGGGGCATCGGCGGCGGACACCGCCGCTCCGCAGTGGGAGCCCGTCGAGGGAGGGCTGTTCAACATCGCCCGCTCGACTCCCTCGGAGGAGAACAGGCTCGAGGACCAGGTCGTCGCCGCGATCAACCACGCGCGCCGCGACTCCACGATCGCGATGGCGATGTTCTCCTTTGACCGGGACCGCGTCGCGCAGGCCCTGATCAAGGCGCACCGCCAGCGGCACGTCCATGTGCGGGTGATCGTCAACGGGCACGAGTACCCCCACGCGCAGCGGCTGATGAACCGTGCCTTCGGGCACACGCGGTCCAAGCGCAACTTCTTCTACCAGTGCAAGGCGAGCTGCCGCGGCCAGGGCGACGTCCAGCACAGCAAGTTCGTGCTGTTCTCCCACACCGGCGGCGCACGCGACGTGGTGATGCTCGGCTCGCTCAACATGAAGCTGAACGGGGTGCAGAACCAGTTCAACGACCTGCTGACGCTCAACGGCCACACCCGCCTCTTCGACGCCCTCACCCAGGTCTTCGAGCAGATGAAGCTCGACCGGCTGGCCCACCCCTCCTACCTGCAGGAGCAGGTCGGCGCCGGACAGACGCTCTACGTGCTGCCCTTCCCGAAGCCCCCGGCCGCCACCCGGCGTACGAAGTGGACCGCGAGCCGCGACCCGATCAGCCAGATCCTCGCGCCGATCCACTGCTTCGGCGCGCGGACGAACTCCGGTCGCACGATCGTGCGGGTCAACATGCATGCCTGGGACGGCGCCCGCGGCGCGATGCTGGCCCGGCGCTTCCGCGACCTCTACGCCGCCGGCTGCGACGTCAAGCTCCAGGTCGGCTTCGCCGGGGGCCAGGTCCGCCAGATCTTCGCCACGCCGACCAAGCGCGGGTACGTGCCGATCCGCAGCACCGGCTTCGACACCGACGAGGACGGCGAGATCGACCTCTACAGCCACGAGAAGATCCTCACCGTCAACGGCCACTACGGCTCGCGGCCCGGGCGCAAGATGGTCGTCACGGGGTCGAGCAACTACCAGAACGGCGGCCAGTACGGCGACGAGATCATCTTCCGCTACTTCAACAGCGCGATCTACCGCCAGTACGCCGACAACTGGGGCTACATGTGGGTCAACCACACGCACGGGTTCGGCTTCGAGCCGGCGTCGGCCACCCCCAACGCCCGGGCGATGCGTCCGACGCTGACCGACGGGCTGGGCACGAACAGCCCGGAGTGGCGGGACGAGTGACCGCAGGCCCGGTGGCGCCGGCTCGGTAGGGTGCGCGACGTGCCTCAGAGTGCCGAAGCCGGCGCCCGGCCGCCGGACGTGATCGGCGCCGACGCCACCGGGATCACCCTCGCGTCCGAGGAGGACGCCGTCCTCGACGTGTGCTTCGACGGTCGTCGGGTGTGGTCCTTCTGGTCGGTGCGCGACACCCGGCCCGCCGATCGCAACCGCCGGCTCGCGGCGTGGCCGGCGCCTCTGGCGGACCGCCTGCGCGGCTCGACCCGGCTGACGGTCGGCGTGCACGGCGACCCGCATCCGCTCTTCGACGCCGAGACGTCGTTCGGGGGCGGAGACCAGCGGCTGGAGCTCGTCGACCGCAACGGCCACCCGCTCGGGGTCGACAACACCGGGAAGCTGGTGCCGACGTTCGAGAACCGGTCCTCGGACCAGACACGTCCGCTGCTCGACTCGGTGGTCACGGTGCTGGAGGAGCTCGGTCGCGCCGGGGTGGACGCCTTCCCCGCCTACGGCACCCTCCTCGGGGCCGTCCGCGAGGGGCGGCTGATCGGCCACGACTCCGACGCGGACCTGGGCTACGTCAGCCGGCACACTCACCCCTTCGACGTCGTCCGGGAGTCCTTCGCCCTCCAGCGCCGCCTGGTCGCCGCGGGGTTCCGGGTCACCCGCTACAGCGGCGCCTCGTTGAAGGTGCACGTGGAGGAGTCCGACGGGTTCGTCCGGGGCCTCGACGTGTTCGGGGGCTACTTCGACGCCCAGGACCGCCTCAATCTCCTCGGCGAGGTGCGCGAGCCGTTCCGCCGCGAGTGGATCTTCCCGCTGGGGACGGTGGAGCTCGAGGGGCGCGCGCTGCCGTGCCCCGCGCAGCCCGAGCACCTGCTGGCGGCGATGTACGGGCCGTCGTGGCGGGTGCCCGACCCGGCGTTCCAGTTCGGCACGCCTGCCAGCACGGTGCGCGCCTTCAACGCGATGTTCCGGGTGGTGCGGGCGCGCCGCAAGCAGTGGGCGCAGCAGCACGCACGCGACGGGCAGGGCGGTCCGGGACCGTCGCCACTGGCCCGGTTCGTCGTCGCGGCCGAGGGTGTGCCCGCCGTGGTCTGCGACGTCGGTGCCGGACGCGGGCACGACAGCCTCTGGTTCGCCGAGCAGGGCGCGGCCGTCACGGCGTACGACTACATCACCATGGTCGTCAACCGCACCGAACGCCGTGCCCGGCGAGCGGAGCTTCCCGTCGAGGTGCGCAAGCTCAACCTCCAGGAGTGGCGCTCGACGCTGGCCGAGGGCGCTCGGCTGGCCGCGCTGCCGGGTCCGCGGACCCTGGTGGCCAACCACGTCCTCGACGCGATGCCGGCCTTCGGCCGGGCGGCCCTCGGCCGCTTCGCCTCGATGGCACTGCGCGACGGCGGCCGGTTGTACGCCGACTTCTGGACGACGCCCGTCGCGGGCGACGGACCGACCTCGGCCGTTCCCCTCGCCGAGGTGCGTGCGGTGCTCGAGGCAGCGGGTGCGAGGGTGGAGAGCGCGGTCGAGGACGAGCGCCAGGACCAGTCAGGGAGCAGTCGGATGGCAGGACGGGTGGTGGCCCGATGGGCATGAGGTCGACATGGGGCCGGTGGCTGCCGGGGGAGCGCCGGCACCAGGCCCTCGAGGATCGGATGCAGGCGCTGGAGAAGGACGTCGCGGAGCTGCACGAGCTCAGCCTGCGCCTGGCCGAGATCACCGACGTGGTCGAGGAGCTGCTGGTCCCGCTCGCCTCCCGCGACCAGGAGCGCATCGACGCTGCGTTGGCGAGATTCGCGCGCGCCCTCTGACGGGCCATCCGTGACGTCCACGCGCGCACTGTGATCCGTGCCGCGTGTGTCGTCGTTCACAGCGGCGACCCTGCGCGCTGGGGTGTCAGTAGGCTCCACAGCGCCAGTGGGGTCGAGCTGAAAGGCAACATCTGATGGGTCGTCTCGCGCAGACAGAGGGGCTCTCCGACATCCAGGAGGAGATCCTCAAGACCGTCCACCAGTTCGTCGAGGCGAAGATCATCCCGGTCGCCACCGAGCTCGAGCACGCCGACGAGTACCCCACCGAGATCGTCGAGGGGATGAAGGAGCTCGGCATCTTCGGGCTGATGATCCCCGAGGAGTACGGCGGGCTCGGCGAGTCGCTGCTCACCTACGCCCTGTGCGTGGAGGAGATCGCGCGCGGCTGGATGAGCGTCTCCGGCGTCATCAACACCCACTTCATCGTCGCCTACATGCTGATGCAGCACGGCACCGAGGAGCAGAAGCAGAAGTACCTGCCCCGGATGGCCACCGGAGAGATCCGCGGGGCGTTCTCGATGTCGGAGCCCGGGCTGGGCTCCGACGTCTCGGCGGTCTCGACGAAGGCCACCAAGCAGGACGACGGCTCGTACTCCATCACCGGCCAGAAGATGTGGCTGACCAACGGCGGCAGCGCCAACCTCGTCGCGGTGCTCACCAAGACCGACGAGGGCGCCGACAGCGTCTACAAGAACATGACGACCTTCCTGGTGGAGAAGGAGTCCGGCTTCGGCGAGACCGCCCAGGGCGTCACCATCCCCGGCAAGATCGACAAGATGGGCTACAAGGGCATCGACACCACCGAGATGGTGCTCGAGGACCACCGGATCGCTGCCGACCAGGTCCTGGGCGGCGAGCCGGGCAGGGGCTTCTACCAGATGATGGATGGCGTCGAGGTCGGCCGCGTCAACGTCGCCGCCCGCGCCTGCGGCATCGCCCTGCGCGCCTTCGAGCTCGCGATCGGCTACGCCCAGCAGCGCCAGACCTTCGGCAAGCCGATCGCCCAGCACCAGGCGGTGCTGTTCCGCCTCGCCGAGATGGCGACCAAGGTGGAGACCGCCCACGGGATGATGGTGCGCGCCGCCCGGCTCAAGGACGAGGGCCGCCGGATGGACGTCGAGGCCGGCATGGCCAAGATGCTCGCCAGCGAGTACTGCAACGAGGTCGTCGAGGCGTCGTTCCGCATCCACGGCGGCTACGGCTACTCCAAGGAGTACGAGATCGAGCGCCTCTACCGCGAGGCCGCCTTCATGCTGATCGGCGAGGGCACCTCCGACATCCAGAAGATGATCATCGGCCGCAGCCTGCTGAAGGACTACCAGCAGTCCTGACGCCGAGCGGGCGGAAACGGCGCGCTGCGGGACGCCGAGCGGGCGGAAACGGCGCGCTGCGGTTCGCCGTTCTCGCCCGGTCGGTGGATCCTCGCGAACCGTTCTCGCCCGGTCGGTGGGTTTTCGCGAACCGTTTCCGCCCGGTCGGTGGGTTCTCGGGGACCGTTTCCGCCCGGTCAGGGGGCGTCGGGGGTGATCCCGGCGCGGACGGCGGCGGCGACGGCGGCGGGCAGGTCGGGGTCGAAGACGCTGGGGATGATGTAGCTGGCGTTGAGCTGCTCGTCGGTGACCGCGTGGGCGATGGCGTCGGCAGCGCGCAGCAGCATGGGCGTGGTGATGTCCCGGGCGCGGGCGTCGAGCAGGCCCCGGAAGACGCCGGGGAACGCCAGCACGTTGTTGATCTGGTTGGGGTAGTCGCTGCGGCCGCTGGCCACCACCGCGGCGTAGCGGCCGGCCTCGGCGGGATCCACCTCCGGGTCGGGGTTGGCCAGGGCGAAGACCACCGCGTCGGGGGCCATGTCGGCGATCCACGCGGGCTCCAGGATGCGCGGAGCACTGACCCCGATGAAGACGTCGGCGCCCCGCAGGGCCGTGTGCAGGTCGCCCTCGACACGGCGGGGGTTGGTGCGGCCGGCGAGGTCGGCCATCGCGGGGGAGAGCGCCGGGTCGCCGGCGACGAGCGCGCCCTCGCGGTCGACGACCACGATGTCGCGCGCCCCGGCCGCGAGCAGCAGCGACACGATCGCGGTGCCGGCCGCCCCCGCCCCGGAGACGACCACCCGCACGTCCAGCAGCGCCTTCCCCACGCAGCGCAGGGCGTTGGTGAGGGCGGCCAGGACCACGATCGCCGTGCCGTGCTGATCGTCGTGGAAGACGGGGATGTCGAGCAGCCGGCGCAGCCGGTCCTCGACCTCGAAGCACCGGGGTGCGGCGATGTCCTCGAGGTTGATGCCACCGAAGCCCGGCGCGATCGCCGCGACGGCGGCGACGATCTCGTCGGTGTCCTGGGTGGCCAGGCAGATGGGCCAGGCGTCGATGTCGGCGAACCGCTTGAACAGCGCTGCCTTGCCCTCCATCACCGGGAGGGCGGCGCCGGGCCCGATGTTCCCGAGCCCGAGGACGGCCGAGCCGTCGGTGACCACGGCGACGGCATTGCCCTTCACGGTCAGCCGGGCGACGTCCTCGGGGTGCTCGGCCAAGGCCAGGCTGACCCGCCCGACACCGGGCGTGTAGGCCATCGACAGGTCGTCGCGGGTGCGCAGCGGCACCTTCGACTGGACGCCGATCTTGCCGCCGAGATGCAGCAGGAAGGTCCGGTCGGAGACCTTGTGGACGGTCACGCCCTCGAGACCGGTGACGGCCGCGACGATCTCGTCGGCGTGCGCGGCGTCGGTGGCCGAGCAGGTGACGTCGACGACCAGCCGGTCGTGGCGCGACTCGGCGACGTCGATCGCGGTGACGATCCCGCCCTCGGTGGCGATCGCGGTGGCCACGGCGCCGACCAGGCCGGGATCGACGTCGGTGTGCAGCCGCATCGTGATCGAGTACGACGCGCTGGTCGCGGCCGCGCGCGGGGTGGTCGGTGGGGTGCTCATGCCGCCATCCTCGCCGGTGTCGGTGCTACTCGCGAGTCGGTCGAGGGGCCGTCAGCGCCAGGACCAGCCGGCGAGCACCGAGGCCACCAGACGCTCACGGCGCGAGGCCGGCAGCCTCGGGGAGAAGGAGAAGCTCACGACGTAGGCGTGGGAGCCGTGGGAGACGACCAGCTGCTCGAGCCAGTAGGGCGGCTTCGCGCGGGACCGCAGCCCGGCCAGGTGACCGGCGGTCTCGCCGTCGATCAGCACCGGCTGCCGTACGGCGTAGTGCGGAGCGGTGGGCCGGATCCGGTCGCGGATGCTCGCGGTCACGGTGATCACCTGGCTGGTCGTCAGGGCGCCGTGGGTGACCACCACGTTGACGTTGCTGTTGAAGCCGTCGACCGCCTCCCGGGCGCCGGCGGCCTCGTCGACGCCGCTCGTGCGGTCCAGCGTGCCGGTCACGTCGCGCCAGCCGGCGGGGACCCGGAACCGGTAGCCGGTGCCCGCCAGCACCGGCCCGGTCGGGGGCGCGGCGCGCAGCCGCGCCGGCGAGGGCAGCGGCGACGGCCGGGACTTCGGGGTGCCGGGGAAGGAGGGCAGCGGCGTGGACGCCGTCGGGCTCGGCGCGGTGGTCACCGGGCCCGTCGGGGACCTCGGTCCGGTCGGGGTCGTCGAGCCGCCGCACCCGGCCGCCAGCACGGCGCACGAGACGGCGCCGGCGAGGGCGCAGCACAGGGTGCGGGGGAGCAGCGGTACCCGGAGGGGACGCACGTCGGCAAACCTAGCGGGGCGACCCAGCCCGGTGACCCGGCCGAGTCACCCAGCCGGGCGTCCTAGCTGGCGGTCTCGCGCGCCTGCTGCGGATCGGGACCGGGGAGGTCGCGGGTGCTGATCAGCCGCTCGGCGACCTCCCGCAGCTTCATGTTGTTGTTCTGGGAGTAGCGCATCAGCACTGCGAACGCCTGGTCCTCGCTCAGGTCGTAGCGCTCCATGAGCATCCCCTGGGCCTGCCCGACCCGCTTGCGGGCGTCGATGGCCTGCCAGAGGTTCTCGGTCTGCCGGGCGTTGGAGAGGGCGACGGCGGCGTGCCGGGCCAGGACGTGGGCGATGTCCTGGTCGGCCACGTCGAAGCGGTTCGGCTGCTCGTCGTAGAGGTTGAGGGTGCCCACCGTCGAGCTGCTCGTGTAGAGCCGCACGCTGAGCAGGCTGCGGATCCCCTTGTCGGCCACGCAGCGGGCCCACGTGGGCCACCGGGTCTCGTGCAGGGTGTCGCTGACCAGCACGCTGTAGCGGTCCTCGAGCACGTCGAGGTCGGGCCCCTCGCCGCAGTCGGTCTGCAGCGACTCGATCTCGGCCACCAGCGGGGCGGTCGCGGCGGCCGTCTCGATGCGCTTGCGGCCGTGCACGATCATGATCCCGGCGTAGCCGCAGTCCACCGCCTTCAAGGCGTACTGCAGGACGCGGTCGACCGTGTCGTCGACCGTGTCCTCCTCGTTCAGCTCCAGGGCCATCTGGGCGAACTCTTCGAGGAAGTCGCTGCTCATGTCACCGTCGTCAGGACAGGGCTCGCCAGACCTCCCTCATGGGGAGCGTCGTGAGCGTCCAACGTGGCTCGCTGTTCGACCACGACGAGACGGATTCAACCAAAGACCTGTGCGAGTGCGCCACGGGGGCTCCGATTGCGGTCCGCGGAGCGGCGGGTGAGCAATCCCACCCCGCCGGGGACTCGTCGCCGGACGCGGTCTTCGGCCACCATGGGGACCGCCCGAGACGATCGGCGGCAGACGCCGGGACGAGGAGTGGACGTGCAGTTCGGACGCAGCTACGAGGAGTTCGAGGTCGGCGCGACCTACAAGCACTGGCCCGGCAAGACGGTCACCGAGTTCGACGACCACATGTTCTGCCTGCTCACCATGAACCACCACCCGCTGCACCTCGACGAGCACTACGCCGAGGAGACCACGCAGTTCGGGAAGAACGTCGTGGTGGGCAACTACGTCTACTCCATCCTGCTGGGCATGAGCGTGCCGGACGTCTCCGGCAAGGCGATCGCGAACCTCGAGATCGAGTCGCTGCGCCACGTCGCGCCGACCTTCCACGGCGACACCCTGTACGGCGAGACGACGGTGCTCGACAAGTGGGAGAGCACGAGCAAGGACGATCGAGGGGTCGTGCACGTCGAGACGATCGGCTACAACCAGGACGGCAAGGTGGTCTGCATCTTCCGCCGCAAGGTGATGGTGCCCAAGGACTCCTACCTCCAGGCGAGGGGCGGCGAGCAGCCGGGCCGACCGGTGCCGCAGCCGGACAAGAACTGGGCGGGCCCGGCCGCCGCGACCGACTGAGTCGCCGGTGGCAGAGCAGCTGTGGCTGGTCCGGCACGGCGAGACCGAGTGGAGCCGCACCGGGCGGCACACCTCGACGACCGACGTCGCCCTGACCGCGACGGGTGCGGAGCAGGCGCGGGCGGTCGCGCCGCGCCTGGCCGAGGAGTCCTTCTCGCTGGTGCTCACCAGTCCACTGCGCCGGGCCCGCCGTACGGCGGAGCTGGCCGGCTTCCCCGACGCCGTGGTCGACGACGACCTCGTGGAGTGGCGCTACGGCGAGTACGAGGGCGTGACGACGCCCGAGATCCGACGCTCGGTGCCGGACTGGACCGTGTGGACCCGGCCGACCCCCGGCGGGGAGACGCCTGTGGAGGTCGGGACGCGGCTCGACCGGGTGGTGGCCCGGGTCCGCGACCAGGAGGGTCGTGTCCTGGCGTTCGGTCACGGACACGCGCTGCGGGTGCTCGCCGCCCGCTGGCTCGGGCTGCCGGCCGCGGACGGCCGTCTGCTCGTCCTGGACACCGCGACCGTCTCGGTCCTCGGGTCCGAGCACGGCGGGCCGGCCGTGCTGCGCTGGAACGCGGGCTGAGCGCTCGTCCCCTTCCCGGCCGGCCCCCGCTGTGGTTACGCTCGCTCGGGTGGCTCTCGAGGCGTCCTGCCCCCGGTGCCCGTCGCCGGTGCGGGCGGGCGACGGCGGCCACCGCTGCCCCCGGCACGGGACGGTCCCCGTGCTGTGGCGGCCCACCGCCGTCGACTACGACGCGCTGGTGGAGGTCATCGGCCGGACCCCGGAGATGCCGACCTACCTGCCCTGGCCGATGAGTCCGGGTTGGTCGATCGCCGACTTCGGCTGCGTGGTCACCGGCTCGGGCGGGGCCACCGTCACCACGACCGCGGGCAGCAGCGACCTCGACGGCGCCGTCGAGATGACGGTCGTGGCCGAGGACCCGGGCATCGGCCTCGGCGCCCGGATGGCCGGGGCGCGCCACGTCGATCCGGGTGACCAGGTGGGCAACGGCCCGCCCGCCGTCCGGGTGCGCGCCGCCGGCAGGCCGGTGCCGATGTGGGCGGTCGACGCCGAGGAGGACGCCGAGGAGGACACCGACCCGCTGGTCCGCTCGGTCTTCGCCGGGGAGGCCGACGGGCGGTGGCTGTGGGTGGTGCTCCGGCCCGCCTCGGCGGCGCTGCTGCTGGCCGACGAGTGGCTGCTCGCGGACGTCGCCGGGTTCGGACCGGAGGCGCTGGAGATGCCGTTCGGAGGACCGCGCCCCACGTGGTGACCGGCATGATGACCGGCGTGGTGGGCGGCCCGCCGGTCAGGCGTCGGTCCTCGTGTCGGTGAGACGCGTCATGCCGGCCACGGCGGCCGTCGGCGCGCGGCCCGCCGTACCGGCACAATGAGGCACGTGCACGCGTCCGTCATCCCCGGTCCGGTCCGGTGAGCACCAGTCTGCTCACCGAGGTCTTCGTGACCCTGTTCGTGATCATGGACCCGGTCGGCACCATCCCGATCTTCCTCTCCCTCACCAGCGGTCGTGCCCCGGCCGTGGCGCGTCGCGCCGCCTGGCAGGCGGTCGCGGTCTCGTTCGGCGTGATCAGCGCCTTCGCGTTCTTCGGGCAGCAGATCCTCGCCTACCTGCACATCTCGCTCCCGGCGCTGCAGTGCGCCGGCGGCCTGCTGCTGCTCCTGGTCGCGCTCGAGCTGCTCACCGGCAAGGAGGAGGACCCGACCGTCAACGGCGAGACCAACATCGCCCTGGTGCCCCTGGGCACCCCGTTGCTGGCGGGACCGGGCGCGATCGTGGCGACGATGGTGTTCTCCCGCCAGGTCCATCACTGGGGCCAGTTCGGCGCCGTGGCGCTCGGCGTGGTGCTGGTCCACGTCGCCCTGTGGCTGGCGATGCGCTACTCGCTGCCGATCCTGCGGCTGATCCGGGAGGGCGGCGTGCTGCTGATCACCCGGATCGCGGGGCTCCTGCTCTCGGCCATCGCGGTGCAGATGGTGGCCGACGCCGTACGCGCCTTCGTCGCCGGCACCGGGTGACGCAGCCGCCGCCGATGCGGGCCGATCGGCGCGTCGGGCAGAATGGACCGGTGAGCACCGTGCTGGCCGTGGCCAACCAGAAGGGCGGCGTGGCCAAGACCACGACCGTCGCCTCGTTGGGCGCCGCTCTGGCCGAGCGCGGGCAGAGGGTGCTGCTCGTCGACCTCGACCCGCAGGCCTGCCTGACCTTCAGCCTCGGCATCGACCCCGAGGACCTCGACGTCTCCGTGCACCACGTGCTCACCAAGGGCGTCGACGCCGCCGAGGTGGTGCTGCACACCGAGGACGGGGTCGACCTGCTGCCGGCCACCATCGAGCTCGCGCGCGCCGAGGCCGACCTGCTCACCCGCACCGGCCGGGAGTTCGTCATCCGCGGCGCCCTGGCGGACCTCGAGGACTACGACTGGGTCCTGCTGGACTGCCCGCCCTCGCTCGGCGTCCTCACCGTCGCAGCCCTCACCGCCGCCGAGGGGGTGCTGATCCCGCTGCAGTGCGAGACGCTCTCGCACCGCGGCGTCGGCCAGCTCCTCGATACCGTCCACGACGTGCGCCGCTTCACCAACCCGGCGCTCGCCGTGTGGGGCGTCCTGCCGACGTTGTACGACGGGCGCACCACCCATGCCCGGACGGTGCTGGACAACATCTCCACGGCCTACGACCTGGCCGTGATCGAGCCGCCGATCCCGAAGTCGATCCGGTTCGCCGAGGCGCCCGCGGCCGGTCGCTCGATCCTGGGCACCGCCCGTCGTGGCAAGGGCGCCCAGGCCTACCGCGAGGTCGCCGCGGCCCTGGTCCAGCGGGCGGGCTAGGCGGTGGGCCGCCACCGCGCCGAGCGCTCGGTCGCGCCGCAGCGGGGTCGGGTCGCGCGGGCGGTGCTCGCGATCACGCTAACCCTCGGCGCCGTGCTCGTCGGCACGGCCGCGGTCCCCGGCGCTCCGGGGCACCGGTCGGCGGCCTCACGGGCTCCGGGCGGCGCCGCCCCCGCGGATGCGCCGGCGGCAGGGCCCGTACGACGGGCGGCCGCGGCGCACGTGGGCGACGACGCGGCCGCGCCGGCAGCACCGCCCGCGGGCTCCGGCGCGGGCCGTCGGGTGGTGTTCGCGATCGGACGTCAGCGGGTGTGGCTCGTCGGGGCAGACGGCGACGTCGCGGCGACCTACGTGGTCAGCGGCAGCCTCACCCACAACCTGCGACCCGGCGCCTACCGGGTCTACTCCCGGTCGCGCTGGGCGGTCGGCATCGACGACTCCGGCGTGATGCAGTACTTCGTGCGGTTCGCCCGCGGCCGGCACGCCGCGATCGGGTTCCACTCGATCCCCACGAAGCAGGGCCGTCCGCTGCAGACGCGGGCGCAGCTCGGGACGCCCCGCTCGCACGGCTGCATCCGGCAGGCCCTGCCCGACGCCGTCCGGCTGTGGAGGTTCGCCCCGGCCGGCACCCGCGTCGTCGTGACGGCCTGACCCGCCGAGCTCAGCTCGCGCTGGTGCCCTCGCCGGCCGCCTTGCCGCCGCGGGTGCGCCGCCGGTTGCGGTTGCGGCTGCGCGCGGGCCGGTCGCCGCCCTGCTCGCCGGAGGTCCGCTCGCCGGAGGTCTGCTCGCCGGAGGCCCGCTCGCCCGAGGACCGCTCGCCCTGGGCGGAGGAGCCGCCGCGGCTGCGCGTGCGCGCGCCGCCCGAGGACCCCGTCGACGAGCGACCGCCGCTGCGACCGCGGCCGGCCGGCTCCTTGCGCTCCACGACGATCGAGCCCTCCTCGACCACGCGGCCCTTGGTGCCGGGCGCGATGCCGTGGTCGTGGAAGAAGTGGTCGGAGCTGGAGTAGGTCTCCACCGGCTCGTCGAAGGGCAGGTCGAGCGCCTTGTTGATCATCTTCCAGCGGTGGAGGTCGGACCAGTCGACGAAGGTGATCGCGACACCGCTGGCACCGGCACGGCCGGTGCGCCCGATCCGGTGCACGTAGGTCTTCTCGTCCTCGGGGCAGGTGTAGTTCACCACGTGCGTCACGCCGGTGACGTCGATGCCGCGGGCCGCGACGTCGGTGGCGACCAGGACCTGCAGCTTGCCCTCGCGGAACCGCGTGAGCGCCTTCTCCCGGGCACCCTGCGCCATGTCGCCGTGCAGCGGAGCGGTCTTGAACCCGCGCTCGGTCAGGTCGTCGGCGATGCGCTGGGCCTGCCGCTTGGTGCGGGTGAAGACGATCATCAGCTCGGCGCCCTCGGCCTGGAGCAGCCGGCCGAGCATCTCGGGCTTGTCGAGGTCGTGCGCCTGGTAGATGAACTGGGCCGTGGCCGGCACGGTGGCGTTCTCGTAGGAGGACTCCGCGCGGATGTTCATCGGGTGCCGCATGTGCACGCGGGCGAGCGCGACGATGGCGGCCGGCATGGTCGCCGAGAACAGCATCGTCTGGCGGGTCTCCGGCGTGCCGGCGATGAGCCGCTCGACGTCGGGCAGGAAGCCGAGGTCGAGCATCTCGTCGGCCTCGTCGAGGACCAGGGACTTCACGTGGGAGATGTCGAGCGCGCGCTTGTTCATCAGGTCGATCAGGCGCCCCGGGGTGCCGACGACGACGTCGACGCCCTTCTCGAGCGCCTCGAGCTGCCCGTCGTACGGCACGCCGCCGTAGACGGTGAGCACGCGGATGCCGCGGTCAGCGCCGGCGAGCTGGAGGTCGCCGGAGACCTGGATCGCGAGCTCGCGGGTCGGGGCGACGATCAGCGACTGCGGCTTGCCGGGAGCGGCGAGGTCGTCGTAGTCGGGGTCCTTCAGAGCGACCGTGCGCTGCAGCACCGGGATGCCGAAGGCGAGGGTCTTGCCGGTGCCCGTACGGGCCTGGCCGATCAGGTCGGTGCCCATCAGGGCGACCGACAGGGTCATCTCCTGGATGGCGAAGGGGGTCACGATGCCGGCACGCTCGAGCGCGTCGGCGATCTCGGGGAGCACCCCGAGCTCTCGGAAGGTGGTCAGCGTCTTGCCTGTCTCTTCGAAGTCGTTCGGACGGTGGGCCCTGGATCTCCGACGGGCGTCTCGTGCAGCACACGGGTCAGTCCGAAAACACGCCGTCCCTCCTCGGTGTCAACAGCCGACAGGGCCCGGGACGGTGACTGCCATGGTAACCGAGTCCGGGGCGCCGCCGCCCATCCCCGGCGCGCCGGCCGGGCAGTAGCCTCCGAGGCATGAGTGAAACCACCGAGCCGGTCGCCTTCTCCGATCCCGCCTACCGGGCGGCGGTCGTGGACCTCCTCGGAGCGATCGCGTACGGCGAGCTGTCGGCCTTCGAGCGTCTCGTCGACGACGCGAAGCTGACCCCGCAGCTCTCGGACAAGCTGGCCCTGGACGCGATGGCCGCCGTGCAGTTCGCCCACGTGCAGCCGCTGCTGGACCGGATCTCCGACCTCGGCTCGGACCCGGTCGCCGCCATCGAGCCGTTCGTACGGCCCTTCGACGTCTTCCACGCCGCCACCGCTCCCAGCGACTGGCTCGAGGGCCTGGTCAAGGCCTACGTCGGCGACGGGCTCGCCGCGGACTTCTATCGCGAGATCGCGGCGTTCCTCGACGCCGACACCCGTCAGCTGATCCTGGACGCCCTCGACGACAGCGGTCACGCCGACTTCGTGGTCAGCCGGGTCAAGCAGGCGATCAGCGACGACCACCGGGTCGGCGGCCGGCTGGCCCTGTGGGGCCGCCGGCTGATGGGGGAGGCGCTCTCCCAGGCCCAGCGCGTCGCCGCCGAGCGCGACTCGCTGGCCGCGCTGCTGGCCGGCGGCGTGGACCGCCCCGGGATGGACCTGGCCGCGATGACCCGGATGTTCGGGCGGTTGACCGAGAACCACACCGACCGGATGGGTCAGCTGGGCCTGGCTCCCTGACCGGCACCCTCTCGTGGAGACGACGAAGGGCCCCGACCACTGGTCGGGGCCCGTCGCTGCTCCCTCGGCGGTGCTACCGGGGTCGGACCGCGGTGCGGTCAGACCCGGTGGTGCGCCGACCGACCGGTCACGCTCGAGGCGATGACCACGAGGATGGCGGCCACGACGACCTGCCACACGTGGCGCCACCAGTCGATGCCGCTGTTGTTGGCGGTGAAGAAGGCCTCATAGAGATAGTTCCCGATGAGGATGCCGCCGATGCCGCACAGGATCGTCAGCCAGAGCGGGATGTTGTCCTTGTCACCGGGTGCGACCAGCTTGCCGAGCAGGCCGATGATGATGCCGCCGATGATGGTCCAGAGAATCAGACTCAGCATGGTGGGTGCCGTCCTTTCCTGACGTGTTCCGCGGCCCTCGGGGACCGCGTCCACGACCACTGTCCCCCAGCGGGGGCCAGAGGAAACGCCCCCGCGGGGGGCCGGTGTCAGGAGCGGAAGCCGACCTGACCGGCGACCGACGTGGCGATCTCGATGTAGCCGAGCTTCTCGACGGGAACGACGACCCGGCGGCCCTTGCTGTCGCTGAGGGAGAGCACGCCGCTGCCCTCGGACAGGGCGCTGCGGATGGCCTCCTCGACCTGGTCGGCGTCGAGGGTGGTGTCGATGCTGAGCTCGCGGTTGGCGTTCTGGACGCCGATGCGGACCTCCATGGGGGAACCTCCTGGGAAGCGTGGGGGGTGGGATGTCACTCGTTGCGCGGGTAGCCGCCGATGCCTCGCCAGGCGAGGCCGGCGACCAGTGCCGCGGCCTGATGCTGGTCGATGCCGCTGCGTTCGAGCAGCTGCTCGTCGAGCCAGAACCGCGCACTGACCTGGCCCATTCCGACCAGGGAGACGGCGAGCAGCCGGGCCTGGGCCGCGGGAAGCCCGGTGTCGTCCTCGATGAGGGGCGCGATCAGGCCCGCGCATTCGCTGGTGACCCGGTCGATCCGCTCCCGGACGGCAGCCTCGTTGGTCAGGTCGCTCTCGAAGACCAGCCGGAACGCGCCCTCCTCGCTGGCGACGTACTGGTAGAACGCGGTCATGGTGGCGCCGACCCGCTGCTTGTTGTCCTCGGTCGCCTCCAGCGCCCGCGCACAGGCTCCGATGACCTGGTCGCAGGACTGGTCGAGCAGGGCGAGGTAGAGGTCGAGCTTGCCGGGGAAGTGCTGGTAGAGCACCGGCTTGGAGACCCCGGCCCGATCGGCGATGTCGTCCATCGCGGCGGCGTGGTAGCCCTGGGCCACGAAGACCTCCAGCGCCGCGCCGAGCAGCTGTGTCCGCCGTGCCCGCCGGGGCAGCCGGCCGCCCCGCGGCTTCTGGGGCACCTGCTCGCGCGTCTCGACCACGTCGTCACCCTACTGGCTCCGTTGCGCAAGGGATTTCGCTCCCGGGACGCGGTACGTCCACCTCTGTCGGGTTTGCCCGGGGGACCGGACCAGACCAGTCGCCGACCGACGCGGGCGCCGGCGTGACCTGCGGATCGGGGCCGACGTTAATGGTGCCTCCAGGCACTTGCCTGTCTCGGACCACATCGCTCTCGGGCTGCTCAACCAGGGGGACCCGTCGTGGTCACAATCCATCGCCGCACCCACCTGCGGCACACCTCGGGACGCGGCGCTCGCCTCGCCGTCGCCCTGATGACATCAGGAGCCTTCGTGCTCTCCACGGGCCTGGTCCTCCTGGCCCAGGGCGGCGCCTCCGCGGCCGCCGCGCCGCACAAGTCCTACGTCTGCAAGTACGTCGGCACTCCCGGCGTGAACGAGAAGCTCAAGACGATCATCGAGGTCGATGACAGCGCGATCCTCAAGGCCGGCGGGGCCGTCAAGGTCGGCTCGACGTTCAGCGACAAGCACGGCCACTCCGTCGTCGTCGCCGTCCACGTGGGCCCCCGCGACCCCGTGCCGACGCTGGCCGACTGCCCTGCTCCGGTGGGTCCGCCGGCACCGGGCCTGGCGACCGGCTCCCTCACCGTGACCCAGGCGACCTGCACGACGCCGACCGCCTCGTTCACCACGTCGGGGACCCACGTCACCTTCGCGCCGCCGTCGGGGTCGGGCATCGTGCCCGACCCGACCACGGCGACGACCGTCAGCTCGCAGGCGACAGCCGACAAGGGATTCGCCTTCGCCGACACCTCCACGGTCAAGCAGTTCGACGGGACCGTGCAGCCCTTCGACCCGGCAGCGTGCCCGGGTGGCGGGGGTGGCGGCGGTGTGGGGGCGCCCACGACGGTCACGCCCGCCGTGCACTTCACCGACGCCCAGTGCGGCGTGCCGGGCAGCTGGGTCGGTGACGACACGGCCGAGATCGACTACACGCCCAGCGGTCCGGTGGCTGCGGGTCCGTTCACGGTGACGGCGGCGGCCAAGCCGGGCGCCAACGTCGTGATCGCGCCCGGTGCGAAGACGACCTTCACCTTCACCTACACCGCGCCCTCCTGCGGCGGTGGAACCACTGCGCCACCCCAGGTGGTCAGCACGCGGGCGCCCGCCTTCACCGACGCGACCTGCGCCAAGCCGGACGCCACCGCGCTGGACCTGCCGGGCACCACCGTCGCGACCGCTGCCGGTGCCGTGGCCACGTCGGTCCTCGACGGGGTGACCTACACCGCGACCGGCACCGTGAAGCCGGGCCAGACGGTCGTCATCCAGGCGACCAAGGGCGCCGCGCAGGTCCTCGCCTCGGGGTCGGTGACGCGCTGGACGCACACCTTCGCCAAGCCGACCGGCTGCAGCACGACCAGCGCGCCGTCGGACAACGGCGGCCAGCAGGGCCAGCAGGGCCAGCACGGGCAGCACGTGGTGCACCACGGCACCGAGGCCCAGCAGGCGGCCCAGCAGGCGGTCCAGCAGCCGGCCGCCGTCGTGCCGGCCTTCGTCGACTCGGGTCTGGTCAGCACGGTGAGCGGTCAGGATGCGGCGGCGCAGGGCTGGCTGGGCCAGCTCCGGGAGCGCGCGCTGCTGCTGGTCCTCGCCGGTGGCCTGCTCCTGGCGGGTGGCGGCTCGTGGCTGGGTTCGTGCGTGGCCCTGGGGCGGCGACGCCGTGGCGCCCTGGTCTGACCAGCGGCTCCACGCCTATGGCGGGGTACAGCTCGGACGGCCGTACCCCGTCGACCGGCCCCCGCCGCCGGCGTGGGTGCACGACCGGGCCGCCCGACGGCCACGGCGTGCACCCGCTCCCCGGCCCCCGGGCAGACGCGTCGCCCGCACCCCCCGGGCGGCGCGTCTCCGGGTGCCGTCGCTGGTCGTGGCCGCCCTCGCGCTGCCGTGGGTCGTGGCCGCGCTGGGGGCCGGCCTCGGGACGTCCGCGCCGGGTCCGACCCGGACCGACCACAGTGCCGCGCTCGCCGCGATGCTGCTCGGGCCCAGTGCCCCGGTGCACGTCGCCGGTGCGGCCGGTGGGGTCTCACGGGCCGTTGCCCGCTCGAACCCCGGCGGGACGTCCGGCGGCGCGTCGACGGCGACCGGCGTGCCGGTGCGGATCGTCGTCCCGGTGCTCGACGTGGACGCGCCCGTCCGACCGATCAGCGGCCAGAGCGGAACGCTCGTGCCGCCCGGTGACGCGACGTCGATCGGGTGGTGGCAGGAAGGGCGGCGGCCCGGCGCGGCACACGGCGCCGCGGTGCTGACCGGCCACACCGTGCACACCGGCGGCGGGGCCTTCGACCACCTGGGCCGGCTGCGCCCGGGCGACACCGTGCTCGTGCGCACGACCCGCGGCTGGGTGCACTACGAGGTGGACCACACGGTCGCCTATCGCAAGGGTCGCCTGGCCCACCGGGCGGCCGCGATCTTCAGCGCCCGGGGCCGCGCGCGGCTGGTGCTCGTCACGTGCACCCGGTTCGACGGGCGGCGCTACCTCGCCAACACGGTGGTCTCCGCGGTGCCCGTCCCGGCGCAGCCGTCCGCGGCGGTGTCCGGATGACGGAACCGGCGGGACCATCGCCGGCCGGCGGGGAACATGGGACGTCGGGTGCGTGTTCACCCCGCAACCGCCGTTCCCCCTGATCCCTCGAGGAGTGCTGTGTCCCTGCCGCCCCTGGTCGAGCCGGCCGACGAGCTCACCGTCGACGAGGTACGCCGCTACAGCCGTCACCTGATCATCCCCGACGTGCGGATGGAGGGCCAGAAGCGCCTGAAGAACGCCAAGGTCCTGGTGATCGGCGCGGGCGGCCTGGGAAGCCCGGCGCTGCTCTACCTCGCCGCCGCCGGCGTGGGCACGCTCGGCATCATCGACTTCGACGAGGTCGACGAGTCCAACCTGCAGCGCCAGGTCATCCACGGACAGTCCGACATCGGCCGGTCCAAGGCCGTCTCGGCGCAGGAGTCGATCGCGGAGATCAACCCGCTCGTCGAGGTGATCGTCCACGAGGCGCGCCTGGACAACGACAACGTGATGGAGATCTTCTCCGGCTACGACCTGATCGTCGACGGCACCGACAACTTCGCCACGCGCTACATGGTCAACGACGCGGCGTACTTCCTCGGCAAGCCGTACGTCTGGGGCTCGATCTACCGCTTCGACGGCCAGGCCAGCGTGTTCTGGCCGACGCTCGACGGGGCGGACGGCCCGTGCTACCGCTGCCTCTACCCCGAGCCGCCGCCGCCGGGCATGGTGCCCAGCTGCGCCGAGGGCGGGGTGCTCGGCGTGCTGTGCGCGAGCATCGGCTCGATCCAGGTCAACGAGGCGATCAAGCTGCTGACCGGCATCGGCGAGCCGCTCGTGGGCAAGCTGATGATCTACGACGCCCTGGAGATGGAGTACCGCAAGCTGCGCGTCCGCAAGGACCCGAACTGCGCGCTGTGTGGCGAGCACCCCACGGTGACCGGACTCATCGACTACGACAGCTTCTGCGGTGCCGTGTCCGACGAGGCGGCCGACGCCGCTGCGGACTCGACCATCTCCGTCGTCGAGCTGGAGCGGATGCTCAAGGAGCGGGAAGAGGGCTCCCGCGACTTCCTGCTGGTCGACGTGCGCGAGCAGGGGGAGTGGGAGATCAACCGCATCCCGGGCTCGGTGCTGATCCCCAAGGGCGAGTTCCTCAACGGCAACGCGCTCGAGCAGATCCCCGGCACGGACTCGGGCACGCAGGTCGTCCTGCACTGCAAGTCCGGCGTGCGGTCCGCGGAGGTGCTCGCGATCCTCAAGGGCGCCGGCTACAGCGACGCGATCCACGTCGGTGGCGGCGTCGCGGCCTGGGTGACCCAGATCGACCCCTCGCAGCCCAGCTACTAGTCGACGGCCGCGACGGGATCCTGACGGGCCGGGGCGCGTAGCCCCGGCCCGTCTGGCGCGTTTGTCCTGACATGTTGCGTCTGCCGCTCGCCGCGCGCGCCACGGCACTGCTCGTCCTCGGGCTGCTGCCCGGTCCGCTCGCCCCGGCCGGTGCGGCGACCAAGCCGATCGCGCCCGGTGTCCAGATCGTCGTCGAAGGCGCCCAGTGCACCGCGAACTTCGTCTTCCGCCGCAAGGGTCACCCGCACCAGGTCTTCGTCGGGATGGCCGCGCACTGCGCGGGCCAGGGGTCGGAGAACGAGACCGACGGCTGCAGCACCCCGTCGTACCCGCTCGGGACGCCCGCGCAGTTCGTGGTCGGCGGCAACCTCGTCGACGGCGGCACGCTCGTCGGCACCGGACGGGTGCGCTACAGCTCCTGGGTCGCGATGCAGCGCGCCGGCACCCGCGACGCGGCGACGTGCGCCTCCAACGACTTCGCGCTCGTCCAGGTCGGCCGCAGGTACCTCTCGCGCGTCTCGGCGAGCGTGCCCCAGCTCGGCGGGCCCGTCGGTCTCGGCGCGCGGCTGCCGGCCGTGGGCAGCACGGTCTACACCCTGGGCAGCTCCTCGGTCCGCGGGACCACCCAGGCCACCTCCGGCTCGGTCTCGGCCAGCTCGCCGTGGACGATGACGGTGCGCACCAGCTCCCCGGGCGTCCCCGGCGACTCGGGCAGCGGCTTCATGGACGCCGGCGGCCGTGCCGTGGGCGTGCTCTCGACGCTGGACCTCTTCCCCGACACCGGAGCGAACGGGGTCGGCTCCCTGCCGCGGGAGGTGGCCTTCGCCCGTCACCACGGCATGCGCGGCCTGCGCCTGGTCACGGGGGGACCGTTCCGGCCCGAGGCGGCGAGCGCGACGTCGGGGCTGCTCGGCAGCGGCCTGCTGGGTCTGCTCGGGGGCTGAGCGGCGGTCAGGGCGCTCGGCGCCCCTCACGCGGCGACGTACGGTGACGCCGTGGAGTGGGAGGAGTTCGTCGAGCGCGTGCTGTCGCTCGTCGAGCAGGTGCCGCCCGGCCGGGTGACGACGTACGGCGTGCTCGCGGAGGCGGTCGGTGGCGGAGGGCCGCGACGCGTCGGCCGGGTGATGTCCCAGAACGGCGGACCGGTGCCCTGGTGGCGCGTCGTGCGTGCTGACGGCAGCCTGCCGCCGTGCCACGACGAGCGCGCCGAGGAGGCCTACGCCGCGGAGGGCACACCGCGTCGCCCCTCGGGCGCGATCGACGTCCGGGCAGCCCTGTGGCTGCCGCCCTCGCTGACGGGGTGAGGGAGCACGCGCCGGGACGCCGGGGTGGAAGCGGCCGCCAGCACGCGGCGATGACGGGCATGTCGGAGCCATGTGCTGGGGTGTCCCGGTGACGCAGCGGCAGGCGGAGGCGGGCGACGGCGGCCGCTACCGGCTCGTCCCGGCCGGTCCTCCGCCGGCGCCGCCTGCGCTCGACGCCGACCAGCAGCGCGTGGTCGACCACCTCGGCGGCCCCTTGCTGGTGCTCGCCGGGCCCGGCACCGGCAAGACGACCACGCTCGTCGAGGCGATCGTCGACCGCGTCGAGCGCCGCGGCGCGCCGGTCGACTCGGTGCTCGCGCTGACCTTCAGCCGCAAGGCCGCCGAGCAGCTGCGCGACCGGGTGAGCGCACGGCTGGGGCGCACCACCGCGACGACGCTGTCCTCGACCTTCCACTCCTTCGCCTACGGCCTGGTGCGCGCCTACGCGCCGGCGGAGCTCTACACCGGACCACTGCGGCTCCTCTCCGCCCCCGAGCAGGACGTGGTGATCCGCGAGCTGCTGCGCGACACCCCGGAGTCGGTGCACTGGCCCGCGTCGCTCGCCCGCGCGCGCGACACCCGGGGCTTCGCCCGCGAGGTCCACGACGTCCTCGCCCGTGCGCGGGAGAAGGGCCTGGACCCTGCCGGGCTGCACGCGCTGGGCGTCCGGAGCGACCTGCCCGAGCTCGTGGCTGCAGGGCTCTTCCTCGACCAGTACCTCACGATCCTCGACGACGAGGGCGCCACCGACTACGCCGACCTGGTCCGCCGGGCGGTGATCGAGGCGGAGGCGCACCGCGAGGAGCTCCGGGCCCGCTTCGGCCACGTCTTCGTCGACGAGTACCAGGACACCGACCCCGGCCAGGTGGCGCTGCTGCGGGCACTGGCCGGCGACGGAGGCAACCTGACCGTGGTCGGCGACCCGCACCAGTCCATCTACGGCTTCCGCGGCGCGGAGGTGCGCGGCATCCTCGACTTCCCCGGATCCTTCCGCCGTGCCGACGGCACCGCGGCTGACGTGGTCGCACTCGGGACCACGCGGCGCTTCGGGCGCCGGATCTCCGCCGCCACGCAGCGGGTGGCCGCCCGGCTCCCGCTGACCGGGAGCATCGACGTCGCGGCCCGGACGGCGTTCCTGCACCCCGAGGTGCCGGCCGAGGCCGCCCCCGGACGCGTCGAGGTGGTCACCTTCGACAGCGAGCGCGCCGAGGTCGAGCACCTGGCCGACCTGCTGCGCCGCGCCCACCTCGAGGACGGGATCGCCTGGCACGACATGGCCGTGCTGGTGCGCTCGGGCCGCACCCATCTCCCGGGGCTGCGCCGTGGTCTCGCCGCCGCCGGGGTGCCGGTGGAGGTCGCCGGCGACGAGCTGCCGCTGGCCCTCGACCCCGCCACCGCACCCCTCCTCGACGGTCTCCGGGCGGCTCTCAACCTCGACAACGACGACCCCGAGCACCCCGAGTACGTCGACGCCGCCCGGGCGGAGGCCCTGGTACACGGACCGCTGTGCGGGTTGCACGCGGGCGCCGTGCGCCGTCTGGCCCGGCAGCTCCGTGCCCGCGACCGGTCCCGGGTGGAGGCCGAGGGCGGCACGCCGACGCCGTCCCGGGACCTGCTGCGTCGTGCGGTGCTGGAGCCCGGGTTCCTCGACGGGCTCGCGGGCCCCGAGGCGGCGGCGGTACGTCGCCTGCACGCCCTGTTGGTGCGCGCGGCCGGGACGGCGGGCACCGCGGAGGCGGCACTGTGGACGCTGTGGTCCGGCACCTCCTGGCCGGAGCGGTTGCGGCGGGCCGCCGCGGGGGGCGGGGGAGCCGCCTGGCGGGCCCATCGCGACCTCGACGTCGTCGTCGCCCTCTTCGAGGCGGCCGCACGCGCCGAGGGCCGGCGCGACCACCAGGGGGTGCGCTCCTTCCTGGCGACGCTGCTGGCCCAGCGGATCCCGGCCGACACGCTGGCCGAGCGCGGGGTGCGCGGCTCCGCCGTACGCCTGCTCACCGCTCACCGCAGCAAGGGCCTGGAGTGGCGCCTGGTCGTCGTGGCGCACGTCCAGGCCGAGGCCTGGCCCGACCTGCGGCGCCGGGCCTCCCTCCTCGGTGCCGACCGGATCGGTGCCGAGGGCCTGCTGCCCCCGGTGAGCACGGCGACGCTGCTCCAGGAGGAGCGCCGGCTCTTCTACGTCGCGTGCACCCGGGCACGCGACCGGCTCGTCGTCTCCGCGGTCGCCTCCTCCGACGAGGACGGGGAGCAGCCGTCGCGGTTCCTCGACGAGCTCGGTGCCGACGTCCGGCGCGTGCGCGGCCGCCCCGGCAGGCCGCTGTCGATGGCCGGGCTCGTGGCCGACCTGCGGAGGGTGCTGTGCGATCCCGACCAGGCGCCCGAGCTCCGCGCGGCGGCGTCGCGACGACTGGCGCGGCTCGCGGCTCTCCCCGCCGGCGACGCCGAGCGTCGCCTGGTGCCGGCCGCGGATCCCTCCACCTGGTGGGGCACCCGCGCGGCGAGCGCGGCGGTCACGCCGCTGCGCGACCCCGACCGTCCCGTGCCGATCTCCGCGAGCGTGCTCGCCGGCACGCTGCGCTGCCCCCTGCAGTGGTTCCTCGAGCGCGAGGCGGGAGGGGTCCAGCGCTCCCACCAGGCCGCCAACCTCGGCACGCTGGTGCACACCCTCGCCGAGCGCGTCGCGACCGGTGAGCTGCCCGCTGGCCCGGGCGACACGGACGTGCTGATGGCCGAGGTGGACGCCGTCTGGGACCGGCTGGAGTTCCGGACACCCTGGTCGCGGGCCCGTGAGCACGCGCGGGTCCGACGCGCCCTCGAGAGGTTCCTCCAGTGGCACCACCGCGACCTCGCGCCCGACGGGCCCGGCCGCACCCTGCTGGCCACCGAGGCACCCTTCAGCACGGTGGTCGACCTGCCCGACGGCGAACGGGTCCGGCTGACCGGGTACGCCGACCGGCTCGAGCTCGACCGCGAGGGCCGGGTCGTCGTGGTCGACCTCAAGACCGCCCGTCGTCCGCCGTCGGGCGCCGCGGTCCGGCGCGACCCTCAGCTGGCGCTCTACCAGCTCGCCGTCGACACCGGAGCGGTCGAGGCCCTGCTGCCCGGGGCCCGGTCCGGCGGAGCCGAGCTGGTCCAGCTCGGTGACCAGGACCTGACCGCACCCGCGGTGGTGCAGCCCCAGGAGGCGCCGGCCCCCGACGGCGAGGAGCGGCGCGCGCTGCTCGAGACCCTGGCCGGCACCGCTGCGATGGTGCGCCGCGAGGAGTTCCCGGCGGTGGCGGGACGGCACTGCGACGGCTGCCCCTTCCGTGTGGTCTGCCCCGCCCAGAGTGCCGGGGCGGTGACCCGCGGATGACCGAGTCGCTCGTCCTGGACGATCCCCGCGCCCTGCAGCGTGCGATGGGCTCGGCCTTCCCGCCGAGTCCGCAGCAGTGGGAGGCGATCTCCGCCCCCCTCGAGCCGGCGGTCGTGGTCGCGGGGGCCGGATCGGGCAAGACCACGTTGATGGCCGCACGGGTGGTCTACCTGGTGCTCACCGGACAGGTCCCGCCCGAGCAGGTCCTCGGGCTCACCTTCACCACCAAGGCGGCCAGCGAGCTGCGCCAGCGCATCCGCACGGCTCTGGTGGCCGCCGGGGCCCTCGCCGAGCAGCGACCCGCCGGAGACGCCGAGGAGGTGCTGGAGCCGACCGTCTCGACCTATCACGCCTACGCCGCGCAGCTGCTCACCGAGCACGGGCTCCGGATCGGGCACGAGCCGGACACCCGGGTGATCAGCGACGCCTCCCGGTTCCAGCTCGGCGCCCGCGCGGTGGCGCGGCACACCGGCGACGTGCACCTGCTCACCGACCACCCGGCGACGGCCATCACCAACCTGCTGGCCCTGGACGGCGCGATGAACGAGCACCTGGTCGACGCCGGGTCCGTGGCGCGGCTCGATGCCGAGGTGCGCAGCGGCTTCGTGGCGGCGATCGCCGCCGAGCGGGCGGGAAAGGCGCGCAAGACCTGGTTGCAGCCCGTCGAGGCGGCGCTATCGGCGATCGACCGGCGCGCGGAGCTGCTCGGCCTGGTGGCGACCTACCGGCGCCTGAAGGAGGAGCTCGGCCTGATGGACTTCGCCGACCAGATCGCTCTGGGCGCACGGCTCGCCGCCGAGCAGCCCGTGGTCGGCGCGCTCGAGCGGGAGCGCTTCCGGGTCGTGCTGCTGGACGAGTACCAGGACACCTCGGTGGCGCAGGCGCGGATGCTGGCCGCTCTCTTCTCCGGACCCGACGCCGCGCACGGACGCGGCCACCCCGTGACGGCGGTCGGTGACCCCAATCAGGCCATCTACGGCTGGCGGGGCGCCTCGGTCTCCAACATCCTCGGCTTCGCCGACAGCTTCCCGTCCGCGGCGCCCGACGGTGCCGTGCCGGTGCTGCCGCTGACGGTCAACCGTCGCTCCGACCGGGCGATCCTGCGGGTCGCGAACGCGCTCGCCGAGCCGCTCTACGACGCGCTGCCCGAGGTGCTTCCGCTCGCGGCGCCCGAGGAGGCGGTCGAGGGCGACGTCGAGTGCGCGGTGTTCGCCACCCGGTCCGAGGAGCTCGACTGGCTCGCCGATGCCGTCGTGGAGGCCCGCCGCCGCGAGGGCGGACCCGCATGGTCCGACATCGGCGTCCTGGTGCGCGACAACGCCTCGGCCGAGGCGTGCTTCGACGCGCTGACGCGCCGCGACGTCCCCGTCGAGATCGTCGGCCTCTCCGGGCTGGTGCGACTCCCCGAGGTCGCCGAGGTGGTCGCGACCCTGACGCTGCTCCACGACGTCACCGACAACGCGGCGCTGCTGACGCTGCTCACCGGCTCCCGCTGGGCGATCGGGCCGCGCGACCTGCGCCTGCTTGCCCGGCGGGCCGAGGAGATCGCCGGCGGGCGGACCGGGCGCGTCGAGGGCGCGGACCTCGGCGCCGCCCTGCGCGCGGTGGCCGACGGTGTCGACCCGGCCGAGCTGCCGGCGCTCAGCGACGCCCTGGAGGACCCGGGCGGGGCGGCCTACTCGGCCCCCGCGCGGGAGCGGTTCGCCCTGCTCGCCGAGGAGCTGCGGCTGCTGCGCAGCGGCGCTGGCGAGCCGGTGCTCGACGTGGTGCGGCGCATCGTCGACGTCACCGGGGTCGACGTCGAGCTCGCCTCGACGGCGGGACCGGCAGCGGCCGCGCGGCGGGACAACCTCGACCTGTTCGTCAAGGCCGTCGCGGAGTTCCAGGCCGTCGACGGGGACGTGTCGCTGCCGGCCCTGCTGGCGTGGCTCACCGCCGTCGACGAGCAGGGCAACGGGCTCGACGTCGCCACGCCCACCGAGGCCGACTCGGTCAAGCTGCTCACCGTGCACCGCTCCAAGGGCCTGGAGTGGCACACCGTCTTCCTCGTCGGGGTCTGCCACGACGCCTTCCCCTCCACCCAGTCCCGTGCCCTGTGGGTCTCCTCCCCGGCCGTGCTGCCGGCGCCCCTGCGTGGGGACGCCGGTGACCTGCCGCACCTGGCCGGCTTCGACAAGCCGGCACTCGAGGACTACCGCAGCCAGGTCAAGCGCCACGAGGCGACCGAGGAGCGGCGGCTCGGCTACGTCGCGTTCACCCGGGCGGCGCACCGCCTGGTCGTCACCTCGCACTGCTGGGGAGCGCGGACCAGGCCCTTCGGCCCGTCGACGTTCCAGGAGGTCGTCCGCGACGATCTCCTCGCCCACGGCCAGGAGGTCCGCTGGCTCGACCGGCCGGCGGCCGGCACCCCGCACCCCGAGGCCGACACGAGCGCCGCCGTGGCGTGGCCGGTGCCCGGGGTCGGCGCCGAGGCCGAGCGACGGCTGGTGGGCGCGGCGATGGTCGCCGCCGCCGACCCGGGTGCACCGGACGCGGGCCTGGACATGCTCCAGGCGGCGCGGGTGCAGGACTGGGACGACGAGATCGAGCGGCTGGTCGCCGAGGCGCGCGGGACGTCGCTGGAGCACGTCTCGGTGCCGATGCCCGCGGCGCTGAGCGCGACGGCCCTGGCCCGGTTGCACGAGGACCCGGCCGGGTTCGCCGCCGAGCTGGCACGGCCGATGCCGCGGGCGCCCTCGCCGGCCGCGCGGTTCGGCACCCGCTTCCACGCCTGGGTGGAGGCCCGCTTCGGCCAGCAGTTGCTGCTCGACCCCGACGACCTGCCCGGCCGGGGCGACCTCGGCATCGAGGACGATGCCGAGCTCCGTGCGGTGATCGCCGCCTTCGAGGCGGGGCCGTTCGCCGACCGCACGCCGGTGGCCGTCGAGGCGCCGTTCTCGCTGGTGCTGGCCGGCCAGGTCGTGCGTGGGCGCATCGACGCGGTGTACGCCGAGCCGCCCACGGCCGCCGGCGACCCGCGCTTCCTCGTGGTGGACTGGAAGACCGGTCGGCGCGAGGGCACCGACCCGGTGCAGCTGGCCGTCTACCGCCAGGCCTGGGCCGAGCTCGCCGGTGTGCCGGTCGGCAGCGTCCGGGCGGTCTTCCACCACGTGCGCACCGGCGAGACGGTGGAGCCGGCCGACCTGCCTGCGCGCACCGAGCTCGAGGCGCTGCTCGGCGGACGCTGAGTTCTCAGCCCGTCGGGCCGATCCGCGCCGCGAGCCGCTGCCACCACACGGGGGCCACCAGGAACGCCTCGGCCCGCAGCGCCGCCGTACCGACGCGGGCGAGGTCGCCCGGGCTGCGGAACACGACGAAGCGCGGCACCCACTCGGGCTGGTACTTCGCGTTGGCCCGGTAGAGGGTCTCGATCTGCCAGAAGCGCGAGGCCGCGAGCAGGACCGAGCGCCAGAGCCGGAGCGCGGGTCCGGCGCCCAGCCGCTCGCCCCGTGCGAAGACGTTGCGGAAGACCGCGAAGTTGAGCGAGAAGCGGCGCACGCCCAGCTCGGGGCAGGCCCGCCACAGGGCGGTGACCATGTGCTCGACGATGCCGTTCTCCGTGCCGCGGTCCCGGCGCATCAGGTCGAGCGAGAGGCCGTCCTCGCCCCACGGGACCAGGTTGAGCAGGCCGCGGAGGTGGCCGTCGGTGTCGTGGCACAGGACCACCACCGAGGCGCCGTCGCGCTCGTCGACGAAGCGCCCCAGCGCCATCGAGAAGCCGCGCTCGACGTCACCGTCGCGCCACTCGTCGGCCTTCGCCCGGATGAGGGCGCGGGCGCCGTCGTCGAGGTCGCGGACCCGTTGGCAGGTGACCGTCAGGCCGGCGCGGTCGCAGCGCGAGACGGCCTGGCGGACGACCCGCATGCTGCGGCCCTCGAGGGTGAAGTCCTCGACGTGGACCACCGCCTCGTCACCGAGCTCCAACGCGTCCAGACCCGCTCGGTGGTAGGCGGTCGCGGCTGCCTCGCTGACCCCGAGCGCGGCGGGGACCCACCCGAACGAGCGGGCCTCCTCCAACCACGCCTCGATGGCTCCGGGCCACGCCTCGGGGTCCCCGAGCGGGTCGCCGGCCGCCAGCGACACCGTGCCGACGACCCGGTAGGACACCGCCGCCTTGCCGGTGCGGCTGAAGATCACCGAGCGGTCCTCGCGGGTCGCGAAATACGACAGCGAGTCCACGCACCCCCAGCGCGTCAGCAGGCCTGCCACCGATCGGCCCTCCTCCTCCGACATGGCGTGCGGGCCGTCGGCCGGCTGGAGCGCCACCATGAGCAGCGGGACGAGCAGGGCCGCGCCGAGCACCACCAGCGCGATCGCAGCGTGTTCGGCGTCGGAGCGGTGCACGAAGTGCACCGGACCGGTGATGCCGAACAGTCCGACGAAGGCGTGCTCGATGCGTTGCCAGGTCGTCGTCCCGGGGGCCTGGCCGTCGGCGTCGATGCCGATCCAGGCCCAGCCGAGCGCGGTGGCGATGACCGGGCCGGCCAGCAGCACCACCAGCACCCGCGACAGCGACCGCGGGTCGGGCCGGGCGGTGAACCGGCGACGCGCGGCGAGGAGCAGCACGAGCAGCCCGAGGGAGAGCGCGGCCTCCTCGACGTCGAGGCCCTTCACGACGTGGAGGACCGCGGTGACGGCGGTGAGGATCGTCGCGAGGAGCCACGCGCGGAACTTGCCCCGCCGCAGACCACGGGAGAGCAGCAGCAGCAGGACGCCGGTGGCCAGCGCTCCCGTGGTCGCCGCGGCCGGGAACACGCTCGGCAGCACGTCGGTGACCAGGTGCAACCGCGCCCTGATCGCCGGCAGCAGCGCGCTGACCAGGGTCACCAGGCCGAGGAAGGCGACGATCCGCCCGAGCCAGGACGGCTCCTGCAACCGGTTCCACCACACTCTGCCCACGAGGGTGCAGCATGGCAGGCGGGTCTGACGTGCACCTGACGGCTGGCTAGGGTCGGGCCATGGCCCACGATCGCCGCGCCGAGCGCCGCCACGACGACGAGTGGCTGGCACGGGCCTGGGCGGCGGAGGGCACCCGGGTGCTCACGGTGGCCGGCACCCGCCTACACGCCCCCGACGGCGCCCTGGCCTGGGGCAGCGCCGCCGATGCTCCCGAGGGCCTGCGGGTGCTGCTCGGCCTCGACGAGGAGGAGCGCGCCACCTTCGCCGTCCTCGCGCCGCGCGACCTCGCCGCGGGCGACGGGTGGGTCGGCCTGCGCGAGGTCGCCGCAGCGCTCCCGGCCGCCGACCTGGCCTACCTGATGCACGCGGTCGGCCTCGCCGAGTGGCACGCGGCGGTCCGTCACTGCCCGCGGTGCGGCGCGCTCCTGGAGGCCACTCAGTCCGGCCACGTCCTGCACTGCCCGGCCTGTGGCCGCGACCAGTTCCCGCGCACGGACCCGGCCGTGATCATGATCGTCACCGACGACGAGGACCGCGCGCTGCTCGGCCGGCAGCCCAGCTGGCCGCCCGGGCGGTGGTCGACGCTGGCCGGGTTCGTCGAGCCGGGGGAGTCCCTGGAGGACGCGGTGCGCCGCGAGGTCCACGAGGAGTCGGGGGTCGTGGTTGGCGAGGTCGACTACGTCGCCTCGCAGCCCTGGCCGCTGCCCGCCTCGCTCATGCTCGGCTTCCGGGCGCGCGCGCTGCGCACGGACATCCGCGTCGACGGCACCGAGATCGAGGAGGCCCGCTGGTTCAGCCGGGCCGACGCGCTCGCGGGCGCCGAGGACGGGACGCTGGTGATCCCGCCCGGGATCTCCATCTCCCGCAGCCTCATCACCGGGTGGTTCGGCGAGGAGCTGCCCGGCAGCTGGACCTGAGGCCGATCGGTCGCCTCAGGCCAGCGCGGCCAGCTTCTCCTGGACCTGCTTCAGCGAGGGGTTCGTCTGGGCGCTGCCGTCGCTGTAGACGAGCGTGGGCACGGTCTGGTTGCCGTTGTTGACCGCCATCACCGTCTCCGCGGCCGAGGGGTCCTGCTCGATGTCGACGATGTCGTAGGCGATGCCCGCCCGGTCCATCTGCGACTTCAGCCGGTGGCAGTAGCCGCACCAGGGGGTGGTGTACATGGTCAGTGATGTGGCCGCAGCCATGATGTGTCGCTCCTCGCGCCTAGGGTGTCTGCGACCACCTAGAACACCGCGGACCGAAGGATGCTTCCCGTGCCTGAGCATGCCCTCCTCGACGCCCTCGACCCGGAGCAGCGGGCGGTGGCCGAGGCGCTGCGCGGACCGGTGCGGGTGCTGGCCGGCGCGGGCACCGGCAAGACGCGGGCCATCACCCACCGCATCGCCCACGGGGTGAGCACCGGCGTCTACACCCCCACCGAGGTGCTGGCGGTCACCTTCACCACCCGGGCGGCCGGCGAGATGCGCACGCGGCTGCGCGGGCTGGGGGCCGGCGGGGTGCAGGCCCGCACGTTCCACTCCGCGGCCCTGCGCCAGCTGCGCTTCTTCTGGCCGCGCACCCACGGCACCGAGCTGCCGCAGCTGACCGAGTCGAAGCTGCCCCTGGTCGCCGCCGCCGGCCGGCGCCTGCGACTGGGCCTGGACCAGGCGCGGCTGCGGGACCTGGCCTCGGAGATCGAGTGGGCCAAGGTCACCAACGTGCGCCCCGAGGAGTACGCCCGCCTCGCGCGGGAGGCGCACCGCGAGGTGTCGGGCATGGAGGCGCGCGCGGTCGGCGACGTCTTCGCCGGCTACGAGGAGGTCAAGCGCGAGCAGGGCCGGATGGACATGGAGGACGTGCTGCTGCTCACCGCCGCCCTGCTCGCCGAGGACGAGCGGGTGGCCGCGGAGGTGCGCCGGCAGTACCGCTGGTTCGTGGTCGACGAGTTCCAGGACGTCAGCCCGATCCAGGCCGCGCTGCTCGACCTCTGGCTCGGTGGTCGCGACGAGATCTGCGTGGTCGGCGATCCCGCCCAGACGATCTACTCCTTCGCCGGTGCCCGGGCCTCCTACCTCACCGGCTTCGCCGCCGCGCACCCCGGCGCGACCTGCGTCGAGCTGGTGCGCAACTACCGTTCCACCCCGCAGGTCGTGGGGGCCGCGAACGCGCTGCTGCGCGGCAGCGGGACCACCGGGGTGGCGCTGCGGGCCCAGCGTCCAGCCGGCCCCGACCCGGCCTGGCGCGAGCTCCCCGACGAGGTCGCCGAGGCCGACGCGGTGGCGCGGGAGGTGCAGCGGCTGCAGGCCGAGGGCGTGCCGCTGCGCGAGATGGCCGTGCTGTTCCGCATCAACGTCCAGTCCGAGGCGTTCGAGGAGGCCCTCGCCGCGCGCGGGGTGCCCTATGTCGTGCGCGGAGCGGCACGCTTCTTCGAGCGCACCGAGGTCCGGCAGGCGATGGCCCTGCTGCGTGCCGACGCGCGCGCCGGCGAGGGCGCGGTGGGTGGTGACGAGGGGCAGGTCGGCCAGCGGGTCCGCGCCGTGCTGGCCGGGATGGGCTGGAGCGCCGAGGCGCCGACCGGTCGCGGGCAGGCGCGGGACCGGTGGGAGTCGCTGACGGCCCTGGTCTCCCAGGCCGACGACTTCGCCGGCGGCGACGTCGCGCCCACGCTCGAGGGCTTCGTCGTCGAGCTCGACCGTCGCGCCCACGAGCAGCACGCGCCCGTCGCCGAGGGCGTCACGCTGGCGACCTTCCACGCCGCCAAGGGCTTGGAATGGGACGCGGTGTTCTGCTGCGGCCTCCAGGACGGGTCGGTCCCGATCACCTACGCCGACACCCCGGAGGCGGTGGAGGAGGAACGGCGCCTGCTCTACGTCGGCCTCACCCGGGCGCGGGAGCACCTGTGGCTGTCCTGGTCGCTGGCCCGCAACCCGGGTGGGCAGGCACGGCGCCGTCCCTCGCGCTTCCTCGACGGCCTGCGTCCCGCCTCGGCCACCGACCACGCCGGCCCCACGCGCGGGCGCGCCGCCGGAGCCCGCCGTACCTCCCGGAAGGCGGCGCACTGCCGGATGTGCCGTCGCCCGCTCGCCAGCTCCGCGGAGCGCAACCGTGGCTACTGCCAGGACTGCCCGGTGCCCTACGACGAGCACGTCTTCGCCTCGCTGCGCACCTGGCGGCGCGCCCGCGCCGAGCAGGAGAGCGTGCCGGCCTACGTCGTGTTCAGCGACGCCACCCTGGAGGCCCTCGCCGAGGTCCGGCCGACCACGCGCACCGCACTGCTGGCGGTCAACGGGATCGGGCCGGCCAAGCTGGAGAAGTACGCCGACGACGTGCTGGCCGTCCTCACCGGCGCGCCCGTCCCTTCGTCGGAGCCGGGCCCGGACGCGACCAGACCAGCGGAATAAATCATTTGCGCCGCTTCTGCGCACCGGCGTAGCGTGCTCGTTGTTCCCGTGAATCCCGTGTTCACACCGAACCCCCCGCGCACCACGGAGCTGACGACTCCGGCGCCCGATGAACCTCGAGGAGGTGCAACGACGATGAGCACCATCACCACCACCTGGACCTACCGCGGCCGTGCTCTGCACGCCGCCGCGCAGGCGTCCCTCTGCGTCGTGCCCTCCCACGCTGCCTTCCGTGGCACCCGTGGCATGACCGATCTCCAGGCCGGCGTCATCGCCGTCCCGACGTTCGGTCCGGGTCACCGCACCTGGAGTCCACCGCTGAGGTGAGGATCCCTCCTCTCAACGGCACTCTCCAGGCCGCGGAACCCGACAAGGGATCCGCGGCCTTCGTGTTTCTCCAGCCAGATCGCCTGATCAGCCCGCCCGCACCACCCGCCAGGAGGTACCACCGATGAGCGTCACCACGCTCGAGCCATCGCAGGTCGAGGAACCCGAACGGCTGCCCTGCCGTCGGGAGGACCCCGAGCTGTTCTTCGCCGAGTCCCCGAGCGACGTCGAGCTCGCCAAGGAGCTGTGCACGACCTGCCCCGTGCAGGCCGAGTGCCTGGCCGGCGCGCTCGAGCGGCGCGAGCCGTGGGGCGTCTGGGGAGGCCAGCTCTTCCTCGCCGGCGTCGTCATCCCGCGCAAGCGGCCCCGCGGCCGTCCGCGCAAGAACCCTGTGGTCGCCGCATGAGGCCCCGCACGTCCGGCACCGCCCACCACCTCACCACGTCCGACAGGAGCACCACCATGGACCACCTCGTCCACCACGAGCTCGCCCGTGCGCACGTGAACGCACGCGTCGAGCGAGCCGCCCTGGCGCACCGCGAGCAGCAGCTCGTCCGTGCCTGGCGCCTCTCCCGCAAGGCCGAGCGGGCCGCGGCCCGCGCCCGCCTCGCCCTCGCCCGCGCGCTCTAGGAGCTCGACACCTCCTGGCGGCGGGCACCCGGGCCCGGTCCTCACCACACGCTGGTGCGGACCGGGCCCTTTCGCGTTCGGCGGCCCGGTGCGACGACGTAGCGTGAGCCCATGGTGACCTGCGCGTTCTGCGGGGCGAGCGAGCCCGGTGAGACCGCTCCGCTGACCTGGACCTCCGGCGTGGAGGAGGGGCGGCTGCGCTCCTTCTGCGACCGTTGCTCACGCGAGCACCTGCGCGCGATGGAGGCCAAGCTCGACTCCGAGCACTGGTGAGGCTTTAGTCCCCGGCGAAGCCGGGCAGGTCCTCCTCGAGCAGGCCGCGGAACGCCAGCTCCGCCTCCAGCTGGCTGAGCACGCCGATCGCCCCGGTCCAGGTGCGGTGGATCAGCAGGTACGACGGGGGCAGGTTGAGCCGCAGCATCGTGGCGTAGTCGTCGCTGCGCGGGTTGTTCACCCGGCGGAACTGCTGGCGCATCCAGTCGCGGGTGAAGCGGAACGTCTCGGCGCTCGCCGGCTCGATGAACGGGCTAAGGTAGGAGCGCAGCTGCTCGGCGTCGACGTTGATCCGGTCGCGGATGAAGCCCTCTCCGCGCAGGTGCTCGACGAGGGCGTCGTAGTCGCCGGAGGCGGCGATGCGCACCAGCTCGCCCAGCCCCCGGGGCACCTCGCCGCCAGGAAGCCGGGCCACCGCGCCGAAGTCGAGCACCCCCAGGCGGGGCCGGCCCGCGTCGTCGGCGATCAGGCGGAAGTTGCCGGGATGCGGGTCGGCGTGGAGCATGCCGGTGCGGGCCGGGCACCCGAAGAGGAAGTCTGCGTAGAGCCGGCCGTAGGCGTTGCGCTCCTCCTGGTCGCCCTCGCGGATGACCTGCGCCAGCGAGCCGCGGCTGTCCATCCACTCCGTGACGATCACGCCGGGGCCGACCGCCACCACGTCGGGGACGACGATGTCGGGGTCGTCGCGGTAGGCGGCGGCGAACGCGCGCTGGGCCTCGGCCTCGAGGTCGTAGTCGAGCTCCTCGACGGTGCGGGCCTGCAGCTCCTCGACCAGCGCGCGCACGTCGAGGCCGGGCACGAGCGGGCCCAGGGTGCGGGCCAGACGCGCCAGCTGCCGCAGGTCGGCGCGCAGCGCCTCCGCGGACCCGGGGTACTGCACCTTGACCGCGACGTCCCGCTCGGTGCCGTCGTCGTCGCGCCAGACGCCTCGGTGCACCTGGCCGATCGAGGCGGCAGCGGCCTGGACGGGGTCGAAGGAGATCAGGCGCCGGTTCCAGCCGGGACCGAGGGCCTCGCTCAGCCGGGCGCGCACCGTGCTGGTCGGCATGGGGGGCGCCGAGTCCTGCAGCCGGGTCAGCTGCTCGCGGTAGGGCGCGGCGATCTCCTCGGGCAGGGCGGCCTCGAAGATCGACATGGCCTGGCCGAACTTCATCGCGCCGCCCTTGAGCTCGCCGAGCGTGCGGAAGAGCTGCTCGGCGGTGCGCTGCTGGATCTCGGTCAGCACGGCTTCGGCCGGGGCACCACCCAGGCGGCGGCCCAGGCCGAGGGCGCTCCGTCCGGCGTACCCGAGCGGCAGCGCGGCCAGGCGCGCCGTGCGCGCCGCGGCCCGGCGCGGCAGCTCGCTCACCGCTGCACCGCCGGGCCCCCGGCGGGCCGGGGCAGCGGCGTGGTGGCGCGCGAGGCGCGGGTGGCGGTTCCGTTCACGCTCCTATCCTGCCGGAGGGTCCCACGTCCGCGTCCCAGGAACACCCGCAGGCCGGGTGCCGGCACCAGGTGGTGGCGGTCAGGTCGACGAAGGTCGGGTCCCACGACAGCGTCGTGGACCACGTCGTGGGTCGCACGCCGTCGAGGAACGCGGCCAGCTGGTGGGCGGCCCAGCAGGTCAGCAGCGTGGCGACCGACGGCGCGGGCGCCGGGTCCCCGCCCGGGGCCGCCGGGGCGGCGACGTAGCGCTCCACGACCGCACGGTGCGCCGGGTCGTCGTCGCCGCGGTGCGCGTCGATGCAGCGCAGGCAGGCCGTCTGACCGGGGACCACCAGCGGACCGAGCACCGGTGCGCCGTCGACCACGCGCACCACCAGGTGCGGGACCCCGGAGCGCACCAGCGTGTCGAGGTGGTCACGGTTGACCTCGCCGGTCCGGAGCAGCAGCGTCGGTCGGGGGGAGCCGGCGGTCGCGCGCCGCCCGCCGCGGCCGAGGCCGGAGCCCGCGAGCAGCGGGTCGGGATCGACGCCGAGGTCGCCGACCACGTCGACCGTGCGGATCGGGGCCGGGCGCGGTCCGGCGACCCGGACCAGGCCGTGGCTGCGCAGCAGGGGAAGCAGCTCCTCGGCCTCCGGCGTGCTCGGCAGCAGGTCAGCGGTGCGCAGCGCCTCCAGGACGGTGCGGTGCGCGGCATCGTCGGGCACCACGAGGCAGCGTCCCGGCACCAGGCCCACCTGAAGCTAGTCGCGCCCCCGCCGCACGATGCGGACACCTCCGGCGAGGGTGAGGCGGACGAGCGAGGCGGTCACGGGGCGAGGCTAGGCCGAGCGGCGGCGCGGCGTCGGCGGCCGTCCACAGGTCGCCACAGGCGGGGACGACGAAGGCGGGACCCCGGAGGGTCCCGCCTTCGTGGTGCTGCGTGGGTGGCTGAGCCAGAGGCTCAGGCCTTGCCGAGGATGCGGTTCAGGTTCGTCCCGCACACGGGGCACTGGGCCTTGGCCATCCGGGTGCCCTTGTCGTTCACCCTGACCTCACCCTCGGCCTCGCGCTTCTCCTTGCACTTCACGCAGTAGAACTCACCGCTCCAGGTCTCCGCCATGACGGCCTCCTTCGTGCATCGTCTTTGGTCGTCGCGGCGGGGATTCACGCTGGGAAGTCCCGCCGGGGCCCCCGCGGGGCGCGGGCCGACTCGACCCTAGCCCAGCGGAGCGGCCGATGCCCGCAGGGGGCGCGCCGGGCGTGCTCGGAGTGTCGGGCCGACGGCACACCGCCGGCCGGGCGTGACGAGACCCCCGCCACCCCCGGTCGCGCTCGCCTTCCCCTTGCGAACGCGACCACCGGGCGACGGGGGCCTCTCTGCATGCCAACCTAGGTCGGGGGAACGCGCCGGTCAACGGCGCGCGGCAGGTGGTTGCGCGCAGCCTGTGGAAAACCCTGGGGATCACTGTGGACGACGGCCGGTCAGGGTGTGGATCGCGGTGGAGATCGGTCCCCGGTGCAGCGGAGACGACGACACGGCACGGAGCGGAGGGTGGAGGCGGGTGAGCGGGTTCGAGACCGCACCGGTGGTGGCCCGGCGGGTCCCGAGGGCGGCCTGGGTCGCCTGGGGCGTCGGGCTGACGGCGTACGTGATGGCGGTGTTCAACCGCACCTCGTTCGGCGTCGCGGTGATCCCGGCGGCCGACCGGTTCCACGCCTCGGCCAGCGACCTCGCGTCGTTCACCGTGGTCCAGCTCATCGTGTACGCCGGCCTACAGATCCCGGTGGGCGTCGTGCTGGACCGGGTCGGGCCGCGCCGCCTGGTGCTCGGCGGGGCCGTGCTGATGACCCTGGGCCAGCTCGGCCTGGCGTTCGCGTCCTCGGTGAGCACCGCGCTCCTGATGCGGATCCTCATCGGCGCGGGCGACGCGGTGACCTTCATCAGCGTGCTGCGCGTGGTCAACGACGTGTTCCCGGGCCGGACGATCCCGCTGGTCACCCAGCTCACCGGCATCATCGGCCAGCTCGGCGGCGTGCTCAGCGCCCTTCCGCTCGCGCACCTGCTGACCACCTCAGGCTGGACGCCCGCCTTCGTGTCGGTGGCGGCGCTGGGCGCGCTGGTGACGGTGCTGGTGGCGGCCGCGCTGCACGTCGAGGACAGCGGTCACCACGCGACGTTCACCGTGTCGCAGGCGTGGCAGCAGGTGCAGGGCGCCTGGCGCCACCCCGGCACCCGGCTGGGACTGTGGACGCACTTCACCACCCAGTTCTCCTCGACGGTGTTCGCGCTGCTGTGGGGGTTCCCGTTCCTGATCTCGGGGGAGGGCCGGTCGCGGGCGGTCGCGAGCCTGCTGCTCACCCTCAACGTCGCGGCCGGCGTGGTCGTCTCGCCGGTGCTGGGCCGCCTGGTCGCGCGGCACCCGCTGCGCCGCTCCTGGATGGTGCTGGGCATCACCGTCGCCTGCGTGGCCAGCTGGACGCTGGTGATCGCGTGGCCGGGCCGGGCGCCGCTGTGGGTGCTGGTCGTGCTCGTGGTGGGGATCGCCACCGGCGGCCCCGGGTCGATGATCGGGTTCGACTTCGCCCGCACTTTCAACCCGATGGAGCGCATCGGGACCGCGACCGGCATCGTCAACGTCGGCGGCTTCGTGGCGTCGCTGACCCTGATGTACGGGATCGGGGTGGTGCTCGACGTCCTCACGCCCGGCCGCGGCTCGACGTACTCCCTGGAGGCGTTCAAGTGGGCGATGTCGTTGCAGTACCTGTTCTGGGGGTTCGGCGCCGTGGCGATCGTCGTCGCCCGGCGTCGGGTGATCGCACGCGAGCAGATCGTGGTGCCGCGCATCGGTGAGGCGGTGGCGCGCGAGTACCGCAGCTACCGCGCCCGGCGCGAGAGCCGCGGGGAGGGCGACGAGCGGTGAACTCGGAGGAGGGGTACGACGCCGGGCCGGTCGCCGCCCTGCGACGCATCGCGTTCCTGCTCGAGCGGTCGCGGGCGGAGACCTACAAGGTGAAGGCGTTCCGGGCGGCCGCCTCGACGATCCTCCCGCTCGGCGACGACGAGCTGCGGGCCCGGGTGGCGGGCGGCGACCTGCGCGCCCTCCCGGGCATCGGCGCCGCCACGGCGGACGTGATCGAGGCAGCGCTCGCCGGACGGGTCCCCGACCGGCTGGCCCGGCTCGAGGCGGAGGCGCCCGAGGTGCTGGCGCCGGGCGGTGAGAAGGTCCGCGCCGCGCTGCGCGGTGACCTGCACAGCCACAGCGACTGGTCCGACGGCGGGTCCCCGATCGAGGAGATGGCCTTCACCGCGATCGAGCTGGGCCACTCCTACCTTGTGCTCACCGACCACTCCCCGCGGCTGAAGGTGGCGCACGGGCTCTCCCCGGCACGCCTCGGACGGCAGCTCGAGGTGGTGTCCGCGGTGAACGGCCACCTCGGCGACGGCTTCCGGCTGCTGAAGGGCATCGAGGTCGACATCAACGAGGACGGCACGCTCGACCAGACCGCGGAGATGCTCGGCCGGCTCGACGTCCGGGTCGCCTCGGTGCACTCCAAGCTGCGCTCCGACGCGGCCACGATGACGCGGCGGATGCTGGGCGCGGTGACCGACCCGTTCACGAACGTGCTCGGTCACTGCACGGGCCGGCTCGTGACCGGCGGCCGCGGCACCCGGCCGCCCTCGGAGTTCGACGCCCGCGCGGTGTTCGAGGCGTGTGCCGAGCACGACGTCGCGGTGGAGATCAACTCCCGTCCCGAGCGGCGCGACCCGCCGACCGACCTGCTGCTGCTGGCGATGGAGATCGGCTGCCTGTTCTCGATCGACAGCGACGCGCATGCTCCCGGGCAGCTCGACTTCCTCGACCACGGCGCTGCGCGCGCCCAGCAGCTCGGCATCGAGCCGGAGCGGATCGTGAACACCTGGCCGCTCGAGCGGCTCCTGGCGTGGGCCGAGCCCGGACGCTGAGGTCGGCCGGCCGGCCGGTCGGCCGGCTGGCCGGCCGGCTGGGTCAGGCGCAGGTGTCGAGGTACACCGGGCGCTCGGGGGCGCTGTGACCGCCCATCCGGTCGGCGACCGCGCGCTGGCGGCCCAGGCCGTCGAGGGTGTCGCGGAGCACGCCGAGGGCGGCGAGCTGTCGCCTCTCGATCGCGCGCGCCCGCTCGACCAGCTCCGGCGGCAGCGGCACGCTCAGCTGCGGCTCCACCCAGGTGTCGGAGCGGGGCGGCGCGCCGGTGGCGAGACGGCGCTCGAGGACCAGCACGTCGAGCTCGAGGCGGTCGAGCTCGGCCAGCCACGCGCCGCGCGCCTCGGTCACCCGCGTCGGCCGGTCCATCACAGCCCCGCAGCGGCGGCGAGGGAGGGGTGCCCCGCCTGCTGACCGGCCTGCTGACCTGCCTGCTGGGCGGCGGCGAGCTGGGCCGCCTCGCGCCACATCGAGGCGATCTGGCCCACGATCGGCAGGCAGCCGGTCGTGATGCCGGGGTCCCGGTCGATGTTGGCGCACACCAGCTGGCCGTGCAGCCAGCTGTAGAGCTGAGCCAGGGCCGGCCCGCCGCTGAAGGCCTCGGTGCGCAGCGTGCTGCCGAGCTCGACGAGGATGTCCTGGGCGTGCACCAGCTGGCGGTGCGCCTCGTCCCAGACGCCGGCGTGCTGGGCCTCCAGCCCGCGCTGGACGTCGAGCTCGAGACGCTCGACGAGGAGCACCAGCAGGCGCGCCGGCGAGGCGGTCTGCACGCTGGAGCTCAGGTAGGTGGAGCGCGGGTCTCCGTACATCAGCTGCTCGCCTTCGAGGAGGTGGAGGGCAGGGAGGCGATCTGGCTCGAGAGCCAGCTCGACTGGGCCTGCATGCGGCTCATCGCCGTCTCCAGCGCGGTGAACTGGGCCGTGAGCGTCTGCTTGCGCATCGCCAGGCGGGTGTCCCAGTCGGAGATCTGGTCCTGCAGCGACTTGATCGCGCTGTTGTGGCTGGTGATCGCGTTGGTCAGGGTGCCCTGGTAGGGGTCGCTGGCGCTCTTCGCGACCGCCTGCACCCGGGCAGCGAACCCGTTGTTGTCGCTGGTGAACATCTTCATCGTCCCGGTCGGGTCGCTGGCGTAGGCCGAGGCGAACTTCGCGGCGTCGAAGGTGAAGGTGCCGTCCTTGTCGACCTGGATCCCGACCGAGGACATCGTGCTCCCGTCGGAGGGCCACAGCGTGCCGGCCAGTGCGTCGCGCAGCGCCCGCACCGACGGCTCGTCGGAGAGCGGGCCGGACGTCTTCTGGTCTGCGTCGTAGGCGGTGTCCTGGCCGATCGTGTTCAGCGCCGCGTTCAGGCTGTCGACCAGTCCCTTGACGCTGTTGCTGATCGAGCTGACGTCACGGCTCGAGGTCACCGTCGCGGTGCTGCCGAGCACCGTGGAGGCGCCGAGGGTGACGTCCACCCCCGCGAGCAGGCCGGTGAAGGTGTTGTTCGCGGAGTGGAGGGTGTCGGGACCGATGGTGACCTGCGCGTCCTGGGCGGGGGAGACGACGGTGGAGCCGCCCAGCAGGGCCGTGCCGTCCTCCGCGGTCAGGGTGAAGGTGGAGGCGGCTCCGGTCTTCGACGACGCGACGCTGAGCCGCTGGGTGCCGTCGTCGAGGGTGACCACGTGCGCCGTCACGCCGGTGCCGGAGGCGTTGAGCGCGGTGACCAGACCGGCCATCGTGCCGTCGCCGGAGTCGAGGAGCACCGGCGCGGCGGTGCCGAGGGTGAGCTGCACCTTGGTCGTCGCGCCGGTGACGGTGGCGGTCGGCGCGGCCGTGCCGGTGAAGCTGACCCCGTACGCCGAGGCGAGGCGGTCGACGGTGAACGTGACCGATCCGGTGCTCGGCGTACCGGTCGGGTGCGGGGCGGCGGTGACGCCGGCCAGCGAGCTGGTCGTGCTGACGACGTTCCACGGGCTCGTCGTGGTGATCGAGCCGGGCGCCGTGGCGAGCGTCTGGGCCTTGGTGGCCAGGGCCGCCATCGAGCTGTTGAGGATCTGCAGGACGCTGACCGAGCTCTGCTCGGTGGTGACCCGGGTCTTGAGGACCGCCTGGGTCTGGCCGTCCAGCTGGATGAGCTGGTTGATGATGCTAGTGGTGTCGAGGCCGCTGGCGAGGCCGCCGATCTGTGCGGTCGGTGTGGTGCTCATCGAACGTCTCCTCCCCTCGACGTCGGTGCTGCTACCGGTCGGCCCGGCCGAGGGGGTGGGGAGCGCTCGCCGCGCTCCCCACCCGACTCAGTGCGAGCCCGTCAGGATCACTGCAGGAGCTTGAGCACGCTCTGCGAGGCCTGGTTGGCCTGCGCGAGCATGGCCGTGCCGGCCTGCGAGAGCACCTGCGCGCGGGTGAAGTTGGTCATCTCCGCCGCCATGTCGGTGTCGGTGATGGCGCTGTTCGAGGCCTGCAGGTTCTGCTGCGTCACGCTCAGGTTGTTGATCGTGTGCTGGAACCGGTTCTGCAGGGCGCCGAGGTTCGCGCGCGAGGTGGAGACCGCCTTGATCGCGTTGTCCAGGGCCGTGATGGCGGAGTTGGCGCCCGCCTGGCTGGCCAGCGAGATCGTGCTCACGCCGAGGTTCGCCGCGGAGAAGCCGGCGTTGGCGCCGGGGGCCGCATTGGTGTCGGCGACGCTCAGGCCGCTTCCGCTGACCGTGATCGCACCGGGCAGGCCGTCCTTGGAGGTGACGACGAGGCCACCCTGGCTGTCCACGCTGGCGACGTAGTTCGCCTTGAAGTTGGTGTCGGCGTTCAAGTTGGTCGCGATGGCGTTCGCGTCCTTCGACGCGGTCAGCGCGGCCGTCGTGGTCGCGACACCGTTGTGGGTGAAGGTCGCGGTCGCGGCGGTCGCCACGGCCGAGCCGTTGTTCCAGGTCGAGATCGCGCCACCGGTGCCGGTGGAGGTGATGTCGACGCTGATGTTGTCACCCGCGGCGTAGCCCACCTGGAACTTCTTGCCGACGAAGTTGCCGTCCAGCAGGTTCACGTTGTTGAAGGTGGTCTTGCTGGCGATCCGGTCGAGCTCGGAGTTGAGCGCCGTGGCCTCGGCCTGGATGGCTCCGCGCGACGTGGAGTCGTTGGAGTCGTTGGCCGACTGCACCGCGAGGTCACGCATGCGCTGCAGGATCGACTGCGTCTCGTTGAGCGCGCCGTCGGCGGTCTGGACGACGTTGATGCCGTCCTGGGTGTTGCGCAGCGCGACGGTGATGCCGCCGATCTGCGACTGCAGGCCCTGAGAGATCGCCAGGCCGGCAGCGTCGTCGGCCGCCTTGTTGATGCGCAGGCCGCTCGACAGCCGCTGCAGCGACGTCGACATCGACGTCTGCGTGGTGTTGAGGTTGCGGTACGCGTTCAGGGCGTCGATGTTGGTGTTGATGCGAAGACTCATGATGGTTCCCTTCCCTAGGACTGTGAGTCACTTCCCGCCGGGCCCCTCCCTGGGCTCCGACAGCTCCCCGATCGGCGGTCGCCCACGGGGGTTGAGCAGAAACGACGAGAGATTCAGCCCTCGCCGCTCACGCGGTCGCGTCGAGCACCGGTACGGCGGTCCGCAGGCCGGCGCCGTGCCGGGTGGCGACCGCGGCGAAGTAGGCGGTGCGCCGGCGTGCCGCGCAGCCGTCGGGACGGCGCTCGGGCTCCAGCAGGTCGGGGTCGAGCGAGAAGGCGAGCGCGCCCTTGAGCAACGACAGGGCCTCGGCCCGGATCTGGGAGACCCGTGACTCGGTGACGCCCAGCTCGGCGGCGATCTCGGCCATCGGCCGCTCGGCGAAGAAGTACTGCTCGACGACCACCCGGAGCCGCTCGGGCAGCTCCACGATCGCCTCGCGCAGGTAGGTCACCCGCTCCTCGTGCTCCACGACCTGCTCGGGCGTGAGGCCGCCGGAGGGCAGCAGCTCGTCGAGGGAGGTGTCGGCGATGCCCGACAGGGAGACGATGGAGGCGCGCGCCACGTCGTCGCGGTTCGCGGCGATCTCGTCGGCGCTGAGCCCCAGCGCGCTGCCGACCTCGGCGTCGCCGGCCGGCCGGCCCAGGGTGCTGCTGAGGCGGTTGCGCGTCTCCTCCAGGTCGCGGGCCCGGCGGCGCACGGAGCGCGAGGCCCAGTCGATGCCGCGCAGCTCGTCGAGGACGGCACCGCGGATGCGGGTCGCGGCGTACCGGGCGAACGGCACCCCGCGGGTGTCGTCGTAGGCCCGGCCGGCCTGCACCAGCGCGGCCATGCCGGCGGAGGTGAGGTCGTCGCGGTTGACGTGGCCCGGCACCCGGCTCATCGTCTCGCGGACGATGTGGCCCACGAGCGCCAGGTGGCTCGTGATCAGCTCGTCGCGATCGGTGGCGGTGGTCGTGCCGGTGTTTTCGGCGCTGCCCAGAGTCGTCATGTTGGTTTCCCTTCCCCGCCGCAGAGACTGCTCCCTCCAAGGGGTGCTGTGAAGACGAATCGGACGGATCGGGTACTTCACCCGTCAACGACAGGACCACCGTCCCGGATCGGCATAGTCCGAACGGACTACTCCGGGCTGGCCCGCACCAAACCACTCAGGAGCGCCGGCGCACCGCCGATCGGAGTCAGGACCACCCCTGGGACCGCAGATCGGGCGCAGGGAATCCACCGATCGGGGGGAAGGACCACGATGGAGAACCTGTCGCTGATCCTGTGGCGCGAGCGGGACCTCCTCGAGACGCTCCTGTTCAAGCTGGAGGAGGAGCAGCTCGTGCTCGCGTCGGGCCGTGAGCGGTGGCTGGCGCGCGCCGCCAAGGAGGTCGAGGCGGTCCTCGACGCCGTGCGGGACACCGAGGTGCTGCGGGCCGTCGCCGCCGACGAGGCAGCCGCCTCCGTGGGGCTGTCCCACAACCCCTCGCTGAGCGCGCTCGCGGCGGCCGTCGGCGAGCCGTGGCACACCATCCTGCTCGAGCACCGCGACGCCTTCGTCCAGGTGACCCGCGAGGTCAAGGAGCTGGCGCACACCAACCGGACGCTGCTCACCGCGGGCTACCGCGCGGCGCAGGAGACGCTGCTCTCCCTCGGCGGCTCCGCCGAGGGCTACGGCCACGACGGCGCCGCGGTGGTGGGCACCCACCGGGCCGCGTCGCTCTTCGACGGGAGCCTGTGACCTCATGAGCGGGACACTGCGATGACGGGGACACTGCGATGACGGGGACGTTCGGCTCCTTCAACACCGCGGTCACGGCGCTGCGCGCCAACCAGGTTGCGATGGACGTGGTCAACAACAACGTCGCCAACGCCTCCACGCCCGGCTACACCAGGCGTCGCGCCGAGCTCACCGCACTCGGCTCCCCGTCGCAGCCGGCGCTGTGGTCCCGGTACGACGGCGTGGGCGGCGGCGTGGACGTCTCCGCGGTGGACCGGATGGCCGATCCGTTCCTCGACGCCCGGTCCCGGGTCGAGCACGGCAGGCAGTCCTACCTCGACACCCGGCAGTCGGTGCTCGACCGGGTGGAGAGCGGCATCGGCGAGCCCGGCGACAACGGCGTGGCGGCCGCCTTCTCGACCTTCCAGGCGGCGGTCCAGGACCTCGCCAACAACCCGGGCCAGGCCGCCGCGCGCAGCCAGCTGCTGTCCGCGGCGGGCACGGTGGCCGACGCCGTCCGGGTGCAGGCCAGCAACATCGACAACGAGTCCAGCGACCTGCGCACCAAGCTCCAGGCGCAGGTCGACGAGGTCAACACCGTCGCCGCCGACCTCGCGGCGACCAACCGCAACATCTCCAGCGCGCAGCTCGCCGGCTCCGAGACCAACACCCTGCTGGACAAGCGCGACCAGCTGACCGAGCGGCTCGCCGAGCTCACCGGCGCCACCACCACGCTCGACAGCTTGGGGCTGGCCCAGGTGAGCCTGGGCGGTGTCGCGCTCGTGAGCGGCCAGAGCGCCTCGACCTTCGCCATCGCCAGCGGGGTGACCGCGTCCGGCGCAGCCGACGGGAGCCCGGTGACCTTCACGGTCACGCCGCCGGCCACGCCGCCCGCCGTCGCGACGCCCGTGGCGATCGACGAGACGGGGATGACCGGCGAGATCGGGGCCGTCGCCCAGCTGCTCAACGTCACGCTGCCGGCGTACCGCTCGGGGCTGGACGCCGTCGCGAAGACCTTCGCCGACCAGATGAACGCCGTGCAGCTGGGCACCGCCTCCGCACCGGTCTACGACCTGGCCGGCAACGTCAGCAGCAAGCCGCTGTTCAGCTACACCGCCGGGAACGTGTCGGGGACCCTGAGCGTCGCGCTCGACGACCCCAACGCCCTCGCGGCCTCGGCGCTGCCCGGCGGAGCACTCGACGGGAGCAACGCCGCGAAGATGGCCGGCTACACCGCCGCGGACGACGCCTACCAGAAGCTCGTCAACGGCTTCGGCAGCCAGGTCGCCTCCTCCCAGCGCCTTGCGGCCAACCAGCAGGCCCTGACGTCGCAGGTCGACAACGCCCGTGAGCAGCTCGGCGGGGTCAACATCGACGAGGAGACGGTGAACCTCATCGCCGCGCAGCGCGCCTACCAGGCCGCGTCGCGGGTGATCAGCACGATCGACACCATCCTCGACACGATCATCAACCGGATGGGAGTGGGCTGATGGCCCGGATCACGCAGCGGATGATGAGCCAGGCCTCGCTCGTCTCCATCCAGACGAGCCTGAGCCGGCTCTCCAAGACCCAGGAGCAGCTGACCACCGGCAAGGTGCTCAACCGCCCCTCGGACTCGCCGACCGACACCACCACCGCGATGCGGCTGCGCGCCTCGATCGCGAGCCAGAAGCAGTACGCCCGCAATGCCCAGGACGGCCAGGCCTGGCTCGACCTCGCCGACAGCACGCTCCAGGGCGTCAACACCCTGGTCAACCGCGCCCGTGATCTCGCGCTGCAGGGCGCCAACGCCTCCAACGACACCCCGGCAGCACGCAACGCCCTCGCCGCCGAGGTCGACCAGATCCGCCAGTCGGTGCTGGCCTCGGCCAACACGACGTACCTGGACCGACCCCTCTTCGGCGGCGTCACCGGCGGCCCGGTCGCGTTCACCGGGTCCGGCGGCACGATCACCTACGCGGGTACGGCGGGCAGCGTCGACCGGGCGATCGGCCCGAACGCATCGGTGTCGGTCAACGTCGACGGCCCGACGGCCTTCGGTGCCGACGGCTCCTCGATCTTCGACCGTCTCGCCGCGCTGTCGACCGCCCTGCGCAGCGGCGACACCGCCGGCATCACCACCGCCCTCGGCGACATCACCTCCAGCCAGGAGCAGCTCCAGGCGGCCGTCTCCGACGTCGGTGCCCGCGAGAGCCGCGTGGACCGGGCCGTCGACACCGCCAACGACGCGGTGCTGGCGCTGACCACCCAGCTCTCCAGCGTCCAGGACGTCGACATCGCGAAGGCGACCGTCGACATGCAGACCCAGCAGGTGGCCTACCAGGCCGCCCTCGCCGTGACCGCCAAGGTGGTCCAGCCCTCGCTGCTGGACTTCCTCCGATGACCCGCACCGTCCCTTCCGGGAGGACCTCATGACCGTCACCACCACCGACGCCGCTGCCGCGACGAGGCTCGCGGGCCCGGTCGTCGAGCTCGTCCGCCCGCTGCTGGGCTTCCCGGCCGCACGCCGGTTCAACCTGGCGCAGCTCGCCGACGACGGCTCGCTCTATGCGCTGCGCTCGGTCGACGACGCCGACCTGAGGTTCCTGCTGGTGCCCGCCGGCCGGTTCTTCCCCGGCTACGCCCCGGTCGTCGACGACACCGTGGTCGAGGAGCTGGGCATCCGGACCGCCGACGACGTGCTGGTCCTGGTCCTGCTGACCGCCGGCTCCTCGCTCGCCACCACCTCGGCGAACCTGCTCGCACCGGTGCTCGTCAACGTGCACACCTCGCAGGCGGTGCAGGTCGTGCTCGACGACCCGACCCTGTCGCTGCACGCGCCGCTGGTCTCCTGAAGGGACCGGGCCCGGCCCGACCACGCCGGCGCGGGCCGACAGGTCGATCGCGCTCCGGCGGGCCGCGTTGGCCTGCGTGCGGAGTGCGGCCCGGTAGCGTGGGGCCATGCTGGTCCTGAGCCGCCGTGTCGGAGAGAGCATCGTGGTGGGCGACGACGTCACCGTCACCGTGCTCGAGGTCCGCGGCGACGTGGTGCGCGTCGGCATCGACGCGCCCCGCTCGGTCCGGGTCCACCGGGCGGAGCTGCTCCAGGACGTGGAGTCCACCAACCGCGCCTCGGTCGCGCGCGACGAGGACGCCGTCTCGCTCGCCGAGCAGCTCGCGCAGCGCTCCGACGACGACGCCTGACGACGCCTGACGGCCGGCCCGCGCCACCCGGGCTGCCGTCCTGCCACCCGGCCGCGCGCTGAGCCCGCCGGGTCCTGGCCCCGTCGCGTCGACCCGCTCTAGTCCACCCGGGCCTTTCGGCCCGAATCGCCGGGTCGGCGCCCGCGTTGCCTCAGCCGCGTCACCGCCGGGCCGATCAGGCCTCCGTCGAGGAAAGGAGGCCCGCGTGAACGACGACGAGATCGTCGCAGAGTTCCTCGTGGAGAGTCACGAGAACCTCGACCAGCTCGACCGCGACCTGGTGGCCCTGGAGAAGGAGCCCGGATCGCGCGACCTGCTGTCGAGCATCTTCCGCACCATCCACACGATCAAGGGGACGAGTGGGTTCCTCGCGTTCGGGCGCCTCGAGGCGTTGACGCACGTGGGGGAGAACCTGCTCTCCAAGCTGCGCGACGGCGAGATGGTGCTCACCAGCGACCTCACCGGTGTGCTGCTCGAGATGGTCGACACCGTGCGCGAGCTGCTCGCAGTGATCGAGCAGACCGGCGGCGACGCAGGGGACGGGGTCGTGGTCGACGACGTGATCACGCGGCTCAAGGCGGCCCTGGACCAGACGCCCCTGGACCAGACGGCACCGGACCAGAAGGCACCCGACCAGACGCAGGCGCCCGAGGCCGCGGAGGTGGCTGCCCGGATCCAGCCCGCGCCTGTCGAGCCCGCGCCTGTCGAGGTGCCTGTCGCGCCGGCAGCGGCGGTCGAGCCGGCGCCGGGTGACGGCGGGGAGCAGGAGCGGCGTACCGCCGTCGACTCCTCCGTGCGGGTCGACGTCGACCTGCTCGACAGCCTCGTCCAGCTCGTCGGCGAGCTCGTCCTGACCCGCAACCAGATCCTCCAGCGCGCCGACAACGTCGACGACACGGAGCTGGTGCGCGCCGCGCAGCGCCTCGACCTCGTGGCGAGCGAGCTGCAGGAGAACGTGATGAAGACGCGCATGCAGCCCATCGGCCAGGTGTGGTCGAAGATGCCGCGCATCGTCCGCGACCTGGCCCACCAGCTCGGCCGCGAGGTCGAGCTGCACATGGAGGGCCACGACACCGAGCTCGACCGGTCCCTGCTCGAGGCGCTCAAGGGTCCGTTGACCCACCTGGTCCGCAACTCCATGGACCACGGCATCGAGCGGCCGCAGGAGCGCGCCGCCAAGGGCAAGCCCACGACCGGCAAGCTGTCGCTGCGCGCCTTCCACGAGAGCGGCCAGGTCGTCATCGAGATCATCGACGACGGCGCCGGCATCGACCCCGCCCGCATCGGCGACGTGGCCGTCCAGCGGGGCGTCGTCACCCGTGAGCAGCTCGCCCGGATGGAGCAGCGCGAGATCGTCGGGCTGATCTTCCGCCCCGGCTTCTCCACCGCCGCCGAGGTCACCAACGTCTCGGGCCGCGGCGTCGGCATGGACGTCGTCCGGACCAACATCGAGCGCATCGGCGGCACCGTCGACGTCTCCAGCACCCTCGGCCACGGTACGACGTGCCGCGTGCGGATCCCGCTGACGCTGGCGATCATCCCTGCGCTGGTCGTCGGCGAGGCCGGCAACCGCTACGCGATCCCGCAGGCCAACCTGGTCGAGCTCGTCCGCCTCGAGGGGGAGGAGCTCGCGCGCAGCGTGGAGGTCCTCGCCGGGGCGCCGGTGCTGCGGCTGCGCGGTCACCTGCTGCCGCTGGTCTCCCTGTCGGAGGCCCTGGGCCAGGAGCGCCCGCACACCGATGCGCTCACGATCGTGGTCGTCCAGTCCGACGACGTCCGCTTCGGATTGTGCGTGGGAGAGGTGCACGACACCCAGGAGATCGTCGTCAAGCCGATCGGCCGCCAGCTCAAGGACATCCGGATGTACGCCGGCGCGACCATCATGGGCGACGGCCGCGTCTCGCTGATCCTCGACGTGGGCGGGATGGCGCTGGCTGCGGGCGTGGAGCAGGCCGGCCAGCAGGCCGCCGAGGCCCGCACCGCGACGGCGGGCGACGGCACCGCCCTGCTGGTGCTCGAGGTGTCCGCCGGGCGCCGGGCGGCGCTGCCGCTGCGCGACGTGTCCCGCCTGGAGGAGTTCGCCTTCGACCGCGTCGAGCGGTCGGGGCGCTCGGAGGTGGTGCAGTACCGCGACGGGATCCTGCCGCTGGTGCGGCTCGCCCCCGCCATCGGCCTGCCCGACACCGCCGACGACGGCGAGCACCTCGCCGTCGTGGTGCACGAGGAGGAAGGCCGTCTGGTGGGCATCGTCATCGACAAGGTGCTCGACGTGGTCGAGGAGGCGCTCGTGCCGAGCGACGTCGGCCGCCGCGCCGGCGTCCTCGGCTCGGCCGTCGTGCAGGACCGGGTCACCGACCTGGTCGACCTCGACGCCGTCGTCGCGCTGGCGGGGGCCGCCTCGTGAGCGCCGTGGTCGCCGCCCCCGTGACCGGCGCGCGCACCGATCTCGTGCAGCTGTGCACGTTCTGGCTCGGGGACCTGTTCTTCGGCGTCGACGTGCGCCACGTCCAGGAGGTCATCCGCTACCAGGAGATGACCGCCGTGCCGTGCGCGCCCGAGGCGGTGCACGGCCTGATCAACCTCCGCGGGCAGATCGTCACCGCCGTCGACCTGCGCTGCCGCCTGGCACTGCCCGCCCGTCCCGCGGAGCAGCTGCCCATGAACGTCATCGTCCGCAGCCGCGGTGAGGTGCAGAGCCTCCTCGTCGACGACATCGGTGACGTGATCGACACCGCGGACGTCGAGCTGGAACCGGTCCCGGCGAACCTGCCGGCCGCTCTGCGCGAGGTGCTCCACGGCGTCATGTCCCTGTCCGACTCCATCCTTCTCGTCCTTGATTCAGACCGTGCGGTCGACGTCGTCACCGTGCCCGACCTCACCGGAGGAACCCCATGACCGAGCTCGCCACCCCGACCGGTGTCAACGGCCGGGCCAAGAAGCGCGAGGCCGACGCCGCGCCCGTGCTGCCCGTCGACGCGGTGCTCGACAGCGCCCCGACGCCGATGATCCACGTCGACCCCGCCGGCCTCATGCAGTACGCCAACCAGGCCTCGCAGCGCGGGCTCGCCCGGCTCGTCGAGCACCTGCCCGACCTCGCCGGCGGCGCCGCACCTGAGCCGTTCACGGCCATCGACGCCGACCCGGCGTACGCCGCGATGTTCGCGACCGGTGCGGGCCTGCCCCACCACAAGCAGCTGACGATCGGCGACGAGGTCGTCGAGCTCGAGCTGACCTCGGTCCAGGAGGGCGGCGCCCACGTGGGCACCATCGTCACCTGGCGCTTCGTCACCGAGACGGTGCGGCGCGACCGCGAGGTCCGTGAGTCGATGGCCGACACCGCTGCGGTCAACAAGGTCCTCGCCGGCCTGGGCGCCACCCACACCACCGAGGACGCCGTGCGCTTCGCGCTCGACACCGTGCGCGCCGAGTTCGGCTGGGCCTACGGCTCCTACTGGAAGGTCGACCCCGCCGACCGGATGCTGAAGTTCGCCCTCGAGTCGGGCGACGCCGGCCCGGAGTTCCGCAAGGTGACCCTCGAGGCGGCCTTCCCCGAGGGCGTCGGCCTCTCCGGTCGCACCTGGAAGCAGCGCGACCTCTACTTCACCCAGGACATCGGCGAGATGACCGACTGCTCCCGGGCTCCGGTCGCGCAGAAGGTCGGCGTGAAGTCGGGGGTGTGCTTCCCGATCATGATCGCCGGCGAGGTCATCGGCACGATGGACTTCTTCGCCACCGAGACCCTGCACCCCAGCGAGCAGCGCCTCGACGCCCTGCGCAACGTCGGCCGGCTGGTCTCCCAGGCGCTGACGCGCATGGAGAAGGACCGCACCGACCGCGAGGCCGCGGCCGACACGGCGGCGGTCAACAAGGTGCTCGCCGGTCTCGCCTCGGCCACGACGGCGGAGCAGGCCGTGCAGGTCGCGCTCGACACCGTGCGGTCGGAGTTCGGCTGGGCGTACGGCTCGTACTGGAAGGTCGACCCGGCCGACCGGATGCTGAAGTTCGCGATCGAGTCGGGCGATGCCGGTCCGGAGTTCCGCAAGGTGACCCTGGAGGCGGCCTTCCCCGAGGGTGTCGGCCTCTCCGGTCGCGCGTGGAAGCAGCGTGACCTGTACTTCACCCAGGACATCGGCGAGATGACCGACTGCTCCCGGGCTCCGGTCGCGCAGAAGGTCGGCGTGAAGTCGGGCATCTGCTTCCCGATCCTCGCCGGCGGCGAGGTCACCGCGACGATGGACTTCTTCGCCACCGAGACGCTCTACCCGAGCGAGCAGCGCCTCGATGCGCTGCGCAACGTCGGCCGGCTGGTCTCCCAGGCGATCGAGCGGATCCAGCGGGACGAGGCCGAGCGCCTCGCCGCCGCCGAGGTGGCGCGCAAGGTGGACGTGATCCTCGAGGCCACCCGCGCGGCGGCCGAGGGCGACCTGACCCGCAGCATCGACGTCGACGGCGACGACGCGGTCGGCCAGGTGGCCGAGGCGCTGCGCAAGCTCCTGGAGACCCTGCGCGGCAGCATGGGCAACATCGGCGGCAACGCCGACAGCCTCGCCGTCGCGGCCGAGCAGCTGACGATCCTCTCCCAGGGCATGGGCGAGGGCGCCGGCCTCACCTCGGACCGGGCGGCGAGCGCCTCGAGCGCCTCGGTCCAGGTGTCGGCCAGCGTGCAGACGGTGGCAACCGCGGCCGAGGAGATGACCGCCAGCATCCGCGAGATCGCCAAGAACGCCACCGAGGCGGCCTCGGTCGCCACCAGCGCGGTGACGGTCGCGGGCGACGCGCAGGGCACCGTGGCGAGCCTGGGCGAGTCCAGCGCCGAGATCGGCCAGGTGATCAAGGTGATCACCTCGATCGCCCAGCAGACCAACCTGCTCGCGCTCAACGCCACCATCGAGGCGGCACGGGCCGGCGATGCCGGCAAGGGCTTCGCCGTGGTGGCCAACGAGGTCAAGGAGCTGGCCAAGGAGACCGCGCGCGCGACCGAGGACATCGGCCAGAAGATCGAGGCGATCCAGGCCGACACCCAGGCCGCGGTCTCCGCGATCAGCGAGATCTCCGACGTCATCGCCCGGATCAACGACATCCAGACCGCGATCGCCTCGGCGGTCGAGGAGCAGACCGCGACGACGAACGAGATCGCCCGCAGCGTCACCGAGGCGGCCGCCGGCGCCAACGGCATCGCCGCCGACGTGACGCAGGTGGCCTCTGCGGCCGACGACACCAAGCAGGGTGCGCAGAACACCCTGCAGTCGGCCACCGACCTGGCCTCGATGGCCAGCGAGCTCAAGCGGCTCGTCGGGCAGTTCACCGTCTGAGGTCACCGTCTGAGGTCACCGTCTGAGGTCACCGTCTGAGGTCACCGTCCGAGGTCACCGTGAATCGGTCCCGCCCGTCGGCGCCGCCGGCCAACCCTCGCAACCAGCAGAGCCCCCCACCGTGGGGCGCCGTCATACATGAAATCCAGAACGCCACGGCCCCCGCTGGTCAC
>JBQCHZ010000011.1:0-14411 GCA_051954195.1 Marmoricola sp.
CCGCAGGTGGTCACCCGCGAGGTGGACGGGAAGGTGCACGAGCCGGTCGAGCGGCTCACCGTGGACATCCCCGAGGACTACCTCGGCGTGGTGACCCAGCTGATGGCCCTGCGCAAGGGCCGGATGGAGCAGATGGTCAACCACGGGACCGGCTGGGTGCGCATGGAGTACCTGGTGCCGGCCCGCGGCCTGATCGGCTTCCGGACCGAGTTCCTCACCGAGACCCGCGGCACCGGCCTGCTGCACCACGTCTTCGAGCGCTACGAGCCGTGGCACGGCGAGCTGCGCACCCGGCCCACCGGCTCGCTGGTGGCCGACCGGCCCGGCCCGGTCACGTCCTTCGCCTGCTTCAACCTGCAGGAGCGCGGCGTCCTCTTCGTCGGACCCGGCACCGAGGTCTACGAGGGCATGATCGTCGGCGAGAACGCCCGCGCCGACGACATGGACGTCAACATCACCAAGGAGAAGCAGCAGACCAACGTCCGCTCCTCCACCTCCGACAACTTCGAGAAGCTGATCCCGCCGAAGAAGCTCAGCCTCGAGCAGTGCCTGGAGTTCTGCCGCGAGGACGAGTGCGTGGAGGTCACCCCGGATGCCGTCCGCATCCGCAAGGTGCACCTCGACCAGCACGAGCGCGCCAAGGCCGCCGCGCGCGCCCGCCGCGGCTGAGGCCTGGGCCCACCCCGCCGGCCACGACCCCTTGGACACGGAGCAGTCGACGGCCGGCAGATCTGTGCACGGACGAGCAACTCGCCGATTCCGATGAGTCGACGGGTCGTTCCGGCCTGAACCGCTCGTCGGTCCCGGGACGGGCCCTCACCGCGCGGGCAGGGCCGAGCTCCTCGTCCCAGCGCCGGGGAGGCGGCTCAGGCCGTCGGGCGTCAGGCGGGAAGGGAGCGGAGGAGGGTGGCGAAGAGGGCGATCGACTCCTCGACGGCCGCGCGGGCTCCCTCCGACCAGGCGCCCATGTCGAAGAACCCGTGGATCATCCCCGGGTAGGTGCGCTGCACGACCTCCACGCCCGCCGCGGCCAGCCGGTCGGCGTAGGCGTTGCCCTCGTCGCGGAGCGGGTCGAGCTCGGCGGTGACCACCACGGCCGGCGCCAGGCCCTCGAGGCGGCCGGTGATCGGGGAGAGCGTCGGGTCGGCCGGGTCGGTGCCCTCGGGGACGTACTGACCGCCGAACCACAGCATCGTCGGCAGGTCGAGGAAGTAGCCGGCGGCGTTCTCCTCGCGCGAGGGCCAGTCCCCGCTCATGTCGGTGGCGGGGTAGATGAGGAACTGGGCGCGCACCTCGGGCACCTGCTGGGCCGCCACCGCGGAGAGGTTGCCACCGGCGCTGTCCCCAGCCACCGCCAGCACGTCGTTGCCGCCGAGGTCGGCGAGGCGCCGGTGCACGTCGCGCGTCGCGGCGATCGCGTCGAGCGCCGCTGCCGGGAAGGGGTGCTCGGGCGCGAGCCGGTAGTCGACGGAGACGACGACCGCGCCGGTGCCCGCGCAGATCAGCCGCGCCATGTTGTCGTGGGTGTCGAGGTCGCCGATGACGAAGCCGCCGCCGTGGAAGAGCACGACGGTCGGGACCGGGCCGTCGGCCTCGGGTCGGTACACCCGGGCGGGCAGCTCGCCGTCCGCGCCGGCGACGGTGGTCTCCTCCACCGCTGCCACCGGTACGACGGACTCGGGCGGCCGCATGTCGACCGTCAGGGTGCGGAAGCCGGCGCGCGCCTCGGCCGGGGTCGACTCGTGCATGGGGGTGCCGGCCGCGATCAGGGCGAGCAGGCCTTCGAGCTGGGGGTCCACGGGCATGCGCGCACGCTAGCGGTCGGCGCCCCGCGCCCCGATCGAGGGCCCGGGGGCCGGGATGCACGCGGGTGGGCGCGCCCTCACTCGAAGGCCAGCTCCACCACCCGCTGCAGCTCGGGGGTGAGCGCCGGCTCGTGCACCTGGGCGTCACCGCCGTCCCAGGAGAAGCTGTAGAGGTAGCGGTCGGCGACGGGCGGTGCGCTGGGCGAGGCGGCGGGCAGGGCGGCGAGGTCGACCCGGTCGAGCAAAGAGCGGGCCTCGGTCGCGCGCGCGTCGCTCCCGCCGAGGTCGAGGCTGGCCTCGCGGACCAGGCCGCCGAACCCACCGGTGCGCCGCACGGTCAGCGTGCCGGGCGTCGACGTCGGGGGCAGCACCGGGCTCGGCGCCTTCCCCGACCGACCTGCGGCGGCCACGCCGACCTGCTTCCAGGCGGAGCGGACGACGTCGGCGTGTGGGCCGGCGGCCGCGACGGTGGCAGCGGCGAAGGCGGCGAAGTCGGTGTCGGGGTCCAGGCCCGAGGTCAGCGCCGCGAACCAGATCCGTCCCGCGCCCTCCCAGGAGGTGCCGCCGACACCGGTGGCCGCCAGGTAGAACGCCCTGTTGGGGATCCCGGAGTTGGTGTGCACCCCTCCGTTGTCGTCGGTGGTCTCGACGTAGCCGGCCATCGAGGCGGCTTGGGGGTCCTTGCCGATCGCCGGGTCGTCGTAGGCGGTGCCGGGCGCCTTCATCGAGCGCAGGGCGACCCCGTGGACGCCGGGCAGGAAGATGCCCTCGCCGATCAGCCAGTCGGCCGACGCCGCGTCCTGCCCGAGGACACGCTGCTTGACGCAGCTGCCGAAGCAGTCGGAGATCGACTCGTTGAGGGCGCCGGACTGGCCGGAGTAGGTGAGCCCCGCCGTGAACTGGGTGACGGCGTGGAAGAGCTCGTGGCCGAGCACGTCGATGGGCGAGGTGAACCGGCCGAACACCTTGCCGTCGCCGTCGCCGCACACAAGGGGGGTGCCGTCCCATAACGCGTTGTTGTTGTTGCGCTCGTTGTGCACGGTGGCGACGACCGTCGCGCCCGACCCGTCGTACGACGAGCGACCGAGGTCGGTGAGCAGCGCGAGCGTCTGGGACACCCCGGTCGCCGCCTCGTCGACCGCGGCGTCGGCCTCACCCGAGGGCGGCGAGCCGGCTGCGCGCACCAGCGTGCCGGGCAGGGCGGAGCCGTGGTCCGCGGTGTAGACGTCCCAGGGGTCGCCGGTGGCCGCCACGCCCGGACCACCCGGCGCACCCGGCGCGATCACCGACCGCCGGCTGCGCAGCTGCTCGTCGAGCAGCCGGGTGCGGTGCCCACCCTCGGCCAGGGCCGGGTCCTCGGCGGCCGCGAGCCGCTCGAGCAGGTAGGCGGGGATGAAGGAGCAGCGTTCCGAGACCGTCATGGACCAGGCTTACCAGCCGGCGCCGACGTCCAGAAGGGCCGACCTCAGTAGGCCCCCGAGTTGCCGAGCACCGCCCGCACCGTCTTGAGCAGGATCACCAGGTCACCGGTCAACGACCAGTTGTCGACGTAGTACAGGTCCAGGCGCACCGACTCCTCCCAGGAGAGGTCGGAGCGGCCGGACACCTGCCAGAGGCCGGTCATGCCCGGCCGGACCAGCAGCCGGCGGTGCACGTCGGCGTCGTAGCGGTCGACCTCCGCGGGCAACGGCGGTCGCGGCCCCACCAGGCTCATCTCGCCGGAGAGCACGTTGAACAGCTGCGGCAGCTCGTCGAGGGAGTACTTGCGCAGGGTGGCCCCGAGCCGCGTCACTCGCGGATCGTCGCGGATCTTGAACAGCACGCCGTCGAGCTCGTTGGCGTCGTCGAGGTCCGCGCGCAGCGTGTCGGCGCCCACGACCATCGAGCGGAACTTGAGCATGCCGAATGCCGCCTGCCCGTGCCCCACACGGTGCTGCCGGTAGAGCACCGGCCCGCCGTCCTGGAGCTTCACCCCCAGCGCCACCACCGCCATCACCGGCGCCAGCAGGAGCAGCAGCATCCCGCTGACCACGACGTCGAAGAGCCGCTTGACCCAGCCCATCGCCTCACCGACCTGGGGCTCCCGCACGTGCACCAGCGGCAGCCCGGCGACGTGGGTGAAGTGCACCCGCGGCCCGGCCACGTCGGTGAGCGAGGGCACCACCAGCATGTCCACGTCGAGGCCCTCCAGCGTCCAGCCCAGGCGTCGCAGCTCCGCGGCGGAGGCATAGCCGCCGCCGGCGACCAGCACGCTGTCGGCGTCGTGCGCCTCGATCAGCTGCGGCAGCTCCTCGAGGGCGCCGAGCACCGCGAGATCGCCACCGTCGTCCTTCCAGGCCGCCACCCGGCCCAGCAGGTGGTAGCCGGTCCACGGCGCTCGCCGCAGCACGGCCTCCAGCTCACCGACCGCGGTCGCCGAGCCCACCGCGATCATCCGGTTGAGCAGCTTGCCGCGTCGCCGGCACGCGTGCAGGGCCTTGCGCTCGACCCAGCGCAGCACCAGCAGGACCGGCGCGCCGATCCCGAAGAGCAGCAGCACGTAGCCGCGGGACAGGTCGCTGTCGGTGAGGAATGCGATGAAGCCGACCAGGCCCAGGGCGACCACCGAGCCGAGCACGATCCGCCGGAAGTCCTCGAAGCGGGTCCCGAACTCGCGGCGGTCGTAGGCCCCGCTGGCGACGAGGACCAGGGCCCACAGCGCCACGATGGCCGGGCCCGACGACGGTTGCAGCCCGCCGCCGGGGACGGGTGCGGCGAAGCGTACGTCGAGCCCGGCACGCAGCCGCCAGGCCATGACCGAGATCAGGGCCAGCACGACCAGGTCGCCGAGGAACACCGCGGTGAGCACCTGGGTGAGGCGGCGCTGCAGGTGCGTGCGCCGGTCCACCTCCGCGGCACGGCGGTTCCCGGCGAGCGCAGTCATGCCCTGCGTCAGCGTCTCGTGACCGACGCCAGCGCCGGTCGCACGTCGGCGACGTAGACGCCGGCCGCGACCGCCCCGAGCAGCCCCAGGATGTTCAGCGGCGAGCGGATCGCCAGGCAGGTCAGCAGCGAGAGCACCAGGATCAGCAGCCAGCCGGTCTTCGAGAGCTTGTCCGCCGCTGCGTAGGCCGCGGCCGGCCGGATCAGCGCGTCGATCAGCGCGAACAGCTCCAGGGCGGCCATGAGCAGGAACAGCGCCAGCACGACGTCGTTCTCGAACTCGAAGACCCACACGCAGGACAGGCTAGGCCATTCCCCGGGCGGGAACGCCCGGTTCGGCCCAGGACGGCGACGGGCCCCCGGCGGTGCGCCGGGAGCCCGTCGTACGACGCGGCCTGGGGTCAGGCGGAGGTCGTGGTGGTGCTGCTCGTCGTCGCGGTCGCCTTGGTGGCGGTCTTGCGCGCCGGCGCCTTGCGGGCGGTGGCCTTCTTCGTGGTGACCGTCGTGGTCTTCTTGGCGGTGGTCTTCTTCGCCGCCGGCTTGCTCGACGGCGTGCTCGACGGCTTGCTCGACGGCTTGGTGGTGGACTTCGGCGTGGCCGTCCTGCTGGCCACGACGGCGCGCTCACGACGCAGTGTGGTCGACCGCGAGGGTGCCTTGCGGACCGCGGTGACGGCCTTGACGCCGTCCTTGCGGATCGCGGCCACGAACTTCTCGCCGCGGTCGGCGAGGCCGGCGTAGGTGGCGACGAGCTCCTCGAGCGCGTCGGCGAGCTGGCCCTGGACCCGGCCGGGGAAGTCGCGCGCGTCCTTCTGCAGGTCGGCGAGGCGGGCCTCGAAGCGCGCCTGGGCCTCGCGGGCCTCCTTCTGCAGCTCCTCGATGCGGGCGGTGACGGCGTCGCGGGCCTGACCCTGGAGGGCCTTCGGGTCACGCTGGACGCTGGTCACGCGGGCGACCCGGGCCTGCACGGCCTCGAGGCGCTCCTGAGCGCTCTTCTGCGCGGTGCGCTGCGCCTCGCTGGCGTAGCCACGGGCGAGGTCGACCGCGAGCTCGGTGGCTCCGGCCACGGCGTACAGCGGCTTCACGGCTTCGGTGCGGAACTGCTCGACACGGGACGTCTTGGCCATGTCACTCTCCTTCTCTCGAGGTTCCCGACCCATCGGGGTGCGGGCTGTCGGGGACGGCGACGGGCTCGTCGACGTCGGTGGTGCCGGCGCCTGCGACGGCGCGGAAGGACTGGTAGACCTCCAGCAGGGCCTGCTTCTGGCGCTCGGTGAGCACCGGGTCGGCGAGGATCGCCAGCTCCACGGACCGCGCCTGCCCGTCGTCGGCGTGCAGGATCCCGGCCTGGACGTAGAGCTGCTCGGCGGAGATCCGCAGCGCCTTGGCGATCTGCTGCAGCACCTCGGCCGAGGGCCGCCGCAGGCCCCGCTCGATCTGGCTGAGGTAGGGGTTGGAGACACCGGTCTGCTCGGCGAGCTGGCGCAGGGACAGCTGGGCGGCCACCCGCTGGTCGTGGAGATAGCTCCCCAACGACCCCACGGTCCTGCCCACCCGCGACCTCTCCGCCATGGCTCCAGTGTTGCTAACAATTGCAAGCACCTCAAGCCGAGGAGGCGTGAGTCCACTCACAGACGTACCGCACAGCCGATGTTCCTGCCGACGACCGGCGCTTGCTGGACGGTTCGCAGGGCCGCACGGTGTGGCGGCCCCTCCGCCGGGCACTACCGTCGGCGACATGCTTCCCGTGCTGGCCGAGATCGTCCGCAACGACTTCGTCGAGGGTCACCACCGCGGCGCGGTGGTGGCGCTGGGTCCCGACGGCGGCACGGAGTACGCCGCCGGCGAGGTGACCGCGCCGTTCCTGCCGCGCTCGTGCAACAAGCCCCTCCAGGCGATCGGCATGGTGGAGTCGGGCCTGGACCTGCCGCCGGACCTGATGGCGCTCGCCTGCGCGTCGCACTCCGGGGAGGCCTTCCACGTCGCCGGCGTGCGCCGGATCCTCGGCAGCGCCGGACTGGAGGAGTCGGCCCTGCAGACGCCGCCGGACTACCCCCTCGACGACGTCGTGCGCGAGGACCACCTCCGTGCCGGCGGCGTGAAGGAGCCGGTGCTGATGAACTGCTCGGGCAAGCACGCCGCGATGCTGGCGACGTGCGTGGTCAACGACTGGGACACCGCGACCTACCTCGCGCCGGACCACCCGCTGCAGCGGCGCATCCACGCGGGGTTCGAGGCCGCGACCGGTGAGGTCGTGGCGCACGCGGCCGTGGACGGGTGCGGCGCGCCGCTTCTCTCGACGTCGCTGACCGGCCTGGCGCGGGCGTTCGCCGGCCTGGCCACGGCGACCGACGGGGCGGGGCACCGCATCGCCGAGGCGATCCGCGCGCACCCCGAGTACGTGTCGGGCACCCACCGTCCCGAGCTCCTCCTGCTGCGGGCGGTCCCCGGCATGATCGGAAAGATGGGCGCGGAGTCCTGCTACGTCGGGGCGTTCCCCGACGGCCGAGCGGTCGCGCTGAAGATCGACGACGGAGCGATGCGCGCGTGGCCGGTCGTGCTGGCGGCGCTGCTGGAACGGCTCGGCTGGGACACCGGCACGGGCGTGGACACCCCGGCCGTGCGCCGCCTCGGCGAGCACCCCCTGCACGGCGGCACCGCCGTGGTCGGCGCCATCCGCGCCACCCTGCCCTAGCGCGCAGCCGGTCGAGCCGCCCCGCCGTCGCGGCCTGTCGAGCCGTCCCGGCCGGTCGAGCGCAGTCGAGACGCCACCGCCCTGGATGGGAGGATGCGCGGGTGCCCCTGCCGCAGCACTGCCCCTCGCCCCGTGAGCTCGACGACCTGGAGCTGCTGCTCGTCGACGGCTACGCGCCGCGGGACCGCTTCGACGACGACCTCACGCTCGACGCACCGCCCGGCGACCTGGAGCTGGTGGACCCCGAGGGTCTCCCGCTGGCCCACCGCGACGCCGACGGCACCCTGACGGCGCTGGGTCGCCCGGCGTACGGGCCCTTCCGCGCCCTGCACCTCTCCCCCGCCCAGGTCCGCGAGCGCCACCACGGCGCGCTGGTGGTGGTCCTCGACCGTGCCCCGGGGCGCGCCGACCTCGACGCGATCGCGCAGCGGCGCGAGGGCCGCACGGTCGTCCTGCTGGCCCTGTGCGGGGTCGGCACGCCGCAGGGGTTGTCCCCGGTGGGGCTGCTCCGGGTCGCCCTCCGCGCGGCCGACCTGATCGGCGACGCCCACGTCGTCGCCGTGCCGTTGCCCGTCCACGACGCCGGCCGCCTCGATGCGCAGCTGCGCGCCCAGGTGGTGGGCAACTACGCCGTCGGGGAGGTGTACGACGACATCGCGGGCGGGGCGGCACCCGCGGAGCTGGCCGAGGTCGTCGCGCAGGACCAGCCGGGCGAGCGCGGGATCGTGGTGTTCTTCACCGGGCTGTCGGGCAGCGGGAAGTCCACCCTGGCGCGGGCGCTGCAGGACCAGGTCCTCGAGCACGGCAGCCGCACGATCACCAGCCTCGACGGCGACGTCGTACGCCGCCACCTGAGCGCCGGCCTGACGTTCTCCAAGGAGGACCGCGAGACCAACATCCGCCGCATCGGCTGGGTCGCCGCCGAGATCGCCCGCCACGGCGGTGTCGCGATCTGCTCCCCGATCGCGCCCTTCGACGCCACCCGTCGCGCGGTGCGGGAGATGGTCCAGGACGCGGGCGGTGACTTCGTGCTGGTGCACGTCGCCACCCCGCTCGAGGAGTGCGAGCGCCGCGACCGCAAGGGGCTCTACGCCAAGGCGCGGGCCGGGGAGATCCCCGAGTTCACCGGCATCTCGAGTCCCTACGAGGAGCCCGAGGACGCGACCCTCGTCGTCGACACGACCGGCCGCACCATCGAGGACGCGCTCGCCGACGTGGTGGCGGCCCTGCCGGACGGGGTGCTCTGAGGTGCACGAGCTGCTCACCACCGACGCCCTGAGCGTCCTCGTCGTCAGCTTCGGGGTCGGCATCGTCGTCGGGCTGACCGGCATGGGCGGCGGCGCGCTGATGACGCCGGCGCTGATCTTCCTCGGCATCAACCCCGCCGCCGCGGTGGCCAACGACCTCGTCGCCGCGAGCGTGAACAAGTCGGTCGGCGCCGCCGTGCACTGGCGCCACGGCTCGCCCAACCTCAAGCTCGCGGGGCTGCTGATCACCGGGTCGGTGCCGTTCGCCTTCGCCGGCGGCTTCATCATCAAGGCGGTGGGCGACAAGGAGGCGCAGACCCAGTTCCTGACCTACGCCATCGGCGCCGCCCTGCTCCTCGCCGCGGCCAGCTACGGCCTGCGGATGTACATCCAGCTGCGCTACGTCACCGGCGGCAACGAGCTCGGCGAGGAGGCCCCGACGATTCGGCCGATCCCCACGCTCCTCGTGGGTGCGGTCGGCGGGCTGCTGGTCGGCATCACCAGCGTCGGGTCGGGCTCGCTGATCATGGTGGCGCTGCTGCTGCTCTACCCCACGCTGTCCGCCGTACGGCTCGTCGGGACCGACCTGCTCCAGGCCGTGCCGCTGGTGCTGTCGGCCGCGGTCGGCCACGTCGTCACCGAGGGCGTCACCTGGGCCGTGCTGGTCCCGCTCATCCTGGGCGGCACGCCGGGCACCTTCCTCGGCGCCAAGATGGCGGCCTGGGTCTCGCAGTCGGTGATCCGTCGCGGCATCGTCATCGTGCTCACCCTCACCGGGCTGAAGATGCTCGGCGTCGCTCCGGAGTGGGTAGGCATCATCGGCGCGGGCATGCTGCTGCTCGGGCCCCTGGTGTGGGGCTTCGTCCGGCAGAGCCGGGGGCTGCCGGCCTTCGACAACAACGCCGCCGCCTGGCGCCTCCCCGACCGGGCGACCGACGGGCAGGAGGACCGGTGAGACTCCTGCTGCTGCGCCACGGCGAGACCCATGCCAACGTCTCGGGCGAGCTCGACACCGCACCCCCGGGCGAGGACCTCACGACGTTGGGCCGGGCACAGGCCGACGCCGCGGCGACCGTGCTCGCCGACCGCGAGATCGAGGCGGTCTACGTCTCGACGCTGGTCCGCACCCACCAGACCGCGGCTCCCCTGCTGGAGCGGCTCGACCTCGAGCCGACCGTGCTCGAGGGCCTGCGGGAGATCTCCGCCGGTGACCTGGAGATGCGCAGCGACGACGCCGCGCGCGCGGACTACCTGCGGGTGGTTGCCGCCTGGCTCACCGGCCGCCACGACGCGATGCTGCCCGGCGGAGAGACGCGGGAGGGCTTCCTCAGCCGCTACGACGACGCCGTCGACCGGATCCGCGCCACCGGTGCGGCCACGGCCGTCATCGTCAGCCACGGCGCCGCGATCCGCACGTGGGTCGGCAGCCGGGCGGTCGAGGACGAGCGGGACTGGTCGGAGGTGATGCGCGAGCCGCTGCGCAACACCGGCTGCATCGAGGTCGAGGAGCGCGAGGACGGCTGGCACATCGTCGCCTGGCAGAACCACCCGGTCGGTGGCGAGGCCCTCGAGGACCCCGCCGCCCTGGACCCGACAGGGCGCGCGCCGGGACGCTGAGCCGTGACGACGGTCTTTCCGGCGAAGCGGACCGCTTCGCGCGATCTTCTGCGGCAGTGGCGACTCGCGGGCCACAGTCACCTGCATGAGCTCGATCTCAGCGGACACCACCACCGACACCCGCGACATGCTCGTGGTGCACACCGCGCTGCGGCGTGAGTTCCGGCAGGCCCCCGACCTGGTGCGCGCCGCCTCCGCAGCGTCCGCCGACACGGGCGCGCGCGAGCGCGTCGCCGACCACGTGGCCTGGCTGCTCGGCTTCCTCCACCACCACCACGACGGCGAGGACCGGTTGCTGTGGCCGCTGCTGCGCGATCGCGCCGGGGCCGAGCTGCTGCCGCTCGTCGACACCATGGAGTCCCAGCACGGGGCCATAGCGACGCTCGTGAGCCGCGCCGAGCAGCAGCTGGCGCAGCTGCGTCGTACCGGGGAGGGCGGCGACCTTGCGGAGACGCTCGACGATCTCTACGCCGGTCTCGTCGAGCACCTGGCCCTCGAGGAGCGGGAGGTGCTGCCGCTCGCGGAGGTGCACGTGCGTCCTCAGGAGTGGGCGCGGCTCGGCGAGGAGGGCATGGCCTCGGTCGCGGGCAGGGAGCGTCCGCGGGTGCTTGGCATGTTCATGCTCGAAGGTGACCCCGCGGCGATCCGAGCGATGCTCGCCCCGGCGCCGCTGCCGGTCCGCCTGCTCATGCCCCGACTCGCACCACGCAGCTACGCGGCGTACTGCCGCAAGCTCAACGGGTCGCTCGCGACCCCCAGCTGATCCCCTCCCCGGCCGGTCGCGCGCAGTCGCGACCCGCGGCCGGTCGGGCGTGCCGGGCTACGTTCGTGGGTAAGCGCTCACTGACACCTCGGAGGCATCATGGATCTCGGACGACTCGCGGCACGTGCCGTCATCGGCGGACTCTTCGTCGGGCACGGCACCCAGAAGCTCTTCGGCTGGTTCGGCGGGCCGGGCATCGCCGGCACCGAGCAGATGATGGACGCGATCTCCATGCGGCCGACCCGGGCCAACGCCCTCGCGGCGGGGATCAGCGAGACCGCCGGCGGATCGCTGCTCGCGCTCGGTGCCGCCACGCCCCTCGCGGCAGCGGCGCTCGTGGGCACCATGACCACCGCCATCCGCAAGGTGCACAAGCCGAACGGCCCCTGGGCGGCACAGGGCGGCTGGGAGTACAACGCCGTGCTGATCGCCGCTCTCGCCGCCCTCGTCGAGGCCGGTCCAGGCGAGGCCTCGGTCGACGGCGCCCTCGGTCACCGGCAGTGGGGCGCGGGCTGGGCGGTGGGCGCGGTGGCGACCGGCGTCGCAGCCTCGACGGCCGCGATCGCGATGGGTCGCCGGGGCACGGGCGGCGCCTCCACCCAGGCCGGTGGTCCGGTGGCCGCCGCCACCGAGGGAGAGACCGCCGGCGACCCCGTCACCGTCGTCGACTGAAGCCCCGCAGGCCGAGCGAGGGCTCGGCAGCCGGCGTCGATCCTCAGGCGTAGCCGAGGACCGACTCCCGCTTCGCGGCCCAGGCCAGCGCGGTGGCGATGCCGTCGCGCAGCGACTCGGTGGCCTCCCACCCCAGCGCCGCGCGGGCACGGTCGACGTTCGCGTAGGCACCCACCGCGTCGCCGGGGCGCGGGGGCGCCTCGACGGTCGGCACCGGTGCGCCGTAGACCTCCTCGAACGCCGCGAGCAGCTCGCGCACGGTCACCCCGGAGCCGGTGCCGACGTTGAGCACGACGCTCGACGCGGAGGCGGTGACCTCGTCGAAGCGCTCCAGGGCGGCGACGTGGGCGCGCGCGAGGTCCCAGACGTGGATGTAGTCGCGGATGCCCGTGCCGTCGCGGGTGGGCAGGTCGGTGCCCGTGATGGTGAACGCCCCCCGCTCCCCGCGCGCGGCCATCACCAGCTGGCCCAGCACGTGCGACGGCTCCCGCACGTGGACGCCGGAGTGCAGGCCCGGGTCGGAGCCGATCGGGTTGAAGTAGCGCAGTGACAACGCCCGCAGCGACGTCGCCGCCGCGAGGTCGGCGAGCATCGTCTCCATCATCAGCTTCGTGCGGGCGTACGGCGACGGCGGCGCGACCGGGGAGTCCTCGGTGACCTCGAACCCCTCGGCCGGCACGGCGTAGAGCGACGCCGAGGACGAGAACACGACGCGGTCCTTGCCCAGGGCGACGAGCTCATCGAAGAGCTCCAGCGACTTGGCGACGTTGTCGCGGTAGTAGAGGCCGGGCTGCGCCACCGACTCCGGTACGACGATCCGCGCCGCCATGTGCACCGTCGCCTCGATGTCGGGGTGCTCCCCGACGATGCGGCGCAGCAGCGCCCGGTCGGCGATGTCGCCCTCGTAGAAGATCCGCCCCTCGGTGAATGCCCGGGGACCGCTGAGCAGGGAGTCGAGCACGACGGGGGTGTGGCCGGCCTCCTCGAGCGCCCGTGCCGTCGTCGAGCCGATGTAGCCGGCGCCGCCGGTGACCAGGACCTTCACGGCGCGAGACGCTACCGGAGCCGGACGCCGGTCAGCGCACGCACGGCGGGTCGTACGCCGCGCCCGGCACGTGCTGGGCCCACTCCTGCCGTGTGATCGCCGACCCGCTCTGCGCACACAGGCGGCGCACGTCGCCGCCCACGTCGGTGGACCAGGCGTTGAGCCCGCCGTCGCTCCCCCCGGCCAGCAGCCGGCGGCCGTCGGGGGCGAACGCGACGCTGACGTTGCCCAGGTCGCCGCCGTGGAGGCGGGCCAGCACGGTGGCGCGGTCGGCCCCGACCTGCCACACCGTGACGCCGGCCTGGTTGGAGGACGCGCCCAGCCGCCGGCCGTCGGCGCTGAACGCGACGATGTTCGTGGCGTCGCCGGCGTCGCGCAGGACGGGACCGAAGCGTCGGGGGTGCGCCGGGTCGCTGACGTCGTAGAGGCGCACCGTCTTGTCGTTGGACCCTCCGGCCAGCAGCGGGCGGGTGGGGCTGAAGGCGACGCCGTAGACGTAGTTCTCGAAGTCGTCGATGGTGCTCACGCGCCGCAGCGAGGAGGCGCCCACGCGGTAGACGAGGAGCCGCTTGTCGCCGGTGCCGATGGCGACCAGGGAGCCGTCGGCGTTGATCGCGGCACCCAGCCCCAGGGGCAGCGTGCCGAGGTCGGCGCGTGCGCGCAGCACCAGGCCGTGGGCGGTCAGGTCGTAGACCGCGATCTGTCCGCCGTCGCCGGTGGCGACCACGCGCCGTCCGTCCGCGCTGATGTCCAGGCTCTCGATCAGGGCCGTGCTCGGCCGGACCACGCCGGGCGCACCCAGCGGCGCCCCGTCAGCGTCGAGCCGCCAGGTCACCAGCGCTCCCGACACGGTCCCGGCGACCGCGTTCGCACCGTCGGGCGTGACGTCCACGACGCCACTGATCGCACCGGCGGAGGCCGGCGCCACCAGCCGGTGCAGCACCCGAAGCGCGGCGGGGTCGCTGGTGTCCAGCACCTCGACCGAGCCGTCGTAGGCGGCGAAGGCACGGCGGCCGTCGTGGGCCCACTGCACCGACCAGACCGGGTGCCCGACGTCGGGCAGCACCGGGGCGTCCAGGGACTCCACCCGCGTGGTGCCGTCGATGCTGCTGATCACCAGCTGCCGGTCCCCGGGCAGGAAGGAGACACCGGTCATGTTCGCGGTGCCGTCGTACTGCTCGACGCGGTGCCAGTCGTGGGTCGACCACACCCGGGTCTCGTTGCCCGAGGCGGCCACCGCCAGCAGCCGACCGTCGTGGCTGAACGCAGCACCGTTGACGTAGCTCTTGAAGCCACCCAGCCGCCGCACGTGGCGGGCGGTGGCGCCGCGGACGCCGGTGCGTCGCCAGACGTCGGCATGGCCCTCGGCGCCGGTGTCGACCAGCATCCGGCCGTCGGGGCTGAACGCGGCGGCGTAGATCGGCCGTCCGGCGCTCGCGACCTGCCGCTGCCAGGTCCGCCGCAGCCGCGGGCCCGCCGGGCGCCACAGCCGCAGCACCCCGTCGAGGGACGCCGTCGCGACCGTGCCGTCGGGGGGGGGGGCGGCCCCCCCCCCCGCCCCCCCCCCCCCCCCCCCCGCGGGGCGCCGGGGGGCCCCCGCCCGCCGGGTCCCCCCCCCCCCCCCCCCCCGGGGGGGGGGGGCGGG
>JBQCHZ010000012.1:0-3055 GCA_051954195.1 Marmoricola sp.
GAAATCGAGAGGAACAAGCGGAGAACCCGCAGGCTACACACCCCGCTTACCCGAACCCGAGGTGCCCCAAGTGGTCGCATGGACCGGGGCGGCACGCGAGACCCGAACCGCGTGTCGCCCCAATGCGCCGCACCACCAGGCTTCTGCCTGCCGTGAGTGCGCAACTTTTCACCGCTGCGAGCGTGCAGCATGACCGGGCTGGACGACCGGCGGTCGATCGCCGTCGCACGGCCCGCCCTTGCCCGTCTCGGCGGAGCCAGCCGTGCCGGCCACCTCTCGGCAGAGCAGCGCTGGAGTCGTAACTACCGCCTGCGGCTGATCGTGAGCGACGGCCTGATCGTCACTTCCTCGGTCGCCGGAGCATTCCTTGCTCGATTCGGCCTCACCAGCGACGATCTCGGGGGACTGGACGAGCTGTACTGGCTCATCGCGCTCTTGGTTGTCACCACCTGGATGGCGCTGCTCGCTGCCTTCCATACCCGCGACCCGCGAATCATCGGTGTTGGGTTCGCCGAGTACCGCAGGGTCGCGAGCGCGAGCGCCTTCACTTTCGGGTCGCTGGCCATCATCTTCCTGGTCGGCAAGGTGGAGGTTGCTCGTGGCTTCTTCGTGCTCACGCTCCCTATCGGGCTCGCAGCACTGACCGTCAGCAGGTGGCTTTGGCGCCAGTGGCTGACCAAGCAACGCAACAACGGGCGCTATCTCTCCAGAGCGCTGGTGGGAGGCTCACCGGCCGATGTCGCCTACGTCGTTGACCAGATCGAGCGCAAGGCCGGCGCCACCTACCACATCGTGGGTGCAGCGATCGACGGTACAGCCGGACGGGGACAGTACCCGGACCCCGGCGTTCCGGTCGTGGCCGACCTCGCCAACCTCGCGATGGCGGCCGCCAATCTGCAGGTCGACACGGTGATCTTGGCCGGCCAGCCCAGTGACGACCGCGGATTCGTGCGCGACCTCAGCTGGCAGCTCGAGGGAGCGGCCACCGATCTGGTGCTGGCGGCCGGCCTGACCGATGTGGCCGGGCCGCGCATCCACTTCCGCCCGGTCGAGGGGCTGCCGCTCATCCACGTCGAGATCCCGCAGTTCGAGGGAGCGAAGCACGTGCTCAAGCGTGCGCTGGACTTCGCGCTCTCGGGGCTTGCACTGCTCGTGCTCGCGCCGATCTTCCTGGTGCTCGCCGTCCTCGTGCGGTTGGACAGCCCGGGCGGAGCGTTCTTCAGTCAGCAGCGGGTAGGCCGCAACGGCGAGTCGTTCACGATGTACAAGTTCCGCAGCATGTCGGCCGCGCCTTCCCACGATGAAGCTGAGCTGGCGGCGCGGAACGAGGGCGCCGGCGTGCTTTTCAAGATGAAGAACGACCCGCGTGTCACACGTGTCGGCCGTGTGATCCGAAAGTACTCCCTGGACGAGCTGCCGCAGTTGTGGAACGTCTTCACGGGCGACATGAGCCTGGTCGGCCCGCGCCCACCGTTGCCTCGCGAGGTCGCCGCCTACGAGAACCACGTGCACCGTCGGCTCTTCATCAAGCCCGGGCTCACCGGCATGTGGCAGATCAGCGGTCGCAGCGACCTGAGCTGGGACGAGAGCGTGCGCCTGGATCTGTACTACGTGGAGAACTGGTCGCTGACCGGTGACCTCATCATTCTGTGGCGCACCGCGAAAGTGCTCATCAGTCCGGTCGGTGCGTACTGATGCCTGTCCAGATCGTCGCTTCGTTGCCCGCCCTCAGCGCCGAGGGCGGGCAACGAGGCGTCCTCATCACCGGGAATGGGATGATGCTGCTGCGGGCCTGGACGACCGCGGGAGGCGGGGTGAGGCGTGACGGACGGAACGCAGGCCAGGAGCATCGGCCTTCGCTCGGTCGCGGCTGTCGTCGGCTTCCCGGTTGCGTTCGTCAGCATCTACCTGCTGCTCATCCTCACTCGAGCCGGCCAGGAACTCGACAGCGGATCCTTCGGCGCCCTCGGTGTGTTCGGCGTGCCAGCCGGTGCGGCGGGTGAGGTCGTCCGATGGGGAGCCACATTCTTGCTGGTCGCGGCCGCGCTGGCCGCCGGCGCATTTGCGCTGATCCGTCGCAGATGGAACGACGCGGTGCGTGCAGCGCTCGTCGTGCTTGTCTGCACCTTAGGCTGCGAGGCGCTGAAGGCTGTTCTGCATCGCCCGGCACTGGGCGTCAGCGGCTACGACGACAACACATTCCCGAGCGGTCACATGGCCGTGGCGCTCTCTGCTGCGACAGCCGTCGCGCTGACTTTCCCGCTCGGCCGATGGCGAAGGCACGTCGTCGTGACCTCCATGGCACTCGCGGTTGTCGCCGGATGGGCCTCGATCGTCTCCTTCGCCCACCGACCAAGCGACGTGATCGGTGCGGGACTGCTCGTTGGGGCGGTCGTCTCCGGAGTGCTCTTCGGCCGGCCCCCGCTGGCGGCCGAACGCCGGCCTTCCCCGCTCCTGGCGGCGTGCTGTGCGGGCGCGCCGGTCCTGGCGGTTCTGATCGGGCGCTGGCTCTCGATCTACGCGCCGGGAGCGGGCGATCCACTCGAGGCGCTCGGGTGGTTGGCGCTCTGTGCGTTGCCGGTCGTCGCCGTGGTGCTTTTCGCTCCCGCGGCGAGGCCGGCCGAGGAGTGAGCCTGGTGACCATAGGCGCACTTTCGCGATCGCGCGACCGGACCACAATGCTCCTCGAGCGAACGGCGGAGTCGGATGTCCGGTGAAACGATGACCGAGAGCGTTGGCGTCGCCAGCAGGTGGATGGATGCAACTCTCGTCGCGGCCTGCCCCCTCATTCCTGGTATGTGCGAGATCACACTAGAGGTCGACTCGTGGCCGGGGCATCTCGCCGGTCAGCATGTGGACATCCGTGTGCCCGGATCCTCCCGTTGGCAGAGGCCGCACAGCTACTCGATCGGCAACGCGCCCGGCACCGGGGGCATGCCGTTCAACTGGCTGCGCCTGGCCGTCCCGGTCGAAAAGGTCAATCAGTTAGACCCCGGCGGGCCAGGGCAGGTAGGCCGGCGCAAGGGGGAACGGGTGGGGGGGGGGGCGGGGGAGT
>JBQCHZ010000013.1:0-14294 GCA_051954195.1 Marmoricola sp.
ACTACCTCAGCAGCCGCCCACGCCGGCGACGTCACCGTTCGAGCGCAGGCCGCCCCGGCTGTGCACGTGCCACGCCGAGCAGTAGCGGGTGCTGAGCAACGCGTCGCGGTGCAGGGTCACCGGGGCCCAGCGGCCGCCGCCGACGGGCTCGAGGTAGCGGAACGACGTACCGAAGAGGGCGCGGTCGTTGGCGCTGCCCACGCGGTGCTTGAGGTAGCGGTCGAGCCAGGCCTGCACGTAGTGGCTCGCCACGTCCTGGCCGTACCTGCTCGCCGGCAGCACCAGGGGGATGTCGGTGTACTCCAGGTGGGTCGAGGCGTGGGGCACCACGAGCATCGAGTCGATCCCGCGCCGCGCCCATGCGTCGTAGCCGGTCGCCCTCTCCCGCATCGGGTCGGGACCCCCGGGTGAGGGCTGCGGGACCAGCGAGGAGCCGCCACTGAGCTGCCAGGGCGTGACGGTGAACCCGTACTCCGACTGCACGCCCAGCGCCGGCACGACCGGCCTGTTGCCGGCGCCGTCGAGGGCACCGGTCGACTGCGGGCCGGTGAGCTTGTCGAGCGCGACGACGGCTGCGACCCGCCGGTCGATGCCCTGCACCTTGGAGACCGCCGCGGCGCCCAGGGAGTGCCCGATGATCGCGATGCGGGTGCGGCGGCCCGGGGTGGCCGGATGCGGGTCGCGGGAGCGGTCGAAGCTGCGCCAGAACGGGTTGAAGGACGTCACCGGCGCGCCGGTCGAGCCCGGGTTGCGGTAGCGGTGGCGCGGGGTCGAGGTGAAGAAGGACAGCGCGTCCTCGGTGCCCACCACGAAGTTCGCCAGCTGCTGCGAGGGCACCCCGGGACAGGCGGTCGTCTCGCCGGCCGTCGTGCTGCCGACGGGGTCGCAGAAGCCGAACGCCTCACCGGTGGTGTGCGGGAGGGTCTCGCTGGTCCCCTGCCCCTGCACGTCGTAGGTGAGGACGACGTAGCCGCGCTCGGCCAGGTCCTCCGCGACCCAGCGGTACATCCCCTCGCTGCCCTGCACCGATCCCTCCGTCACCACGACACCGGGGAACGGACCGTGCAGGCGCCGGTGCGTGTAGGGGTCGCGTGCCCCGGGCCGGGGTGCGTAGACGGTGCCGCGCAGCAGGGCGCCGTACCGGTTGGTGAAGGACACCGCGCGCATCCGGCCGCGGGTCCCCGCCCAGCCCGCCCGCAGCGGGTTGCCCACGTTCCATCCCGGCACGAGCGCACCCGGCGTGAGGGAGGGGCGCAGCGGCGTCGCCGCCTGCTCGAGCAGCTGGGCCGCCCCGGTCGCGGTGCTCGCGCCGATCAGTGCCGGCAGGTACGCCGGGTTGCGCAGCTGGCCGCCGGAACCGGTGATGCGCCCGTAGGCGTCGCTGATGTTCGCCACGTCCTGCGCCTCGTACGCCGCGCTGCCCGGGGCAGGGTCGTCCGCGGCGTGCACCGGGGCGGCGAGCGCACCGGCGGTGGCCGTGGCGAGCAGGAGGGTCAGCAGCGAGGAACGTCGTCCGAGCACGTCGGGTCAACGGCGACCCGGCCCCGCTGGTTACGCGGAGTCGTCGTCGCGCTCGAGCAGGAAGACCGGGATCTCGCGGTCGGTCCGCTGCTGGTACTCGCCGTAGGTCGGCCAGGTCCGCACGGCGTACTCCCACCAGTCGGCACGCTCCTCGCCGTCGAGGAGGCGCGCGGTGTAGGTGTGCTTCTCCGCCCCGTCCTGCAGGTCGACCTGGGGGTGGGCGACGAAGTTGTCGAACCACTCCGGGTTGTCCGGCGCACCGCCCTTGGAGGCGATCGCGACGTACTTGCCGTCCCGCTCGACCCGCATCACGGGGTTCTTCCGCAGCTTGCCCGAGCTGTGCCCGACCGAGGTGATCACCACGATCGGGTCGTCGCTGTTCGGCAGCGTGTTCGCGCGCTGCCCGTCGGAGGCCTCGTACTCGGCCACCTGGTCCCGGACCCATTGCTGGCTGCTGGGGGCGTACTCACCTGTCAGTGTCATGCCTCAACAACAGCACGCCGCGGGCCGCACTTCCAGGGGGGCGCCTACGCTGCTCGGCGTGAGTGCGATCGAGGGCGTCAGCGAGATCTTCGACCCGGCGGAGTGGGACGCGGTGCCCGGCTTCGAGGACCTGACCGACGTGACGTACCACCGGGCGCGCGCCCACGGGACGGTGCGGATCGCCTTCGACCGCCCCGACGTCCTCAACGCCTTCCGCCCGCACACCGTCGACGAGCTGCTCCGGGTGCTCGAGCACGCCCGGACCTCGGGCGACGTCGGCTGCGTGCTGCTGACCGGCAACGGCCCGAGCGAGAAGAACGGCAAGTGGGCCTTCTGCACCGGCGGCGACCAGCGGATCCGCGGCCGGGCCGGCTACCAGTACGCAGAGGGCGAGACGGCCGACACCGTCGACAAGGCGAGGATGGCGCGCCTCCACATCCTGGAGTGCCAGCGGCTGATCCGGTTCATGCCCAAGGTCGTGATCTGCCTGGTCGACGGGTGGGCGGCGGGCGGGGGTCACAGCCTGCACGTGGTCTGCGACCTGACGCTGGCCAGTGCCGAGCACGCGCGCTTCAAGCAGACTGACGCCGACGTCGGGTCCTTCGACGGGGGCTTCGGCTCGGCGTACCTGGCTCGGCAGGTGGGCCAGAAGATCGCCCGCGAGATCTTCTTCCTCGGCCAGGAGTACTCCGCGGAGGAGGGGGTGCGGATGGGCACCGTGAACCGCGCCGTCCCCCACGCCGAGCTGGAGAAGGTCGGCCTGGAGTGGGGCCGGATCATCAACGGCAAGTCACCGACGGCGCAGCGGATGCTGAAGTACTCCTTCAACCTCATCGACGACGGCCTGGTCGGCCAGCAGCTCTTCGCCGGCGAGACCACCCGGCTGGCCTACATGACTGACGAGGCGCAGGAGGGTCGCGACCAGTTCCTCGAGAAGCGCGACCCCGACTGGTCCCCCTACCCCTGGTACTACTGAGCCGCCGCGACGATCGAGGCCAGCAGCCCCGGGTAGGCGGCGTCCATCGCGGCGGTCCGGAGCACCTGGTGCGTGTGGCCGTCGCGGAGCACCTTCTCGGTCACACCCGCCTCGCGCAGCGTCTTGAAGTGGTGGCTGGCGGTGGACTTGCTGACGCCGTCGTAGAGCTGGCCGCAGGCGACCGGGCCGTCGGCGGCGGCGAGCCGGCGCACCATCTCCAGGCGCACCGGGTCCGCCAGGGCCGCCAGCACGTCCTGCAGCGGTGCGGGTGCGGTGGGTGCGGTCACGTCGGGCGCGGTCACGTCGGGCGCGGCGGCCATCGGTCCTCCGGGGAACAAGTTCGACAATCGTCGAACTCGAGGCTATGGTGGGTGTTCGATCGCCATCGAACCTAGCACGAGGAGTCGCGATGAGCACGCAGATCGGCCTCCGGTCCCGGACCCGGGTGCGCACGCCCGCGCTGCCGGCGTACCCGCTGCTGATGGTGCTGCTCGCCGTCTCGCTCGGCGTCTCCGGCGCGCCTGCTCCGCTCTACGGCCTCTACGCCGCGCGATGGGGTCTCGCGCCCATCACCACGACCGTCATCTTCGCCGTCTACGCCGTCGGCGCCCTGGCCGCGGTCCTCGTCGCCGGGGTGATCTCCGACCGGGTCGGCCGCAAGCCACCGCTGCTGGTGGCGGTCGCCGCCATGGTCGTCGGACTGGTCGTGTTCATGACCGCCCACGGCGTCGTCGCGCTGGTCGTCGCCCGAGCGCTCCACGGGGTCGCGGTCGGCACCGCGGTCGTCGTGGGCAGCGCGGCACTGCTGGACCTGCGGCCCGAGCACGGCGCCCGCACCGGCCAGCTGACCGGCATCACCTTCAACATCGGCATGGCCGTGACGATCCTCGGCGCCTCGTTGCTCGCCCAGTACGCCCCGGACCCGCTGGTCACGCCGTACGCCGTCGTCGGCCTCGTCGTGCTGGTGCTGCTGCTGGCCTTGCTCGGGCTCGGCGAGCCGCACGGCAACCGCTCGACCGAGCGGATCCGGATCGCGCGCCCGGCTGTTCCCCACCACATCCGCGACGACTTCCGCTTCGCCGTGCTGGGCGTGATGGCGTCATGGGCCGTGCTCGGGGTCTACCTCTCGCTCTTCCCAGCCTTCGCGGGCCTGCAGACCGGCATCCACAGCCTCGTCTTCGGCGGCATCGTCGTCGCCGCGATGGCGGGTGCGGCCGCCGTCAGCCAGGCGTACGGCGGCCGCATGGTGGCGCGTCGTGCGGCCGTGGTCGGCGACTTCGGCACCGCCGCAGCGCTGATGCTCGGCCTGGTCGCGCTGCGCACCGGCGCCGCCTGGGCGGTGCTGTTCGCAGCGGTGCTGATGGGCGCGATGTTCGGGCTGGCGTTCGGCGGCTCGCTGCGCCACCTCGGCAGCGTGGTCCCCGCCGGTCGTCGCGGTGAGGTGATGTCGGCCTACTACCTGCTCGCCTACGGGGCGATGGCGGTGCCCACCGTGGTCGCCGGCTGGGCCGCGACGACGTGGGGGCTGGCGGCCGTCTTCCCCTGGTTCACCAGTGCCGTGGCGCTCGCGTGCGTGGCCGCCGGTGTCCTCGGCGTGCGGGCCTCCCGCCGCGCGCGGACCGACTAGTCACTGTCCCCCGTGGTCGCGTGCGACTCGCCCACGCGCTTGCTCTGCGAGGATCCCCGCTGGCGCAGGAAGACCGCGAACACCGCCATGCTGCCGACCGCGAGCAGCTCGGACTGCCAGTTCTGCAGGGTGCGGTCCCAGAAGTCCGGCTCGAGCAGGTAGGCCCCCCAGCTCACCGGCGCCTGCAGGTTGCGCAGCTGCTCCTCGTCGAAGGCCGACCACCCCGCCACCGACTGGGCGAGCCAGCACAGCAGGAACAGCGTGCCCATGACGTAGGACAGCGAGTGCTCGTAGAGCGAGAGCCGGAGCCCGCGCGAGCGGTGCGCCGGCCCGGGGGAGTCGGGCTCCGCGTGGGCGCCGACCTTCTGGTCCTGGTCGGACTCCTTGCCGGTCTTGTCGACCTTCTTCGACTCCGGCGAACCCCGCTGGACCAGGTACACCGTCGCGGTCAGGAACGCCCAGAACTGGAGGAACTCGCTCTGCCAGTTCTCCGCCACGTCGGCGGCGAAGGACGCGGAGACGACGTACCGGGCCCAGCCGAGCCTCTGCAGGCCGTCGGCGGCCTGCTGGGCGTCGAAGTCGCGCCACCCCGCGATCGACTGCAGCCCGAGCACGAGGAGGAAGAGCGCGCCGAAACCGAGCCCGATGCCGTTGTCGCGCAGGACGGCGCGGGCGCCGCCTCGGCCCTGCTCGCGGCTCACGAGCCGACCACGCCCGCGACGATGCACAGCAGTGCACCACCCACCACGACGACGAGGTAGGCGGCGAAGAGGAACGCCTGGGAACGCACGGGTCAGCCTCCTTGGACGGTGCAGTCGAAGTGGTCGGCGTGGGCCGAGCCCTGGGCCGGTGGGGTGCAGCCGGCGGCGTAGACGCGCCAGCCGGCGGGGTACCGCGCGAGGAACGTCGTCTCGCCGCGCCAGCGGACCATCGCCATCTGGCCGTGCACCTCGACGTGGCGGGCGTGCGCGACGTCGGGCAGCTGCTCGCCGAGCACCGCCTTGGGGCACGGTTGCTTCGCGGACTGCTCGAGCCCGGCGCGGGTGGGCGCGGCGAGCAGGTGGCACGCGGCAGCACCGTCGTGGTGCCCGACCGCGGTGTAGAAGGAGGCGGCCGTACGGCTGACCGCGCCTGCGTCCGCGGCACCGCATCCGCTGAGCAGGGCCGCGATGCCGACGCCGCCCACCACCAGGCCCCACCGAGGTCCACGCATGTGCACCGGGTTCCCGAACCAGCGCCGCTGATGCAACGTGGCCTACCCTGCACGTCGTGGCAGCCAAGGTCGTCGTGCTCACCGGAGCGGGCATCTCCGCGGAGTCGGGGCTCGCGACCTTCCGCGGTCCGGACGGCCTCTGGGAGGGCCACCGCGTTGAGGACGTCGCGACCCCGGAGGGGTTCGAGGCGGATCCGGAGCTGGTGCAGCGCTTCTACGACGAGCGCCGCGCCGCGCTGGCCACGGTCGAGCCCAACGCCGCGCACCGGGCGCTGGCGCGTCTGGAGAGCGAGATCGGCGACGACTTCCTCCTGGTGACCCAGAACATCGATGACCTGCACGAGCGCGCCGGCTCCCGGCGGGTGCTGCACATGCACGGCCGGCTCCTGGCCGCACGGTGCACGGAGTGCGGGGAGACGACCCGCTGGGAGGGGACGCTGGTCGACGAGCCGCCCTGCCCGTTCTGCTCGCTGCGCGGGCTGCGCCCCGACGTGGTCTGGTTCGGCGAGGTGCCCTTCGGGCTCGACGAGATCGACCTGACGCTGCGGCGTGCCGGCACGTTCGTCTCGATCGGTACGTCGGGCAACGTCTACCCGGCCGCGGGCTTCGCGGCGTTCGCACGGGCCGTCGGCGCCCGCACCGTCGAGCTCAACCTCGAGGCGAGCGAGGGCGCCGACCACTTCGTCGAGCACCGCCACGGGCTCGCCACCGAGGTGGTCCCGGCCTGGGTGGAGGAGTTCCTCGCCCATCGCTGAGCGCCCGCAGGCGGGCCCACGCGCGCCCGCCTCCGCCGTACGGCAAGGCTTCCCTTCGTTGAACGAGGGCGGCGTGCTGGCTTGGATGGCGGCATGGATCGCACCGAGGTGACGCCCGCCGCGCCGATCGGGGCGCACGCCGACGAGCCGCACGACGAGGGCGGCATCGGCGCCCGGTTGAACTGGCTGCGAGCCGCCGTCCTCGGCGCGAACGACGGCATCGTCTCGGTCGCCGGGATCGTGATGGGCGTCGCGGGAGCCACCAGCAACGACCACACGATCCTGGTCGCCGGGCTCGCCGGCCTGATCGCCGGCGCCCTGAGCATGGCCGCAGGTGAGTACGTCTCGGTGAGCACCCAGCGCGACACCGAGCAGGCCCTGCTCGCCAAGGAGCGTCGCGAGCTCGAGGAGGACCCGGAGGAGGAGCTCGCCGAGCTCGCCGGGATCTACCGCGCCAAGGGGCTCGACGACGCCCTCGCCCTGCGGGTCGCCCAGGCGCTGACCACCCACGACGCCCTACGGGCCCATGCCGAGGTCGAGCTGGGCATCGACCCCGACGACCTCACCAACCCCTGGCACGCGGCGTGGGCGTCGATGCTGTCCTTCACCGTGGGCGCGCTGCTGCCGCTGCTCGTGATCACCCTGCTGCCGCAGGGGATCCGGGTGCCCGCGACCGTCGTCGCCGTGGTGGTCGCGCTGGTGCTCACCGGCTGGCTCTCGGCCAGCGCGGGGGAGGCGCGGCCGCGGCCGGCCGTGGTGCGCAATGTGATCGGCGGCCTGCTCGCGATGCTGGTCACCTACCTGATCGGATCGCTGGTCGGCGGGTTCGGTCCGTGACGCCGGCCACCGTCTGATCGATCCAATCCGGGCACGGCTCCGGGGCCACCTGTAACCGTCGTCTCATTCGGTGGCCGCGCGGTCGGGGTGCACTAGGTTGCACCGGGTGAAGATCGCAGTGGCAAGGGAGACGCGTGCGGGCGAGACCCGGGTCGCGATGGTCCCCGACCTCGTCGGCAAGCTCACCGCGCTGGGCTGCGAGGTCGTGGTGGAGCACGGGGCCGGCGAGCACGCCGGCTTCGACGACGCCGCCTATGCCGAGGCGGGAGCGCAGCTGAGCGCCGACCCCCTCGGCGGGGCCGACGTCGTCGTCTCGGTCCGCGCGCTCGACCGCGACCGCGTCGAGCGGCTGCGCGAGGGCGCGGCCACGATCTCGTTCCTGCCCGTCGGCCAGTCCCATGAACTGGTGGGGGTGCTGCGTGAGCGCGGGATCACGTCGTTCGCCATGGAGCTGGTGCCACGGATCTCCCGGGCCCAGTCCATGGACGCGCTGTCGTCACAGTCGCTGGTGTCGGGCTACCGCTGCGCGGTCGTCGCCGCGGGCATGCTGCGGCGCTTCTTCCCGCTCAACATGACCGCCGCCGGGACCGTGCAGCCGGCGCAGGTCGTCGTCCTCGGTGCCGGCGTCGCCGGTCTCCAGGCGATCGCCACCGCCAAGCGCCTGGGCGCGGTCGTCCGGGCCTACGACGTGCGCGCCGCCGCCGCGGAGGAGATCCGCTCGATGGGCGCCAAGGCGATCGAGCTCGACCTCGAGACCCTCGAGGGGTCCGGCGGCTACGCCCGCGAGATGACCGAGGACCGCGCCGCGCGCCAGCGCGAGCTGCTCACGCCCTTCATCGCCGCCGCCGACGCGCTGATCACCACCGCCGCCGTGCCGGGCCGGCAGGCGCCGCTGCTCGTCACCCGCTCGATGGTCGAGCAGATGAAGCCCGGCTCGGTGGTGGTCGACCTCGCGGCCGAGAGCGGCGGCAACGTCGAGGGATCCCAGCCCGGGACCGTCGTGCGGATCGGCAACGCCCAGGTGTGGGGCGGCGACAACGTGCCCGCGCAGATGCCCGAGCCCGCGTCCCGGCTCTACGCCCAGAACGTCGTCAACATCCTCACGCTGATGACGGCGGCGGGGGAGAAGGCCGAGGACGGCTCCGTCGGGGCCGCCTCCTTCGCCCCGGACTTCGACGACGAGATCGTCGCCGGGTCCGCGGTCACGCACGCCGGCCGGATCACGCACGAGGCGACCCGGGTGGCGATCGACGGACCCGACCCCGAGCCGGAGCCGGAGCCGGAGCAGGCGCCTGCGCCGGTCGGTGAGCCGGTCGCGCCCGCCGCGTTCACCGACGCCGTCGACAACGCCGCCCACACCGGGGTCGAGGACGAGCCCGACGTCGCGGAGGCAGCGGTGGGGACCGCGGCCGGAGCGCCGGGTCACGACGCCGTGACCGAGCCGGTCGGCCCGCGCTACGACGACCCCGACACCGCATCCCTCGAGCGCGACGACGACCCGCTGCTCGACATCGACGAGCCCGAGCCCGACCCGGAGCCGCGCTACCTCGAGGCGCAGGCGCAGGCGTCCGAGCCGCACAGCGCTGCCGACCTCGAGCACCTGGAGTCGATGCCCGAGCCGGTCAGCACCTTCGACACCGAGGCGCTGGAGCCGGAGCCCCAGGCAGCCGTGGCCGCGGACCCCGTCGGCATCGCGGACCCCGGCCCGGTGGACGCCGAGCCGGTGAACGCTGAGCCGGTGGACGGTGAGCAGGCGGACGCCGAGCCGGTGGAGCCCGCCCCGGTGGACGTCGAGCCCGCCGCAGGCGAGGACGTGGCGCCGGTGGACGTGCCGGTGGTGGACGTGCCGGCGGAGGATGGCGCCGCCGAGGATGTGCCGGAGCCGGCCGCGCCGGAGCCCGTCGTACCGGAGCGGGCTGTGGCGAAGGACGACGACCAGCCCGAGCTCTTCGACCTGGGCGACACCACCGACGAGGGGGGCACCCGATGAACGAGGCAGTCGTCTACCTGACGATCTTCGTGCTCAGCATCTTCGTGGGGATCGAGGTGATCTCGAAGGTCTCCTCGACGCTGCACACGCCGCTCATGTCGGGCGCGAACGCCATCCACGGCGTGATCCTGCTCGGCGCGGTGCTCGTCACCGGCAGCACCGACAACACCGCAGCGCTCGTGGTCGGCGTGATCGCGATCGTGCTCGCCTCGGTCAACATGGTCGGCGGTTTCGTCGTCACCGACCGGATGCTGCAGATGTTCACCCAGAAGAAGAAGCCGGCCGCGAACACCCCGAAGGACGGCGCCGCATGAGCACGATCCCGGTCTGGACCCAAGTCGTCTACCTCGCCTGCGCGGTCGCCTTCATCCTTGCTCTGAAGGGACTCTCGGGCCCGCGCACCGCGCGCAACGGCAACCTGATCGGTGCGGTGGCCGCCGTCATCGCGGTGCTGATCCCGTTCGTCATCAAGAACCCGGCCACGGGCGAGCACCTGCACCACGTCTGGCTGATCGTGGCGGCGATCGTCGTCGGCACGGTGGGTGGCGTCTACGGCGCCCAGAAGGTGCAGATGACCCAGATGCCGCAGATGGTGGCGCTGTTCAACGGCGTCGGCGGCGGAGCGGCCGCCCTGGTCGCGCTCCTCGAGCTGCACGAGCACGTCGTCGCCCACGACGACCCCGACTGGTTCACGCTGGTCGCCACCGCGTTCACGATCTTCGTCGGGGCGGTGTCGTTCGCCGGCTCGGTGATCACCTTCGCCAAGCTGCAGGAGCTGATGAGCTCGCGGCCGCTGGTCTTCCCCGGCCTGCCGGTGCTCTTCGGTGGCTCGCTGATCGCCGCCGTGGTGCTCACGGTCCTGCTCGTGCAGGACGAGCGGATGTGGATCGGGATCGTCCTCGGCGTCCTCGGCGTGCTGTTCGGCCTGCTGCTGGTGCTGCCGGTCGGCGGTGCCGACGTACCGATCGTGATCTCGTTGCTCAACGCCTTCACGGGCCTCACCGTCGCGGCCGGCGGCTACGTCCTGTCCAACACGCTGCTGCTGGTGGCGGGCACGCTGGTCGGCGCCTCCGGAACGTTCCTGACGCTGCTGATGGCCAAGGCGATGGGTCGCTCGGTGAGCAACATCCTCTTCGGTGCGCTCAAGGGCGGGTCGACGCTCGGCGGCGGCGAGGCCTCCGACCGGCCGGTCAAGTCGCTGCAGCCGGCCGACGCCGCGATCCTGCTGGGCTACGCCGAGCGGGTGATCATCGTGCCCGGCTACGGTCTGGCCGTCGCCCAGGCCCAGCACACGCTGCGTGAGCTGGTCGACGTGCTCGGCGAGCGCGGCACGGAGGTCGACTACGCCATCCACCCGGTCGCCGGCCGGATGCCTGGGCACATGAACGTGCTGCTCGCCGAGGCGCAGGTGCCCTACGAGCAGCTGCAGGAGATGGACGAGATCAACGGCGACTTCAAGGACGCCGACGTGGTGCTGGTGGTCGGCGCCAACGACGTGGTCAACCCCGCGGCCAAGACGACCCCGGGCGCCCCGATCTACGGCATGCCCATCCTCAACGCCGACGAGGCGAAGAACGTCATCTTCATGAAGCGCTCCATGCGTCCCGGCTTCGCGGGCATCGAGAACGAGCTGCTCTTCGACGACAAGACCCAGCTCCTCTTCGGCGACGCCAAGGAGACCATGGGCAAGCTCCTCAACGCCGTCAAGGCCCTCTGACGTAGCCGGTTGAGTGCGGAAGTGGTCGCTATAGCCGCCACTTCCGCACTCAACTCGGTGCCTGTGGATAGCCACAGCGGGTGGTCGGCCGCTTTGTGCACACTCGGGCGGCATGGAGCCGGAGTGGACCGAGCTGGCAGCGCGTCAGCACGGCATGCTCTCTCACCGCCAGCTGCGCGGCTTGGGTGTGAGCCGGGCGACCGTACGCGCCCAGTTCGATGCTCGAAGGTGGGTGCAGCGCAGCGAGGAAGTGCTGAGCACGACGACGGGACCGCTGTCATTCGAGCAGCGCCTGTGGCTGGGTGTCCTGCACGCCGGTGGTGAGGCGGTGATCGGCGGTCTGACGGCCGCTGCGATCCACGGCTTGCGTGGCTGGGACCGCGACGACGTGACGGTGCTGGTGCGCAACCCGCACTCGTTCGAACCGGTTCCGGGGATCCAGTTCTTCCGTACGCGGCGTCCGCTCTTCCTGCTCACCGGTCGCGCCGAGCTGCCAGTGTGCCGGCTCGAGCCGGCCATCCTGCTCTTCGCCGCCTACGAGCGCAGCCACCGAACGGCCCATGGCTCGCTCGCGGCGGTGGTCCAGCAACGCCTCACCACGGCCGCCAGCCTCGGACTGTGGATCGATCGGCTCCGACCGTTGCGGCGGGCGAAGCAGTTCCGGCCGCTGCTCGACGACATCGCTGGCGGAGCGCAGTCGCTCGCCGAAGTCGACGTACGGCGAGCCTGCCGCACGCATGGCCTCACGCCACCGGTCTCGCAGCAGCGTCGGCGAGACCGCCGCGGCCGCCTCCGCTACACCGACTGCGAGTGGCGCCTGGCGGATGGCCGCACGTTGGTGCTGGAGGTCGACGGCTCGTTTCACGACGACGTGCTGCAGGCCGCCGAGGACCGAGCGCGCAACCGCAAGCTCAGTGCCGTCAACCGGATCGTCGTCCAGTGCTCGGCCTACGAGCTCCGTCACGATCCGGGAAGCGTCATCGAGGACCTGATCGCCCTCGGCGTTCCCCGGATCCGAGCCAGTTGAGTGCGGAAGTGGTGGCTAGAGCGACCACTTCCGCACTCAACTCGTCATTGGGCGAGGCCGTAGAGGCGGTCGCCGGCGTCGCCGAGGCCGGGGACGATGTAGCCCAGCTCGTTGAGGCGCTTGTCGAGCGAGGCGGTGACGACCGCGACCGGCACCTGCAGCGGCTCGAGCTCCTCCTCGAGACGGGCCACGCCCTCGGGGGCGGCGAGCAGGCAGATCGCGGTGATGTGGTCGGCGCCCCGGTCGGTGAGGAAGCGGATCGCGGCGGCCAGCGTCCCGCCGGTGGCCAGCATCGGGTCGAGCACGTAGCACTGGCGGCCGGACAGGTCGGCCGGGAGCCGCTCGGCGTAGGTCGAGGCCTCGAGGGTCTCCTCGTTGCGCACCATGCCGAGGAAGCCCACCTCCGCCGTGGGCAGCAGGCGCATCATCCCGTCGAGCATGCCGAGGCCGGCACGCAGGATCGGTACGACGAGTGGCCGGGGGCGCGACAGCGTGACGCCCTCGGTCGTGGCGACCGGCGTCTCCACGATGGTGGGCTCGGTGCGCACGTCGCGCGTGGCCTCGTAGGCGAGCAGGGTGACCAGCTCGTCGGCCAGGCGGCGGAACTCCGGCGAGGCGGTCGAGCGGTCGCGGAGCGCAGTGAGCTTGTGGGCGACGAGCGGGTGCTCGACGACGTGGAGGCGCATGGGGCAACGGTAGTGCCGCGGGGTGGATGCCTCTGACACGATCGAGGGGTGCAGTGGGAGCAGGCGATGCGGGCGGCTCTGGCCCAGGCGGCGCTGGCGCTGCCCGCCGGCGACGTGCCGATCGGCGCGGTGGTCGTCGACTCCGTGGGCTCGGTCGTGGCGACCGGCCACAACGTGCGCGAGGCGGACGGGGACCCGACCGGCCACGCCGAGGTGGTCGCACTGCGGTCTGCTGCGGCGGCCGTGGGGGAGTGGCGGCTCACCGGCTGCACGCTGGTGGTCACCCTCGAGCCGTGCACGATGTGCGCCGGTGCCGCGGTGCTGTCGCGGGTGGACCGGGTGGTTTTCGGCGCCTATGACGACAAGGCGGGCGCCGCGGGCAGTCTCTGGGACGTCGTGCGGGACCGGCGTCTCAACCATCGTCCCGAGGTGCTGGGCGGCGTGCTGGCGACCGAGTCCGCGGCGCTGCTCGAGACCTTCTTCGCCGAGCAGCGGGGGGTTCGCTGATGCTCGTCGCGAGCGCCAACGTGCAGCAGGACCTGCCGATCCCGGTGGCCCGGGAGGCGGTGCAGGCCGTGCTCGACGAGCAGCCGGACCTGGTCGGCCTCCAGGAGTGGCGCCCGGACCGGTTCCTGCTCCTGCGCACCTGGGGCGCCGTCGGACTGGCGCCGGGCACGCCGGCCGTGCCCGGGAGCGGTACGTCGTACGACTGGGTGACGACGCCGTTCGGCTGCGTCGTCGGCGCGCGGGCCGACCGGTTCCGGCTGCTGTCGGCGCGGTGGGGGCTGCTCAACGGCGTGGTCGCCGCGCGCAGCCCGTACCGTCCCCTGGGCCTGGAGCCGCCACGGATGCTGGCGATCGGGCGGTACCGCGACGAGCGGACCGGTCGCGCCGTGACGATGATCTGCTACCACCTCGTGCCCGGCGTGCAGGCCGGCAAGGTCTACCGCACCGATCAGCCCCGCCTGGTCGCGCTGCACCGCGCCGAGCACGTCCGGCTGCAGCGGGCGATCGACGAGGCGCAGGAGTGCGGTGACGACGTCTACGCGGTGGGCGACGCGAACTTCGACGGGTTCTTCCTCGAGGGCGTCACCTCCTGCTGGGTCGGCCACGAGGACGCGCCGCCGACCTTCGGGAAGCGCCGCCGACACATCGACGACGTGTTCGGTCCCGGTCCGGCGAGCAGCGTGCGCCTGCTGACCACCGCCTCGGACCACAAGGCGGTGCTCGCCGACCGGCCGGATTTCAGCGACCCCGCCGCTCTCCGGTAGCCTCTCCCGCGGTGACGTGTCCGAGCGGCCTAAGGAGAACGCCTCGAAAGCGTTTGTGGGTGCAAGCCCACCGAGGGTTCAAATCCCTCCGTCACCGCCGTCGGGGGGGGGGGGGGGGACGGGGGGCAAGACCCACAACACAAAACACACAACCGAGGGGGCGCGCGGGCAGGCGCAGCGAGGGGGGGCGA
>JBQCHZ010000014.1:0-29795 GCA_051954195.1 Marmoricola sp.
AAAACCCAAGTTTGTTAAAAAAAACAAAATCCCCGGGGGGGGGGGTTTTCTCTTTTCTTGTTACCCCCCCCCCACATCTTCTCCGCGCAGGCGGAGCGGCGTCGTCGAACGCAGAGGGGTGGCCACCGCAGCGCGGTGACCACCCCCTGGATCGTGCTGCTGGTCAGCCGACCTTGACCGCTGCGACGTGCGCGTCGACGGTGAAGTTGCCGCCGCCGGAGCTGCTGCCGCTGTCGTTGTAGCCGAACGCGATGACCTGGACGGTCGTCGGCTGGGCGAACGTGACCACGCGGCTGGTGGTGCAGGTGGCCTCGCGGTCGACCCCGGTCTTGGCGAAGAGGCCGGTGAAGCACGTGCCGTCGTCGGTGCCGAAGGACGTGTCGGTCTTGCCGTCGCGCAGCGCGAGCTGGAGGCGGGTGTCGTCCGCGCCGACCGCGTTGTCGAGGCGGTCGAAGAAGGCGCTCCCGGTCAGCAGGTAGGTGCCGGCGGGGAGGTCGATCGAGCCGACGGAGGTGCTGCGGGTCTTGAACGAGCCACCGAGGTTCGTGATGGTCGTCGGCGCGGCCGGGTCGGAGTCGTAGCGACCCGCGAGGGAGCCGAGGGCGTCGCGCGCGATGTCACCGTTGGTGCCCGGCGTGCCCGGGTCGCCCTTCGGACCCTGCGGGCCCTGCGCGCCCGTGTCGCCCTTGGGGCCCTGGGCGCCGGTCTCGCCCTGGGGACCCTGGGGGCCCTGGGGACCGCGGGCGCCCTGGAGAGCCTTCTGCAGCGACGGGGAGAGGTTGCTGAGGTGCACGGCGCCGGCCTTCAGCTCCGAGGCGCCCACGCTGTCTCGGGCCAGGTCCTTGGCGGTGATCGAGTTGTTCGCGATGTCGCCCCCGTCCAGCTTGTTGCCCGCGATCGCGCTTCCGGTCGCGCCGAAGGCGATGGCGACGCCGGCGGCCGCGGCGACCGCGCCGTACTTGATTCCTGCTCGCTTGTTCATCTGCATCCGTTTCCTCAGGGTCCCCCGGTGGGTCCGCATGGCCGGAACGTAACGGTTGCCACCGACAAGTGCCGAGAAGTTGCCGGAATTCGCGCGAGCAGAATCTCTCAGGTCGGTGACCTACCTGCCGATGGACCAGGTTTGGCCGCCGTCATGCCGCAGGCGCGGGCGCCAGGGCCCGGACTCCCCGAGAGGGGCCCGGGCACTGTGCTCCTGACGTGCAGCGGCGCCCAGGTCCGGGGAGGGAGGTGGACCGGGCGCCGCGAGGTGGCCCGAGGGCCGGGTGACGAGCGGGGAGGGAGGGTGCCCGTCGTTCATCTCAACGAGGCACCCCGGCCCGGGTTACGCCGGTACGACGAAGATTCTGCGCGTCCCGCCGCCTAGGCTGGGCCGGTGGCTCACCCCCCGCCGTGGCTGACCCGGAACCTCAGGATCGTCTCGGGGGTCTCCTTCCTGCAGGACGCGGCGAGCGAGCTGCTCTACCCCCTGCTGCCGATCCTGCTCACCACCGTGCTCGGTGCGCCGGCGGCGGTCGTCGGCGTCGTCGAGGGGGTGGCGGAGGGCGTCGCGGCGGTGACCAAGCTCGTCGCCGGGCGGCTCGCCGACCGGTTCCCGAAGGTCCCGCTGGTCGGTGCCGGCTACGGGCTGGCGGCCGTCGGCAAGGTGCTGGTGGCGCTCGCCGGGGTGTGGCCGGTCGTGCTGGCCGGGCGCGCGGTCGACCGCCTCGGCAAGGGGATCCGCGGTGCGCCGCGCGACGCCCTGCTGGTGGAGGGGATCCCGCCGGAGGCGCGCGGGCGGGCGTTCGGCTTCCACCGCGCTGCGGACACCGCCGGCGCCGTCGTCGGACCGCTGCTGGCGCTGGCCGGCTACGAGCTTCTCGATCACCGGATCCGCCCGCTGCTGTGGATCGCGGTCGTCCCGGCCGTCCTGTCGGTGCTGCTGGTGCTGCTGCTCGAGGAGCCCGAGCGCGCACCGCGCACGCGCGCTCCCCGGATCGAGCAGGAGCAGGTGGAGCGGCTCCCGACGGCGTACTGGCGCACGGTCGCGGTGCTGACCGTCTTCGCCGTCGTGAACTTCCCCGACGCGCTGCTGCTGCTCCGGCTCCACGACATCGGCTTCGGCGTGGTCGCGGTGATCCTCGCCTATGTGCTCTACAACGTCGTCTACACGGTGCTGAGCTTCCCGGCCGGCGTCGTCGCCGATCGGCTCGGGGCGCGCACGGTCTTCGGCGTCGGCCTGGTCGTCTTCGCCGTCGTCTACGCCGGCCTCGGGCTGACCGACGACCATCTGGCGGCGTGGCTGCTGCTCGCGGGGTACGGCGGGTTCACGGCGCTGACCGACGGCGTGGGCAAGGCGTGGGTCTCCGGTCTGCTCCCGCGGGCGGTGCAGGGCACCGGGCAGGGCGTCTTCCAGGGCCTGACGGGCGGCGGTGTCCTGGTGGCCGGACTCTGGGCGGGACTCGCCTGGGGCGGCGACGGTCACCTGCCGCTGGTGGTCTCGGGCGTCGGAGCAGCGCTGGTCGCCGTGTTCCTGCTGGCGGGTGGCCGGGCCGTGCCTGCCAAACTCTCGCCATGAGCTGGTTCGACTCCCCCGAGGACAGCGCGAAGCGGCTGGAGGCCGTGGGCTACCTCGCCGACGCCGCGACCGCGACGACGACCTACCTGGCCGGCGTGCTGGAGAAGCCGCTGTTGGTCGAGGGCCCGGCGGGCGTCGGCAAGACCGAGCTCGCGAAGGCCGTCGCCCGCGCGAGCGGGGCGGAGCTGATCCGGCTGCAGTGCTACGAGGGGCTCGACGAGGCACGGGCGCTGTACGAGTGGGACTACAAGAAGCAGCTGCTCTACATCCAGTCGGCCGGCGAGGAGGGGTGGGAGGCGACCCACGACTCGATCTTCGGCGAGGAGTTCCTACTCACCCGACCGCTCCTGGAGGCGATCCGCCGTGAGCGGCCGACCGTGCTCCTCATCGACGAGATCGACAAGACCGACGTCGAGGTCGAGGCGCTGCTGCTGGAGGTGCTCAGCGACTTCCAGGTCACCATCCCCGAGCTCGGCACGATCGAGGCGGTCCGCCGGCCGTTGGTGGTGCTCACCTCGAACGCCACCCGCGAGCTCTCCGAGGCGGTCAAGCGCCGCTGCCTCTACCTCTACGTCGACCACCCCGACGCCGAGCGCGAGAAGCAGATCGTGCTCGGTCACGTGCCCGAGCTCGAGGACGCGCTCGCCGGCCAGGTCGTCGAGACCGTGCACCGGCTGCGCGGCCTGGAGCTGAAGAAGGGCCCGTCGATCGCCGAGGCCGTCGACTGGGCCCGCACTCTGGTCGCCCTCGAGGTCGGCACGCTCGACGCCGCCACCATCGACCGGACCCTCGGCGTCGTGCTCAAGCACGCGAGCGACCAGGACAAGGCCGTCCGCGAGCTGCGGCTGCGGGCCTGAGCGATGGCGCTGCTCGACCGGCACCTCGGGTTCCTCGACGCCCTGCGCGACGCCGGGCTGCCGGCCTCCACCGCGGAGGGTCTCGACGCCGTCCGCGCCGTCAGCGCGCTCGGCCTCGGTGACCGGGAGGCCGTCCGGGCGGCCTACGCCGCGACGCTGGTCAAGCGGCACGCGCACCGGCCGGCCTTCGACCGGGTCTTCGACCTGTACTTCCCGGCGCTGGTGGGGGACGGGGCCTCCACCGCGCTCGACCACCCGGACCAGCTCGATCAGCCGAGCCGGCTCGACCGTCCCGGCGGCGCCGAGACGGCCGGGGACGGGCCGGCGGACCTGGCGACCTATCGCGAGCAGCTCGCCGAGGCGCTCGCCCTCGGCGACCCCGACCTGCTCGCGGCGATGGCGCGGGAGGGGGTGCAGCGGTTCGGGATGATCAGGGGGCGCGGACCCGGCGAGCAGCGCTGGTCGTCGTACAACGTGATGAATCGCGTCTCGCCGGGCGAGCTGGTCGACACGGTCCTGGAGGGCCTCGGGCTCGACCCCGGCGACGACCTCCGGAGCGACGTCGAGAGCCAGGTGACCCGCTACGAGGAGCTGGTGCAGGGCGATGTCGCCCGGCGGGCCGCGGAGGTCCGCGGACCGGAGTACGTCGCCCGGCACACGGTGCGCCCGAGCATCGACCAGCTCGACTTCACCGCGGCGCGCAAGGCGGACCTCGCCGAGATGCGTCGCGAGATCTACCCGCTGGCCCGCCGCCTCGCGACCCGCGTCGGCCGTCGGCACCACCATCGCCGGGGCGACGCCCTGGACTTCCGCCGCACGGTCCGAGCGAGCATGTCGACCGGCGGCGTCCCGCTGACCACCCATCACCGGCCGAGGCGGCCCAGCCGCACCGACCTCGTCGTCCTCTGTGACGTGTCGGGCTCGGTGGCGAGCTTCGCCAGCTTCACGCTCATGCTCGTCTACGCCCTGCGTGAGCAGTTCTCCCGGGTGCGGGCGTTCACCTTCGTCGACGAGATCCACGAGGTCACCGACCGCTTCTCGGTCGCTGCCGACCCGGCCGAGACGCTCACCGAGCTCGCTGCGAGCGCCCAGTACGCCAGCCTGTGGGGTCGCACGTCGTACGGCCGCGCGTTCACCCGCTTCGAGGAGCGCTATGCCGATGCACTCACGCCCCGGACCAACCTGCTGATCCTGGGCGACGCCCGCAGCAACTACTCCGACCTGGCTCTGCCCGTGCTGCGCCGGATGACCTATGACGCGCGGCACAGCTGGTGGCTCAATCCAGAGCACCGGCGGCACTGGGGGACCGGCGACTCCGCCGCCCGCGAGTACGGCGCGCTGGTGCCGATGGTCGAGTGCCGCAACCTCACCCAGCTCGGCGACTTCGTGGAGTCGCTGGCCTGATCACCCCGCCGCGACGGGTCTTGGGGCATCTTCCGGATGCGCGTGGAGCGCGAGGTCGCTGTCCGGCCGGGGCCGGCGTCCGCCGTCGTGGGCGAGTTGGCGACGCGCTCCCGCACGCGCCCGCTCGACGAGGTCGGTGGAGCGGGAGAAGTCCAGCGGCGGGACCGAGAGAGGGCAGGGCGGTAGCAGCACCGTCAGGTCGACCCGGTCGCGGTAGGTCACCACGTCGGCGACCAGGCGCTGGTGGGTGAGCAGGCTGAGCGCGTGGAACAGCGGGCCGACGATGCCGGTCGGGGCGACGGGAAGGGCACATGCGTAGCCCGCGGGGAGGACCACCACCTCGTCGGCGCCGGCCGCCACGGCCACGGAGATGGCGGCGTTGTCCGCGAGTCCGCCGTCCACGAGGGCGCGGCCGTCCCACGGCACGGCGGGGAGGACGCCCGGGATCGCGCAGCTCGCCAGCACCGCCTCGACCGCCGGACCTCGGTCGAGGTCGACCTCCTCCCCGGAGAGGAGGTCGGTGGCCACGACGTGGACGGGGATCGCCGCGTCCTCCAGCCGGCCCAGTCCCAGGTGCCGCTCGAGGAGTGCCCGTATGCCGCGATCGGAGCACAATGTGCCGCCTGCGAGGACCGAGCGGGGGTCGGGCCGGAACAGCGCCCGCCCCCTCAGGCTCGCCCACACTCTCGCGAGCGCCTCGACGGAGGCACCGCTCACACCGCGCTCCGCCAGGTGCACGGCGTTGAGGGCGCCGGCCGAGGTGCCGACCAGGACGTCCGGCCGGATCCCAGCCTCGGCCAGCGCCAGGAGCATCCCGACCTGCACCGCCCCGAGGTTGCCGCCCCCCGAGAGCACGAACGCCCTGGTCATCGCATCGATCGGTGGCGCCGGAGTCGGTCGGGGTAGGCCCAGGCGAGCCGGGTGAGCACGAGTGCGGCGAGCATCAGGCCGACGTCGCGCAGCGCCACGTCGCCGTACCCGCCGACGACGAGGAGGTTGACGATGATGCCGGCGAGCCAGGCGGCGACGAGCGGCCCTCCGAAGCGGGGCAGCACCAGCACCACGAGCCCCGCCACGATCTCGACGACGCCGACGGCGTGCATCGCTTGGGCGGCGGTCCCCGGGATGACGTCGTCGAACTGCGGCGCGAGGTACTTCGTCCAGTGGTCGGTCAGCACGCCGGCGAACTTGTCGATGCCGAAGAGGACCGGCAGGAGGGTGAAGCCCAGGCGGAGCGCGAGGAACGCCTGCTCGCCCGCGGAGTCGTCGGGCGACGCGAGCGGTGCCGCGGGGCGGGCGGTGAGGTGGGTGGTCATGGTGGCCTCCAGGCTTCTAGCGGATAGGTACGTTGACGTTAGAACCGGTCGATCCATTTCGTCAATGGATCTGTCCGGTAGAGTGCCGCCATGGCGCGTAGCCCGGAGGACACCGGTGACGAGGTCGACGCTCGCCTCGGCCGGATCGCCTCGCTGGGCGAGCCGGTGCGCCGTGCGCTCTACCGCTACGTGGCTGCTCGCCGCCATCCGGTGAGCCGGGAGCAGGCCGCGGAGGCGGTCGGCGTTCCCCGCCACACCGCGAAGTTCCACCTCGACCGCCTGGAGTCCGACGGGTTGCTGACCGCCGGCTACCGCCGCCCGGACGGGGTCGGCGGGCCGGGTGCCGGTCGGCCGGCGAAGGTCTACCGGCCTGCCGAGGAGGAGCTGCTGATCTCGCTGCCCGAGCGCCGGTACCGGCTGCTCGGGGAGATCCTCGCCGAAGCGGTCGCGACCGCCTCCGCGAGCGGCGCCGACCTCCCGACCGCCGTGCGGCACGCCGCCGCATCGGCCGGGCACGACGCCGGCACGGCCGCCGCGGCGCTGGGCGACGCGAGCGGGGACCCGCTGCACGATGCGGCGGACCTGCTCGCCGCGTGCGGCTACGACCCGCAACGCGAGAACGGCGCGGTAGTGCTCGCGAACTGCCCCTTCCACGCCCTGGCGGCTCAGCACACCGAGCTGGTGTGCGGGCTCAACGCGCACTTCGTGGAGGCGGCTCTCGAGGCGAGTGGTCGCACCGGGGTGCGGGCACGGCTGGCCCCCAGCCCCGGGCACTGCTGCGTGCGGGTCGAGCCGACGTCGCGCTGAGCCGCGCCGGGGGTCCGGATCCGGGCCAACCGGATCCCGCCCGGCACCGAACACCTGCTTGATAGCGTTGTCCGTTGCCCAGATCGCCTTCGACGCGCGAGGAACCCACGTGACCGACCCCGACTCTTCAGCCCGCGCGGCCGAGGACCCGGAGCAGAGCGTCGCCGCCCGCGAGGTGGCCGCCGAGCAGCAGTTCGTCCAGACGGTGTACCGCCAGCTGGCGGTCTCCACCCAGGCCGCCGCGGCCCTGGCCGAGGAGGGCCGCGAGCGCGGCATGCTCGGCCACGAGGGCGGCCTGGTCGAGCGCGACGCGATGATGTTCCAGGCGGCGCGCCGGCAGGCGAGCCTCGACGCCGCCCGCGAGGGGCTCGTCTTCGGGCGCCTCGACATGAGCGCCGCCATCGACCGCGAGCCGCGCTACGTGGGCCGGATCGGGCTGCGCGACGACAACCACGACGTGCTGCTCGTCGACTGGCGCGCACCGGCCGCGGCGGTCTTCTACCAAGCCACCCAGGCGGATCCCCACGGGGTGGTGCGCCGCCGCATCCTGCGCAGCCACGGCGAGGACGTGGTCGGCGTCGAGGACGACCTCCTCGACCCCGACGACCCGCGCGCCGAGGAGCTGCCGATCGTCGGCGAGGGTGCGCTGATGGCGCAGCTGCAGCGCGCCCGGGACCGGTCGATGCACTCGATCGTGGCGACGATCCAGGCCGAGCAGGACCGCGCGATCCGGGCGCCGCAGAAGGGCGTCGTGGCGATCAGCGGCGGCCCTGGCACCGGCAAGACCGTCGTCGCGCTGCACCGCGCGGCGTACCTGCTCTACGCCGACCGGCGCCGCTACGAGCGCGGCGGCGTGCTCGTCGTCGGCCCCTCGGGCGTCTTCATGCGCTACATCGAGCGGGTGCTGCCGTCGCTGGGCGAGACCGCGGTCGCCCTCCGCTCGCTCGGCGAGGTCGTCGACGGTGTCCGCGCCACCCGGCGCGACGACCCGGCGGTCGCCGAGGTGAAGGGCTCCGCCGCCATGGCCGAGGTGCTGCGCCGTGCCGCTCGGCAGGCGGTGCCCGGCGGTCCGGGCGAGTTCTCCCTCTTCTACCGCGACGACCGCATCGTGCTCGGGCCGCGCGAGCTCGGCGCGGTCCGCCGCCAGCTGCTCTCCATGGGTCGCCGCAACCGGTCGACCACCAAGGTGGCCTCCACCCTGATCGACGCCATGTGGCGCCAGGTCCGCTCCGAGCGCGGGCGGGAGCGCACCAAGGAGGAGTTCGCCGACGACCTGCGCACCGACGACCGCTTCCTGGAGTTCGCCGCGGCCTGGTGGCCGGTGCTCGACGCGACGACCGTGCTGGGCTGGCTCCGCGACCCCGACCTCCTCGCGCGCGTCGCCGACGGCGTGCTCACCGACGAGCAGGTGCGGCTGCTGGCCAAGTCGTGGGGGGACACCCTCTCGGTCGACGACGTGCCGCTGCTGGACGAGCTGCGCTACGCCCTCGGCGACCCGCCCAAGGTCGGGTCGGAGGAGGAGGACCCGCTCGGGTTGGCCGACGCCTCACTGCAGGAGGTGACGACCGCCTCCGATCGCGAGTACGCCGGGCAGGACCGCTTCGCCGGGGGATGGGCCCCGCCCACGCACCGGATCGAGGACGACGGCTACGCCCACGTGCTCATCGACGAGGCGCAGGACCTCACCCCGATGCAGTGGCGGATGGTCGGCCGGCGCGGACGCGCCGCGACCTGGACGATCGTGGGCGACCCGGCCCAGTCGTCGTGGCCGGTCCGGGAGGAGGCGGAGGCCGCACGCCGCGACGCGCTGCGCACCCCCGGCGGCGGCGAGAAGCCGTTGCACGCCTTCCACCTGTCGAAGAACTACCGCAACTCCTCCGAGATCTACGACTTCGCCGCCGACTACGCCCGCCGGGTGGGCCTCGACGCCGACCTCCCCGAGGCGGTGCGGTCCACCGGGGTGCCGCCCGAGGAGCGCCGGGTCGCCGACGTCGAGTCGGCTCTGACCGAGGTCGTCGGCGCCATGGTCGCCGATCTCGGTGGCACCGTCGGGGTCGTGGTTCCCGTGGCGCGGCGCAGCGAGGTGCGTCACTGGCTGCAGGCCTCGCCGTACGCCGACCTGGTGGCCGGTGACGACGCACGCGTCGCCGTCCTCACCGGGCTCGACACCAAGGGACTGGAGTTCGACGGGATCGTCGTCGTGGAGCCGCAGGAGATCGAGGACGAGTCCTCGACCGGCCGGGCGACCCTCTACGTGGTGCTCACCCGGGCCACCCAGCAGCTGGTCACGCTGACCGCGCGCTGAGCGGCTGCCTGCCGGTGGTCAGCCGGGCCTCAGCCGGTCGTCAGCCGATCGTCCAGTGTGCGGCCTCCGCGGGGAACGCAGGATCGCCGCGGAGGTCGGGTGCCGGGAGGGGTTCGCCGTAGCGGCGCAGGACGGGCAGGACGCCCGCCCAGACCGGGGCGTCGAGGTCCTCCGCGGGATCCTCGGGCGGTCCGTCGCTCACCTTGACCGACCACTCCTCCAGCGGAAGCGCGAGCACGGCCGTGGCGGCGAGCTCCTTGGCGCTGGGCGGTCGCAGGGTGTCCCAGCGGCCGGGCATCCACGCCTCCGACATCGCCCGCAGCGCCGCGACCTTGGCGTCGGGAGCCACCACGACGGGCACGCCGAACACCATCGCGCTGCGGTAGTGCATCGAGGACTCGAACGCCGACCGGGCCAGCACGAGCCCGTCGAGCAGCGTCACGGCGACGCAGCACTCGACGCCCTCGGCCAGCCGGCGCAGCATCCGGCTCCCGGTCGAGCCGTGCAGCAGCAGCCGGTCGCCGTCCCGCGCGGCCGCGACCGGCACGACGACCGGCCGGCCCTGGACGTCGGTGAAGCCCACGTGCGCCACCCGAGCGGCGTCGAGCACCGCGTCGAGTGCGGCACGGTCGGTCACCGCCTTCTCGGGGAGGCGGCGGACCCGGGTGCGCTCACCCACCGCGGTCCGGCCCGGGCGTTCGGGCAGGTCGGTCATGGGTCCTCCTGGTGCTGGTCGGCACCACTCAAGCAGAGCCGCGGTCCTAAGACAGTCGGTCGCAGGCGGTCGCTGCTCGGCTAGCGTTCCGCCATGAGCCACGCCGACGCCGCCGCTGCCCTCCAGGAGCTGCTGGGGCACGAGGCGTGGGCGGTGATCCGGCTGCGCGACAGTGACACGGTGACGCTGGTGGGTGGCCGCCGGTCGGTCGTCGACCGGCTCACCGAGATCCCGCTGGCCGACGGCCCGCCCACCCCGGGGCGGCGGTTCGACAGCCTGGTCGCGGTGCCGTTCCGGCAGGTCGCCGAGCGGGGCTTCGACGCCCACGACGACGGCACGCCGCTGGTCGTGGTCGGTCTCGACACCGAGCGCGAGGTGCCGCTGGCCGAGCTGGTCGCGGCACTTCCCGAGGTGGACCTCGAGACCGACGGGCCGGGTGGGTTCGAGACCTCCGACGAGGAGTACGGCGAGGTCGTCGCCCGCATCATCCGCGACGAGATCGGCAACGGGGAAGGGGCCAACCTCGTCGTCGGCCGGAAGTACCGCGCTCGGATCCGCGACTGGGGCACCGACCGCGCACTGGGCGTGCTGCGGCGGCTGCTGGAGAACGAGCGCGGCGCCTACTGGACCTACTGCTTCTGGACCGGCGACCGGTTCCTGATCGGCGCGAGCCCCGAGCGGCACGTCTCCGTGCACGGCGGCGACGTGCGGATGAACCCGATCTCGGGCACCTTCCGGCTGCGCGGGCTGGCCGACCTCCCCCTCGCGCAGCGCAAGCAGCGGCTGCTGGACTTCCTCGCCGACGAGAAGGAGATCTACGAGCTCTTCATGGTCGTCGACGAGGAGCTGAAGATGATGTGCGACATCTGCCACGAGGGCGGCCAGGTGCTCGGTCCGTTCCTCAAGCCGATGACGCACCTGGTGCACACCGAGTACCTGCTCGCCGGGCGTACCCACGCGGACGTGCGCGACGTGCTGCGCGACACCATGTTCGCGGCCACCGTGACCGGCGCCCCGGTCGAGAACGCGTGTCGCCTGATCGAGGCCTACGAGCCCGAGGGCCGCGGCTACTACGGCGGCGCGCTGGCGCTGCTCGGCCGCGACGCCGACGGCGCCCCGACCGCCGACAGCCCGATCGTGATCCGCACCGCCGACGTCAGCCCCGACGGCCGGCTCACGGTCACCGCCGGCGCGACGCTGGTGCGCGACTCCGTGCCGGCGTACGAGGTGGCCGAGACCCATGCCAAGGCGGGCGGTGTGCTCAGTGCCTTCGGCCTCGTCGAGGGTGCGGGGAGCAGTGCCGAGGTGGCCTCGCTGATGAGCGACGAGGACGTGCTGATCGCGCTCGCCTCGCGCAACCAGCGGCTGGCGAGATTCTGGCTCACCGACCAGTCCGACGCGGCCCCCGCGCCGGAGCTCGTCGGCAGGTCCGTGGCGATCCTGCACGGCGAGGACGACTTCGTGAACATGCTGCGCCACGTCTTCGCGGTGCTGGGCATGAAGAGCACGGTCGTGCGCCACGAGGACTACGTCGCGGGCGCCTTCACGGGCCACGACGTGGTCGTGGTCGGTCCCGGGCCCGGCGACCCCCGGGACGACGGCAGCCCCAAGGTGGCCGCCTTCCGCGCGGCGGTCGACGACCTGCTCGCCTCCGGGCAACCGTTCCTCGCGGTCTGCCTGGGCCATCAGGTGCTGTGCGACCGGCTCGGGATCCCCCTGGCCTACAAGGACATCGTCTTCCAGGGCACGCAGTCGGCCGTCACGGTCGGCGGGGGTGAGGAGAAGGTGGGCTTCTACAACACCTTCGTCGCACGCGACCCCGGCCCCGCGCTACCCGAGGGGGTGCGCGTCGAGGCGGACGCTGCGGGCGACGTCCACCTGGTCGCCGGGCCGCACTTCCGCGGCGTGCAGTTCCACGCCGAGTCGATCCTCACCGAGAACGGCTTCGCGATCCTGCGCCGGCTGCTCCTGGACCTGCTCGCCTAGAACGCTCGAGTCGAGTGCGGAAGTGGTGGTCACAGCCACTCCCGCACTCGACCCGGTGAGGAGAGGCCCGGTTGCGGCCGGGCCGACGGACAGCTCAGCTGGCCTTGGTGGCCGCGTCGCTGCCGAGCTTGACGCTGGCGGTCTTCGTGGAGCCGCCACGGACGAAGGTGAGGGTGACCGTGTCGCCGGGCCGGTGGCCGCGGATGGTGGCCACGAGCGAGTCGGCGTTGTCGATGATCTGGTCGTCGACCTTGGTGATCACGTCACCGGGCCTGAGCACCCCGGCGGCCTGCCCCTGCGGGTCGACCTGGCGCACCTTGGCGCCCTGCTGCAGCGCGTTGCCGCTGACGCCGGACACGGTGATCCCGAGGCGGGCGTGGGTCGGCTCCTCACCCTTGCGCAGCTGGTCCACGACCGGCAGCACCTCGTCGATCGGGATGGCGAAGCCGAGCCCGATGGATCCGCCCTCGGCGCCCCCCGCGGTGCGGATGGAGGAGTTGATGCCGACGACGCGACCGGCCAGGTCGACCAGCGGGCCGCCGGAGTTGCCCGGGTTGATCGCGGCGTCGGTCTGGATCGCGGGGTAGGTCGTGCTCTGATCCTGGGTCGGCAGCTGCTGCTGTTGCTGCTGCTGGCCGAAGGGATCGAAGGGGCTCTGCTGCTGGGGCTGCTCGCTGGTCGCGACCGAGACCGGCCGGTTCAGCGCGCTGACGATGCCGGAGGTCACCGTCGCGTTGAGGCCGTACGGCGAGCCGACCGCCACGACCTTCTGGCCGACCTGGAGCCGGTCGGAGCTGCCGATGGTGGCCGGCGTCAGGTCGTCGACCCCCTTCGCCTTGATGACGGCGATGTCGGTGACCGGGTCGGTGCCGACGATCGCGGCCCGCACGGTGCGGCCGTCGTTGAAGTTGACGGTGATCGACCCGTTCTTGCCGGCGATCGCCACGACGTGGTTGTTGGTGAGGATCTCGCCGTCCTTGCTCAGGATGATCCCCGAGCCGGAACCGGCCTCGTTGGCGCCGACCACGTTGATCTTGACCACCGACGGGAGCACCTTCGCCGCGACCTGCTCGACGCCACGGTCGGAGTCGTCGACGGCCGCTGTCCCCTGGCTCGAGTCCAGCGGGGCGGTCGCGGATGCCGTCGACGTCGTCGTGGAGTCGCCTTCCCACGCGTCGTACCAGGCAGCGCCACCGACCCCGGCCGCTCCTCCCACCAGAAGGGCACTGACCAACAGGCCGGCTGTCGCCACGCCCCGGCGCGCGGGTGCGGTCGCGCGCTCGGAGGGCGGCTGTTGATAGGGCGGCAGCGGGCGGGTCGGTTCAGTGTTGTCGGCCGGGGTCGGCGCTGTGGACGACCAACCCTCGCCAGCGTGCTCCGGTGCGGGAGTCCTGTCACCGGTCTGTTCGTCGGGTCGCTCGTCCATGTCCTCCACTGTGCCCAGGGAGCCTGAGAGGACGCTGGGAGGCCGCTGCAGCCTTCCCCAAGAAGCAGCCCCTGCGCGGCTCGAGGGGCCTCGAGGTGACCTGCGGACCCGGGCTCACGCCTCGAGCGGTGCCCGCTGTCCGGGCAGCGAGAGCCAGAACGCCGCACCACCGTCGGGGCCGGTGCCGGCCCGCACGGTGCCGCCGTGCCGCTGGGTCACCGCCCACACGATGGAGAGTCCGAGGCCGGATCCGGGCATGCTGCGCGAGTCGGCGGCGCGGTAGAACCGGTCGAAGACGCGGGGCAGGTCCTCCTCGGCGATGCCCGGCCCGGCGTCGGCGACCAGCAGCGTCCCGCCGCGCAGGTGGACCCGGACGGTGCCGCCCTCGGGGCTCCACTTCGCGGCGTTGTCGAGCAGGTTCGTGACCGCCCGCTCCAGGGCCGGGGGGTCGCCCAGCAGCCACCACGGCTCGGCCTGGACGTCGAACTCCAGGGACTGGCCGCGCCGGCGCACCCGGGTCACGGCCTGGTCGACCACCGCGGCGAAGTCGACGGGCTCGACCGAGGGCCGGCTCGGCTCCTCGCGGGCCAGCTCGACCAGGTCGCCGACCAGGGTCGTCATCTCCGAGATCTGCGCCCGCACGTCGTCGAGCAGCTCCTCGCGCTGCTCGGCCGGAAGCCGGTCCCCGGACTGCACCAGCAGGTCGAGGTTGGTGCGCAGGCTGGTCAGCGGGGTGCGCAGCTCGTGGCCGGCGTCGGCGACCAGCTCGCGCTGCCGGGCCTGGGAGGCCGAGAGCGAGGCGAGCATGCCGTTGAAGGCGTGGGAGAGGCGGGCGATCTCGTCGCTGCCCTCGACCGGGATCGGATCGAGCCGCTCGGTGCGCGCGATCTTCTCCACCTGCCCCGTCAGGCGTCGCACCGGCCGCAGGCCGTTGGTGGCGACCGCCCACCCCGAGAGGCCGGCGGTGATCACCCCGGCCAGGCCGAAGGCCAGCAGCACCAGGCCGAGGCGGTCGAGCATGCGTTGCGTGGGCAGCAGCGACTGGGCCAGCACGAGCGCCTGCGCGGGCCCGGCGTGGACCGCCACCATCCGGTAGGGGATGCCGTTGCCGACGGTCGTCCGGGCGGACCAGTCGTCGCGACCGAGCGCGACCTGGCGCTCGCTCGGCCCGATCGAGAGCGAGGTGGCGGCGTCGGCACTCTGGTAGGGGCGCAGGTCGGCGAGGTTGACGAAGATGATCTTCACGTCGGCGGCGCCCAGTGCCCACGACGGCACCGCCTCGCGGGCGAGCGCGTCGAGGGTGTCGCTGCGCGCTGCGTGCACCGCCCGGTCGCGCAGCGAGTCGTCGAGCGTCGTCATCGTCTGGTGCCGGACGGTGAAGTACGCCGCGAGGGCGACGACCGTCACCGCCAGCCCCACCGCCATCGTGGTGAGCAGCGTGACCCGACCGGCGAGGGAGGGGCGGTAGCGCCCCGCGGAGCTCGCGCTCACGTCGCTTCCCGGAGCACGTATCCGACGCCCCTGACGGTGTGCAGCAGTCGCGACTCGCCCTCGGCCTCGGTCTTGCGGCGCAGATAGCCGACGTAGACCTCGAGGCTGTTGGCGGTTGTGGGGAAGTCGAAGCCCCACACCTCCTCGAGGATGAACGACCGCTCCAGCACCCGGCGGGGACGGCGGAGGAACAGCTCGAGCAGGTTGAACTCCGTGCGGGTCAGCTCGATCAGCCGATCGGCCCGGCGCACCTCGCGGGTGGCGAGGTCCATGCTCAGATCGGCGTATTCGAGGCGCTCGTCGCTGTCCTCGCCCTCGGTCGAGCCGGTGCGGCGCAGCAGCGCCCGGAGCCGCGCCAGCAGCTCGTCGAGCGCGAACGGCTTCGTCAGGTAGTCGTCGGCGCCGGCGTCGAGGCCCTCCACCCGGTCGCCGACGGCGTCGCGGGCGGTGAGGACCAGGATCGGGACGTGGTTGCCGACCGAGCGCAGCGCGCGGGTCGTCTCGATGCCGTCCAGCCGCGGCATCATCACGTCCATCACGATCACGTCCGGGCGCAGCTGGGCGATCCCGGCGAGCGCCTCCGCACCGTCGTGCGCGAGCTCGACGTGGTAGCCGTTGAACTGCAGCGAGCGCCGCAGCGACTCCCGCACCGCCCGGTCGTCCTCGACGACCAGGACACGCGGCCGGATCTCGGTGTCGCTACCCATGTTCGAAGCCTGCCACCCTGCGCTGAGACGGTGCTGAACGCCGGGCGGCGCCCCGTGGGGCTGGGGGGATCAGCGGCCGTCCGGGAGCACGGCCTCGATGACCATGCCGGCCAGCGAGATCACGATCGCGCCCAGGACCGCCGTGCCGAAGCCGTCGACGTGGAAGCCCAGCCCGAGCGAGTCGGCGACGTGGCTGGTCAGCAGCAGCATCGCGGCGTTGATCACCAGCAGCAGCAGACCGAGGCTGAGGATGATGAACGGCAGGGAGATCAGCTTGACGACAGGCTTGACCACCGCGCTGATCACCCCGAAGACCGCGCCGGTGATCAGCAGCTGCACCACCTGGTCGGCCCGGGTCGCGGCATGCAGGGTGATGCCGTCGAAGAGCCACACGGCCACGAGCAGGGCCAGGGCGTTGACGAGGAGCCAGACGACGAGTCGCACGCCGCGAGGATAGGGCACCCGTCACGGCGCGGTGGGTGCCTCCGGCGGGACCGTGGAGAGCATCGACGTGCGGGCGCCCGCGAGGTGGTCCGCGAGCTCGGCGAGGGTGGCCTTGACATCGCCGGCCTCGAGCAGGTCGACCAGGCGCGTGTGGCTGCAGACCTGGTCGGCGGCGTTGCGGCGGATCCGGTCGACGTTCGCGAGCGCGAGCCGGATCTCGGCGTAGAGGCCGTCGGCGGCGGCGAGCAGCCGCGGGGAGGCGGTCAGGCCGACGATCGCACGGTGGATGGCCAGGTGCCGGGCGGTCAGCCCGGCGATGCTGGCGGCGCCGTCGGTCTCGACGAGGGCGGCGAAGGCGTCCAGGGCGTCCCGGACGGCGGCGCGGTCCGCGGGGACTGCGTCCTCCCAGGCGCGGACGCCGGCCGACTCCAGGGCGAGCCGGGCCCGGCAGACGTCCTCGATCGCGGCGGCGTCGAGGGCGCGCACCACCGTGCCCTTGTGCGCCACCCGGTCCGCCAGCCCTTCGGCGACCACGGCGGCCAGTGCCTCGCGCACGGTCGAGCGGGACACGTGCAGGGACTCGGCGAGCGCGACCTCGCGCAGGGCGGTGCCGGGCTCGAGCTCGCCCTCGAACATCGCCCGCCGCAGCTCCTCGGTGACCCGGTCGGTGGTGGTCGCCGGCTCGAGGCTGAGCGTGTCGAACGGCATCGTCCGATTGTCCGACAGGGGCGGTTGATCGGGCGACCGCCCGTGCCGCATACTGGGATCGTCCGATTGTCGGACAATCAGACGATCCACGACCACGGCGCACCCGGGAGGCGAGATGGACACGGCGACAGGTTCCGCGGAGCAGGTATCGGCGGCACCCCTGGCATGGGGACACCGCTACCTGGTCGTGGCGCCCGACCACTTCCGGGTGGACTACGCGATCAACCCGTTCATGGACGCCGCCGACCAGCCCGACCCGCAACGGACCCGCACCCAGTTCGAGGCGCTCTGCGCGGCCATCGAGGCCGCCGGGGCCGACATGGAGGTGCTCGCCCAGCGGGCCGACTCCCCCGACATGGTCTACGCGATGAACCTGGGCCTGTTCCTGACCGCCGACACCGGCGACGAGGTGGTCCTCTCGCACATGCGGTACGCCGAGCGGCGCCGCGAGACGCTCTCCGCCGACGCCTGGGCCGCCGCGCGCGGCCTGCGCCGCCGCACGATCGGCCGTGACGGCGTCGGCGCGCACTTCGAGGCGGGCGATGCCTTCGCCTGGCGTGGCGACCTCGTCGTGGGCTTCGGCTTCCGCACCGAGGAGCTCGCCCTCAAGCACCTCGCGACCGAGCTCGACACGACCGTGCGCGGCGTTCGCATCACCCACCCCGCGATGTACCACCTCGACCTCTCGTTCCTCCCCCTCGACGCCGAGCGGGCGATGGTCTGCCCCGCGGCGTTCGAGGAGACCTCGGCGCGGGCGCTGCTGGAGCTGGTGCCCGAGCCGCTGGTGCTCACCGAGGCGGAGGCGCTGACGTTCTGCGCGAACTCGATCGTGGTGGGCCGCACGGTGATCATGCCGGCGTGCCCGGACCGGGTGCGCGCGCAGCTGGAGGCCTGGGGCTTCGAGGTCGTCCTCGTGGACTGCGGCGAGTACCTCAAGGGCGGCGGCGCGGTGCGCTGCCTGACCAACCCGCTCGACGTCCGGCGGGGCCGCGACCTGGCGCCCGTCGCGGGCGGGCGCGTCGTCCTGCCCTGAGGAGTGCTCGCCTGAGGAGTCCTGCACTGGGGAGTCCTGCACTGCGGGGTCCTGCCCGCGGGTCGCGTCCCGCGGGCTCCCGACTGCGCGCGACCACCCGGGCCGGCGCCAGCCTAGGGTGAGCGCCATGACCTCCGACGCCCCCCGGCCGCGCTCGGTCATCGCCGAGCTGCCGGCCTACGTGCCCGGGAAGCCGCCCACCCCGCGGACCGACCGGCCGACGTACAAGCTCAGCTCCAACGAGAACCCGCACCCCCCGCTGCCCGCCGTGGTGGCCGCCGCCGCGGAGGCGGCGGCGGGGATGAACCGCTACCCCGACATGGGCTGCTCGGCGCTCTACGCCGCGCTGTCCGAGCGCTTGCGCCGGCCGGCCGAGCAGCTCGCGGCCGGGGCCGGCTCGGTGGCCGTGCTCTACCACCTGCTGCAGGCCTATTGCGAGCAGGGCGACGAGGTCCTGTACGCCTGGCGGTCCTTCGAGGCCTACCCGATCGCCGTCGCGGTCACCGGCGCGACCGCCGTCGCGGTGCCGCTGACCCCCGACGGCCGGCACGACCTCGACGCGATGGCGGCCGCGATCGGCGACCGGACCCGCGTGGTCGTGCTCTGCACCCCCAACAACCCCACGGGGCCCGCGCTGACCCACACCGAGGTGACCGCCTTCGTCGCCCGGGTCCCGGAGCACGTGCTCGTCGTCGTCGACGAGGCCTATCGTGAGTTCGTCCGCAACGACGACCCCGTCGACGCCCTCGCGCTGCAGCAGGCACACGCCAACGTCGTGGTGATGCGCACCTTCGCGAAGGCCTACGGCCTGGCGGGTCTGCGGGTGGGCTACGTCGTCGCGCACGCCGACGTCGCCGCCGCCGTGCGCGCGTGCGCGCTGCCGTTCGGGGTCTCCGCGATGGCCCAGGCCACGGCGGTCGCGGCCCTCGAGCACGAGCAGGAGCTCCAGCAGCGCGTGGACGAGATCGTCGGCGAGCGCACCCGCGTGACGGCCGCGCTCGCGCGCCAGGGGTGGGACCTTCCCGACGCCCAGGGCAACTTCGTCTGGTTCCCGCTCGGGGACCGCACGGCCGACTTCGTCGCCGCGGCCGAGGAGGCGGGCATCATGGTGCGGCCCTTCGCCGGCGAGGGCGTCCGGGTCAGCATCGGCGAGCCGGCCGCCAACGACGTGCTGCTGGAGGTTGCCGCCTCGCTGCGCGGGTAACCGGCACCGCGTGGCCGGGCAGGAAGCGGAACGAGCGGACGGTCGACGCCACGGCCGCGTCGGGATCGGGATCTCCGGGTGGCGGTACGCCGGGTGGCGGGGCGACTTCTACCCGCCCGGGCTGGTGCAGCGCCTCGAGCTCTCCTACGCGGCCGAGAGGCTGACCTCGATCGAGATCAACGGGTCGTTCTACTCCCTGCAGCGCCCCTCGTCGTACGCCTCCTGGCGTGAGCAGACGCCGGACGACTTCGTCTTCGCGGTCAAGGGCGGCCGGTTCATCACCCACTACAAGAAGCTCGTCGACGTCCAGGCCGCACTCGGCAACTTCTTCGCCTCCGGCGTGCTGGCGCTGGGGCCGAAGCTCGGGCCCGTCCTGTGGCAGCTGCCCGAGCGGCAGCTCTTCGACGCCGACGTCCTCGACGCCTTCTTCCGGGCACTGCCGCGGACCACCACGGAGGCAGCAGCGGTCGGTGCCCGGCATGACGCCAAGCTCTCCGGCGACCGGGTCTTCCTCGAGCCCGGCCCGGACCGGCCGGTGCGCCACGCCCTGGAGTTCCGGCACCCCTCGTTCGCCACCGCGGAGGCACTCGCGGTGCTGCGCGAGCACGACGTCGCCTGCGTGCTGGCCGACACCGCCGGGCGCTGGCCGAAGGTCGAGGCCGACACCGCGGGGTTCCGCTACCTGCGGCTGCACGGCGATGCCGAGCTCTACACCAGTGGCTACTCCGCCGACGCGCTCGACACCTGGGCGGAGTGCTGCGCGCGGTGGGCCGGCGCCGGGCAGGACGTGTTCGTCTACTTCGACAACGACGTCAAGGGCTACGCGCCGCACGACGCGCAGGCGCTCCTGGCCCGGGTGGCGGACCGGCTCAGCTGATCGTCGGCTGCTCGTCGACGCCCACCCTGCGCGGGCGCTCGACGGTGATGACGGTGGCGACCCCGAGCACGATCAGCGTGCTGCCGACGAGCACCGCGGAGGTGACCGGCTCGTCGAGCAGCACCGCCCCGAGGGCGACCGCCACCACCGGGTTGACGTAGGCGTAGGTCGCGACCAGCGAGATCGGCGCGTTGGCGAGTAGCCACACATAGGCGGTGAAGGCGACCATCGACCCGATCACCACCAGGTAGGCCCAGGCCCACCAGGTGTGGGCGTCGTAGGAGCCGGGCCGTAGGTGCTCCCCGCGCAGCACGCCGAGCACGAGGAGCATCGCGCCGCCGGTCCACATCTCGTGCACGGTCATCACGAACGCGTCGCGCGGCAGGCTCAGCCGGGGCTGCCACCACGACCCGAACGCCCAGCACGTGGAGGCGATCAGCACCGTGATGCTCGGCCCGAGCGGCACGTCGCCCTGGCCACGACCGACGAGCACCAGCCACGCCACCCCCAGCAGGCCGATCACGACGCCGACGGCCGACCAGGCGCGCGGCCGGTCGCCCGCGCAGGCCCGGAAGACCGCGATCATCAGCGGCGACAGCGCGACGAGCACGGCGGCCACGCCGGACGGCGTACCGCGGCTCTCGCCCAGGGCGACCAGGCCGTTGCCGAGCACCGGCAGCATCAGTCCCATGAAGGCGCACCCGGCCAGCTCGCGCCGGGTGACCCGGAGGCGGCGCAACCCGCCCCGCAGGGACAGCAGCAACCCCAGCAGGACGCCGGCGACGACGTAGCGCGACCCCATCCCCAGCTGCGGCGGAGCCTGCTCGACGGTCACCCTGATCGCCAGGTAGGTCGACCCCCACACGACGTAGACCACCAGCAGGGCGACGACGACGAGCGCGGGCGCGGCGGTCGGCCGCGTCGGGGGCATGTGCACGCCGGTGATTCTCCGCCCTCGACGCAGCCACCGGCCACCGGATTGCCGGGCCCGCTCACTAGCATCGCCGCGTGTCCGACCCGTCCACCACCGTCGAGGCGCTGCTCGCCCTGGCGGCCCTGACCGCCGGGTTCGTCGACGCGGTGGTGGGGGGCGGCGGCCTGATCCAGCTCCCCGCCCTGGTCCTCGGCCTGCCGGGCTACGCCCCCGTGCACCTGCTCGCCACCAACAAGCTCGCCTCGCTGTGCGGTACGACGGTCAGCGCGGCCACCTACTACCGCCGGGTGGGTCCCGACCCGGCGACGTTCCTGCCGCTGATGGCGTGGGCCTTCATCGGCTCGGCCGGGGGTGCGCTGCTGGCCAGCCACCTCTCCTCGGCGGTCTTCGACCCGCTGGTGCTGGTGGTGCTCGTCGTCGTCGGGGCCTACGTCGTGCTGCGACCCGAGATCGGTGCCCTCACCGAGCTGCGGTTCTCGGGTCGCCGCCACCGGGTCGCGGCGACGCTCACCGGGCTGGTCATCGGCTGCTACGACGGCGCGCTGGGACCCGGCACCGGGTCCTTCTTCGTCTTCACCCTCGTCGGGCTGCTGGGCTACAGCTTCCTCGAGGCATCGGCGAAGGCGCGGCTGGCCAACTGCGCCACCAACCTCGCCGCCCTCGCGATCTTCGTGCCGCACGGCGCGGTGCTGTGGCGGCTGGGCCTGCTGATGGGAGCGGCCAACCTCCTCGGCGGCTACCTCGGTGCCCGCACCGCGGTCGCCCGCGGGGCCCGGTTCGTGCGGGTGTTCTTCCTGCTGGTCGTGCTCGCCTTCGTCATCAGGATCGGCGGGCAGGTCGTCGGCTGGTGGGGGTAGTCCCACACGTCTGGGTCCTTCCGGGGTCCCCGTCGCGACCGGAATGTGTGGGACCACCCCCGTTCGCGCGGGGTGTCATGCTGGCTCGATGAGTCCGAGCTACGTGGAGCAGGGCAAGGCCTTCGACCGCGACATGACCTACATCCCCGACCGGATCACCGCGGAGCCCGGCCGCTCGCGGGACACCTTCGGCCCCGGGGGAGGGGCTCTGGAGGTGCCGACGTGGCCGGTGGAGCCTGGGCGCTACCGGCTGGTCGCGGCCCGGGCCTGCCCGTGGGCCAACCGCGCGATCATCGTGCGGGAGCTGCTCGGGCTCCAGGACGTGATCTCGATGGGGCTGGCCGGCCCTACCCACGACGAGCGGTCCTGGACCTTCGACCTCGATCCCGGCGACGTCGACCCGGTGCTCGGCTACGAGCGGCTGCAGCAGGCCTACTTCGCCCGCTTCCCCGACTACCCGCGCGGCATCACGGTGCCGGCGATGGTGGACGTGCCGACGAAGGCCGTCGTCACCAACGACTTCCCGTGGATCACCCACGACCTGTTCTTCGAGTGGCGCGACCACCACCGCCCCGACGCCCCGGACCTATGGCCCGAGGAGTGCCGCGAGGAGATGGAGGAGGTCATGCAGCGGGTCTTCACCGAGGTCAACAACGGCGTCTACCGCTGCGGCTTCGCCGGCTCCCAGGAGGCCTACGACGACGCCTACGACCGACTCTTCACCGCACTGGACTGGCTCGAGGAGCGGCTCACCGACCGTCGCTACCTGATGGGCGGGGAGATCACCGAGGCCGACGTACGCCTGTTCACGACGCTGGCGCGGTTCGATCCGGTCTACCACGGTCACTTCAAGTGCAACCGCAACAAGCTCACCGAGATGCCGGCGCTGTGGGGCTACGCCCGGGACCTCTTCCAGACACCGGGCTTCGGCGACACCATCGACTTCGCCCAGATCAAGGCGCACTACTACTGCGTGCACGCCGACATCAACCCCTCGGGCATCGTGCCGAAGGGTCCCGACACCGCGGGCTGGACGACGCCGCACGGTCGCGAGCGGCTGGGCTGAGACGGCGCGACCGACCATCCCGACGAATTGGTGTGCGCGTGACCGAATCGTTGTGAGAAGCGGCGGGTACCCGCACCTCCTGACGACGACGGCACCACCGGTGCCGCACGGAAGGAGTCCGGATGAGCACCACCCAGCAGACCGCAACGGGAGGCGACGGCAGCACTGCCGATCGCGCCCAGGCGGCCGCCGGCACGGCCCAGGACGAGGGCAAGCACCTCGCCGCCACTGCCCAGGACCAGGCACAACAGGTTGCCGGTGAAGCCACCCAGCAGGCGAAGCGCCTCGCGGAGGAGGCCCGGGGGCAGGTCGAGGACCAGTCGCGCCAGCAGCGGGACCGGCTCGTGGACATGCTCCGCCAGGCCTCCGAGGAGCTGCGCTCGATGAGCACCCAGGGCAGCGGCGTCGCCGCGCAGCTGACCGGCGAGATCGGTGACCGTGCGCACCAGGTCGCCCAGCACCTCGACGGTCGCGAGCCCGGCGAGATCCTCGACGACGTACGCGGCTTCGCCCGCCGTCGCCCCGGCCTGTTCCTGGCCGGAGCCCTCGCCGCCGGCGTGGTCGCCGGCCGGTTGGCCCGCGGCGTCAAGGACGCCCCGTCCTCCGGGGACCACCTCTCCGGTGGATCGGGCCTGCCGCACGCAGCGATGCCGCCCGCACCGCCCGCGATCCCGACGCAGCCGACGGCGGGACACACGGGCCAGACGACCGGCGTGACCACGGGAACGCTCGGGGACGGGTTCGACGAGCCGCTCCCCGGCGGCGACCCGCTGCTGCCGCCGTCGGTCGAGCCGACCGTCGGAGGCACCCGACCCGGGATGGGGGGCGTGTGAGGTGACCAGCTCCTACACCCCCGAGACGGGATCGACCGCGGCGCCGTTCACCGACACGCCCGTGCCACCGCAGCGCGGTGACGCCACGGGCACGGAGGACACCCGCTCGCTGGGCGCGATCGTCGGTGACATCAGTGCCGACGTCAGCGCGCTCATGCGCCAGGAGGTCGAGCTCGCCAAGACCGAGCTGAAGCAGGAGGCGACCCGCCTCGGCAAGGGCGCCGGAATGCTCGGCGGCGCAGGGTTCGCCGGCTACATGACGGTGCTGTTCCTGTCGCTGACGCTCACGTTCGTGCTCGACATCTGGCTGCCGTTGTGGGCCGGAGCCCTGATCACCGCTGGGATCTGGGCCGTCGCGGCCGCGGTCCTGGCGATGCGCGGGCGCACCGAGCTCAAGGAGGCCAACCCCGATCTCCCGGAGACCCGACAGACCCTGAAGGAGGACGTCCAATGGGCCAAGGCACAGAAGAACTGACCCGCGACATCGAGGAGACCCGCAACCGGCTCTCCCAGGACGTCGACGAGCTCGGCGACAAGGTGAGCCCCTCGGCGATCGCGAACCGCAAGAAGGAGGCCGCCAAGGGCCGGCTCTCCTCCCTGCGCGACAAGGTGATGGGCTCGGTGCACGACACCACGAGCTCGGGCACAGGGGCGCTGTCCTCGGCCGGCTCCTCGGCCACCGGCACGATGCACGCGGCCCAGCAGAGCGCCCAGGACGCCGTGCACGGCGCGGCCAGCGGGGTGCGTCACCAGGCCCAGGGCAGCCCGCTCGCCGCCGGCCTGATCGCGTTCGGCGCCGGCATGCTGGTCTCGGCTCTGATCCCGGCCAGCGAGGCCGAGACGCGGGTGGCCCAGCAGGCCAAGGAGCAGGTCCAGGAGCACGGCCAGCCCGTGATCGACCAGGCGAAGCAGGCGGGCCAGGAGATGGCCCAGCACCTGCAGGAGGAGGGCAAGGACGCCGCCTCCCAGGTCGCCGACCAGGCCAAGCAGTCGGCCGCTCAGCTCAAGCAGGAGGGCCAGCAGTCGGCGAGCAGCGTGGCCGACACCGCCCAGAAGAGCTGATCTGAAGAGCTGATCAGACGAGCTGAGGTTGTTCCACCGAGGGCGCACGGCCCGGCGAGGAGACTCGCCGGGCCGTTCGTCGTCTCCGAGAGGTTGCCGTCGGCACGCGTCGTCCCACACGCCCGGGTCGTTGCGCGGTCCGGTCAGCGACGCCGACGTGTGGGACTACCTCCGTGGGCGAGAAGCACGCTGCGGGGCTCAGGCGCCGCGACCCCGGCGGCTGCCGACGTACGCCGCCTCACGCAGGCGCGCCAGCCAGCCGGGCGCCAGCCGCCAGCCGGCGGGAGCGTTCACCACCGGGTCGAAGGCCGGGTCCAGGCCGGCGTCGGCCATCACGTCCAGGCGCAGCGAGCCGCGCTGGCAGGGTCCGTCGTCGGTGACCCGGACCTGGGCGACCAGCGGCAGCACGGCGTCGAGCCGGCGGGGGTCCGCGGTGGGGTCGCCCGTCTGCTCGACCGCGATCCGCCCCTGGCAGTAGCGGCCCTCCGGGACGCCCTCGGCGCGCCACGGCATCAGCGTCGTCAACTGGGCGCCCTGCCAGCTGCGGGCCGGGCTCAGCACCAGCGAGCGCCAGCCCCAGGCGCCGAGGGTGGTCGTGCACAGCACGTCCACCGGCCGGCCGCTGTCGTCATGGACCCGGAACGCGAGCCCGAGGAGGTCCGGCAGGTCGCCGGGGGTCCCGGCGCCCTTGGAGAGCCGGGCCAGCACCGGACGGGTCCCGGTGGGCAGCGGACCCTCGCCCTCGAGGGTGAGCTCGCCGGTGAGCACGCGGCCGATCGGGTGGACGGCCCGCGCCGAGCGGACGACGGCCAGGCCTCGGAACAGCGGTGTCAGCGGGTCCACGCCGTCGGCGTACCCGCTGGTCGGACGGCGACCCGTCCCGGGTGGCCGATTGGTGCCGATCTCCGCCGGTCGGCTACGGTGACGAGGAGGCTGTGGCAGTCGTCACAGCGCCTCGACAACTGCACATCCGGGCCGACCCGCCACCCACCTGCGTGGCGACGGCCCGTCCAGCCACCGGCCCGCGCGGCGACCCCGCAGGCGGGCCACGGACTCCAGGAGTGTTGATGCCCGACTTCGGACCTGACCTCGCCGAGGTCTTCGGCCCCTCGCACGCGGACGGCGGCCCCGAGCTCGTCCAGCTGCTCACGCCCGAGGGGGAGCGCGTCCACCACCCGGAGTTCGACCGGGACTTCTCGGCCGAGGAGCTCCAGGGCCTCTACCGCGACATGGTGCTGACCCGGCGCATCGACGTCGAGGCCACCGCGCTGCAGCGCCACGGCGAGCTCGGCATCTGGGCGCAGCTGCTCGGCCAGGAGGCCGCCCAGATCGGCATGGGCCGTGCGCTCCGCCCCCAGGACTACGTCTTCCCGACCTACCGCGAGCACGGCGTCGCCTACTGCAAGGGCATCGACCCGCTCAAGCTGCTCGGGCTCTTCCGCGGCGTCGACCACGGCGCGTGGGACCCCAAGGACTTCAACTTCGGCCTCTACACGATCGTGATCGGCGCGCAGACGCTGCACGCCACCGGCTACGCGATGGGCGTCCAGCGCGACGGCGCCGTCGGCACCGGCGACCCCGACCGCGACACGGCCGTCGTGGCGCACTTCGGCGACGGCGCCTCCTCCCAGGGCGACGTCAACGAGGCGTTCATCTTCGCCGCCTCCTACAACGCCCCCGTCGTGTTCTTCTGCCAGAACCACCCGTGGGCGATCTCGGAGCCGATCGAGCGGCAGTCGCGCATCCCGCTCTACCAGCGGGCGCTCGGCTTCGGCTTCCCCGGCATCCGCGTCGACGGCAACGACGTGCTGGCGACGTACGTCGTCGCGCAGGCGGCCCTGCAGCGGGCGCGTGAGGGCAGCGGGCCGACCTTCGTGGAGGCCTACACCTACCGGATGGGCGCCCACACCACCACCGACGACCCGACCCGCTACCGCCTCTCGGCCGACGTGGAGAGCTGGAAGCTGCGCGACCCCATCGAGCGGGTCAAGGTCTACCTGACCCGCAACGGCCTCGCGGACGCCGACTTCTTCGCCGGCATCCAGGAGGAGGCCGACGCGCTCGGCGAGCACCTCCGCGAGGGCTGCAAGGCGCTGCCCGACCCGACCGCGCTGAGCATCTTCGACCACGTGTACGCCGAGGAGCCACCCGAGCTGCGCGAGCAGCGCGAGGGATTCGCGGAGTACCTCGCTTCGTTCGAGGGGGCACGGGCATGAGCGCCGCGACCACGAAGATCACGCTCGCCAAGGGCCTCAACATGGGGCTGCGCAAGGCGATGGAGGACGACCCCAAGGTCCTGCTGATGGGGGAGGACGTCGGCACCCTGGGCGGCGTCTTCCGGATCACCGACGGCCTGCAGAAGGACTTCGGTGAGGACCGGGTCATCGACTCCCCGCTCGCGGAGTCCGGCATCGTCGGCACCGCCGTCGGCCTCGCGCTGCGTGGCTACCGGCCCGTCGTGGAGATCCAGTTCGACGGGTTCGTCTACCCCGCCTACGACCAGATCGTGTGCCAGGTGGCGAAGATGCACTACCGGTCCAAGGGCCGCTCCCCGATGCCGATCGTGATCCGCATCCCCTTCGGTGGCGGCATCGGCGCGGTCGAGCACCACTCCGAGAGCCCGGAGGCGCAGTTCGCGCACACGCCGGGCCTCAAGGTGGTGGCCTGCTCGAACCCGGTCGACGGCTACTGGATGATCCAGCAGGCGATCGCCAGCGACGACCCGGTGATCTTCCTGGAGCCGAAGCGGCAGTACCACGCCGACAAGGCCGAGCTGGACGAGTCCGACACCCCGCAGCCGCTGTTCACCTCGCGGGTGGTGCGGCGCGGCCAGGACGTCACGGTGCTTGCCTACGGCCCCACGGTGAAGACCGCCATGAAGGCCGCGGAGGCGGCCTCCGGCGACGGGGTCTCCCTCGAGGTGATCGACCTGCGCACGCTGTCGCCGCTCGACATGGAGCCGGTCCTGGAGTCGGTGCGCCGCACCGGCCGGGCGGTGGTGTGCCACGAGGCGCACGCCAACCTCGGGCTCGGCGCCGAGGTCGCCGCCCGGATCACCGAGAAGTGCTTCTACTCCCTCGAGGCGCCGGTGCTGCGGGTCGGCGGGTTCGACACGCCCTACCCCGCCTCGCGTGTCGAAGAGGACTTCCTGCCCGATCTCGACCGGCTGCTCGACGCCGTCGACCGCACGATCGCTTTCTGAGGAGCTCTGAGTTGGCCGACTACAAGCTGCCCGACGTCGGTGAGGGACTGACCGAGGCCGAGATCGTCTCCTGGAAGGTGAAGGTCGGCGACGAGGTCAAGGTCAACGACGTCGTCGTCGAGATCGAGACCGCGAAGTCGCTCGTCGAGCTGCCCTCGCCCTACGCCGGCACCGTCACCGCGATCCACGTGCCCGAAGGCGAGACGGTCGAGGTCGGCACCCCGATCATCTCGATCGGCGACCCGGCCGAGGCGTCCGCGCCGCCGGCCGCCCCGTCGGGACACGACGACATCGACCTGTCCAACCCGGCCGCCAGCGGCGGCGGCGAGGGCGAGAGCCTGGTCGGGCGGATGAAGGCCGACCGCGCCGCGATGCGCCGCGCGCGGAAGGGCTCGGCCTCGCCCGCCTCGGAGTCGGCGGCCGCGACCCAGATGCAGGTCCAGGGAGCGTTCGCCCCCGGTGGTGCGCAGTCCGGCGACGTCGTCGAGGGCGACGAGCCGGCGGTGCCCGCCGTACCGGCACCTGCCGCCGGCGCCGAGGAGCGCGACGAGGCAACAGTGCGGGTGCTCGCCAAGCCGCCGGTGCGCAAGCTCGCGAAGGACCTCGGCGTCGACCTGCGCACGATCACCGCCACCGGCCCGGGCGGCACGATCACGCGCGAGGACGTGCAGGGTGCCGCCGAGGGCGGCGGCACGCCGGCGCGGTCCGCGGACCCGGGTCGGGGTGGGGCGAGCCCGACCAGCGGCTGGTCGAGCACACCCGGCGCCCGCGAGACCCGCGAGCCGATCAAGGGCGTGCGCAAGATGATGGCGCAGGCGATGACGAGCTCGGCGTTCACCGCCCCCCACGTCACCGAGTGGGTCACGGTCGACGTCACCGCGACCATGCAGCTCGTCGAGCGGCTGCGCGCACGGCGCGAGCTCCGCGACCTGAAGGTCTCGCCGTTGCTGGTGCTCGCGCGCGCCTGCCTGCTCGCGATGAAGCGGACGCCGGAGATCAACTCGGCCTGGGACGAGGCGGCCCAGGAGGTCGTCTACAAGAGCTACGTGAACCTCGGCATCGCCGCCGCGACGCCGCGAGGCCTCGTGGTCCCCAACGTCAAGGACGCGGAGTCGATGTCGCTGGTCGAGCTCGCCGGAGCGCTGGGCGACCTGGTCGAGGTCGCCCGCTCGGGCCGCACCTCGCCGGCCGAGATGGCAGGAGGCACGTTCACGATCACCAACGTGGGCGTCTTCGGCGTCGACGCCGGCACCCCGATCATCAACCCCGGTGAGTCCGCGATCCTCTGCTTCGGCGCGGTCAACAAGCGCCCCTGGGTCGACGAGCAGACCGGTGAGGTCGTCGCCCGCTACGTCACCACGCTGGCACTGTCCTTCGACCACCGCCACATCGACGGCGAGAAGGGCTCCCGCTTCCTCGCCGACGTGGCCGGCATCCTGCACGACCCCGCCACCGCCCTGCTCTTCTGACGCGAGTCGAGTGCGGAAACCGTCGCTATAGCGACGCTTTCCGCACTCAACTGCGCTCAGGCGGAGTGGGCGGCGAAGCGGTCGGCGCGCCGGGCGACCAGTGCTGCGACGCTCTGCCCCAGCAGCCGGCCCAGCTCCCACTCCAGCACGGTGCCGACGCGCCGGCAGAACGCCTCCGGCTCGTCGGCGGCATCGGGGTGCTCGGGCACGACGACGTCGACGATGCCGTTGCGCAGCAAGTCCGCCGACCGAATCCCTTGGGCGGCAGCCAGTTCCGGCGCGTGGTCGACGTCGCGATAAACGATGGCACTTGCGCCCTCCGGCGGTAGCGGTGCAAGCCAGCCGTGCAGTGCGGCGAGCACTCGGTCCGCAGGCGCCATCGCCAGCGCCGGGCCGCCGCTGCCCTGGCCGAGCAGCACCGACACCGTCGGCGTATCGAGCGTGACCAGTTCGGCGAGACACCGCGCGATCTCTCCAGCGAGGCCGCCCTGTTCGGCCTCCGCCGACAGCGCAGGTCCCGCCGTGTCGATCACCA
>JBQCHZ010000015.1:0-90772 GCA_051954195.1 Marmoricola sp.
AGCGGCTGGGGTGGTGTCTTCGGCGATCAAGTCGTCGCCGCCGCAATGATCGACCGAGTCGTCCACCACGCCGACGTCCTCACCCTCAAGGGCGCCAGCTACCGGCTACGCAACCGCGGCATCGACACACTGCCCAGCATCCGCGAGACCGCCGACCACCAACCGAACTAGGCTGCCCCAACCGTTCACTTTTCGAGCGTCGGAAACGACCAGACTTCGAGCGTTGCCGACAGCTCGAACTCACCGTTCGAGACCGAGGGCCCCGGCTTTGCCCGGGGCCCTCGCTGCATCTTGGGTTCGACGTGAGCAAACCGAGCTTCACAGTCGCCTGCACACCCCCAACCTGACCCGACCTGACCCATGGTTTCGTTTCCCGATCCGCTGGCGAGTCGAAAGCCTGACCGCAAGGGTCCGACAGTGCCTTGTCCATGACCTCCTCGAGATTTTCGTGCCCGCGGGATCGCACTGGTCCGGTCGGGAAGCAGGTCAAGCAGACCTCCCACGAACTGGCATCAGCACCAGCTGTCTGCCATGAGTGGCTCAAGCAGGACAGCCTCGAACGCGTCCGGTCTCGTGGTGAGCTTGTTCGCGGGCCGGACAGCTGGGCACCTGTGAGATCGGCAGCCATCGGTGGAGGACTGGTCTCAGGATTTCCTGGCGCGTTCTTCGTAGGCTTCGCGCGCCGAGGGGTCGACTCCGGCCAGGAACATCTGTTCTCCGCCCAGACGCCGAGCCAGGCCCTCGGCCATGGAGCGGGGCATGAAGCGTTGCGCCGCCAGCACTTGGCCCATGACCCTGGTGACGTAGGTACGCGCGCGTGGTCTCTCGAGAAGCCCGGCAACCGCGTTCGCGATCTCCTCGGGCTCCGCATTGCGGAATCCCCGTGGCCCGGTGGTGCCGGCAACCAGTTCGGTGTTGGTGAACGTGGGCAGCACCAACGAGACACTGACCCCGCTGGTGCGATGCTCGAGACGGACCGCTTCGGTGAATGCGATCACTGCTGCCTTGGTGGCGCAGTAGGTCGCCGCTCCGGGGACGAATGCCTCGCCGGCCATCGAGGCGACGTTGACGATGTGTCCACTTCCGCGAGGGAGCATCGAGGCGAGGGCGATCTTGGTGCCGGTGATGACGCCGTGGAGGTTGATGTCGACCATGCGGTGGGCCACCTCCTCGGGCTCCTCAAGGGTCGGCCCGACGGGCATGATGCCGGCGTTGTTGATGAGCGCGTGGGGTGTGCCGAGCCGCTCGGAGACCATCGAGTAGAACGCACTGAACGACTCGATATCCGTTACGTCGAGGCGGCCCGTGACCTCGAGCCCGAGCGCGTCTGCCGCTGCGAGCAGGCGCGTCTCGTCGATGTCGCCGATGGCAACCCGAGCGCCACGCTCGATGAGCGTGCGCGCGGTCGCGTAGCCGATGCCTCGTGCGCCGCCGGTGATGACGACGACTTGGTCGCGAAGTGAGCTGGAGGTCATGAAGTCCCAATCTGCGCCCATGGGTGTGGGCGTCTCGTTGGAGTGGAGGGCGAACGACAACTACCGGTCACGGGTCAGCTTGTCCGCTCTCAACGGGCGCGACCAAGGGCGGGGAGTTGCTGGCACCCTGTCTGAAGTGGGCTCCGTCCACGCGCAGGAACAGCGCCGATGCGAAGGCCACTGAACCTCCCGAGGTGTCGCTCATCTCGGCCTCGACGAAGAGCTTGCGCCCTTCCGCGCCAACGATTCTGGCAACCAACTCGTAGGCCACTCCCAGGAGCACAGGCGAGTCGTAGCGCACTTCGAGCTGCCGGGTGACCGCGGGGGCCCCGGTGAGGTAGAGGAGAAAGCCGAACAGATCGTCGAGAACCGTAGCCACGGCACCGCCGTGCGCGATCCCGGGAGCACCTACGTGGCGCTGGTCGAACGCATGGACCGCATGGACCTCCTCGCCGCGGCGGTGCACCACCAGGTGATGTCCATGAGGATTGTCCGGGCCACACGCGAGACAGTGGTCGTGGTGCGGCGGAAGATGAGCGCCGTCTTCATGTGGCTTGAACTTGTCCAGCCAGGTCGCCAGGATTTCATCGACGCTCGTCACGACCGCGCCCCCGGTTCGCCTGCGGCGTTCAGCGACTCCGACGCGTGCTGCAGGGCTGCGACCAGGTTCCTCTCGTGGTCAGGAAGGGTCGCCGCGGCGCGGGCGACTCGGGCTGCTCTGGCATTCAGTGACTCGTCAGCGACAGCCGCGCGTGCCAGCGCCTGCCACGCGGCCGCACAGTCTGCTGCCACCGCGGCTGCTTCTGCGGCTTCGGTTGAACCGAGGAGCTCGGCAACCTGCGCGCAGCCCTGGGACTGCAACAGCCGGAAGAGTCCCCCGCCGGTTCCTGCCTTGTCGATGAAGACAGGCAGCACCCGTAGCGCTGCCTCCAGGTCAACGGGGTCCAGCTCGTCCGGCCAGGCTGCGACATCCTCGGCGAACGCCTGGACACCGCTCAGGCCCGAACCGGCGCATGCCCCGGGTGGCAGGATGGATAGGTCCACCAGGTCGTCGCCTCCGGTGATCATGGAGGTGGTGGACGCCGCGAACGCTTCCGCGGCGATTCCTGTCAGATCCGGCAGGCTGTCTGGCCAGCGGACCGCGAAGGTGGCGTGCCGGGTCGGGACCGGGAATGCGGTTGAGCTGCGGGCATCCGCGAGTGCTTCGTAGGGCACTTCCTGGATGTTCTCTCGGTCGTTGTCGGCAACGAACGCGGTGCCGGTGTCGTCGTCGTAGCCGATCACGACGATGTCGTGGCGGCTCATCTGGAGTCGCACGCGCAGGTAGGGCAGCTTGGCGATGTCTGCCCACACCATGACGGGTCTGCCGTCGTCGAGCTCGTCGACAACCCACTGCCACCCGAGGATGGGGTCATCGGACTGCTTGAACTCGACGGCAGCGCCCAGTCGGCGAAGCAGGTCGAGCTCCAGGTCGCCTCCCCTGCCCACCAGGTAGATGGGCGGCACTATTCCGGGGACACGAAGGTAGCTGAAGCCCAGCCCACCTCCGAGGGCGAAGACAAGTCCTTCATGGGGCGGGCCGTTCCACCCGAGGCCTGCCCATTCGACCAGGTCGCGCAGCGCGCCCGACCCGCAATGACCGGCACGGCGGTGGGGATAGTCCAGCAACACCCTGCTCACGCGGTCAGCTCCGGACAGCGGATGGCTGCTTCATGCCGCACGATCGCGGCCGTGGTCAGCGCGACGCTCACCGTCGTGCTCTGCATCGGTTCTCCTTCACGTGAGGTGGGGAGCGAGGTCGGAAGCATGAGTGAGTCGGGAGTGGCGGCGCCGCCTCAGCGGAGCAGACGAGATCAGTCGGCTGCGATCTGCAACAGCTCGGCGCGATCGGCCTCGAGCCCCTGGGCGATCTTCTGCTTGCTTCGCATGAAGTCGCGCGGTCGGTTGACACAGTCGGCCGCGATCAGTTTCTGCTCACGCAGGTAGAAGCAGGTGAAGTCGCGGTCTTGAGTCGGGTCGCCGCTGAGCAGGATCTCGTCGTACCCGGTGCTCAGGCCGGCGATCTGGAGCTTGAGGTCGTACTGGTCGGACCAGAACCACGGCAGCGCGGTGATGGTCTTCTCCTTGCCGCACATCGTCGCCGCTGCGGCTTTCGCCTGCTCGCTGGCGTTGGGCACCGACTCCAGCCGGATCCTGCGCCCGTAGCGTGTCATCCAGTGGCTGGTGCAGTCGCCTGCAGCGACGATGTCGGGGTCGTTGGTGCGGGCGTGGTCGTCGATGACGACGCCGTCGTCGACGAGAAGGCCTGCGGCGGCTGCTAGTTCGGTGTTGGGCTCGATCCCCACGCCGATGACCACGAGGTCGGCTGGAAGCCGCTCCCCGCCGGCGAGCTGGACCTCACGGACGCGAGCTTCGCCTGTCATGGCCTCGACCAGGGCGCCGGTGCGGATCGTGACACCCGCCTCGCGGTGGATCCGCTCGTAGAAGGCTGACACCTCAGGCGCCGTGACCCGCATGAGCACCCGCTCGGCGGCCTCAAGGACGGTGACGTCCAAACCCAGTGCAAGGAGGGACGCTGCGGTCTCCAAGCCGATGTAGCCGCCGCCGACGATCACCGCATGTCTGCCCGGCTGCGCCGACTCCCGGATCTGCTCCACGTCGGCAAAGGTGCGCAGGTAGTGGACTCCCGGGAGATCGGCTCCCGGGACCGGAAGCAGCCGGGCTCGCCCGCCAGTGCACAGCGCGAGCTTGTCGTAGGACAAGCTGTCGCCATCGGCCATCACGAGCCGGCGCTCTGCTCGCTCGATCGACTCCACGCGGGCATCGAGCAGCTCGATCTCCTGCTTCGCGTAAAAGTGCGGCTTGCGGATCGCCAGCTCGGCGAGGCCGCTCTTTCCCGACAGGTAGGCCTTGGACAGCGGCGGCCGGTGGTACGGAAGGACCGCCTCGTCGCCGATGAGGACGACTCGCCCGGACCACCCTTGCTGACGCAAGCCCGCTACCACCTGCGCGCCGGCGTGACTGGCTCCGACGACGAGCGCGGTCCCCTGCGTCATGCTGGGGTCTTCGGGGTCAGGCGCACCGTGAGCTTGCTGATTCCTCGGACGAAGTTGGACTGGACGTACTCGGGTTCGTCGACGACCTCGATCTTCTCGAAGCGGGTCAGCAGTTCCTCCCACAGGATCCGCAGTTGCATCTCGGCCAGGCGGTTGCCCATGCATCGATGCACGCCGAAGCCGAACGCGATGTGGTTGCGGGCGTTCTTGCGGTCGATGACCAGTTCGTCGGGACGATCGAAGACCCTCTCGTCGCGGTTGCCCGAGGCGTACCACATGACGAGCTTGTCGCCCTTGCGGATGAACTGTCCGTTGAGGACGGTGTCCTTCTTGGCGATCCGGCGCATGTAGGCCAGGGGGGTCTGCCACCGGATGATCTCCGAGACCATGTTCGGGATGAGGTCGGGGTTCGCCTTCAGTTTCTCGAACTGGTCGGGGAACTGGTTCAGAGCCAGCACGCCGCCACTCATCGAGTTTCGCGTGGTGTCGTTGCCCCCGACGATGAGCAAGGTCAGGTTGCCCAAGAACTCCATCGGACGGTCGATGAGGTCCTTGGTGTCCTCGTTGCTCTGCAGCATGGTGATGAGGTCGAAGCCCGGCTCCTCCCCTGCGGCGAGGCGAGTCTTCTTGTCGTGCCACAGCGCGCTGAGACCGCGCGCCATGTCAACCATGCCGCGGAAGACCTCGTCGTTGTCCGAAGGTCCTCCGTTCGCCTGCTCCATCGAGGTCGCCAGGTCCGACCACTCGACGAGCTTGTGTCGCTGCTCGTAGGGGAAGTCGAGCAGTGTGGCCAGCATGCGCGCCGTGAGTTCGATGGAGACCCGGTCGACCCAGTTGAAGGGTTGGTCGACGGGAAGCTCGTCCAGCACCTCCTTGACGCGGGACCGGATCAGGCCTTCCATCTCGCGCAAGTTCTTGGGCGCGACAACTCCCTGAACTGCCGCCCGCTGTCGGTCGTGTCGCGGCGGGTCCATGGCGATGAACATGGCGATGTCCATGAACCGCGGCGGCTCGCCGATGATGATGAAGGGCTCGGCGGAGAAGGCCTCGTGGTTCTTGTCGACGGCGATGATGTCGGCGTGGCGGGTGATCGACCAGAACGGTCCGAAGGGGCTGTTGGCCTGGTAGTGCACGGGCGCCTCGTTGCGCACCCGCTCGAAGTAGGACTGCCACCGGCCCTGCCGATACAGAAAGGGATTGCTCAGGTCGATGTCGGCGAGCTCGACCTCGTCCACCGGCGGGATCGGCCGCTCGACGAAGATCTTCTGCCCATCGGTCCGAGTCACGAAGCGACGGGTCTTGTCGTAGAGATGAGCCCCGCGGATCTGCAACTCCATCGGGACGACCGACTTGACCTTCTCACCAATTTCTTCTGCAACGTTGAACATCAACGGTCCACCTTCTCCTCAATCACATCTGGAACTCGGGCAGGTGGACGGTGAGCCCGTCCCATCCGTCGGTCACGTTCATCTGGCACGAGAGCCGAGATGTCGGCTGACGCTCGGGGGTCATCGACAACATCTCCTCCTCGACCGGGCCGGACCCACCCACCGTGTCGGCCCACTGTTCGTCGACGACCACGTGGCAGGTGCCGCAGGCGGCCTCGCCACCGCAGTCGCCGTCAATGCCGGGAATCCCGTTGTCCACCGCGACCTGCATGAGCGACTGGCCCTCTTCGAGCGGCGCCTCGTGCTTCTCGCCGTCGTGCGACACGAAATTGACAGCTGCCATGTTGACCATCTCCTCACTGAAACGTCCTTCCAGTGTTGGCCAGCCCCATGCATGGGGCTATGGTCACCAGAGTCATAAGGTTGTGATTTTGGATCAGAGGTCGATTGCATGAGGAGCGACGAGGTCGGGGTGCCTCCGTTGGCATTCGTGCAGCTGCTCAACAGCAATACGCTGGATGCGGGCTCGGTGGCCCACTTTCGCCGCATCATCGCCCGTCAGTTCGCTTCCGAGACGGAGCTGGTCGAACGCAACGTGCAGGTGCCCATCCGTTGGTTCCGGGAGGTCTACCCAGACCTGGACACCGACAACGCCACCCTGCTCGGCGTGGCCTTCGCCAAACAGGCACAGTTGACCTCGTTCGGACCTCTCAGCCTTCCGCTGGTCAGCTCCAGTTCGGTATCCGAGATCTTCGAGTTGCTCGGCTACCTTCCCGTCATCTCAACCGCTCTGCGCCCCCACTTCCATCACAACGAGCGTGGGCTGACAGTGGGCCTGAGCGGTCACACCGGCGACCCCTCCCTCGACTGCTTTGTGATCGCGTACGCCGGCTCAGCCCTGCTGCGGCTGCTCGACATGCTGGCTGGCACCCTCCCCACAGTGACGCTCAAGCTGGGCTGGCCGGCACCCCGGTCACAGCCTCGGCCCGAAAGCGCCTTCGGCGCGAGATTGATCTTCGACTCGCCCGCGTCATTCGTGGACGTCCCCGGCGACATCCTGGACACGCCTTGCCGGTTCGCCGACCCGGTGGCCTACCGCTTGGCCATTAACGAGCTGCGGCGCACCCTGGATCGACGCAGCACCGCCAACAGTGTCACGGAGAGTGTGAGGCGCTTGCTCGAGCAGGACCCCGAACGCCACCTCGGCCGTGAGGTGGCGGAACTGCTTTCCTTGTCTCCCAGCACCCTGAAACGGCGCCTGAAAGACGAAGGGACAACGTTTCGTGACGTCCGTCAGTCGTTGCTACGCGAGCGTGCGATCCTGCGGCTACTCGACCGCTCGATGTCGGTCAGCCAGATCGCCGCAGACCTCGGCTACGGAGACCTCACGAACTTCTCTCACGCCTTCAAGCGCTGGACCGGGCAATCCCCCAGCGAGTTCCGGAGCGTAGGCGGCCTCGAACGGGACGAGTGAGAGTTGGCAGTTGTTGGGAGCTTCGCGGCGCGCCGATGATGAGCGAGCCACCGTCATGTGCCGCGCCATCCACGCCTCCCAGGGAAAGCCGCCAGCGACGAGACACTAGCCACGTCGGTGCGGTCGGCGGGATGTACAGCCCGCATGTCGGTCGTTCGTCGCCACGCTGGGGCGTCGTTTTGATGGTTGTCATCGCACGAGCGTGAAGCGGGCTGACGCAGGTGCTCCGGCTCAGCCGCTGACGCCGCTGATACGGGATAGCCTGCTACATATCCGTTACAAACAGCCGGTCATCCTCGACGTTTGCGCAGGTCAGCATGGGTCAGTCAGTCAGTACTACGACATCTGAGCGCGGGTGGGCTGTGCCCACCGGATCGACGCCCGATTCGCTCGGACCGTCGCCGAACTCCTCAGCAACGCGTAGGACCCAGACGTCTGTCGACGTCTGGGTCCTACGCGTTCGAGCAGGCGCCGGGCATCGTCGCGAGAGCTACCGGCCTCGGGGGGCCTCCTCGACCCGGTAGGTGTGGTCGAAGCGGCCGAGAGGGATCGCCGTGTGAGGGAGCCTCATGACGGTGTGGTGGGTGAAGTGTCGATCCTTCACGACGTCCAAGAACGTCACGCTGGCAGGACCAGAGCCCTTGAAGCGACCTCGCAGCGTGGAACCGGTCCGGATCTCTCCGGGTGGGTCGGCGACGGCCTCGAGGTAGAGCGCGTTCCAGCGGAGCTGTTCGGAGGGCTCGACGAGGATGCGGTACACGTCGGGAAGGGGTGCCCGCAGGACCCGGCTCGCCTGCAGTTCCCTGTGCTTCATGCGTGCCCTTCCACGTTGACGGATTCGACGGCCTCGCCGAGAACTGCCGACGCCGTCATGGGGTGGCTCCGTGCGGTCGGAGGAGGAGCTCGTTCACATCGACGCCGCTGTCTCGGCTATCGAGGAGAGCATCGATGGGGCGCCCCCCCTCATCGAACCGGGCGGCGGCCCGGCCGTCCAAGACGCATGAGCGATAGGGCGCTCCTATCGCACCAGGGCGGCTCGGGCATGGCTCAGCCGTGGGTCGCCGTACGCACCAGGTCGGCGACGGCTCGGGAGGTGCTGTGCGGTGGCCAGGCGATCACCGTGGTGACGTGCGGGGCGTCCGGGACCGGCACGGTGGCGACGCCCTCGTGTCTCTCGGAACGCGCGGACTCGGGCAGGATCGTCCACGCACGGCCCAGCGCGATCACCTGCTGCATCTGCACGCCGTCGCGGACCTCGGGCCCCTCGCCCGGCTCGTAGCCACCTCCGGGGAGCGGCCACCGCATCGGCGGGATGTCGGCGCCGGCCAGGTCCGCCAAGGTCAGCTCGCGGCGCCCCGCGAGTCGGTGACCCGACGGGACGACCGCGACCTGGCCCTCGGTCAGCAGCTCCTCGTGGTCGAGCCCGGAGAGCCCGTCGAAGGGACGGTGCAGCAGCGCCACGTCGGCCCGGCCCGTCCGCAGCAGCGGCCCCTGCTCGCCGATGCCGCACACCAGCACCTCGACCGGCACCGACCCGGGCTCGGCGTCGTACCGGTCGAGGATCTTGGCCAGCAGCTCGGCCGCGGCGCCGGCCTTCGACGCCAGGACGATCCCGGGGCGGGCCTCCGTCGCCCGCCGCGTACGTCGCTCCGCTGCCTCGATCGCCTCCAGGGCGGCCCGTGCCTCGGTCAGCAGCACCTCGCCGGCCCAGGTCAGCCGAGCGCCCCTGCTGGTGCGCTCGAACAGCGCCCCGCCGAGGTGCCGCTCGAGGCGTTGGATCGCCCGGGACAGCGGCGGCTGCGCGATGCCGAGTCGCACGGCAGCGCGCCCGAAGTGCTGCTCCTCGGCGACGGCGACGAAGTAGCGCAGCTCACGAGCCTCCACGCCCGCAACGCTACCCGAGCGGCGATACCCCTGAGGTATCGAGCGGCACCCAGACGGTGTTGGAACGCCAGCGCCCCTCGCACGCAGGATCGAGGCATGACAGAGAACAGGACGGCCCTGGTCACCGGGGCGAACAAGGGCATCGGCTACGAGATCGCGAAGGGCCTCGGCGCCCTCGGGTGGAGCGTCGGCGTGGGCGCCCGGGACGCCGAGCGCGGCCGGACGGCCGTGGAGAAGCTGCAGACCGAGGGCATCGACGCCTTCGCTGTGCCGCTGGACGTGACGGACGACGCCAGCGTGAGCGCCGCCGCGGAGCTGCTCACCGCACGGGGCGGCGGGCTGGACGCGCTCGTCAACAACGCCGGCATCAGCGGCGGGATGCCGCAGGAGCCGACGACGGTGGACCTCGGGACGGTCCGGACCGTGGTGGAGACCAACGTCATCGGCGTCATCGGGGTCACCAACGCGCTCCTGCCCCTCCTGCGCCGCTCGGCGTCGCCCCGCATCGTGAACGTCTCCAGCGGTGTCGGCTCGCTGACCCGTCAGAGCGCCAGCGACGACCCGCTGGCGGTCGGCCCGATCGCCGTCGCCTACTCCCCCTCCAAGAACTTCCTCAACGCGGTGACGGTGCAGTACGCCAAGGAGCTGCGCGGCACCGGCATCCTGATCAACCTCGCCTGCCCGGGGTTCGTCGACACCGACTTCAACAACCACCGGGGCACGAAGACACCCGAGGACGGGGCACGCACGCCGATCCGACTGGCGACGCTCCCCGACGGCGGACCCACCGGTGGCTACTTCGAGGACGCCGGCACGATCCCCTGGTGAGAGCACAGCGACGCGAGGGCGTCGCGTGCCGCGCGTGCGACGAGCCGGTCGTCGGGCCTTGCGCCCGGCGTCCGGTGGCGGGTCAGGACGGCCAGCACGATCGGCGGCCGCCCGGGCGGCGTGAGCACGGCGATGTCGTTGCGGGTGCCATAGGCGGCGGTGCCCGTCTTGTCACCGACTCGCCACGTTGAGGGCGCCGCGGCCCTGATCAGGTCGGCGCCCGTGGTGCTGCGCCGCAGCAGCCCGGTGAGCAGCCGCCGGTCCGGCGCCTCGAGTGCGTCGCCGACGGCGAAGGCAGCCAGGCTCGTGGCGATCGCCCGAGGGGTCGTGGTGTCCCGCACGTCGCCGGGACGGTAGTCGTTGAGCTCCGGCTCCCGGCGTGCCACCACCGTGGTCGCGTCGCCGACGCTCTCCAGGGCCCGGTCGAGCGCCCGGGGCCCGCCGACGAGGTCGAGCAGCAGGTTGGCGGCGGTGTTGTCGCTCACCGTGACGGCGGCGGCGAGCACCTGGCGGAGCGTGAGTCCGTCCCGGACGTGCCGCGCCGTGACAGGAGAATGCGGCACGAGCTCGGCCGCGCTCCACCGGAGCCGACGCGACAGCTCTCGTTGCGTCGCGTCTCTGAGCACCACACCGGCCGAGATCGCCTTGAGCGTCGAGGCGAACGCGAACCGGCGGTCGGCCCGGTAGGCCAGCTCCTGGCCGGTGCCGGTGTCCACGGCGTAAACACCGACGACTGCGTTCTGGTGCCGCTCGAGCCGCGCGAGTGGCGCAGCCAGTACGTCGTGCCGGCGGCAGCCGGCGTCCGTGCTCGCTGCCGGGCCGGCGTCCGGCCGCCCCTGACTGCTGCCCGCGGCGGAGCACCCCAGCACCGCCGCGAGCAGCGCGAGGAGCACCGTGGGTGGGCCGCCCCGTCGCCGGCGCCGGTGACGGGTCCTCCCCGGTGCGTCGGAACCTCCCGGCTGGGCGAGCGTCACGCCCACTCCCCCAGCGCGGCGAACCGCTCTCCGATCAGCCGGTGGGTCGCGGAGTCGGGATGGAGGTTGTCGGGAAGCGGCAGCCGCTGCTCGTCCTGGGCACCGTAGAGATCGAGCCCGTCGACGTACGTCAGGTGCGGGTCGTCCCGGCCGGCGACCACCTCGGCGAGCACCTCGCGCACGACCGCGAGCGTCAGCGCACCTCGGGCGACCTGGTCGGGATCGCCACCGGCCAGGAACGCGACGCGACCTTCGCCCAGCGCCGCCATGTCGGGGACCGTCGGTCCCGGCACCGACTCGTGGATCGCGCAGTGGATCGGGGAGATCAGCCGGATCGGTGTCGTCGGGTGGCCGTCGCGGATGGTGTCCAGCCACCCGTGCACGGCCGGCCCGAGGGCACGCCGGCGGAGCAGGTCCTGGTTGACCAGGTTGATCCCGATCTTGAGGCTGATCAGGTCGGCTGCGGTGTCGCGGATGGTGCGGGCGACGAACGGGTCGAGCAGGGCGCTGCCGCCGAATCCGAGGTTGACCAGGTCGAGGCCGGCGAGCCGTGCGGCCACCACCGGCCAGGGCTCGGTGGGGTGGACGGCGTTGGACCCGTGGCTGATCGAGCTGCCGTGGTGCACCCACCGGGGCCGGTCCTCGACCAGGGGCGCCACCGGTGCGTCGGCGCGGAGATCGACGAGCTCGGTCTGCTCGTCGTGCGGCAGCCAGATCTCGACGTCTCTCTCACGCCCCTCGCCGGTCGGGTCGAGCGGGATCACCAGGGTGGTCGGCTCACCCGGCGTGAGGGTGCTGGCGCCGGTCATCATGTCGACGTCGAGCACGTTGCCGCCCGGCGCCTGGAGCCGCTGCACGAGCTCGCCGCCGACCAGCACGTCGTACCAGCCGTCGGGGCGCGACGGCGCACCGACGTAGCGCCGCTTGGTGGGCAGTACGTCGAGCTCGAGGCGGGTGGCCGTCGTGCGCAGCGCGAGCCGAACCCCGGCCGGCTGGGTCTCGACCAGGCGGAGCTGCGGGTCGTCGGTCTGCTCCCGGGCCCCGGCAGGCAGGCGGTGCACCTGCAGCCCGTCGCGCTCGGTGCGCTCCAGCTCGAGCGCGCCGCGGACGAGGGTCGGGTCGATCATCGGTCCTCCCAGGAGGTCAAGGTGGCGTGGAGCCCGTCGAGCACGCGCTCCCAGGACTCCTCGGACGTCGGCGCCCCCGGGCCGGTGTGGCTGAAGGCGCCGGCGGCGTCGAGGGTGGCGTAGCCGTGGAACAGCGCCCCGAGGAGGCGTACGGCGTGGGTCTGGTCGGCCTCGGAGAGGCGGTAGCCGCGCAGCGCCGCCCGGCTCAGCTCGACGTGCCGCGCTCCGGCGCTGCTCGCGGCCGCCGGGGCGTCGAGCGGGGTCCGGGTCGCCGCGTAGCGTCCCGGGTGCTCGCGGGCATAGGCGCGCCACACGCCGCCGATCGCGGCCAGGGCGTCGCGACCGCTGACGCCCGCGAGTGCCGCGGCGACCATGTCGGCGGTCTCCTCCAACGCTAGCAGCGCCACCCGGGTGCGGACGTCGGCATGGCTGCGGACATGGCTGTAGAGACTGGGGGTCGCGACCCCGAACCGCTTGGCCAGCGCGGCCAGGGTGACGTGCTCCAGGCCGACCTCGTCGGCGAGGTCGGCAGCGGCGCCCGTGACCCGCGCCGTCGTGAGCCCGGTCCGTGGCATGGCCCTCCTCCCTACGTCCTGACGGGAGAAACCTAACATCAATAGGTAAGGCCACCAAGCCGTCTGTGCGACGCGTGTCGGACGACGCCGCTCAGTCGCACTGCAGCCAGAACCGGTCGCGGAGGCGGTAGCGGATGGCGTCGGTCAGGTCGTAGATCCCCAGGGCGTCGGACAGGTCGATGAGCAGCGCCCGGTCGAGGTCGCGCGGGACGGACGGCTTCCGCTTGGCCAGCGCCGCGGACTCCTCGACCGTCGCGCTCTTGCGGAAGGCGGCGAGCACCTTCGCCACGACGGCGTCGATCTCCTCGTCGTACTGGGCCGGGTCCTCGTAGCCCGGCATCACCAGCGACGTGCCGCCCGTCGCGCCCTGATAGGCCAGTACGGCCGCGGGAGCGGCCGGTGGTGCGACGGGGACCCGTCGAGCGGCAGCGGCGACGTCGATGGGCGTGGGTCGCGGGGACGCGCTGCCCGTTGTGCTGTGGGCGGTGCCGTTGCCGCCGACGCTGCCCGCGGCGGCGGGGACCGGCTTCGGCGCGGCCGGAGAGGCGGGGACCGGCTCGCTGTGTCGCGGCACCTCGACGCGGATGACCGCGCGGTCGATCGCTGACCCGGCCAGCAGGTCGAGGTCGTCGGCGGCACGCAGCAGGTGACGACTGACGCCGTGCGGCTTGTCCCCGGCGTCGGGAACAGCGAGCACGATGACCTCCACCCCGTGACCCTGGGCCTCCTCCACGGCCTCGGTCAGGTCGTCGTCGCCGGAGACGAGGAAGAAGACGTCCGCCGCGCTGTTGCGCGCATGGGTGACCAGGTCGAGGCCGATCCGCAGGTCGACGCCCTTCTGCTCCCCCTCCCGGCCGAAGCGCCCGAGCCGCAGCTTGACCTTGCGCAGCTCGCCGATCCGGATCTGCTGGGCGTCGGGGACGGCCTCGCGGGCGGAGTCGTACCAGTGCACCCGCAGCAGCGGCAGACCCGACTGCTTCTCGGCCTCCCCGACCAACGACTCCACCAGCGCGCCGTAGTCGACGTGGATGCTGCTGCGCAGGGAGGTCCCCGCGACCCGCGTCGCCGCGGCCGCGAGGAGGTACCCGGCGTCGACATAGAGGGAGCACGTGGACCGCATGCGCCCACCCTCGCAGCGCAGGCGCCCGATGTCCTGCAGACCCGGCGGTACGTCAGGCGCCGGCCAGCAGCGGCGCCGTACGAGCCACCCGCCGACGGGAGCCCAGCGCCGCACCGGTGAGCAGCAGCCACAGCACGAAGGCCATCAACGGGGCCAGGAACGCCGACGCCAGGACGACCACCGCGAGCACGATGCTGGTGACGCCCGGCCGAGCCGGTCGGGCAGCGCCTGACCGGACGATGAGGAGCACCGCTCCCAGGGCGGTGGCCGAGGCGTGCGCCAGCCAGGTGCCGTTGCCGTGGCTCGCCAGCCAGGCGGTGATGGCGGCGTCGGGCTTGCTCGTCTCGATGTTGGTCTCGAACAGGCCGAGGACGATGAGTACGGGTGCGCTCACCCATCACGGCTCGGGGCCTGAGCAACGCCGAGATCGCGGCGTCGTTGTTCCTCTCCGAGACGACGGTGAAGACGCACGTGAACCGCATCCTGACCAAGCTGGGGCTGCGTGACCGGGTGCAGGTGGTGATCCTCGCCTACGAGGTCGGCCTCGTCGTCCCGGGCGCCTGAGACCGGCTCAGCCCTCGTCGAGCCCGGCGAGCACCGGCGCCGCTCCGGCGGCGTACCCGGCCCGCTCGTCGGTCGGCGGAGCGTCGAGCCGGTGCCGCAGGGCGAACACCGAGGCCAGGGCGATCAACAGCACCGTGTCGCCCAGCAGCGCCAGCCAGGAGATGTTCTGCACGTGGGCGACGGGGAACAGCACGGCGCCGGCCACCAGCAGGCCGACCACCCGAGCGGGCACACGCGCCCGGAGCCCGAACGCCCCGAGCAGGAGGGTGAGCGGGAAGAAGAAGCCGAGCGTCTTGAACAGGTTCGCCGGCCCGGCCTCCAGGAAGAGGTCGTTGCCGCCGAGCCCGACGTGGAGCGCGTCGTCCCCCACACCCGCGTCGCCGACGACGCCGAGCAGGGCGACCACCAGCAGGACCGCCTGCAGCCGTCCGGAGGTGAGGGTGACGAGCCGCAGCGCCGTGAGGCCGTACACCGCGGCCACGACGACGTGGAGGGCGCCGGCCTGGGCGTCCCACCAGCCGCGGGTGGCGTAGGTGGCGTCGAGAAGCAGGTAGGCGACCGGCCCGATAACCAGTGAGGCGTTCAGGAGGGTCGAGGCCGGGGTGGCGAAGGTGGGTCGCATGGGAGCTCCCGATGAGGAGGAGGGTCGAGCCGGACCCCACCACCGTCGCGCCGGCGGGAGCGCTCCGGCAGCGGGGGAACCCCTCGAACCCGAACTCCAGGGAAAACCCTGCCCTCCCCCGCGCCCGGGAGATGGCACGCTTCTCGGCATGCGGCGTCCTCACGCCGGGGCGCTCGCTCCGCTCCTCGCCCTGTGCCTGGTCGTCGGCCTCGTGGGGGTCGGCCTCGCCCGCGGCCTGGCGGTCGGCAACCTGCACAACGGCCTGCTCGCCACCAGCTTCGGCCTGGTCGGGGCGGCGCTGCTCGTGGAGCGGCCGGGGCACCGCGAGGGCCGGCTGTTCCTCCTCGCCGGCGCGCTGGAGGCGGTGGTCTTCCTCGGCCGGCAGATCGGTCAGGGGTCGGCCTCGGCCCACGACGCCTGGTGGGGGTGGCTCGGGGTGTGGCCGCTGGCGCTCACCCTCGCCGCGCTCACCTGGTGCGTGCTCTGCTTCCCCGAGGGCCGGGTCCTCTCGATCGGCTGGCAGCGCCTGGGCATCGGCCTGCTCGCGGTCGCGGCCGGGTGCTCGCTGCTCTCGGCGCTATGGCCGGTGGAGTACGGCGCCGCCGCGGTGCTGACGCCTCCCCCGTTCACCCTGCCGGGCGCCGACGCCGCCGGGTCGGTGTGGCGCGTGGTGGCCCATCCGCTCTATGTCGTCCTCCAGCTGGTCTGGGTGGTCGCGGTGGTGGGTCGCTGGCGGGCGTCCGACGACGTGGTGCGCCGGCAGCTCGCGGTGATGCTCGCCGTCGTCGCGGGCTCGGCCGTCGCCCTGCTGACCGGCCTCGCGGTCGCCGGGACGCCGCGCCCCGGCCTACTTGTCGCCACGCTCATCCCGCTCGCCGCCGGGTGGTCGCTGCAGCGGATGAGCCTGGCCCGCGTCATCGAGCAGGAGACCGAGGCCGGTCACCTCGACGGCCTCACCCCCCGGGAGAACGAGATACTCGACCTGATGGCTCAGGGCTTCTCCAACCAGGCCATCGCCGAGCGCCTGCATCTGAGCATCAAGACCGTCGAGCCGGTGGTGAGCTCGGTGTTCACCAAGCTCGGCCTCCCGCCCGGCTCGGACAGCAACCGGCGGGTCCTCGCGGTGGTGCGCTACCTGCATGCCACGCCCCGGCAGCGGGAGAAGGCCGACGGACGGCGCGGGGAGTGACGGGGCCGGAGATCGCGTCGCGTCAGCCCTGGAGGAACCGGAACAGCGGATCGGTGTAGGAGGTGATCCCGGCATAGGACGCCACGACGTCGGCGTACAGCTTCACCGCCTGCTCGTCGGGATGGATCTCCGTCCCGGGGCGCACCATGGCGCGCACGGCGGCCGGGAAGTCGGCGTAGGTGCCGTGCCCGACGGCCGCGCAGATCGCCGAGCCCAGGCCGGCGGCATCGGCGACCGCCGAGCGCTCGACGATCCGGCCGAACACGTCCGCGGCGATCTGGCTCATCAGGGCCGACCGGGATCCGCCGCCGGAGAGCACCAGGCGCGCCGGCGCAAGCTCCAGCGCCGCCTCCATCGCGACCGTGTGGCCGTGCATCGTCAGGAGGATGCCCTCGAGCACCGAGCGGTAGAGGTGCGGCGCCTGATGAGACCCGTCGAGACCCAGGATGGCGCCCCGGCGGTACGGCGCGTGGCCGGGCGCGAGCCAGTCGGGGACGGTGTAGAGCCCTCCGCAGCCGGGCGGCACTCCTGTCGCGCCGGCCTCCAGCCACGCCTGCACCGAGGCCGGGTCGGTGTCGTCGGGGCGGGCGGCCGTGACCAGCTGCCGGAGCCAGCTGACCGTCCACATGCCGCGCCGGATGCCGCCGCTCTCGTAGAGATAGCGCCCGGGCACCGCCGCGGCGTTGACCCAGAACCGGTCGTCGCCCTCGACGAGCTCGTCCCCGACCGTCATCGCGGCGATGTAGGTGCCCAGCGACAGCAGCACGGAGCCGCCCTCGACGAGCCCGGAGCCGAGGGCCTCGACGGCCTTGTCGTTGCCGGTGGCGTACACCGGCAGGCCTGCGGGGATGCCGGTCTCCGCGGTCACCTCCGGAAGCACCTCGCCGAGGAGGCCGCCCGGGTCGACGAGCTCGGGCAGGAGCTCGAGCGGCATCCCCGTGCGAGCGAGCTCGTCGGGGGACGCCGACCACTGGCGGGCGATCGGGTCGAGGGGCCACATGCCCTGGTAGCTCGCAGCGCTGTCGCGCCGCCGCCCGGTCATCCGGACGGCGAGATAGCCGCCGGCGCTCACCACCGATGCGACCTCCGGTGCGACCGCGCCGAGCGGCTGGGACACCCGCGCGTCCATCCAGCTGAGCACCGGCTCGACCAGGCGGCCGTCCTCGCCGAGCAACGCCCGGCAGAAGCGGATGCCGCAGAGGCCCACGGCGACGACCTGCCGGAGGTCGCCGCCGCGGTCGGTGAACGCTCCGAGCGCTGCGCGAGTCGCGGCAACCAGGGTGTCCCAGAGGTCGTCGTCGGGGTGCACCGCGCGTCCGTGCGGCCCGAGCTCGTAGGGCCGCAGCGGCACCGACGCCGCGGCGTGCACCGCACCGAGCTCGTCGACGACCGACACCTTGGTGCTCTGCGAGCCCCCGTCGATCGCCAGGAACAGCTCGGTCACCGCCCGTCGTCCCCCGCGAGCACGGGCAGCCCCTCGGCGTCGATCGGGTAGACCGAGCCCGGGTTCATCACGCCGTGCGGGTCGAAGGCCCGCTTGAGCTGCGAGAGCAGGTAGTAGGCGCTGCCGTGCTCCTCCTGCACCCACGGGGTGCGGTACTTCCCGACGCCGTGGTGGTGGACCATCGACCCGCCCACCCGCAGCGCCTCCTCGACGATGATCGCGTTGAGGGGCACGTGGTACTCCTCGATCTCCTCGCGCGGCTCGCACCGGATCTCGTAGTCGTAGACGAAGTAGAGGTTCGTGCCGGTCTGGTAGGAGTGCGAGGAGTGCGCACCGAGCAGGGTCAGGTCCGCGGCACGCGGGAAGGTCTCCCGGATCCGCGTCATCACGGCGTCGTAGAGCTCCGCCGTCCGGGACCAGTCGACCGAGACCTCGGTGGTGTAGCCGAGGTGGGCGGTGGTGAGCATCGACGCCTTCTCGGCGTCGATCTTGTCCTGCCCCCAGTTGAGGCGCTCGAACCAGGCGCGGATCCGCTCCTCGGGGACCGGCGTGTGCGCGACGGCGGCGGCCGCCTCCTCGATCGCGCCCGAGGTCGCCTCGACCAGCGGCTTGGGTCCCTCGGCCGATAGCACCACGAGGTTCTGGTCCATCGGGTGGTCCGGGAAGTGCTGCCGGGCGTCCTCGGGCGAGTACAGCCGGGCGACCGAGGGTCGGTAGCCCGTGGTGAGCACCTCGCGGAGGATCCGCACGCCGTCGGCGAAGGCGGGCACGAGGAAGCCGTGATAGCGGGCGGTGTCGGGGTAGAACCGGAAGACCTTGACGGTTACCTCGGTGATGAAGGCGAGCGCGCCCTCGTTGCCGATCACGATGTGGCGGATGTCGGGGCCGGCCGCACGGCGGGGGACGTTCTTGATCCGAACGACGCGCCCGCCGGGCAGGACGGCCTCCAGCCCGACGACCATGTCCTCGATCGCGCCGTACAGCGTGGAGAACTGGCCGATCGAGCGGGTGGCGACCAGCCCGCCCATCTGCGCGATCGGCTTGGACTGCGGGGAGTGACCGGTGGTGAGGCCCTGCTCGCGCAGCTGGTCCTCCAGCCGCTGCAGCGGTACGCCGCACTGCACCGTGACCATCATGTCCTCGGCGTTCACCGCGAGGACCGCGTCCATCCGCGACCCGTCGAGCACGATCGCGTCCTCCACGACCGTCTCCAGGCCGCCCTCGGTGCTGGTCCCGCCGGTGCGCGGCACCACCGCGATCCGCTCCCGGTCGGCCAGCTCGAGCACCGCCGCCACCTGCTCGGTCGAGGTCGGGTAGGCGATCACCGCGGGGAAGGGCCCGTCGAAGATGCCGTGCACGGCGGTGTACTTGCGGAAGCGGTCGACGCTGCTGGCGCGCAGGTGCTCGGGGTCGGTGTCCACCTGCTCGGCACCGAGGAGGTCGGTGACGGCCGCGGCGATCTCGTCGCGGGTGAGGGTGGAGCGGGAGGCGACCATGGTGGGAAGTCCTTCGGTGGTGGTGAGGGCAGGAGGGGTCAGCGGACGAGGTAGCCGCCGTCGACCACGAGGACGTGGCCGTTGACGTAGTCCGAGGCCGGCGAGGCGAGGAAGACCAGCGCCCCCATCAGGTCGGCGGGATCGCCCCACCGGCCGGCCGGGATGTGCTCGACGATGCGCCGGTTGGCCTCGTCGTCACCGCGGGTGGCGGTGGTGATCGCGGTGGCGAAGTAGCCCGGGGCGATCGCGTTGACCTGGACGTTCGCGGCGCCCAGCTCGTCGCAGTAGGCCTTGGTGAAGCCCACGATGCCCGCCTTGGTTGCGGCGTAGGCCGGCGACTGCTGGCCACCCAGGAAGGAGAACAGCGAGGCGATGTTGACGATCTTGCCGCCGCCCTGGGCCACCATCCGGGTGGCCGCGGCGTGGGCGATCTCGAAGGCAGCGGTGAGGTTGACCGCGATCATCGGGTCCCACTGGGACCGGTCGAAGTCGGCCACGTCGGCGAGCAGGCAGATCCCGGCGGAGTTCACCAGGATGTCCACGCCGCCGAGCTCCTCGACGCAGCGCTGCACGGCGGCGGCCGGCGCCCCGGGCTCGGTGAGGTCGACCTGCATGCTCGCGTAGCGACGCCCACGCCCGGTGACGGCGGCCTTCGTGGCGCCGTCGTCGTGGGTGATGCTCGGGGCGAAGACGTCGGCGCCGGCGGCGGCCAGGGCGACCGAGAAGGCGTGGCCCAGGCCGGTGTTGCCGCCGGTGACGATCGCCCGCTTGCCGGCCAGGGAGAAGTGGTCGAGCCCGAAGCCCTCCACGGCACTGGTGCTCATTCCGACACCGCCGCGGTGGCGTAGGGGTCGCGGATGCCGACGTACACGGTCTCGAGGTACTCCTCGATGCCCTCCGCGCCGCCCTCGCGGCCGAGCCCGGAGGCCTTGACGCCGCCGAACGGCGCCGCCGGGTTGGACACCACGCCGGTGTTGATGCCGATCATGCCCGACTCCAGCTCCTCGGACAGCCGCAGCGCCCGGTCGAGGTCGCGGGTGAAGACGAACGCGACCAGGCCGTACTCGCAGCTGTTCGCCGAGCGCACCGCCTCAGCCTCGTCGTCGAAGACCATGACCGGGGCGACCGGCCCGAAGATCTCCTCGCGGGTGATCTCCATGTCGGGTCGCACGTCGGTGAGCACGGTCGGCGGGTAGAACCACCCCGCTCCGTCGGCCACCGCTCCCCCGGTGAGCACCCGCGCCCCCGAGGCCACCGCGCCGTCGACCAGGCCGGCGACCTTGTCGCGGAAGCGCTCGGCGACGAGCGGACCGAGCGTGGTGCCGTCCTCGGAGCCGGGGCCCATCACGAACGACCGCATGCGGGCGGTGAGCTTGGTGGTGAACTCCTCCGCGACCGAGGCGTGCACGAGCATCCGGTTGGCGGCGACGCAAGCCTCGCCGCCGTTGCGCATCTTCGCGATCACGGCGCCCTCGACCGCCTCGTCGACGTCGGCGTCTGCGCAGACGATGAGCGGCGCGTTGCCGCCGAGCTCCATCGACACCTTGAGGACCTGGTCCGACGCCGCGGCCATCCGCCGTCGGCCGACGGCGGTCGACCCGGTGAAGGAGAGCTTGCGGAGCCGGCTGTCGGCGAGCAGCGGGCCGCTGATCGCGCCGGGGTCGGTGGTGGTGACGACGTTGAGGACGCCCGGCGGGAGGCCGGCCTCCTCCATCACCGCGGTGAACAGCAGCGCGGTGAGCGGCGTGAGGTCCGCAGGCTTGAGCACCATCGTGCAGCCCGCCGCGATGGCGGGGGCGACCTTGCGGGTCGCCATCGCGATCGGGAAGTTCCACGGCGTGATCAGCAGGCAGGGGCCGACGGGCCGCTTGCGGACGAGCAGCCGGTTGGCGCCGTCGGGTGCGGTGGCGTAGCGACCGGAGATGCGCGGCGCCTCCTCGCTGAACCAGCGCAGGAACTCCGCGCCGTAGGCGACCTCGCCCCGGCTCTCGGCCAGCGGCTTGCCCATCTCCAGCGTGATCAGCCGGGCGAAGTCGTCGGCACGCGCGGTCACCAGCTCGAAGCCACGGCGCAGGATCTCGGCGCGGGCGCGGGCCGGCGTACGGGCCCAGGAGCGCTGGGCGCGGTCCGCCGCGTCGAGGGCACGGAGTCCGTCGGCGGCCGAGGCGTCGGCGACCGTGGCGAGCACGCGACCGGTGGCCGGGTCGTGGACGTCGAAGCGGCGTCCACCCTCGGCCTCGACCCAGGCGCCGTCGATGTGGAGGCCGGTGGGGACCTGGGCGAGGAGGGCGCTCACCGCGTCGGGGAGTACGTCGGCGCTCATGCCGGGAGCGCCTGGGGGGTGGCAGCCGGCAGCCGCAGGGTGGAGCCGAGCAGGTCCTCGTAGAGGTGGAACGGGGTCATCTCCCCGGCGCGGTCGCCGTAGGTGGCACGTGCCCGCCGGTAGACCTGCTCGACGACCGCCGAGACCTCGACCGGCATCCCCACGGCGGCGGCGAGGTCGGTGGAGAGCCCGAGGTCCTTGCAGGCGAGGGCGATCGCGAACCCCTCGTCGTAGTCGCCGTGCTCGAGGATCGAGAGCACGTCGCGCTCGAGGAAGTTGCTGTTGGCCGGGCTGGCGATGAGCGCGTCGCGCAGCACCCCGAGCTCGACGCCGGCCTTGACCCCGACTGCGAGCACCTCCGCCGTGGCGACGAGGTGGGAGAACCACAGCTGGTTGATCATCAGCTTGACCGCGTAGCCGGCCCCGTGCGGACCCACGTGCAGGATCCGCTCGGGGTCGCCCATCGCCTCGAACACCGGCCGGAGCCGGGCGACCTGGTCGGCGTCGCCGCCGATGAAGATCTGCAGGCGACCGGTGGCGGCACCGACCGCCATCCCGCTGACCGGGGCGTCGAGCACGACGATGCCCCGGTCGGCGGTGCGGCGGCGGACGTCGTCGGCGACGGCGGGCACCGAGGTGGACATGTCGATCCAGGTGCCGCCGTGGGGCAGGCCGGCGAGGATGCCGGCCGGCCCGTTGACGACGTCGTTCACGATCGCCGGGGTCGGCAGCATCGTGATGACGGTGCCGGTGGCCGCGGCGACCGCGGCGGCGGAGTCGGCGATCTCGGCGCCCAGCGCGGCGTACTCCTCGAGGACCTCGGGCCGGGTGTCGTGGACCACGAGCTCGAACCCGGACGCCAGCAGGTTGCGGGTCATGCCCGAGCCCATGCTGCCGAGTCCGATGAAGCCGACGCGGGTCGGCGTGGCGGTCAGGCTGTGCTGCATCTGAGGGATGTTCCTTCGAGGACGGAGGGCACCGGCGGTCAGCCGGCGGGTGTGTAGAAGGGGTTGTGGACGCCGTCGCGGGCGTCGCGGACGTCCTGGACGGCGGGCAGACCGTGCACGCCGTTGCGCAGTGCCGTGGCGGTGGCCTCCCGGTTGTTGCGGTAGACCTCCTCCGCGTCGTTCGCCGAGGGGTTCACCCACACCGCGCAGATCAGCACCATCTGGTCGAGGTCGAGACCCTCCAGGGTGCCCTCGGCCAGAGCGTCGGCGACGCCGCCGGCGACACCGGCCTGCGCCGGGCCCCAGATCATCAGGCCGTGCTCGTCGCCCTCCGGCGCCGCCTTGGTGACGAAGAGCGTCGGCGGCTTCACCGGTACGCCGGGCTGCAGCACGGCCATGAACGGGACATGACCGGGGCTGGGGGTGGCCAGGGCCGTCGCCCACGCCGTCCCCACCGGCCCGAGCCGGCTTCCGAGGACGGTGTTGATGTGGGCGGCGTTGGCGCCGGAGCCGATGAAGGACTCGCCGACCTGGTAGACGGGGTCGCTCACTTGAGGAGTCCGTGCTGGGCGAGGAAGTCGTGGGCGATGTCCTGGGGGTCCAGGCCGTCGACGTCCGCCTTGGCGTTGAGCTCCTGCATCTGCTCGGTGGTGAGCAGCGGGGAGAGCTTGGCGACGATGTCCTTGATCGCGGGGTACTTCTTGACGATGTCGGCCTTCATCGTCAGCGCACCCTGGTAGACCGGGAAGAAGTGCTTGTCGTCGTCCATCACCGTGAGGTTGAGGGCCTTGATGCGGCCGTCGGTGGAGAACACCTCGCCGAAGTTGCAGTCCTTGCCCTTCTGGGTGGCGGTGTAGATGACGCCGGTGTCGAGGAGCTTGACGTTGCTGGCCGGGACGTTGATGTCGTAGGCCTTCTTGACGCCGGGCCAGCCGTCGTCGCGGGTGCTGAACTCGCTCTCGATGCAGAAGGTCTGGTCGGCGGCGGGCAGCTTGGAGACGTCGCTGAGCGACTTCACGCCGAGCTGCTGGGCCTTGTCGGAGCGGACCGCGAAGGCGTAGGTGTTGTTGAACGGCGCGGGGTCGATCCAGGCGATGCCGTTCTTGGCGTCGGCAGCCTTGACCGCGTCGAACTGCTTCTGCGGGTCGGTGATCGGCTTGGTGTTCTTCAGGTACGTGATCCACGCGGTGCCGGTGTACTCCCAGTAGCCGATGAAGTCACCGTTCGTCAGGGCCTGGCGGGTGTTGGCCGAGCCGACGAGCTTGGTGTTGACGTCGACGTCGGCGCCGTGGGCGTTGAGCAGGTCGCCCGTCATGTAGGCGAGGATGTACTGCTCGGAGAAGTCCTTGGAGCCGATGGTGCCGGTCAGGCCCTTGAGCTCCTGGCCGGCGCTCCCGGAGCTGGAGCTCCCTCCGCCGCACGCCGCGGTCGACGCGAGCATGGTGAGTCCGAGGAGGGCGGTAACGATCTTCTTCATCATGTTCCTTCAGGGTGGGCGGGACGGAGCAGCCGAGGCGGCACGGGGCCGCCACGACGAGGTGGTGCGGGATCTCAGAGGCCGCGCGGGCGCGCGACCTCCTCGACGAGACCGGCGAGCCAGTCGATGAGGATCGCGATGGCGGCCACCAGGCAGGACCCGACGATGAGCACGGGATACCGCTGGAGCTTGAGGCCGTTGACGATCATGTCCCCGAGACCGCCGGCGTTGATGAAGGTCGCGATGGTGGCGACCCCGACGGCGAAGACCAGTGAGGTGCGCAGGCCGGCCAGGATCACCGGCGAGGCGAGGGGGAGCTCGATGCGGCGCAGCACCTGCCAGCGGGTCATCCCCATGCCGCGGGCGGACTCCCGGGTGGCGGCGTCTACCTCGGCGAGACCGGTGAGGGTGTTGCGCAGCACCGGCAGGAACGCATAGGCGACGAGTGCCACCAGGGCGGTGGTGAACCCGGTCTTCCAGGCGATCGCCAGCAGGATCACCACGCCGACGGCCGGGGTGGCCTGGCCGACGTTGGCGAGCGCGAGCACCACCGAGCGCAACACCTTCGACCGGGCCTCGTGGATGAGCGTCCCGATCGGGATGGCGAGCACCGCGACCAGCGCGGCGGCGGCGAAGGACAGCTCGAGGTGCTCGCGCACCCGGGCGATGAGGTAGGTGGTGTTGAGCGTGCGCTGCTCGATGGAGTCGAGGTGCTGGGACTTCACCCAGAGCATCAGCACGACCAGGGCGATCGCGACGAGCACGGGGGTGAGCAGCACCCGCGTGGGAGTGAGCCCGGTGCTGGTGGAGCCGAGCAGCATGGACCGCTCGTCGGCCGGGTCCGCCTGCTCGGTGGGGTCGCCGGACGCGGAGCGGCGGCCCTGCGCGGGGGTCTGGAGGCTCACGAGGCGGTCACCTCCTGGCGGGGCGTGCGGGTCAATGCGGCCGAGATGTCGGCGTGCCGGAGCTGACCGAGCGGCACACCACGCTCGTCGACGACGGTGAGGGCGTCCGCGCCGGTGACCACGAGACGGTCGAGGGCGTCGCGCAGGGTGGCCGTCGCGACGAGGGTCGGCCGCTCGCCGCCCTCGGCGGGTGCGAGACGAGCGGCGGTGACCGGGATCAGCGCGAGCCGCTTGAGGGCGGCACCGGAGCCGATGAACGAGGCGACGTAGTCGTTGGCCGGCGCGGCGAGGATGGCGTCGGGGGTGTCGAACTGCTCGATGTGGCTGCGCTCGCTGAGCACCGCGATCCGGTCGCCGAGGCGAACCGCCTCGTCGAAGTCGTGCGTGACGAAGATGATCGTCTTGCCGATGTCGGCCTGCAGCCGGAGGAACTCCGCCTGGAGCTTCTCCCGCGTGATCGGGTCGGTGGCACCGAACGGCTCGTCCATCAGCATCACCGGCGGGTCGGCGGCCAGTGCCCGGGCGACACCGGCGCGCTGCTGCTGGCCGCCGGAGAGCTGGCGGGGGAAGCGCTTGGCGAAGACGGCCGGGTCGAGCTGCACGGTCTCCAGCAGCTCCTCGACCCGGGCGTTGGTCCGCTGCTTGGACCACCCGAGCAGCCGCGGCACCGTCGCGATGTTGTCGGCGATGGTCATGTGGGGGAACAGGCCGATCTGCTGGATGACGTAGCCGATGTGGCGGCGGAGCTGGTCCGGGGCGAGGCCGAGGACGTCCTGGCCGTCGATGCGGATCGAGCCGCCGGTGGGCTCGATGATCCGGTTGACCATCTTCATGGTGGTGGTCTTGCCGCAGCCGCTCGGCCCGACGAACATCACCAGCTCGCCGGGGTTGATCGTCATCGAGAAGCCCTCGACAGCCGGGGCGCTCTGGCCGGGATAGACCTTGGTGACGCCGTCGAGCTCGATGCCGACGCCACCGCTGGTGCCGGCGGAGGAGAAGAGGTGCTTGGTCTGGTCAGCCACGGAGACCCCTCGGGGTGGTGAAGCGGGCGATGAGGATGAAGAGCCCGTCGACGACGAGGGCCAGGAGCACGACGAGCAGGGTGCCGCTGAGCGCGTAGTTGAGGGCGTTGAGGGAGCCGAGCGAGGACAGCCCCTGGAAGATGTACTGGCCCAGGCCCGGGCCGGCGACGTACGCGCCGATCGCCGCGATGCCGATCGCGAGCTGGGTGGCGACCCGGATGCCGGTGAGGATGATCGGCCACGCCATCGGCAGCTGCACGCGCAGCAGCACCGTCGACCGGCTCATCCCCATCCCGCGGGCCGACTCGAGCACGTGGGAGGGCACCTCGCGCAGTCCGGTGACGCTGTTCCGCACGATCGGCAGCATCGAGTAGAGGACCAGCGCGGTGATGGTCGGTCCCCAGCCGAGGCCGAACAGCGGGCTGAGGATCGCCAGCAGCGCCAGCGACGGGACGGTGAGGATCACCGCGGTCGAGGTGACGGCCAGGGTGCGCCCGATCGGGCGGTCCCAGACCAGCAGGGCGATCGCGATGCTGATCACCGTCGCGATGCCGACCGAGAGGGCGACCACGAGGATGTGGTCGACCAGCATCGTGGTGAGGTCGTCGGAGCGGCGCTGGATGAAGGTCTCGAAGCCCTGGAGGCCGTGGTACTCGTCCGTGCTCACCGGCCCGAAGGCGGCGGCCGTCAGAGAGATCTCCATGTCACCTCCTGGTGGGAGCGAGTGGCTGAGCGATGCGGTGGAGTGCGTGACCCGAGTCACGCCCTGCGTCCTGCGGAGGACCCTGGCACCGGCGGATCACCACGCACAACGACTGTTGTGCATATGGCAACACACGCCGTACGGTGCTCCGCATGCCGCCCCCTCCAGCCGGTGCCGCCACGGCGCCGTCTCCTCCCCCGCGCCGCCGCAACAGCAGTGGGCTCGCCCGCGACGTGGAGCTGCTCGAGCTGTTCGCGGGCCCCGAGGCGCAGCGCGACGGTGGCCTGCGGGTGCTCCAGGTCGCGACGATGCTGGGCCGGGACAAGGCGACGGTGTCGCGGGCGCTGGCGACCCTGGCCGACGCCGGACTGCTGCGCCGCGACGCCGAGCGGCTGACCTACGAGCTGGGGCCGAAGCTCTACGCCCTGGCGGCGCAGACCCAGGAGGCGACGCTGGTCCGGCGGGCGCAGCCGCTGCTGCGGCAGATGGCCGCCTCGACCCGGGAGACCACGCACCTGTGCGTGCTGCGCGGCGGCAACGTGCTCACCCTGGTGAGCGAGATGAGCAGCCAGGTGGTCGGCACGACGAGCTGGGCCGGCACCACCACCGCCGCCTGGCGCACCCCGTCGGGACGGGTGCTCGTCAGCGACTGGGACCGCTCCTCGGTCGCCTCCTGGTACACCACCCACGGCCACGACGCCGCCCTGGTCAACCCGCCCCGCCCGCAGGGGCCCGGCACGTTCTCGCTGGTCACCGACCCGCAACCGGACCGCCTCGTGGTGCGCGACCTGGAGACGCTGTACGCCGAGATCGCGCGCATCCGCCAGCGCGGCTACGCCACCTCCGACGCCGAGCTGGAGGACGGCGTGGTCGCCGCCTCGGCTCCGGTGCGCGACGCCGCCGGCACGATCGTCGCCGCGGTGAACATCAGCGCCCCGAAGTCCCGGCTCGGGGGCCGGCTGGACGAGATGGGACGCTACGTCGCGAAGTGCGCGAAGGTGCTCTCCGAGCACCTCGGCCACCCCGCGGCACCGCCCGTGGGATGAGGAGGCTGACGGTGATCACGCGAGCTGACGTCGAGCAGGCCCGGGACCGGATCGCGGGACGAGTACGCCGTACGCCGCTCGCGCCCGTCGGCGGCGCCTTCGGGGGCCGGGGCTGGTTCAAGCTGGAGCACCTGCAGCACACCGGCAGCTTCAAGGCCCGGGGCGCGTTCAACCGGATCCTCTGCGCGGCCGAGGACGGCATCCTCGACCCGTCCGTGGGCGTGGTGGTGGCCTCGGGCGGCAACGCGGGGTTGGCGAACGCGTTCGCGGCACGGGCGCTGGGCGTGCCGGCCACCGTGTTCGTTCCCGAGACGGCGCCCCGGGTGAAGGTAGACCGGCTCCGGGCGTACGGCGCCGACGTGGTGCTGCGCGGCAGCGAGTTCGCCGAGGCGCAGGCGGCGGCCGTCGAGCATGCGGAACGGACCGGCGCGGTCGCCTGCCACGCCTACGACCAGCCGGCGATCGCGGCCGGCGCGGGGACGCTCGCCCTGGAGGTGCTTGACGACCTGCCCGACGGCGTCGACACGGTGATCGTCGCGGTCGGCGGGGGCGGCCTGCTCGCCGGCGTCGCGGCGGCGACGGAGGGCGCGGCCCGGGTGGTCGGTGTCGAGCCCCGGTCGATCCCGACCCTGCACACCGCGCTGGAGCGGGGCGCTCCGACCGACGTCGCGGTCTCGGGGATCGCCGCCGACTCACTGGGCGCACGCCGCCTGGGCGACATCGCCTTCGACGTGGCGACCCGCACCGGCGTGGAGTCGGTGCTGGTCGGCGACGACGCCATCGTCGCGGCCCGCCGGCTGCTCTGGGAGGAGTACCGGATCGTCGTCGAGCACGGCGCCGCCACCGCCCTCGCCGCCCTGACCGCCGGCGCCTACCTGCCGGCCGCCGACGAGCGGGTCGTCGTCGTGCTGTGCGGCGCGAACACCGATCCCGCCACCCTGTAGGACCCCCCCGCTGGACCCGCGCCGCTCAGATGTCGGCGAAGAACACCGCGCCGGCGAAGGCGAGGTACAGCCCGAGCAGCATCACGCCCTCGAGCCAGTTGGCCTTGCCGTCGTCGAGCAGCTGCCGGACCAGCAGCGTCGCGATCGCCAGCGCGGTCAGCTCCAGCGCGCTGAAGACGAGCTCGATCGGGTGTCCAGTGACCGCACCGAGCAGCACGAGGGCGGGGACGACCAGCATCGGAAGCTGCATGCTGGCGCCGACCGCGATCTCGGTGGCCACGCCGAGCCGGTCCTTCACCGCGAGCGCGAGCGCGCTGAACTGCTCGGCCGCATTGCCGACCAGCGGCAGGATCACGAACCCGATGAACCCACTGTGCAGCCCGAGCGACGCACCCGCCTCCTGCACGCTGCTGGCGACGAACTCCGCCGCGATCGCGACCAGCGCGGTCGCGACGGCCAGCACGATGATCGCGCCCTTGAGCGACCACGCCCGTCCCGACTCGCTCTCCTCTTCGACCCCCTGGTCCTGCTTCGATCCCCCCGCGCTCTGCTCACCTGAGGAGTCGGTGCGGAACAGGCTCCGGTTGGTCTTCAGCATGAACAGCAACGACAGGGCGTAGATCGCGAACAGGATCACGGCGACCAACCCGCTGACCTCGTCGAGCCTGTTCGTCGAGCTCTCGGGTCGGTAGGAGAAGACCGTCGGCAGGATCAGGATGCCGATGGAGAGGAACAGCATCGTCGACTGCACCTGCGAGGTGCGCGTGATCTTGACTTCGCCGTCCCGGTCGTGTCCCGCAACGATCATTGCGACGCCGAGGAGCAGCAACAGGTTGCCGATGATGGAGCCGGTGATGGACGCCTTGAGCACCGAGATCTCGCCATTGACCACCAGCAGGGCGGCGATCAGGAACTCGGCGATGTTGCCGAAGGTGGCGTTCAGCAACGCGCCCATGCTGCCGCCCACGCTCTCGGCGAGCACCTCCGTCGACCGCCCGACGAGCCCGGCGAGCGGGATCACGGCGATCGCGGAGGTGATGAACAGCGCCGCCGCACCGAAGTCGAGGAACTTCGCCGCCACGGCCACCGGGAGCGCGATCACCAGAAAGTCGAGTGGCCGCCAAGGCCCCAGGGACTTCAGGTTCAAGAGCTCCTCCGCACACAGGTACGCCGGCGCCGCGCTCGGGCGTATACCGCCACAGGGTTCCCCGCGCCCGGCGGCGTATGCGCACCGCGGCGCGCCGCCATCGGACCACACAGCGCACTCGGGCTGACTAGGTGAACGCGGCGGGCGTGGACGGCCGTTCTGCCGCCGTCCCAGCGGGTCATTCCCCGCGTTCGGGCTACACCTTTCGGCGACCCGCCCTCGCTCCTCCCAGGCGACGGACGCGGCGCGCCTTGGTGAGTGCCTCCGGCAAGTCGCGTTAGCCTCGCCGCACTCGGACGTCGGCGCAGGAACGGGCCCGGGAAGTAGAGGCGGGGGAAGCATGAGCGAAGAGTCTTGGCATGAGGCACGGCTCATTCCGACGTCCGGCATCAACGGCGCTGAGGAACAGGAGCGGCGTGCGACCTCCGCACTCCTTGCTGTGCTCGGTGCCGTCAAGGAGTTCGGACGGAGTTTCGTCAAGCCGTTCGGAGCACCGGCCGGAGCGATGCAGTGCTACATCGAGGTGCCCTTCACGCTCGGTGAACGGCGGCTCTACCCGGATGGCCTGATCCGCGTCAGACGTGGCTCCCGATCGTGGACCGCGCTGGTCGAGGTGAAGACCGGTTCTAACCGCCTCGCCACCGAGCAGCTTGAGGCTTATCTAGACATCGCTCGCGAGAACGCGTTTGACGCCGTTATCACCATCTCGAACGAGATCCCGGCGATCGAGGGCCAGCACCCCACCAAGGTCGACAAGCGGAAGCTGAAGAAGGTCGCGCTGCATCACCTCTCTTGGTCCAAGGTCCTGGCGGATGCGGTCATGCAGAAGGAGTTTCGCGGCGTCGCAGACCCTGAGCAGGCGTGGATCCTCGGCGAGCTGATCCGCTACCTGGAGCACCGCAAGTCTGGAGCGCTGGAGTTCGACGACATGGGCGAGGCTTGGGTCGGGGTTCGCGATGCCGTAGCTGCCGGCACCCTGCGACCGTCAGACAAGGGCGTGGACGAAGTCGTCGCACGATTCGATGCACTGCTGCGCTTCGCCAGCCTTCAGCTCGGCCGCCAGCTCGGCACGGAGGTGGTACCGGCGTTGACGCGCCGCGAGCTGAGCGACCCTGCGTCACGTGCACAGGCCATGACGGCCACGTTGTGCGATACCGGTGTCCTGACGGGGGCTATCCGTGTTCCGGACACCGTCGGGCACCTGGTCGTCACCGCAGATCTACGGGCCGCGAAGGTGACGTGCCACGTCGACGTAGAAGCGCCACGCGAAGGCAAACCCACGACCCGAGTGAATTGGCTGCTGCGTCAATTGAAGTCGGCTCCGGACAGCACTCGCGTCGAGTCCTTTGTTGCCCATGGGCGTGGTGCAGCGATGGCGGAGCTTCTCGGCGCCATCCGGGAGAGCTCAGGGGTGCTGGTCGACGACTCCGGCCGCGAGATCCGAGCCTTCCGTGGGGCGACCAGCGCTAATCTGGGATCGAAGCGCGGCCGCGGCCGCGGTGCCTTCATCGACTCTGTCCTCAGCGCCGTGGATGGGTTCTATGCGGACGTGCTTGGGTCGCTCCGTGCCTGGTCTGCCGCGCCTCCGAAGCTCCGGCCGGCCGACGCTGCATCCCAAGGGATCGACGAGAAGATTCCACCGGCACTTCCGTCGACGGACTACTCCTCACAGGACGAGCCGTCGAACCAGCCTGCGGAGAGCTCGCCTGCTCCTAGCGAGCAACTGCCTTCTGCCGCGGAAGATATCGACTGAGATACGAGCGGAGCTGTTCGTCGCACACATATAGGTACGTCCCGAGGATCCCCCGGGTCACCAGCACCGCGTAGATGTTCGTGACCAGCTGGAGCAGATCATCGTCGCTGTAGACGATGCCCAGGCGCGGATTGTTCTCCTTGCCCTTGGAGTCGAAGTAGTTGTCCCGGTCGAAAACGAGTCGGCCGGCCGCGGCGTCGTACCTCAGGTCCGGACCGATGATCACGCCGGCGTAGTTGAGGTCGTAGCCCTGGACGGTGTGAATGGAGCCGACCTCATCGCGGGAGGTCGGTGAGCCGACCCAGTCGACGGCTGTCCGGTTCCACTGAAGACGAACTCCGTCGATGTCGATGTCGATGGCGTCGCGGTTCGCCTTGCTTCGCCAGGGCCAGGCGTAGCCGGCCACCAGACGTCCCAGGCCGTGCTCGTCGTCCTTGCGTCGGATGGCTTCGACCATCGCTGGGAAGTCGTCGAAGAGGCGTAGGTCGTACTGGTCGAACGTCTGCGGCGCCGGCGGGTCAGCGCTCAGCACCCGGCGCACGTAGCCCACGTAGTCGTCTCCACCTGCGACGCGCATCTGAGTCGTCAGGCGGTAGCGGCGACGCTGCTCATCAACGGCTGCGAGCAGCTGGTCGACGACGTGGCGTGGAAGGTCAGCGGGACGCACGCTCTGTGCTGCGTCGATGAGGAAGATCTGGTGCGTGCTTCGGGCAACGATCCAGTCGAGCTGCGTGTGGAGCGAGTCGCCCGAGCCGAAGAGCCGTTCGTTGATGTCGGCGTACCGCCGGTTCTGCACACCCGACGGCTGGTTGGCGCGCTGGTTCAGCCGGTGCGCCTCGTCCACGATGAGCAGGTCGTACGGCTCCGAATCCTCGCCGACCTCGAACGGCGTCAACACCATCGCGGCGTCCAGTCCAGGCGTACGCCGGAACACCTTCTCGATCGACTTTCGAAGCGACTGCTGCGGGATGACGAGGCCGACGCGGAAGTCCTCGAGGAGCTCGGGGTAGCCCGCGAGGAAGAACTCCGACAACACCGCGTCCTCGTCGACGGCTTCGGCTGGGTCGGAGGCCTTGATGTCGCTGAGCAGCTTCATGAGGTAGATCGCCACGACGGTCTTGCCGGTGCCGGGGTCGCCCTGGATGACGATCTGGCTGGGCCGGTCGTCGGCGAGGTCCTGGAACAAGCCGTCGAGGATGTCCTCCATCGCAATGGCCTGGTCCTGCGTCAGGGCCTTGAAGGGCGATAGCTTGAAGAGGTCGCTGTTCTCGATCTCGCGCACGGACCGGCTGAACGCTCCGCGCTCTCGCAGCTCCTCGAAGATCTCGTCGAAGAGGAGTCGATACTCAGCGCGGCCGTAGTAGTCGCTGTCCGTGATGCCGACGTTGCGGTTGAGCACGTCGTACTGTCCGTCGCCCGAGAACAGTCGGATCAGGTGCGACTCCAGGTCGAGGCAGACGGACTTGTTGAACGTCGCGTCCACGACGATGCGTGCACCGGTCAGCTCGGCCTTCCGGGCGTCATCGAGGTGCTGGCGGAGACGAGTGACGGCGCTCAGCGACTCGCCGACGTAGATCTTGTCGGCGCTGCCGAGGGCGTAGACGACCGGCCAGTTCCTGAACCGCGGGTCGAGCGCGGCCCAAGCGTCGAGGTTACTGCGCTCGAACGCGACTTCCTCAATCCGGAAGCTGGTCATACTTCGTGCTCCGCCCCCGCGCGCGCTCGACCGGGTACTTGCCACGAGTCAGCTCCAGCTTCTCGAGCACGAGATCATCGGGATCGGCGCCCAACGTGTCGGCAAGGAGGTAGCAGTAGGTCAACACGTCCGCGAGCTCTTCGCGAACCGAGCTCGAGTCGCTCGGCTCACCCCATTGGAAGCACTCGAGGAGCTCTCCCGACTCGATCACGACGCTCTTGGCCAGGTTCTCAGCGCTGTGGAACTGACTCCAGTCGCGCTCGTCGCGGAAGGCTCGAAGCGCCTCGATCGCCGGACGGGTCGCCATGTCGCCGACCCTATCGGCGGACGACCTGCACGTGGTGGCTCCGACCTCCCGTGGCGTTTCGGCTCGACAGCTAGCGCTGTGCGACCAGTCGGCTCAGCTCATGCTGGTAGTCGCCGTAAGCCGTCCTCAGCCCCGCGCCGGGCCATGCCTCAGGCAGCACGGCATTGGGCAGCAGCGGATCCTCCGTCAGGTGGCGGACGAGGTGAGCGGCCACGGCGAGGCGGAGAGCTGGCTCCGTTGTGCGTCCGAGTTGGTCGAGCAGCGCCCTCCCCTTGTCCGCCCACTTCCCCAGATCCCACAGCCACGCAGCCAGCATGGCCGGGTCAGCCACGGGCCGAGCTGAGAAGCAGGACAGCACCGGGTCGACGGCGTACGGGGGCTCGCGGCGCAGGTTCGCTGGCCGGGTCCAGACGCCCTCCCGAAGCTCGGCCAGGCGGGCGTCGAGAAGCTGTTGCCGCAACGCGGCGCGCTCCCCCGCCGACCGGCCCGACACGACGACGACCGCCATCTCCCAGGTGCCGTCCCAGTCCTTCTCGGCGTCGGCGACGGCCTCGTCCTGGCGGCGCTGGCGGGCGACGAGGCGCCTCTCCAGGACGTAGTCGCCGTCCTCGCGGCGGAGGTCGCCGGCGGCGACCGCGCGACTGAGCGCTACGCGGGTAGTGGCCGCGGGGATGCCGAAGTGCTCACCCGCCGCGACGAGCTGGGCCGGGCTGAGGAGGTCGGGGTGGGCGCCGAGGAGGAGCGAGAGGACGACCGAGCGCGCGGGGAGCGGCTTCAGGCCGGGCAGAGCCGACGCAACGGTTCTCGACACAACCGTCATGCTAGACGTAACATCGGCTGCATGACAGATCCCGCCCCGTGGCGGCACATGCCGACCGAGGGAGCCGACTCGCCGTACGCGGCGCTGCCCGACCAGGACGGCGAGCGGGAGTACGCGACGCTGACGTACGAGGTGGATGGGCGGATCGCGCGGATCACGTTCAACCGGCCCGAGCAGGGCAACGCGATCACGCCGGACACCCCGGTCGAGCTCGCGCACGCGGTCGAGCGGGCGGACCTCGACCCGCGGGTGCACGTGATCGTGGTGAGCGGGCGGGGCAAGGGGTTCTGCGGCGGGTACGACCTTGCCGCGTTCGCCGAGCAGGCGATCCCCAACCACGACCCGTCCCAGACCTGGGACCCGATGGTCGACTACGCCCTGATGAGCCGCTTCACCAAGGGCTACGCGAGCCTCCTGCGCGCCAACAAGCCCACGGTGGCGAAGATCCACGGCTTCTGCGTCGCTGGCGGCACCGACATCGCGCTGCACTGCGACCAGATCCTGATCAGCGCCGACGCCAAGATCGGCTACCCGCCCACCCGCGTCTGGGGCGTCCCCAGCGCCGGCCTGTGGGCGCACCGCCTCGGCGACCAGCGCGCCAAGCGGCTGCTGTTCACCGGCGACTGCCTCTCCGGCCGCGAAGCCGCCGAGTGGGGCCTCGCCATCGAGGCGCCGGAGCCCGAGGACCTCGACGCGCGCACCGAGAACCTGCTCGCCCGCATCGCCGCGATGCCGCTCAACCAGCTGATGATGGTCAAGCTCGCGCTCAACTCCGCGCTGCTCGCCCAGGGCGTGCAGAACAGCCAGATGATCAGCACCGTCTTCGACGGCATCGCCCGCCACACACGCGAGGGTTACGCCTTCGCCGCCCGCGCCGCCGAGGTCGGCTTCCGCCAGGCGGTGGCCGAGCGCGACGGGCCGCCGTACGACGACTTCGGACCCTCCACCAACAAGGGATGACCATGAAGACACATGAAGTGTTCAACCAGGTGCCGCCGCTCGTCGGCCACAACACCGCCGCCGACCCCGCACTCCGCGAGGGCGTCGAGCGCGAGGGCGCCGGCTGGGCGTTGGGCGAGATCGACGAGCTCGGCCGGTTCGCCGGCACCGCCGAGGCCCAGGACTGGGGACGCCTCGCCGAGCGCGTCCCCCCGGTGCTGCACACGCACGACCGCTACGGCCACCGCGTCGACGAGGTCGAGTACGCCCCGGCGTACCACCACCTGATGGAGACCGCAGTCCACCACGGTCTCCACGCCGCGCCCTGGGCCGACGACCGGCCCGGCGCCCACGTCGCCCGCGCCGCGAAGTTCATGGTGTGGTCGGTCGACGCCGGGCACGGCTGCCCGATCTCGATGACGTACGCCGTCGTCCCCGCGCTGCGCGCCAACCCCGAGCTGTCCGCGACCTTCGAGCCGCTGCTGACCAACCGCGAGTACGACTTCGGGCTGCGCGACCCCGCCACCAAGCGCGGCCTCATCGCCGGCATGTCGATGACCGAGAAGCAGGGCGGCTCCGACGTCCGCGCCAACACCACCACCGCAACGCCGCAAGCGGATGGGACGTACACGCTCGTCGGGCACAAGTGGTTCACGAGCGCCCCGATGTCGGACATGTTCCTCACCCTGGCCCAGGCGCCCGGCGGCCTCTCCTGCTTCCTGGTCCCCCGCGTGCTGCCTGGCGGCGAGCGCAACGACATGCGCTTCCTGCGGCTGAAGGACAAGCTCGGCAACAAGTCCAACGCGTCCTCGGAGATCGAGTACGACGGCGCCACCGGCTGGCTCGTCGGCGAGGAGGGCCGCGGGGTGCGCACCATCGTCGAGATGGTGAACATGACCCGCCTGGACTGCGTGATCGGCTCCTCGGCCGGCATGCGCACCGCTCTGGCGCTGGCTGCGCACCACGCCCGGCACCGCTCCGCCTTCGGCAAGCTGCTCATCGACCTGCCCGCGATGCGCAACGTGCTCGCCGACCTGCAGGTCGAGTCCGAGGCGGCCACCACCGCGATGTTCCGGCTGGCCGGGGCCAACGACCGCGCGATCCGCGGCGACGAGGGCGAGGCGGCGCTGCGCCGGATCGCGCTAGCGGTCACCAAGTACTACGTCTGCAAGCGCGCCCCGATGGTCGCCGGCGAGGCGCTGGAGTGCCTGGGCGGCAACGGCTACATCGAGGAATTCGACGCCGCCCGCGTCTACCGCGAGCTGCCGCTGCTCTCGATCTGGGAGGGCTCCGGCAACGTCGCCGCCCTGGACGCGCTGCGCGCGATGGTCCGCGAGCCGCACACCCTCGACGCGTTCTTCACCGAGGCCGAGCTCGCAATCGGCAGCGATGCCCGGTACGACGACGCCGTCGACAGGCTGAAGAAGGAGTTCACCTCCTTCGACGACATGGAGCTGCGCGCGCGGCGGGTGGTGGAGCAGATGGCGCTGGTGTTCCAGGGCTCGCAGCTGCTGCGGCACTCCCCTGCTGCTGTGGCCGACGCGTTCTGCGCCTCCCGGCTGGCCCGCGACTGGGGCGGCGCGTTCGGGACGCTGCCGGCCGGGCTGGACCTGGCGCCGATCCTGGAGCGGACGGAGACGGGGTTTCCGGGCTGAGCAGCCGGGCGGAAACACACCTCTGCCCGAGCCAGTGTTGACGACGCGTCGAACGCGTGTTCTAATGGTCGTAGTTCCGGTGGTGATAACGATGGCTAAGGCCCCGGAGCGTTGGCCCCTCTCCCGAGAGGGGTCGGCCCCTCACAGGCCAGCTGCCCATCACGTGTGAGATCCCTTCCGAGGTCGATCTGTGCGTGAGGCGGTGACTGCGATGGCGATGGCTCCCGAAGCCGGTGTGCACCCGCTGCTGTCGTTCGCGCGGGCACTGGACGGCGCCTTGGACAAGGCGGCCACCCACGAGCCGCTTTTCCTCCCCGCCGAGGCCAAGGCAGCGCTGCTGATCGAGCTGCACCGCCAGGAGCAGCGGCTGGCCGCGTTGCGGCTGCGGGTGATGGCCGCCTCGGCCGACGTCGCCGACGCGCACGCCGCTCGCGACGTCGCCGCGTGGCTCGCGCACGCCACTCGGACTGATTGCTCCCCTGCCGACCTGAGGCTCGCCGAGGCTGTCGACCGGACCTGGACCCGCGTCGGCGCCGGCGTGGCCGAGGGGCGGGTCAACCTTGCTCAGGCGCACGTGATCGTGCGCGCCCTCGAGGCGCTGCCCGACGACCTCGAAGCGGAGCTCGTGGTCAAGGCTGAGGAGCACCTGGTCGAGCTCGCTGCGACGTACCCACCCGCCGTGCTCAAGAAGCTGGGCCGGCGGATCCTCGAGGTCGTCGCGCCCGACATCGCCGAGGCCGAGGAGGGCCGCCAGCTCCAGGACAAGGAGCGGCGCGCCCGGGAGACCACCCGCCGGGAATTCAAGCGACTCGGTGACGGGTCCACCCGGATCACTCTGAAGGTTCCCGACGGCGTCGCCGACCGGTTCCGCACCTACCTCGACGCCTTCACCAGCCCGCGCCACGGCACGGGGGCCGACGGCGGGGGCGTCGTGGAGGTCCCCGACGTGCCCGCCGGGGACCGGATCCCTGCGGCCCGCAAGCGCGGGCTGGCGTTCGCCGCCCTGCTCGAGCACCTCGACCCGCAGAAGCTGCCCGACCACGGCGGCGATGCGACCACCGTGATGGTCACCCTCAGCCTCGACCAGCTGCGCTCCGGGCTCGGAGCCGCCGGGGTGATCACCTCCGCGCACGGCGACATCTCCGCGACCGAGGCGCGACGCCTCGCCTGCACCGCCCACCTCATCCCCGCCGTCCTCGGCAGCAAGGGCGAGATCCTCGACCTGGGCCGCCGCGCCCGGCTGTTCAGCCCTGCCCAGCACCGAGCCCTGCGGCTGCGTGACCGCGGTTGCCGAGCCGAGGGCTGCACCGTGCCGGTCACCTGGACCGAAGCCCACCACTGGGAGCCTTGGTCGCACGGCGGCACCACCGACCTCGCCAACGCCGTCAGCCTCTGTAACTTCCACCACCACCGGGTCCACGACAACGGGTTTGCAGCCGACCGGCTGAGCAACGGCGATGTGCGATTCCGCAGGCGGACGTGAGGCAGCAGGTGCTAGTCGACGTACTCCGCCAGGTGCTCCCCCGTCACCGTGCTGCGCGCGGCGACGAGGGCAGCCGGCGTGCCCTCGAACACCACGCGGCCGCCGTCGTGGCCGGCGCCTGGGCCCAGGTCGATGATCCAGTCGGCGTGGGCCATCACGGCTTGGTGGTGCTCGATGACGATCACCGACTTGCCCGACTCGACCAGCCGGTCGAGCAGGCGCAGCAGGTTTTCCACGTCGGCCAGGTGCAGGCCCGAGGTCGGCTCGTCGAGCACGTAGACGCCGCCGTCCTCGGCGAGGTGGGTGGCCAGCTTGATCCGCTGCCGCTCACCACCCGACAGCGTGCTCAGCGGCTGGCCGAGGCGCAGGTAGCCGAGCCCCACGTCCTCGAGCCGGGCGAGGATCGTCGCGGCGGCGGGCACCTTCGCGTCCGGTGCGGTGAAGAACGCGCGCGCCTCGTTGACCGGCAGGTCGAGCACCTCGGCGATGTTGAGACCGCCGTACCGGAGCTCGAGCACCGCGGCCTGGAAGCGCTTGCCCCCGCAGTCCTCGCACGGCGTGGCGACGGTGTCCATGAAGCCGAGCTCGGTGAAGATCTGCCCGTTGCCGTTGCAGGTCGGGCAGGCGCCCTCGGAGTTGGCGGAGAACATCGCCGGCTTCACGCCGTTCGCCTTCGCGAACGCCTTGCGGATCGGGTCCAGCAGGCCGGTGTACGTCGCGGGGTTGCTGCGCCTCGAGCCGCGGATCGCGACCTGGTCGATCACCACGACGCCCTCACGGCCGGCCACCGAACCGTGGATCAGCGAGCTCTTGCCGGACCCGGCGACGCCAGTGACCACGCACAGCACGCCGAGCGGGATGTCGACGTCGACGTCCTGGAGGTTGTGTGTCGAAGCACCGCGCACCTCGAGTGCGCCGGACGGCGTACGGACCTTGTCCTTGAGCTGCGCCCGGTAGGCAAGGTGCTCACCGGTCAGCGTGCCGCTCGCCCGCAGGCCCTCCACGGTGCCCTCGAAGACGACCTCGCCTCCTCCGCTGCCGGCGCCCGGACCGAGGTCGACGACGTGGTCGGCGATCGCGATCACCTCGGGCTTGTGCTCGACCACGAGCACGGTGTTGCCCTTGTCGCGCAGCTGCTGCAGCAGGGTGTTCATCCGCTCGATGTCGTGCGGGTGCAGACCGACGGTCGGCTCGTCGAAGACGTAGGTGACGTCGGTGAGCGCAGAGCCGAGGTGGCGCACCATCTTGGTGCGCTGGGCCTCACCGCCCGAGAGCGTGCCGGAGGGACGGTCGAGGGAGAGGTAGCCCAACCCGATCTCCACGAACGACTCCAGCAGGTGGAGCAGCTGCGCGACCAGCGGCGCCACACCGGCGTCGTCGATGCCACGCACCCAGTCGATGAGGTCGGTGATCTGCAGAGCGCAGGCCTGGCCGATGTCGATGCCGTCGATCTTCGAGGAGCGGGCAGCGTCGTTGAGCCGGGTGCCGTCGCACGCGGGGCAGGTGCCGAACACCGCCGCCCGCTCCACGAACGCCCGGACGTGCGGCTGCAGCGAGGCGACGTCCTTGCCGAATATCGACTTGCGCAGCTTGGGGATCAGGCCGTCGTAGGTGACGTTGATGCCCTTGGCCTTCACCTTCGTCGTCTGCTTGTGCAGCAGGTCGTGGCGCTCGCGCTCGGTGTAGTCGCGGATCGCCTTGTCGGGGTCGACGAACCCGGACTCGGCGTAGGTGCGCACCATCCAGCCGTCGGCGGTGTAGCCGGGGACGAGGATCGCGCCCTCGTTGAGCGACTTCGACTCGTCGATGATCGCGGTCAGATCGAGGTCGGAGACCGTGCCGCGCCCCTCGCACTCGGGGCACATGCCGCCGAGGTACACCGCGTCCTTGACGATCTTCTTCTCGCCCTTCGGCCCCGTCATCACTCCGCTCGCCCGGGTCGTCGGGATGTTGAAGGAGAAGGCGGTCGGTCCACCGATGTACGGCGTACCGAGCCGGCTGAACAGGTTGCGGAGCATCGCGTTGGCATCGGTGACCGTGCCGAGCGTCGAGCGCGGGTTGGCGCCGAGCCGCTCCTGGTCGACGATGATTGCAGTGGTCAGCCCCTCGAGCAGGTCGACGTCGGGACGGGGCAGGTCGGGCAGGAACCCCTGCACGAAGGTCGAGTACGTCTCGTCGATCAGCCGCCGGGACTCGGCCGCGATCGTGGCGAAGACCAGCGAGCTCTTCCCCGACCCGGAGACGCCGGTGAACACCGTCAGCCGGCGCTTCGGGATCTCCAGGGAGAGGTCCTTGAGGTTGTTCTCCCGGGCGCCCTGGACGCGGATGACCTCGTGGACGTCGGCGGGGTGGGCCATGGCGCGCATCCTCGCATCGCGCATGGCGGGCAGGCACATCTCAGCGCAGCTGCTGCATCCGCACCAGGTTGCCGGCCGGGTCACGGAAGGCGCAGTCGCGGATGCCGTAGGGCTGGTCGACCGGCTCCTGCACCACCTCGGCGCCGGCCGCATCCACTGCGGCGAAGGCCTCCTCCAGGTCGGGCGTGGCGAGCATGATCCAGCCGTAGGTGCCCTTGGCCATCATCTCCGCGATCGTGCGGCGCTCGTCGTCGGTGATGCCGGGGTCGGCGGCGGGCGGGGCGAGCACCACCGAGGTCTGCGGCTGGCCCGCGGGCCCGACGGTGATCCAGCGCATCGTGCCCTGGCCGACGTCGAGACGGACCTCGAAGCCGAGCGCGTCGCGCCAGAACGCCAGCGACGCCTCGGGGTCGGTGTGCGGAAGCATGGTCGAGTGGATCGTGATCTCCATGGCGACCACGCTAGGAGCGCGGTGAGGTCGGCGCTTCTCGATTCCTGACCGGTCGCGACACCTTCTTCTCCACGCACGCCGGCGGCCCGGCCGCGTGGTCGACCTCGGTGCGGTAGCGGCTCGGCGACATCCCGACCAGCTCGCTGAACCGGGTGCTGAACGTGCCCAGCGAGGTGAAGCCGACCGCGAAGCACACCTCGGTCACGCTGAGCTCCCCGATGCGCAGCAGCGCCATCGCGCGCTCGATGCGGCGGGTCATCAGGTAGCTGTACGGCGACTCCCCGTAGGCCGCTCGGAACTGCCGGCTCAGGTGGCCGGCCGACATGTGCACGCCGGCCGCGAGCGCCTCGACGTCCAGCGGCTCGGCGTACTCCCGGTCGATGCGGTCGCGGACCCGGCGCAGCAGGGCCAGGTCGCGCAGCCGGTCGCGGGTCGGGTCCACGCCGCCATCCTGCCCGAGGTTGCCCTCAGGAGTGCTGGGTCCGGAGCAGTGCGAGGAACTCGTCGGCCATCGCCAGCTTCTGCGCCAGGGACTCCCGGCGCTCGGTCGCCTCGTCGAGCAGTGCCTGCCACGTGGCGGCGTCCACGTCGCCGGACCGCAGCAGGTCCATCACGCGGTGCATGTCGTCGAGGGAGTAGCCCAGCGGCTTCATCCGCCGGATCACCAGCAGCCGCTCGACGTCGTCGGCGCTGTAGAGCCGGAAGCCGCCGTCGCTGCGCGAGGACGGCGAGCACAGACCGATCTCGTCGTAGTGCCGCAGCGTGCGCAGCGACAGCCCGGTCAGCTCGGCCACCTCGCCGATCTGCACCGGCCCGCGACCCACCTCCGCCACTGTGCTGCTCCTCACCACGCCGGGATTCGTCCACAACCCTCACGCAACGTTAGGGTTGCTCGTGCGGCCCTCGAGCCGCCCCGCATCCTCCCACGCGCCCCACCGCGCGCCTCCTTCGTACGTCGACCCGAGAGGTCCTCCTTGTCCGTCGCCCTGCCTGCCCCCATGCCCGTCTCCGCCGCCCTGCACTCCGTCGCCCGGCTCCGCACCGAGGTCCTCGGCGGCCTGGTCGTCGGCCTCGCGCTGATCCCCGAGGCCATCTCGTTCTCAGTGATCGCCGGCGTCGACCCCCGCGTCGGCCTGTTCTCCGCGGTCACGATGGCGATCACCATCTCGATCGTCGGCGGCCGGCCCGCGATGATCTCCGCCGCCACCGGCTCGGTCGCCCTCGTGGTGGCACCGCTGGCTCGCGAGTACGGCCTGGACTTCCTGGTGGCCACGGTGCTCCTCGCCGGGCTCTTCCAGATCGTGCTGGGGCTGCTCGGGGTCGGACGGCTGATGCGGTTCGTGCCCCGCTCGGTGATGGTCGGGTTCGTCAACGCCCTCGGCATCCTGCTCGCCGTCGCGCAGTGGGACAACCTGCACGACGTGCCGTGGGTCGTCTACCCGCTGGTGGCGCTGGGCATCGCCCTGATCGTCGTCTTCCCCCGCCTCAACCGGGTCGTCCCCGCTCCGCTGATCGCGATCCTGGTCCTGACGGCGATCACCTGGGCCGGCGGCATCGACGTGCCCACCGTCAGCGACAAGGGCCGTCTCGTCGACAGCATCCCGCCGCTCGGACTGCCCGACGTGCCGTGGACCTGGCACACGTTGAGCATCATCGCGCCGTACGCCTTCGCGATGGCGCTGGTCGGTCTCCTCGAGTCGCTGATGACGGCGAAGTTCGTCGACGACATCACCGAGACCCACTCCGACAAGGACCGCGAGTCCTGGGGTCAGGGCATCGCCAACGTCGTCAGCGGTCTCTTCGGCGGCATGGGCGGCTGCGCGATGATCGGCCAGACGATGATCAACGTGCGCCAGTCCGGCGCGCGCACCCGGCTCTCCACCTTCCTCGCCGGCGCGCTGCTGCTGGTGCTCATGCTGGCGCTCGGCGACATCGTCGGACGCATCCCGATGGCCGCCCTCGCCGCGGTGATGATCATGGTCGCGATCGGCACCTTCGACTGGCACAGCGTCCGCACGCTGCGGCGGATGCCGAGGTCGGAGACCGCCGTCATGGTGACCACGGTGATCGTGGTAGTCGCCACCAGCGACCTCGCCATCGGCGTCGTCGTCGGCGTCGTCCTCGCCGCGCTGCTCTTCGCGCGACGCGTCGCCCACCTCGCCGACGTCGACCGGACGATCGCGGTCGCGGAGGACGGCACCGAGTACGCCCGCTACCGCGTCACCGGTGAGCTGTTCTTCGCCTCCAGCAACGACTTCTACTCCCAGTTCGACTACGCCGAGGACCCCTCCTCGGTCGTCATCGACTTCACCGACGCCCACATCTGGGACGCCTCGACGGTGGCGGCGCTCGACGCCGTCACCACCAAGTACGCCGACCACAACATCGCCGTCGAGGTCCACGGGCTCAACGCTGAGAGCGCCGCCCGCTACGACCTGCTCAGCGGTCACCTCTCCTCGGCGCACTGACGGGGGCCTCCACGAGCCACCAGGCGGCGTACGGCGGGAGGCGGAGGACGCCGTCGGTCCCGACCTCGAGGTCGTGGCCGCCCAGCGCCTCGTGGGGACGGTCGATGCCCAGCTCGTGCAGACGCGCCAGCGGGAAGGGCCGCGCGGTGCCGGTGACGTTGTAGAGGCCGACGAGGGTGCCGCTGGCGTGACGTCGTACGACGCCCAGCACGCCGTCGTCTGTCCCGGCGAGCACCCGCGTGGACGCCGAGGCGTGCAGCTGCGGCAGCGTCGCCCGCACCCGCGCCAGGTGGGCCAGCCCGCTGAAGACCCGGCCGGGGACCGTGCGCAGGTCCGACGCCAGCGCAGCACGCTCCCAGTCCAGCCGCGGCCGGTGGGCCCAGCGGTTGTCGTCCTCGTGCCCGGGCTCCGCGCGCCAGTCGGGGTCGTTGGGCTGACCCAGCTCGTCCCCGCTCCAGATCACCGGCACGCCGCCCCAGGCAGCGGCGACGGCGTGGGCCAGGAAGAGACGGGCGAGCGCCCGGTCGACCTCCGCCGGGGTGCTGTCGGGGTGGAGGCCCGCGAGGGAGGCCGCGGTGCCGCTGATCCGGCGGTCGCCGGTGGCGGGGTTCGCCTGGAACACCAGCCCGTCGGCCCACGAGCCGGGCGCGTCGCCGGCGTACCAGTCGGAGAGGAAGCGCCGGTGTCCCTCGCCGGTCACCCCGACCGCCGCGGCGTCGGCGTCGTCGACGGCCCAGCCGATGTCGTCGTGGCAGCGCACGTAGGTGATCCAGGTGGCGGTGGGCGGTGCCGGCGGCAGGGCGGCGAGGGCGTGCCGGGCCAGGACGACGTCCTGCGCGGCGAGCATCGACCAGACCTGCACCATCAGGCTGTTGTGGTACGCCAGGTCGCAGACGCGGCCGGCGTGCTCCCCGACGCCGAGGTACTGCACCAGGTCGCGCGGCCCCACGATCGCCTCGGCCTTGAACGCCAGCGCCGGCGCGGCGATCCGCGCGACCGTGCGCAGCGCCTGGGTGATCGCGTGCACCTCCGGCTGGTTCTGGCAGCTGGTGCCCATCCGCTTCCACAGGAACGCGATCGCGTCGAGCCGCAGCACCTCGACGCCGAGGTTCGCCAGCCACAGCACCAGGTCGGCGAACTCCAGCAGCACCGCGGGGTTGGACCAGTTCAGGTCCCACTGCCAGGCGTTGAAGGTCGTCCACACCCAGCCGTCGAGGTCCGGGTCGTGGGTGAAGCTGCCGGGCGCGAAGTCGGGGAAGACCTCCGGCAGCGTCCGCTCGTAGGCGTCCGGCAGGGCACGGTCGGCGAAGACGTGGAAGTAGTCGCGGTAGGTCGCATCCCCGGCGCGCGCCGCCTCCGCCCAGGCGTGCTCGCGGGCGACGTGGTTGAGCACCAGGTCGACGACCAGGCTGATCCCTCGTGAGCGCAGCGTCGTCGCGAGGTCGCGCAGGTCCTCGACGCTGCCCAGGTCGGGCCGCACGGCGCGGTAGTCGGCGACCGCGTAGCCGCCGTCGTTGTCGCCCTCACGCGGCTGCAGCAGCGGCATCAGGTGCAGGTAGGTGACGCCGCGCGCCTCGAGGTGGTCCAGGTGCGCCGCTACGCCGCGCAGGTCGCCGCCGAAGCGCTCGGCGTAGCAGGCGTAGCCGAACATCCGCGGCTGCTGGAGCCAGTCGGGCTGGAGCAGCCGCCGCTGGTCGAGGCGGTGCAGGTCGTCGGGGCGTACGGCGTACGCCGCGACCGCGCTCGCCAGCAGCCGCTCCAGGAGCGGGTCGGCCACCTCCGCCTCGGGATGGACGGCGGCGACCGCGTCGCGCAGGTCGGGCCAGTAGCGCTCCAGCCGCAGCGCGAACGTCTCCTGGCGCTCGGCGCCGACCCCGGTCGCGGACAGCTGCGCGGCGACGGCCTCGCGCACCGCCTCCGGGACGCTCATCGCCCCGGACTCCGCGGGGCCGCCGACGGCCCCGCGTGCGCGTTCGCACTTTCGGGGCCTAGTGTGAGCCCCGTCACTTCACAACGGATCGTCCGGCACGTACCTGCCGGTGAAGGGAGCTCAACCATGGCAACAGTCACTTTCGACAAGGCACAACGGTGGTATCCGGGGGCCGACAGTCCCGCCGTCCCCGGCATCGACCTCGAGATCCGCGACGGGGAGTTCATGGTCCTCGTCGGACCCTCGGGCTGCGGCAAGTCCACCACCCTGCGGATGCTCGCCGGGCTGGAGGAGATCAACGACGGCAACATCTACATCGGGGACCGCAACGTCACCGACGTGCCGCCCAAGGACCGCGACATCGCGATGGTCTTCCAGAACTACGCGCTCTACCCGCACATGACCGTCTTCGACAACATGGCGTTCTCGCTGAAGATGGCGAAGGTCTCCACCGAGGAGCGGCAGAAGCGGGTGCAGGAGGCGGCCAAGATCCTCGGCCTCACCGAGTACCTCGAGCGCAAGCCCAAGGCGCTCTCCGGAGGCCAGCGCCAGCGGGTCGCGATGGGACGCGCGATCGTGCGCAACCCGCAGGTGTTCTGCATGGACGAGCCGCTGTCGAACCTCGACGCCAAGATGCGCGTGCAGACCCGCACCGACATCGCCAAGCTGCAGTCCGACCTCGGCGTCACCACCGTCTACGTCACCCACGACCAGGTCGAGGCGATGACGATGGGCGACCGCGTCGCGGTGATGAAGCTCGGCGTCCTCCAGCAGGTCGACACCCCGCTGAACCTCTACGACAAGCCGGTCAACCTCTTCGTCGCCGGCTTCATCGGCTCCCCGCAGATGAACCTCATCGAGGCCAAGGCCGTCGACGGTCGCGCGCAGATCGGCCAGTACAAGGTGCCGGTCGACGAGGCGTCCGAGCGCCGGATGTCCGGCAACATCACCATCGGCGTACGGCCCGAGGCGTGGCGCCTGGTGGGTGCCGAGGACGGCCTGCCGATCGACGTCACGGTCGTGGAGGAGCTCGGCGCGGACGCGTTCGTCTACGGCACCTGCGACGTCGAGGGCACCCCCGGCAACGTGATCGTGCGGGTCAGTGCCCGCGACGCGGTCAAGAAGGGCGACCGGATCCACGTGACCACCGATCCCCGGAGCGTCCACGTCTTCGACACCGACACGGGCGAGCGGATCTCGGACTGACCCGACGACCTCGAGGTCCCGTCGCTCCTGCTCGGGGCGGCGGGACCTCATCGCTGTCGCCGTAGCCGCACCAGCGTCACCGTCTCCGGACGGCGCCGGGGCATCCAGAAGCCGCGCTGCCGCAGCTGGGTGCCGGTGAGGGCGACGCCGCCGGTCGGGCCCTGCTCGGGCAGCGGCTGGGACATGCTCACCGCGCGGTGGTCGACCGGGCCCTCCCAGGCCAGGTCGTAGGCGGCGGCCTGGTCGAGTCCCGCGACGCGGACCTGCACGCCGCGGTTGTGGGCGCTCTCGTCGAGCGCGACGTGCGCCAGCAGCGCCTCGGAGCCGTCGTGGGCGACGACGCCGTGCAGCAGCACGGCCGGGTCCGAGCTCTCCGGTCGCACCACCCGGCCGCTGTGCAGCAGCGGCCGCAGGTCGCGGTAGCGGCGCACCCAGGCCGCCAGCCGGTCGAGCTCCTCCTCGCTCGCCCGGGCCAGGTCCCACTCGATGCCGAAGGACCCGAACAGCGCCGTGGCGCAGCGGAAGTCCAGGTCGAAGGTCCGGCCGGTGGCGTGGGAGGTGGTCGAGGAGACATGGGCGCCGAGGTACTCCGGGGCGACCAGCTGGGTGGTCCACCGCTGGATCTGCTGCCGGGCGAGCGCGTCGGTCATGTCCGAGGTCCACACCCGCTGCACCCGCTCGATCACGCCGAGGTCGATCCGCCCGCCGCCGGCGGCGCAGGACTCCCACACCACGTCCGGGAACTCCGCGCGCAGGGTGTCCAGCAGCCGGTAGTAGGCCCGGGTCTGCTCGTGGACCGCCGGGCGGCCGCCCGCCCGGAGGCTGCCCGCCTCGAGCAGGTCGCGGTTGTGGTCCCACTTGACGAAGGCGATCGGGTGGGCGGCGAGGATCGAGGACATCCGCTCGTGCACGTGGTCCCAGGCGGGCTGCCGGGTCAGGTCCAGCACCTGCTGCTGGCGGTGCATCAGCGGCGCCCGGTCCGGGGAGGGGGCGAGCAGCCAGTCGGGGTGGGCGCGCAGCAGGTCGGAGTCGGGGTTGACCATCTCCGGCTCGAACCACAGCCCGAAGTCCATGCCGCGCGCCCGGACGTGGTCGATCAGCGGCATCAGGCCCTGTGGCCACACGCCCTCGTCGACCCACCAGTCACCGAGACCGGCGGTGTCGTCGCGACGGTTGCGGAACCAGCCGTCGTCGAGCACGAACCGCTCGACGCCCACCCGCGCGGCCCGGTCGGCGATGTCGCGGAGCCGGTCGAGGTCGTGGTCGAAGTAGACGGCCTCCCACACGTTGAGCAGCACCGGCTGCGCCGGCGGGTGCGTGGGCAGGCTGCGCTGCCAGGTGTGCCAGGAGGCGGCCAGGCCGTCGAGACCGTCCTCGGCGGTGCCGAAGAACACCCACGGCATCCGGTAGCCCTCCCCCGGCCCGAGCACGACCTCGCCGGGGAGCAGCAGCTCGCCGCCGCCCAGGGTGGTGCCGGCCGCGGCGTCGCGCTCCACGCGCAGCACTGTGTTGCCGCTCCACGCCACGGCGGCGGCGACCACCTCGCCGTGCGTCGTACCGAAGCCGGGCGTGCCGAGCACCGCCATCGTGGCCGCGTCGAGACCGGGCCGGCCCCCGCGGCCCTCCCGCAGCCACAGCCCGTCGGTGACCGCTCGCCGCTGGGGGGTGCGCTCGCGCTCGTGGCGGCCGGTGAAGTCCATCGACTCGGTGAGGTGGTCGCCCACCGGCAGGACCAGCTCCAGGCCCTCCAGCAGGTACGGCGTGCTGCCGGCGTTGGTCACGCTCCACCGACCGCGCAGCGCCCCGCCCGGGAGGGCCTCGAGCTCCAGGACCAGCGCGAGCCGGGCTGCCTCCTCGACCGCGTCGAGCCGCAGCACCCCGTCGGCCACCGTGCAGGAGCCGGTGGTGAAGCGGGTCGTCCAGGCCGACCCTGACTCCTCGCCCAACCGGTGTCCGCGCAGGTGCGGCCGGGTGTAGCGCGCGTGTGCGTGCTCCCCCAGCAGCGGCATGCCGGGCGGACCCTCGGCGTGGCCCTCTGCCTCACCCCCGGCCGGTCCGGCGGCGTGCCCGAACCAGGCGACCCGGGGCAGCCCCGGCTCCGCCGCCCGCAGCTCGAGGGCCGTGTGCGGGGCAGCCGTCAGCGCGGCGGCGTCGGGGAAGCGCATCGTCGTACTCCTGGGGCTGAGGTGCGAGGGCGCCGACACGATAGGGGCCGAGCTGGCGGACGACGCGGGCTACCCCTTCACGGCTCCGGCGGTCAGGCCGCGGATGAAGAAGCGCTGCAGCGCCAGGAACACCAGGATCGGCAGGATCATCGTGATGAAACCACCGGCCGTGGTGAGCTCCCAGCCCTGGCCGAGCTGGCCCTTGAGACCCGTCAGCGCGACGGTGACGGGCTGGTTCTCGCCGGGTCCGATGAAGACCAGTGCGGTGAGCAGGTCGTTCCACACCCACAGGAACTGGAAGATCGCGAACGAGGCCAGTGCGGGCACCGACATCGGCAGCACCAGCTTGAAGAACGTCTGGTAGTGGCTGGCCCCGTCGATCTTGGCCGACTCGATCACGGTCTTGGGCAGCGTGGCCATGTAGTTGCGCAGGATGTAGACCGCCAACGACATCCCGAAGCCGATGTGCGCCAGCCACACCGCCGGGAACCCGCCGGTGAGCCCGACGCTCTTGTAGAGCTTGAGGATCGGGATGAACGCCACGTAGTTCGGGACCACGAGCATGCTGACGATGAGCAGGAACAGGAAGTCGCGCCCCTTGAACTCCATGAACGTGAACGCGTAGGCCGCGAACGCCGCGATCAGGATCGGGATGAACGTGGCCGGCAGCGCGATGGCCAGGCTGTTGATGAAGGCCGCCGCCATGTCGGTCGAGCCGCCGAGCGCAGTCCGGTAGTTCTGCAAGGTGAGGCTGCTCAGCGTCGAGGGGTGGGCGAACACGCTCCACCAGCCGGTGCTCGCCGCGTCGTCGGTGGTGCGGAACGACGTGATGAGCGTGCCGATGAGCGGGATCAGCCACAGCACGCACAGCACCGCGAGGACGGTGCGGGTCAGCCAGCCGGCGTTCGCCGGGTTGGCCTCGTTGCGCGAGGTCGCCCGGCGCCGCCGCGCGGTGGGCGTCGCCGCCGCCTGGGTGGTGGTCGCGGTGCTCATGCGTTCGCCTCCTCTTGGCGGAAGTGCCGGACCTGGTACCACATGATCGGGATCACGGCGATCATCAGGATCACCACGATCGCCGAGGCGGCCCCGTAGTTGAAGAACGTGCTGATCTGGTTCCAGAAGTCGTTGCCGAGCACGTTGGTGTTGAAGCTGCCGTTGGTGTTGACGTAGACGATGTCGAAGATCTTCATCACCCCGATCGTCACGGTGATGAAGACGGTGATGATCGTGCCGCGGATCTGGGGCACCACCACGCGGAAGAAGATCTGCCGCTCGCCGGCACCGTCGATGCGGGCCGCCTCGATGGTGTCGGTGGGGACGCCCTTGACGGCGGCGGAGAGCAGCACCATCGAGAAGCCGACCTGCGACCAGAGCAGGATCACCATCAGCAGCAGGCTGTTGAGGTGGAAGTCGCTCTTCTCCAGCCACGGGACCGGGGAGGCTCCGAACGCGCTGCCGATCGCGTTGAGCAGTCCGATCTGGGTCGAGCCCGCGGGCTTGGCCACGTAGACGAAGCGCCAGATCGTGGCCGCGCCGACCATGCTGATCGCCATCGGCAGGAAGATGATCGTCTTGGTCAGCTTCTCGGCGTTGGGCCGGAGCCGGTCGGCGAGGGTGGCGACGATCAGGCCCACCACCACGGTCACCGCGGGCACGATGATGATCCACAGCAGCGTGTTGACCAGCGTGTGCTTGAAGTCCTCGGAGGAGAACAGCCGCTGGTAGTTGTCGAACCCGACCCACTTGCGGCTGAAGTTGTCCTTGAACGAGTTGATCACCGTCAGCACGGCCGGGTAGATCAGGTAGATCACGATCGCGGCCATCGTGGGCAGGATGTAGAGGTACGGCTTGACCCGGTGCTCCCAGCCTCCGGGGAGCAGCTCGGCGATCTTGTTCAGCACCCAGTACAGGAGCACCGCCGCGCCGATGCCGATCACGACGGTCAGCAGAGCGGTGAGAGCTTTGGCCAACATCGGTCGGCCTCCCTTCGGTTCAGGCGTCCGGTCGAGCGGGAGCCGGAGGCTCGGGGGAGGCGCACGCGTGGACGCTGCGCACGCCTCCCCCGGCTCCGGCCCGTGGGCCGCGGCCTAGGAGGCCGGCCAGGCCTGGTCGATCTGCTTCAGCGCGGTGTTGATGTCCTCCTGGCCGCTGATCCAGGCGGTGAGCTCCTTCCACTCCGCTCCGGCACCGACCTGGGCCGGCATCGCGTCGGAGGCGTCGAAGAGGAACGACGTGGTGCCGTAGAGCACCTTGGCGATGCTGCGGGTGAGGTCGTTCGGGTACTTCGAGACGTCGAAGTCCTTGTGCGGGGAGATGAACGAGCTCGTCGGGGCAGCCTCGACGCCGATGTCGGTCTGCGACAGCATCTTCGCGACCATCTCTACGTTCTTGGTGTCGTTGAGCACCGTCATCATGTCGCCGCCACCCTCGACCGGGTTGTCACCGCCGGCCGTCGCGGGCGGGAAGCCGAAGACGCCGACGCTCTGGTCGAGGTTCTTCTGCACGTCCTTGGGGAAGAAGCCGGTGATGAACGAGCCCTGGTTGTACATCCAGCAGTTCGGCGGGTTGGTGAACAGCCCGTTGCCCGCGGTGTCGAAGCCGTTGCTCGTGATGGCGTCCTGACCGCCGTAGGTGTTGCCCTTGGTGAAGAGCAGCTGGGCGAACTCGTCGGCGACCTTGTGCACCTGCGGGGAGTCGAACTTGATGTCGTGGCTGATCCACTTGTTGTAGGCGTCGGCGCCGAAGTACTTCATGAACAGCGTCTCGAACCAGTCCGTGGCCGGCCAGCCGGTCGCGGTGTCGGCGCCGATGCCCATGCAGAACGGTGCGGTGCTGCCCTTGGCCTTCATCTTGCCCACGAGCGACTCGAGCTCGGGGATGGAGGCCGGCGCCTTCCAGCCGGCCTTGGTCCAGGCCGGCTTGTTGTAGAACAGCAGGCCCTTGACGTTGGCGCTGACGAGCAGGCCGTAGAGCTTGCCGTCGATCGTGCCGGCGTCGAGCGACCCGGGCACCATCGAGGACTTCAGCGAGCTCATGTCGACCATGCTGTCCAGCGGCTTGATCGCGTTGAGCTGCTGCATCTGGGCGACCACGCCGGGCTGCGGGATGAACGCGATGTCCGGGGTGGAGCCGGCCTGGATCTTGGTGATGATCACCTGGTTGATGTTGGTGACCGTGTCCCACTTGATCTTGACCGCGGACTTGCCGGCGGCCGCGAGCTTGGCCTTGAGCTCCTTCTCCAGTCCGGCCTTGACCGGCGGGTCGACGCTCGACCAGATCGTCACGGTGTTGCTGTCGCCACTGCCGGACCCTCCGCTGCCGCAGGCGGTGAGGCCGAGCGAGGCGGCCAGCAGGAGGGACGACGCGAGCGCTGTCCGACGGGTCTTCATGGCTGCTCCTCGGGGTCGTGGGCTCCGGGGTGGAGGTCCCTTCGCGTCGCACGTGTGAGACACACCACGTGCTGAATCGAGTCAGCATGATCTTTGCCACGCGGCCCGAGCAGTGTCAAGGTATGGCGAGCGGTCGTGATCGAAGTGAGGCACCGGGAGATGACGAGGGTCCGCAAGCCCACCCTGAGCGACGTGGCCGCGCGCGCCGGCGTGTCCACGACGACCGCCTCCTACATCCTCAACGGCCGCTCGGAGTCGATGCGGATCTCCCCCGAGACCCGCACCCGGGTCCTGGAGGCGATCGAGGCCCTGGCCTACCGGCCCAACCGCAACGCGCGCAGCCTGCGCACCTCGAAGACCAGCACGATCGGGATCATCACCGACTTCGTCGCCGGCGGGATCTTCTCCAGCCAGATGCTCTCCGGCGCCAACCTCGCCGCCCGCGCCGCGGACCACCTGCTGGTGATCGGCGAGAGCGAGGGCGACGCCGCCGCGCGGGACCTGCTGATCGACGAGATGCTCGACCGTCAGGTCGACGGCATCATCTACGCCACGCGGACGGCGCTGCGCACTCCGCTCCCCCCGCGGCTGCGGGGCACCCGGGTGGTGATGTTGAACTGCCACGACCCCGCCAGCGACGTCGCGTTCGTGATGCCCGACGACGTCGACGGTGGCCGGCTCGCGGCCCGGATCCTGCTCGACGCCGGCTACACCGCGGGCATCTCCCTGGTCGGGGAGACGCCGGAGGAGTCGATGGTGGCCGGGCGCCGGCGCATCGCCGGCCTGGAGGAGGTCCTCGGGGCGGCCGGCGTCACGGTGGTCGACCAGGTCGTCTGCGACTGGGCCCCCGACCCGGCGTACGACGCGGTCGACGCCTGGCTCGCTGCCGGCGCGGTGCCGCAGGCGCTGATCTGCATGAACGACCGAGCCGCGATCGGCACCTACCAGGCGCTGCGCACCCACGGGCTGTCCGTGCCCGACGACGTCTCCGTGGTGTCGTTCGACGGATCCGAGGTGGCATCCTGGGTGCGGCCACGCCTGACCTCCGTCGCCCTGCCGTTCCGCGAGATGGGTGCCCGCGCCGTGCAGCTGCTGCTCGGTGATGCCGGGGTCCGGGCGGGGCTGGTCCCGATGACGATCCAGGTGGGCGAGTCCGTGCGCACGAGGCGCGGACCGTCCCGCCGACGACCCGAAGGAGGCTCCCGTGCTCGACCTGCCTGAGGACTGGGTCTGGGACTTCTGGTGCTGCCGCGACGACGACGGCCGGCACCACGCGTTCTTCCTCAAGGCACCGCGCTCGCTGGGCGACCCCGACCTGCGGCACTGGCACGCGACCGCCGGTCACGCCGTCTCCGACGACCTCGTCACCTGGACGCGGCTCCCCGACGCGCTGGACCCACAGCCAGTGCCGGCCTTCGACGACGCCGCGATCTGGACCGGGTGCGTGGTGCGTGCGCCCGAGGGCGACTGGCGGATGTTCACCACCGGTCTCTCGGCCGACGGAGACATGCGGGTGCAGCGCATCGGGGTGGCGACCTCCGCTGACCTGGTGACCTGGCAGCGCAGCCCCGCCGCGTCGGTCCAGGCTGACCCCCGTTGGTACGCAACGGTGGAGACCGGAGCGCGGGAGACGCCGTGGCGCGACCCGTTCGTGCTCCGCGCGGCCGACGGCTGGCACCTGCTCGCCACCGCCCAGGACGTGCAGACCGGCGGCGCGGTCATCGCCCACGCCGTGTCCCGCGACCTCGCGACCTGGTCCGTGCGGGCGCCGATCACCCAGCCCAGCAAGCGCTTCGGGCACGCCGAGGTGGTCTCGGTCGCCGTGGTCGAGGACCGGCCGGTGCTGCTGTTCTCGTGCCTCTCGGACCGGATGGCGCACGACCCGGAGGGGGCCGGCGGGGTGTGGGCGCTCCCCCTCCCCGCGCTCGACGAGCTCCTCGACGGCGGGCCAGAGACCATGCTCGACCTCGACCGTGCCGTCAGGGTGACGTCCGAGGACCTCTACGTCGGGCGGCTGGTGCCGGGTGACGACGGGCTCCGGTTCCTCGCCTTCCACCACCGCGACGAGCACGGCGCCTTCGTCGGCGGCATCATCGACCCGCTCGAGGTCGCCTGGCTGCCGGACGGCTCGGGGCTGCGCCTGGTCGGCGCCCTCCCCCGCTGGCTGCCCTCCGAGCAGCGTCAGTAGACGTCGACGAGCAGCATCCCGGCACCGAGCAGGAGCACCTCGACCCGGCGACGCTCGCCGTCGAGCTCGGGCCCCTCGCCGAGCACCCCGAGGAGGTGCTCGAAGCCGAGCGCACGGCAGCCCTCGGCGAGGACGTCGTCGTAGGCCCGGCGGATCGCGTCGATGCGCGCACGGCTGCGCCCGTCGTCGGCGTGCTGGAGCTGGCGGCCCAGCCGCCGGGCGTCGAGGGCGATCCGCTCGATGGGCCGGCCCGCCGGGACCCGCTCGCCGCCACGCAGTCGGCGCCGGGCCCAGCACGAGCAGCGCCCCAGCAGCGTGAAGGGCGGGTCGGAGAGGACGTAGAGGACCGCGGCCAGCGTCGCCGCCGGCCCGACCCAGAGCGCGAGGAGCGCCACGCCGGCACCCACCCCGTCGACGGTAGCCGCGCCGGATAGGCCCGACAAGGAGCCGTCGTGGCCGAAGCTGTGGTGCCCGGAGCTCTAGTGGCCGGAGAGGCGGAGGTTGGCCAGGCGCAGCAGCCAGCTGGGGGTGACCTCGCTGCTCGCGAGCATCGCCTTCGCCTGGCGGCCGACCGCGTGGTGGACGCCGAGAGGGCGACGCCGGGAGCGCAGCTCGGCGAGCACGGCGTCGGCCACGTCGTCGGCGGTGAGCCGGACGCCGAGGGAGCGGGTCGTGCCGATGTCCATCCCCTCGACCATCCCGGTGTCGACGAACAGCGGCCACAGCGCGCTCACCCGGATGCCCTGGGGACGCCACTCCAGGTCGAGGGCCTCGGTCAGGCCTCGCACGGCGAACTTCGTCGCCGAGTACGTCGCCAGCTCGGCCTGGCCGTAGATGGCCGAGGCCGAGCACAGGTTGACCACCCGGGCGCCGGTCGCGCGCGCCAGGTGCGGGTGGGCGGTGTGGCAGCCGTTGAGCACGCCGCCGACGTTGACCTCAACGATCAGCCGCTGCCGGGCCAGCGGGATGTCCTCGAAGGGACCCGAGGCGAGGATGCCGGCGTTGTTGACCAGCACGTCCAGCGCGCCGCCGACCGGATCGGTGAGCTCCGCCAGCCGCTGCTCCCACTCCGCGGCGTCGGTGACGTCGAGCCTGCCGGTGACGAGCCGGTCGGTGCTCTGCTCGGCCGCCAGGCTCGCGAGCCCCGCCTCGTCGACGTCGTAGGCCCCGACGCGGTAGCCCGCGGCGAGCAGGCGGCGCGCCGTCGCGCGGCCGATGCCCGCCGCAGCGCCGGTGATCATCACGGACTCAGTCATGGGCCTATGCAACCGCATCGACGCGCCGCCGGGGCAGGGCGGGGACGGCAGCCAGCGTGACGGCGGCGAGGACCACGAAGGCCGCCACGGGGGCATCGACCATCGCGCCGGCCAGGCCGGTGACGACGAGCGCGCCGAGCTGTCCGGCCAGCCACACCAGTCCGGCCGCCGCGCCCGCGTTGTCCGCGGCGGAGCGCTCGCTGATCTCCAGCACGATCGGCAGGGCCGGCAGCAGCAGCGCGCCCACGCCGACGAAGCACACGAGTCCCAGGCCGAAGGACGGTGCGAGGGCGAGCGCCGCGCACGCCGTCACGGTGACCGCGATGCCCAGGACCATCGCGAGCCGCTCGGTGTGCCGGTCCGCGGCCCACACCGGGATCACCGCGCAGCCGATCACGCCGGCGGTCACGTTGAGCAGCAGCAGGATCCCGGCCTGGTCGCTGCTCACGCCGGCAGGCTCGAGCAACGGCTGGGCCCAGGTGGTCAGCGCGGTGAAGGTGCCGAACGGCACCGGCACGAGCAGGCACATCCGGCGCACCACGGGGTTGCGCCACGCGGCCCCGAACGCCGACATCCCGCCTGCGGGCGCCACCGCGACGGGTGCCGGCGCCCCGTGCAGCGCCGCGACGAGCAGCAGCGCCGCGGCGACCGCCACGACCGCGTCGAGTCGCAGCACCGCGGTGAGGGAGAGGACGGTCGCGAGCACGAACGCCACGATCATGCCTGCGAACGTCCCGGCCGAGGCGAGGGCGATGCCCTTCGGGCGGTCCCGCTCGGCGAGATAGCGGGCGGCGACCGGCGAGATCGCGGTGAGCACCAGCGGCTGGGCGATGCCGACCAGGCACTGGCCGGCCATCCCGGCGGTGTAGTCGTCGGCCACCAGCCGCACGCACGCCCCGGCCGCGGTGAGCACCGCACCGAGCAGCAGCGTGGGTCGCAGCCACCGGTCCAGCGCCAGGCCGGCCGGGAGCGCCAGCACGACGTACCAGAGCGGGAAGACGTTGGCGAGCCAGCCGATCGCCGTCTCCGAGACGCCGTACCGGCGTGCGGCGTCGCTGGTCACCGGTGCGTAGGTCAGCCACAGCAGCTGGGTGACCGCGCCGACGAGGGCGAAGCACACGACCACCCGCCACGCCGCACGGCGGGTGCGGACGGTGTCGGTGCGCTGCACCCGCCCGGCTTGACGATTCGCCATGACGAGAGGAAACACCACAGCCGGTCGTGCGCGTGCGAGGATCGACGCATGTGGCGCAACTGGGCCGGTGACCAGAGCTGCACCCCGGCACGACGGGTCGCTCCGACGTCGGTGGACCAGGTCGCCGCAGAGGTACGACGCGCAGCGGACGCCGGTGAGGTCGTCCGCGTGGTCGGCGCCGGTCACGCCTTCGGCGACAACGTGCTGACCGACGGCACCCTGATGACGCTGGACGGCCTCTCCGGGCTGCACAGCCTCGACCCGGGCACCGGACGGGCGCGGATCGCGGCCGGCACCCGGCTCCACGAGGTGAACGCGCTGCTCGACGCCCACGGGCGGGCACTGGCGAACCTCGGCGACATCAACGTGCAGAGCGCGGCCGGGGCGATCTCGACCGGCACCCACGGGACCGGCGCCCGGCTCGGCAACATGGCCACGTTCGTGGAGTCCCTGGAGCTGGTGACCGCCGACGGCTCCGTGCTCGAGCTGACCGGTGAGGACCTGCGCGCCGCCCGGATCAGCGTCGGCGCGCTCGGCGTGGTCACGGCGTACACGCTGGCGACCGTGCCGGCGTTCCACTTGCACGAGCGGCGCGAACGGATGCCGTTGGACCGCGTCCTCGGCGACTTCGACGAGCTGGCGACGGGCAGCGACCACTTCGAGTTCTTCGTCTTCCCGCACGCGCGGCACGCGATCACCAAGCAGCTCACCCGCACCGAGGAGCCGGTGCGGGCCGGCAGCGAGCGCCGCGCCTACCTCGAGGAGGACCTCCTCGAGAACACCGTGCTGGACCGGATCAGCCGCGTGGGCCGCCGCTTCCCCGGCCGGATCCCGGCGCTCAACCGGCTGGTGACCCGGCTCGCGTCGCCCTCGGACAAGGTCAACGTCAGCCACAAGGTGTTCTCCAGCCCGCGCCGGGTGCGGTTCACCGAGACCGAGTGGGCGTTCCCGCGGGAGGTGGCCACCGAGGTGCTGACCACGATGCTGGGCATCATCGAGCGCCGCTTCGAGGTGAACTTCCCGATCGAGGTCCGCGTGGTGGCCGCCGACACGGCGTCGATGCTCAGCCCGTCGTACGGCCGCGACACGGCGTACCTGGCCTTCCACGCCTACGAGGGCATGGCCTGGGAGGAGTTCTTCGGGGTCGTCGAGGCGGTCGCGGCCGATCACGACGGGCGACCGCACTGGGGCAAGCGGCACACCCTCGACGCCGCCCGGCTGAGCGCGCTCTACCCCGAGTGGGAGGGCTTCCAGACGTTGCGCAAGCGCCTGGATCCCGACGGGGTCTTCGCGAACGCCCACGTGCGCAGGATCTTCGGGTGAGCGACGCGCCGGACCTCGCGGCGATCGCGCCGGTGCCGCACGACTTCCCGGCGCTCGCGGCCGCCACCGCCCACCTCGAGCCGCCCTTCGCCGTCGTCGACCTGGGAGCCCTCGCCCGCAACGCCCGGTCCCTGGTGGCCCGAGCGGCGGGCAAGCCGGTGCGGCTCGCGACGAAGTCGGTGCGCTGCCGGGCGATCAGCGACGCGGTGCTGGCGGTCGACGGGTTCGCGGGCGTGCTGGCGCTGACCCTGTCCGAGGCACTGCTGCTCGCCGAGAGCTGCGACGACGTGGTCGTGGGATACCCCAGCGCCGACCGGCAGGCGCTGGCGCGGTTGGGCGGCGACGAGCGCCTGGCAGCGCGGGTGACCGTCATGGTCGACAGCGTCGAGCAGCTCGACCTGATCACCGGGGCCGTGCCGGTCGCCGGGCCGCCGATCCGGGTCTGCCTCGATCTCGACGCCTCGCTGCGGCTGGCCGGTGGACGGGTGCACCTGGGCGTGCGGCGCTCGCCGGTGCACTCGGCCGCCGACGCCGCCGCGCTCGCGCGTGCCGTCGTCGCCCGCAGCCGCTTCCGGCTCGTGGGACTGATGGCCTACGAGGGACAGGTCGCCGGCCTCGGAGACGACGCCGGGTCGCGGCTGCACCGCGTGCAGGTGCGCGCGATGCAGGCCGCCTCGGTCGCGGAGCTCGCCCGCCGCCGGGCGGCCGCGGTCGCCGCCGTCCGGGAGGTGGCCGACCTGGAGTTCGTCAACGGCGGCGGCACCGGGAGCATCGAGACCACCGTCGCCGAGGAGGCGGTCACCGAGGTCGCGGCCGGGTCGGGCCTGTACTGCCCGACGCTCTTCGACGGCTACCGCCGCTTCCGGCCCGCCCCCGCCGCGTTCTTCGTCACCACGGTCGTGCGCCGCCCCACCGACGACATCGCCACCGTGGCGGGCGGTGGGTGGGTGGCCAGCGGCGTGCCCGGGCCCGACCGGCTGCCGACGCCGGTGTGGCCCCCCGGGCTCCGCATGACCCCCCTGGAGGGCGCCGGTGAGGCCCAGACGCCGCTGCGGGGCGGCTCCGGGCTGCGGGTCGGCGACCGGGTGTGGTTCCGGCACGCCAAGGCGGGCGAGCTCTGCGAGCGCGTCGAGGAGCTGCACCTGGTCGAGGCGGGGGCGGTCGTCGCCGGCGTCCCGACGTACCGCGGCGAGGGGCACGCCTTCCTCTGAGCGCCGGGTTGCCCGCGGCCGTCAGGATGGGCACACCGATCCTCGAGGAGCCACGATGACCGCCGACCTGGACTTCTACTTCGACCCCGTCTGCCCGTTCGCCTGGATGACGAGCACCTGGGTGCGGATGGTCGCCGAGCAGCGCGACTACACCGTGGAGTGGCGGTTCATCTCGCTGCGGCACATCAACGCCCACCTCGACTACGCGACCCACTTCCCGGTCGGCTATGAGGCGGGGCACACCGCGGGCCTGCGGCTGCTGCGGGTCGCGGCGCGCACCCGCGCCGACCTCGGCCCGGCGGCCGTCGGCACCCTGTACGCCGCGCTGGGCACGGCCATCTTCGAGCGGGAGCCGGTGCCGTTCCACCCCGAGACCGGTCCCGACCTGCGCGGCACCGCCGACTTCGTGCGCCCCGTGCTGGCGGAGGCCGGCCTGCCGGCGGACCTCGCCGAGGCGCTGGAGGACCCCTCCTGGGACGACGTCATCCGCCGGGAGAGCGACCAAGCGCTGGCCCTGACCGGCAAGGACGTCGGCACCCCGATCATCCACGTCGAGCCACCCCACGGCGTCGCGTTCTTCGGCCCCGTGATCAGCCGTCGCCCGAGCCCCGAGCAGGCCGTCGAGCTGTGGGAGCACGTCCTGGGCCTGGCCCGCTTCGGCGGCTTCGCCGAGCTCAAGCGCAGCCTCCGCGAGGTGCCTCAGCTGCGCGGCCTGGGCGTCGCCCCGGACGAGACCGGCACCGTGGAGGACTGGCACGGCGGGAGCCGGCGACAGAAGAGGTGAGCCGCGCGCGCTTGCTGCGCGACGCCCGACCCGGCACGCTTCGTCCGTGATCCCCCCGGCTCCCGCGGTCGCGCTCGTGCCCACCCTCGGTGCCGACGCGCCCGCCTGGGACGACCTGGTCCTCGCCCAGCCCCTCGTCTCGCCCTTCGCGCGCACCTGGTGGCTCGCCGCGATGGCCTACCACACGACGGACGAGGCCGAGCCGTGCTACCTGCTGGTGCACCAGGCCGACCGCCTCGTCGGCGGCGTCGCCCTGGTCGAGGACCGGCTCCTGGGCGTTCCGCGGTTCCGCTTCCTCGGCCAGGGCGTCCTCGCTCCCGACCACCTCGACCTGCTCGCTCTGCCCGGGCACGAGGACGCCGTCGTCGCAGCGTTCCGGGACTGGTTCGGTCGGGACGGCAGCCGGCTGCTGCACCTCGACGGCGTGGACGAGACGGCGCTGGTGCGGCGGGCCGTCCCCGGCCGCTCCCGGCCGGGCGAGGCGGCGCCGTACGCGCCACTGCCGGAGACCGGCGACGCCTTCGCCGCCGGGCTCTCCGGCTCCTTCCGCCGCAGCACCCGCCGGGCGGCGCGGCGGCTGGCCGCCGCGGGCCACGCCTACGGTCGCGTCCCCGACGCCGACGTCGACGCGGCGCTGGCGGCGTTCTGGCAGCTGCACGAGCGTCGCGGCGATCGCGCGCGGCTGATCAGCCACCGGCACGTCCTCGACGCCGCGGTCCGCGCCGGGGTGGCTCGCGGCGAGTGCCGCGTCGACGTGCTCGGCAGCGCGACCGCGCCGATCGCGGTCACGATCTCCTTCGAGGTCGCCGGGCGGCTGAGCTTCTACCAGCTCGCCCGCTCGATGCGGGACGAGCACGGCGGCGCGGGCACCGTGCTGCTCGTGGCGCTCTTCGAGGACGCGGCCGAGAGCGGGTGCCGCGAGGTGGACCTGCTCCGCGGGGAGGAGTCCTACAAGCAGCACTTCAGCACGCTGCAGCGTCCGCTGGCGCAGCTCGAGGCGAGCCACGGTGTACGCGCGCGGATGCTGGCGGCGGCCCGCCACCGGGCGCGGGCCGCGCGGGAGGCCCGGCTCCGCCGCGCCGACTCAGTGTGAGCGCGACGGCTCCGCGTCACCGGACCGCCGGCGCAGCGCGGCGTAGCCCCGCATCGCCGACGCCTTGAGCCGGTCGCGCCCCGGCCGCTCGCCGTACGCCCGGGGGCGGACGCCCCAGCCGCGCAGCCGCTCGTTGAGCACCTGCACCGCGGACTCGTCCTCGTTGGAGCGCTCGTAGAAGGTGACGGTGAGCGAGAGCGAGGGCAGGTCGCCGTTGGTGATCCAGTGCGGCGTGTACGGCGGGATGTAGGCGCCGACGCCGGGACCCAGCTCGACCTCCGTGGTCGGCACCGGCATCGACTCCATCCGGCCGAACGAGGCCTGCGTCCACATCCGGTGGATCTCGCGCTCGCGCTCCCCCGCGCTGGGGAAGGCCCCGAAGGACAGGGTCCGGTGGCCGCTGAGCTGCATCAGCAGGCTGTGCTCCACGTCGAAGTGCGCGGGGGTGATCGACCCCGGCGAGCTCGCGAAGACGAAGCCCATCCGCCGCCGCAGGTCCGTGCGGCGCAGCCCGGACCGGTCGGCCAGTCCGTCGAGGATCTCGTCGACCAGCGCATGGTACGGCGGGTCCTGCTCGATGTTGAGCAGGGTGAACCAGGAGTCGGTGACCGCCAGGTTGCGGATGCTGTCCGCGATGGTCTCGGTGGCCAGGGTGAGGAAGGCCGGATCGGTCTCGAGCAGGGGCTTGACCGCCGCCTGGGAGGAGACCGACTCGGTGCCCAGCCGCTCGGCCAGGCCGGCGATCGACTCGGTGCCCAGCAACGGGTGGTCGGTGAGGTCGTGGTGGTAGGGCGTCGGCGCCCGCTCCGCCACGGCCAGGGCGAAGGAGCGGTCCACGGCGGGGCCCGGTAGCACGGTCACGGTCTTCCTCCACGAGCGACGGCGATTCGTTGCTCCAGTGCGAGGACGCGACCCCGGTGATCCATCCGGATGCCGGTCAGTCCCGGCCCACCCGCATCTCGACGCCCACCACGTCGTCGAGGTCGCTGCCGGCCTGGCGGCGGATCGCGACCCGCAGCGGCAGGAGGTAGCGGCCGTCCTTCGGGAACAGCGCGGTGGCGAAGGTGACGTCGCCGATGCGCGCGACCACCGGCACCTGGCCCCAGTACTCCAGCCCCTTCGCGGCGACCTTGACGTCCTCGCTCTCCTCGCCGGGGATCGCGACGAAGAAGAAGGGCGCGGGCCCCCGCCACTCGATGACGGGTCCCTCGAAGACGAACGGCCAGCTCCCCACGACCTGAGTATACTGATGGTATGACCAGCACGACCATCAAGGTGACGGCGGAGGTCCGTGACCGGCTGAAGGTCCAGGCCGCCCGGGAGCACCGGACGCTCGGCGAGCACCTCGGACACCTCGCAGACCTCGCCGACCGCGAGCAGCGGTTTGACGCGCTCAGGAACGCCATGGCGACCACTTCCGCGGAGGAGATGTCGTCGTACGCCGAAGAGGTCGCCGCCTGGGACGACCTCGAGCGCGGTTGATCCCGCGCATGACGGATCTGGCGCCAGGCGACGTCGTGTGGGTGTCGCCCGACGTCACCGTGGGCCGCGAGCAGGCCGGCCGCCGCCCTGCCGTCATCGTCGCCGGCCGAACGTACCTGGAGGTCGTCGACACGCTCGCCGTCGTCGTTCCGATCACGACCGTGCACCGCGGTTGGCCCAACCACGTCGCCGTCGGAGCGGCGCTGAAGCAGCCGTCGTGGGCGATGACCGAACAGGTTCGCACCGTGTCGCGCCGCCGGATCACCAGCTACGCCGGCGCGACCTCTCCCGGGACGCTCGCGGACATCCGACGCTGGATCAGCGACTTCCTCGAGCTCTGAGTCGCCCGGTCCGGCTCACCTGCGATGGAGGGCGACGGCGGAACGAACGAGGTCGACGAAGGCGTCCTCGTTGATCTCGTCGCTCTCGAAGAGGTCCACCGCGCGGCGGGTGCCGGCATCCATGCTGGCGTTGAAGATCCCCGTCGGGTCCTCGAGCGAGGCGCCCTTCGCGAAGGTGACCTTCACCTTGTCCTTGTAGGTCTCCACGGTGCAGACCAGCCCGTCGCAGGAGAACGTCGGCACGCCGTCGGGATTCGTCGGCTTGCGCCACTTCGCCTCCTCCGACATGCCCGCGTCGGCGCTGAGGATCAGGCCGCGCAGCTGCTCGACGCGCACGGTCCGCCAGTCGGTGCTCATGGCCGGCACGCTAGCGGAGCTCGCGCTTGAGGATCTTGCCCGTCGGGCCCTTCGGGAGGGTGTCGAGGAGGTTGATCTCGCGCGGGTACTTGTAGGCCGCGAGCCGCTCGCGGCAGTAGGCGGTGATGTCGTCGGGCGTGGTGGCGGCACCGGGGCGCAGGGCGACGTACGCGACGACCTCCTCCCCCAGCCGCTCGTCGGGCTTGCCGACGACGGCCGCCTCGACGACGTCCGGGTGCTCGTAGAGCACCTCCTCGACCTCGCGCGGGTAGACGTTGTAGCCGCCGCGGATGACCAGGTCCTTGAGCCGGTCGACGATGTAGAGGTAGCCGTCCTCGTCGGCGTAGCCGAGGTCGCCGGTGTGCAGCCACCCGTCTCGCAGCGCCTCGGCCGTGGCCTCGGGCCGCTTGTAGTAGCCCTTCATCACGTTGTGGCCGCGGATCAGGATCTCGCCGACGTTCTCCATGCCCGGCGGCAACTGCCGGCCGTCCTCGCCGACGACCTTGATCTCGACGCCCCAGATCGGCTTGCCGATCGAGAGCACCCGACGCTCCTCGGCGCTGATGTTGAACGTCGCGGTGCTGGCCGTCTCGGAAAGGCCGTAGCCCTCCAGGATGACCACGCCCTCGTACTTCTCCTCGAAGGCCCGGATCACCTCACCCGGGATGGATGCCCCGCCCGAGACCGCGGCACGCAGCGAGGACAGGTCCCGCCCGGTGGTGTCGGCTTGGAGCAGCGCGACGTACATGGTCGGCACGCCGGAGAAGATCGTGATCCGGTGCCGCTCGATCGCCTCGAGCACGTCGCCGGCGTCGAACCGCGGCAGCAGCACCATCGTCCCGCCGTACCGGACGGTGGTGTTGAGCACGCTGGAGAGCCCGAAGACGTGGAACAGCGGCAGCACGGCCGTCGACACGTCGTCGTCGTTGAAGTCGAACAGCCCGCCGGCGACGGTGCAGTTCATGTAGAGCTCGAAGTGCGTGAGCTCGGCGCCCTTCGGCTTGCCGGTGGTCCCGCTGGTGTAGAGCAGCACCGCGGTCTCGTCGGAGCCGAGCGCGACGCAGTCGCCGGTGTCATCGGCGGCCAGCAGCCGCTCGAACGGCTGCGCACCGGCCGGCGGCTCGGCGCCGGAGACCGAGACCACGTACGTCGGCACGCCGCCCGCATCCGCCGCGCCCTGCATGGCGGGCTGCGCGAACATCTCGAAGGTGACCAGCAACCGGGCGTCGCTGTCGCTGAGGTGGTAGGCCACCTCGGGGGCGGTGAGCAGCGGGTTCAGCGGCACCATGACGAGCCCGGCCTTGAGGATGCCGAAGTAGCCGATCAGGAACTGCGGCAGGTTCGGCAGCTGCACCGCCACCTTGTCGCCGCGGCCCAGCCCCAGCTCGCCCAGCGTCGCGGCGAAGCGACCCGAGAGGTGGTCGATCTCCGCGTAGGTCAGCGAGCGGTCGCCGATGTGCACGAGCGGCTTGTCCGGCGACGTGCGGGCGGACTCGCGCAGCATCGTGGCGAGGTTGAACGACATGCGTCAGGCTCCTTCGAAGGGTGTGTCGTCGAAGAACGCGCGTGGGACGTCGACGAGCATCGTGTCGATCTGCTCCTGGGTGACCCCGTGCTCGAGCACGTAGGGGAACACGTCCTCGAACAGGTGCGTGTAGTGCCACTGCGGCAGGAACGCCATCACGTTCGGGTCGATCCAGTCGATGTAGCAGGACGCGTCCTGCGACAGCACCATCCGCTCGGTGTAGCCGCGGCGGACCATCTCGACGAGCGTGTCCGCGCGGGCCTCGAAGGTGGTCTCGAGGTTGATGCCGAAGCGGTCCATGCCGAGCACGAAGCCGGCATCGGCCAGCGCGCTGAGGTGGTCGCAGTCCGTCGTGTCACCGCTGTGGCCGAGCACGATCCGCCCGGGCTCGACGCCCTCCTCCTCACACATCACCCGCTGCACGTGCAGCCCCGCCTGCGACCCCGGGTGGGTGTGCACGGTGATCGGCACACCGGTCGCGTGGTGCGCCTTCGCGACGGCGCGCATGACCCGCTCGACGCCCGGGGTCAGCCCCGGCTTGTCGATCGCGCACTTCAGCATCCCGGCGCGCACACCGGTGCCGGCGATCCCGTCGCGGATGTCGCCCACGAACATGTCCACCATCGGGTCGGGCACCTCGGCGCCGAGCGCCTCGTTGAGCGCAGGTCCGCGGTGGTGGAAGTAGAACGGCACGTCGTGGTAGGTGTAGACGCCGGTGGCGACCACGATCCGCACCGGCGTCTGCTCGGCGACCTGCTGGATGCGCGGGATGTAGCGCCCGAGCCCGATCACCGTGGGGTCGACGATCGTCCGGACGCCGGCGTCGTGGGCCTGCTGGAGCTTCGCGACCGCGTCGGCGACGCGCTCCTCCTCCGAGCCCCACTCCTCGGGGTGGTTCTGCTGGACGTCGGGGGTCAGCACGAAGACGTGCTCGTGCATCAGGGTGACGCCGAGGTCGTCGACCTCGACCGGGCCGGTGGCCGTCTGGACGGTGCTCAACAGGTGCTCCTCGGGGTGCTCAGAGGTCGACGAGGCCGGCGAGGTGGGCCCGGTGCGCGCCCGGCGTGCCGAGCGCGATCTGGTCGGACTTCGCCCGCTTCAGGCGCAGGTGCGTGGGGTGCTCCCAGGTCATGCCGATGCCGCCGTGCAGCTGCAGCGCCTCCTCGGACGCACGGACGGCGAGGTCCCCGCAGTACGACGCCGCCAGGGCCGTCGCGACCGGCAGGTCGCTCTGCTGGTCACGCACACCGTCGTTTGCCAGCACGTCCGCCAGCGCGTCCGCCAGCACGGCCGCCGCGTACGCCGCGGCGGCGGAGCCTGACTCGACCTCGGCGTAGAGGTCGGCCAGCCGGTGCTTGAGCGCCTGGAACCCGCCGAGGACGCGACCGAACTGGGTGCGCACCTTCAGGTAGGCGGTCGTCTCCTCCAGGCACCACCGCGCCACGCCGACCTGCTCGGAGGCGAGCAGCGCGACGGTCGCGGTGAGCCCGCGCCGGATCGCGCCCTCCGCGTCGTCGATCAGCACCTCGCCGAGGCTCCCGATCCGGACGTCGGCCAGCTGACGCGTCATGTCCAGCGACGTCACCGGGGCCAGCTCCGCCTCCTCCGCCGGTACGGCGTGCAGCGCAATCCGGTCCCCCGCGGCCACCGGCACCAGCAGCACGTCGGCCTCGAGGGCGCCGGCGACGCTGGTGACGACGTCACCGGCCGAGACCGTCGGGATGGCCGCGTGCGGAGCGGTGGACCACGGCACCACCAGGGCCGCGGTCCGCTCCCCCGAGGCCAGCTCGGCCAGCAGCGGCGCGCCGGAGCCCAGCAGCACCGTGGTCGCCAGCACGGCGCTGGTCAGGAACGGCACCGGCGCGACGGCACGGCCCAGCTCCTCCAGCACGGCGGCCGCTTCGCGGGCCGACGCACCCGCGCCGCCCTCATCCTCGGGCACGAGCAGGCCCGCCAGGCCGACGTCGACGGCCAGCGCGCGCCACAGCGGCGCCACGACCGCACGGTCGCCGTCGTAGAGCGCGTTGAGGGCGCCGATCCCTCGGGCGTCGAGCCGGTCGGCGAGCAGGTCGCGGACGGTGCCGCGCAGGTCCGCCTCGACCTCGGTCGGCAGCAGGTCCACGGTGTCGGTCATCGGCTGAGCTCCTTCCAGGGCCGGTCCTTGTCGACCCGGTGCTCGCCGGGCAGGCCGAGGACCCGCTCGGCGACGACGTTGCGCAGGATCTCCGAGGTGCCGCCCTCGATGGAGTTCCCCTTGGCGCGCAGGTAGCGGTAGACGGCGTCGCGCCCGGTGAAGTCGACGCGGTCGGGCCGGACCATCTCCCAGCCGGGCTCGCTGGTGTAGCGCAGCCCCTCCTCGCCGAGGACCTCCAGCTCCAGGCCGGACAGCTGCTGGTTGGTCCGCGCGAAGGACAGCTTCATCGCCGCGCCCTCGGGGCCGGGGTGGCCGCTGGCGAGCTTCTGGCCCAGGCGCATGCCGGTGATCCGGGCGACCTCCGCGTCCACCCACAGCCGGACGAGCCGGTCACGCAGCTCGGGCGTCTGCGCGTCCGGGTGCTCGCGCCAGGTCCGCGCGACCCGGCCGATCATCCCGCTCTCGCGGTCGCCGACGTGGCCGCCGATCGCGACCCGCTCGCTGTTCAGCGTCGCGGTCGCGACCCGCCAGCCCTCGCCCTCCGCCCCGAGGCGCATGGCGTCGGGGATGCGCACGTCGGTGAGGAACACCTCGTTGAACTCCGCCTCCCCGGTGATCTGCCGCAGCGGCCGGACCTCCACGCCGGGGTCGGTCATGTCGCACAGGAAGTAGGTCAGGCCGGAGTGCTTGGCCTGGTCGGGATCGGTGCGGGCCACCAGCAGCGCGAACCGGGAGTTCTGCGCACCCGAGGTCCACACCTTCTGGCCGTTGACGACCCAGGCGTCGCCGTCGCGCACGGCTCGGGTGGAGACGTTGGCCAGGTCGGAGCCGGCGCCGGGCTCGCTGAACAGCTGGCACCAGATCTCCTCGCCCGTCCACAGCGGCCGCAACAGCCGGTCCTTCTGCTCCTGCGTGCCGAAGGCGAGGATCGTCGGGGCGGCCATGCCGAGGCCGATGCCGTTCTTGTACGGCTTGTTGTCCGGCGCCCCGGCGGCGGCGAAGGCGGCGTCCACGTCGCGCTGGAGCGAGCGGGAGAGGCCCAGCCCCCCGTGGCCATCGGGGAAGGCGACCCAGGCCAGGCCGGCGTCGTACCGGGCGCGCAGGAAGTCCAGCCGGTCGGTCGTCGCCGGGTCGTGCTCGGCGAGGAAGGCGTCGATGCGGCCCCGCAGGTCCTCAGGCAGCACGCGTCACTCCCCCCGGGCCGCGGCCTGACGGCGCAGCTCGGCCTTCGCCAGGGCGTTCTTGTGGACCTCGTCGGGCCCGTCGGCGAACCGCAGCGTGCGGATGCCGGCGATCATGTTGGCCAGGGGGAAGTCCTGCGACAGACCGCCGGCACCATGCGCCTGGATCGCCTTGTCGAGGATCCACTCCACCGTCGCGGGGGTGGCGATCTTGATCGCCTGGATCTCGGTGTGGGCGGCCTTGTTGCCGACGGTGTCCATCAGCCAGGCGGCCTTGAGCACCAGCAGCCGCAGCTGCTCCAGCCGCACCCGGGACTCCGCGATCCAGTCGCGGATCACGCCCTGCTGGGACAGCGGCTTGCCGAACGCGACCCGGCTCTCCACCCGGGCGCACATCAGCTCGATGGCCCGCTCGGCGACGCCGATCGACCGCATGCAGTGGTGGATGCGTCCCGGGCCCAGCCGCGCCTGGGCGACCGCGAAGCCGGCGCCCTCCACCGCGATCAGGTTGCTCGCCGGCACCCGGGCGTCGGTGAACCGGAGCTCGGCGTGGCCGCCGTGCTCGTGGTCGTCGTAGCCGAGCACGTGCATCCCCCGCACGATCTCCAGGCCAGGGGTGTCGCGCTCGACGAGGATCATCGACTGCTGACGGTGCCGGTCGGCGGACGGGTCGGTCTTCCCCATCACGATGAAGATCTCGCAGTTCGGGTTCATCGCACCGGTGATCCACCACTTGCGGCCGTTGAGGACGTACTCGTCGCCGTCCTTGACGATGCTCGTGGAGATGTTGGTGGCGTCGGAGGACGCGACGTCGGGCTCGGTCATCGCGAACGCCGAGCGGATCTGGGCCTTCAGGAGCGGCTCGAGCCAGCGCTGCTTCTGCTCCTCGGTGCCGAACTGCGAGAGCACCTCCATGTTGCCGGTGTCGGGAGCAGCGCAGTTCATCGCCGGAGGCGCGAGGTGCGCGCTGCGCCCGGAGATCTCCGCGACCGCCGCGTACTGGAGATTTGAGATGACACCCCCCGCCGGGCTTTCAGAACCGGGGAGGAAGAGGTTCCACAGGCCGCGCTTCTGCGCCTCGGCACGCAGCTCGGCGAGCACCGGCACGGAGTCCCAGGCCCAGCGGTCCTCGAGCTGCTCGACCTGCTCACCGAACACCTGCTCGGCCGGGTAGACGTGACCCTCCATGAACTCCGTCATGGTGGAGCGCAGCTCCTCGGTGCGGGCGTCGTAGGAAAAGTCCATCAGTGGTGCTCCTTCGGGAGATCGGGCTAGAGGGTCGTGTCGAGGGCGTCGAGGCCCGCGGTGAGCAGCGGGTCGATGGCCGCGCCGATGCCGGCGAAGCCCTCCCCGACGGTCTGACCGTGAAGGAAGCGGTAGTGGATGCCCTCGAGGATCGCGGCGAGCTTGAACGCCGCGAGCCCGAGGTGGAAGCCGAAGCGGGACAGGTCGCGGTCGCTGCCGGCGGCGTAGCGCTCGACGACGGCGCGCTCGTCGAGGAAGCCGGGAGCGGCCGACACGTTGGTGACCGCGTTGCTGTCGGCCGCCGCCCCGAGGCGGTGGTAGACGAGCATCAGCGCGAGGTCGGCCAGCGGGTCCCCGAGGGTGGCCATCTCCCAGTCGAGCACCGCGGTGATCCGGTCGTGGTCGTCGACCAGGGCGTTGTCGAGGCGGAAGTCGCCGTGCACGATGCCGGCGGCCGACTCCGGCGGCACGTCGGCGGCCAGGCGCGCGTAGAGCTCGTCGGCCAGCGGCAGGTCGCGGCTGTGCGAGGCGTCGAGCTGCTTCTTCCACCGCGCCACCTGGCGGCCCAGGTATCCCTCCGGCCGTCCGAAGTCGCCCAGGCCCACGGCGGCGGGGTCGACGGCGTGCAGGGCGGCCAGGGTGTCGACCAGCCGCTCGGAGATGGCGCGGGTGCGGTCCACGCCGAGCGCCTCGAGCTCCTCGGCGCGCCGGTACGGCGTACCGGGCACCCGCTCCATCACGTAGAACGGCGCTCCCACGACGGTGTCGTCGGTGCACAGGCCGTAGGTGAGCGGCACCGGCACGGCGGTGTCCCGCAGCGCGGTCATCACCCGGAACTCGCGACCCATGTCGTGGGCGGTCGCCAGCACGTGGCCGAGCGGCGGGCGGCGGACGATCCAGTCGCGGGCGCCGTCGCCCACGACGTAGGTCAGGTTGGACTTCCCGCCGGCGATCAGCGTTGCGGTCAGCGGACCGTCGACACCGTCGATGTGCCGGTCGAACCAGCCGCCCAACCGATCGAGGTCAAGCCCCGGAGGTGCCTCGCTCACGCGTCGTACCCTTCCTTGCTCTCCAGGTAGCGCTGGAGCTTGTTCATCCCGCCGAGCCAGCGGTCGGTGTCCTCGGCGCGGGCGCGGTAGTAGCCGGCCACCTGCGGGTGCGGCAGGATCAGGAACCGGTCGTCGCCCAGGGCCTCCCAGACGGTGTCCGCGACGTCCTCGGGGGACAGCGCGCCGTCGGCCACGAGCAGCTCCTGCATCGGTCCCGAGCCCGCGAGCATGTCGGTCTGCACGCCCTCGGGGCAGATCGCCTGGACGGTGATGCCGCGGTGCTTGTAGGTGGCTGCGAGCCACTCGGCGAAGCCGACCGCCCCGTGCTTGGTGACCGAGTACGTCGCGCTGCCGAGGGAGGTGAGCAGGCCGGCGGCCGATGCGGTGACCACGAAGCGGCCCTCGCCGCGCTCGAGCCACGCGGGGAGGAGCATCCGGGCGGCGCGCACGTGCGCCATCGTGTTCACCTCCCAGCTGGTGGCCCACTCGGCCTCGCTGGCGTCGAGCCCGATGCCGCGCACGACGCCGGCGTTGGCGAACCACACGTCGATCGCGCCCAGGTGCTCGCGGGCCGCCTCGACCAGCGCGGTGATGCCGGCCTCGGACGCCCCGTCGCCGGGCACGGGGTGGGCGCCGATCTCGGTGGCCGTGGCGGTGGTGCGCTCGGCGTCCAGGTCGTTGATCACGACCCGCGCCCCTCCGGCGACGAGCCGCGTCGCGATGGCCCGTCCGATGCCGCCGGCGGCACCGGTGACGACGACGCCCCTGCCGTGCAGCCTGCCCTCCGCCCCGGCGCTCACTCGCCGCCCCCGGCGAGGGTGACGCCGCCGTCGAGCACGACCGTCTGGCCGGTGAGCCACGCGGCGTCCTCGGAGAGCAGGAACGCCACGGCGCCGGCGATGTCCTCCGGCACGCCCAGACGCTTGAGCGGGTAGGCGGCCGCAACCTTCTCCTCGCGGCCCTCGTAGAGCGCGGTGGCGAACCTGGTCTTGACCACCGCCGGGGCCACCGCGTTGACCCGGATCGACGGCCCCAGCTCGACGGCCAGCAGCTCGGTCATCGAGATCAGCATCGCCTTGCTGGCGCCGTACATGCCGATGCCGGGCGCGGGCCGGACCCCGGACACCGAGGAGACGTTGACGACCGCCCCGCCGTGCTCGGCCATCCAGGCCCGGTGCGCCGCCTGGGTCCAGGCGAGCGCGGCGAGGCAGTTGACCTCGACGATCTTGCGGGCGGCGTCGAGGTCGATGTCGATCATCGGGCCGTAGGCGGGGTTGATCCCGGCGTTGTTGACCAGCAGTTCGAGGCTGCCGAAGCGGTCGAGCGCCTGGCCCACCGCCTCCTGCTGGTGCTCGGGGTCATCGGCCCGGCCGGCTACGGCGACGGCCACGTCGGGCCCGCCCAGCGCCGCGACGGCCTCCTGGAGCGCCTCCGCCTTCCGCGCCGTCAGGACCACCCGGGCGCCCTCGGCGACGAGGCGCTCGGCGATGCCGAGACCGATGCCGCGACTGGCTCCCGTGACGATCGCCGTCCTGCCCTCGAACCGCCTGCTGACCACGCGCTCTCCTTCGCCGGGCTCGCCGCTCTTCTCAAACTAAGCGCTTGCTTAGTACGGTGCGCCTACTCTGCACCGCCGCCCCGACGGCGTCAACGGTGCCGGGCCGCGAAAGGAGCGCCATGTCCGAGCTGCCGCCTCCCGGGGCTGCGAGCCGGGGCGACGACACCCGCGAGCGCCTGCTGCGCGCCGCCATCGGTGCCTTCGCCGAGCGGGGCTTCCACGCCACCACCACGCGCGACATCGCCGCGGCGGCCGGGATGAGCCCGGCGGCCGTCTACGTGCACCACCGCTCCAAGGAGGAGCTGCTGCACCAGATCGCGCGGTCGGGGCACGAGCGCACCCTGGGGCTGGTCCGCGAGGCCGTCGCCTCGGCCGACGACGCCGCCGGACAGCTGCGCGCCCTGGTCCGGTCCTTCGCGCGCCACCATGCCGAGGAGAACACCAGCGCCCGGGTGGTCAACTACGAGCTGAGCGCGCTCAGCCCCGAGCACGCCGCCGAGATCCAGGAGCTGCGCCGGGAGATCAGCGCCGAGATGCGCGCCCTGGTGCAGCGCGGCGTCGACGACGGCAGCTTCGACTGCCCGCAGCCGCGGATCGCGGCCACCGCGCTGCTCTCGCTCGGCATCGACATCGCCCGCTGGTACCGCGAGGACCGGTCCTGGACGCCGGAGGAGCTCGCCGCCTCCTACGCCGACCTCGCCCTGCGCATCGTCGGCTCCCGGAGCGCTTGAGCCGCCCGTGTGAATCGCGAACGTGGCGAAGGTCTCAGCGTCCTGGGGCACGCTTCGGCGCTGGTGCGTTGTTGTCACGGGCAAGGATCTCTCGACCGCCCGTGCATCCGGTGCAGGGCACCAGGAGGACAGCCGCTGTGAGCAGCGCACGACAGCCCGGTACGACCTACGACGCGTTGCTGATCGGGGGCGGCATCATGTCGGCCACGCTCGCGACCCTGCTGCACCAGGTGGAGCCCACCTGGCGGATCGGACTGGTCGAGCGGCTGCCCGAGCTGGCGAAGGAGTCCTCGGACCCCTGGAACAACGCAGGCACCGGGCACGCGGCGCTGTGCGAGCTGAACTACTCCCCCGAGCTCCCCGACGGCAGCGTCGACATCAGCAAGGCGATCACCGTCAACGAGCAGTTCCTGCTCAGCCGGCAGCTGTGGGCCGCGCTGGTCGAGGCCGGCCACCTGCCCGAGCCGGCCGCGTTCATCCACCCGACGCCGCACGTCAGCTTCGTCTGGGGCGCCGACAACGTGGCCTACCTGCGCCGTCGCTACGAGCAGATGTCGCAGCACCCGCTCTTCCGCGGCATGGAGTTCAGCGACGACCCGGCCGTGATCAGGAGCTGGGCGCCGCTGCTCATCGAGGGCCGCGACCCCGCCGAGCCGGTGGCCGCCACCCGTGCCACGGCCGGCACCGACGTCGACTTCGGCTCGCTGACCCGGCACCTGATCTCGGGGTTGACCGACACCGGCGACCTCGAGCTGGCGCTGGGCATCGAGGTCCGCGACGTCACCCGCGTCGGGGAGCAGTGGCGGGTCGAGGGCGTGCGCATCGCCGGCACCGGTGAGCGGACGTTCGAGGCGACCGCACCGTTCGTCTTCGTCGGCGCCGGCGGGCAGGCGCTGACCCTGCTGCAGAAGGCGGGCATCCCCGAGATCCGCGGCTACGCCGGATTCCCCGTGTCCGGTGAGTTCTGGCGCACGACCAACCCCGAGGTCGTCGCCCAGCACCACGTCAAGGCCTACGGCAAGGCGGCCGTCGGGGCGCCTCCGATGTCGGTCCCCCACCTCGACTCCCGCACCGTGGACGGCAGCCCCAGCCTGATGTTCGGGCCGTACGCCGGCTTCAGCCCGCGGTTCCTCAAGAACGGCTCGCTCTTCGACCTGCTCAGGTCGGTGCGCGTGCACAACGTCGTGCCGATGGTGCAGGCGGGCCTGCGCAACCTCGGCCTCGTCGTCTACCTCGTCGGCCAGCTGCTCGCCTCCCGCAAGGACCAGCTCGCCGAGCTGCGCGCCTTCTACCCCGACGCCAAGGCCGAGGACTGGGAGAAGATCACGGCCGGCCAGCGCGTCCAGGTGATCAAGAAGGTGCCCGGCAAGGGCGGCGTGCTCCAGTTCGGCACCGAGGTGGTCACCGCGGCCGACGGCTCCATCGCGGGCCTGCTCGGCGCCTCCCCCGGCGCCTCGACCGCGGTCGCGGCGATGCTCGACGTGATGGGCCGCTGCTTCGGCGACCGCATGCAGGAGTGGGCCCCGGCGATCGAGAAGGCGATCCCGAGCTGGGGCACCGACCTCGGTAGGCACGCCGACGCCGCCGCCGACGTGCTGGCCACCACCGCCCGCGTCCTCGACCTCGAGGACGCGGCCGACCGCGCCTGAGCTCAGCCCGCCTGCTTGCGGACCGGCCAGACGTAGTCGAGGTCGTCGGGCACGTCCGGGAACAGCGGCCGGTAGTGGTCGGGGTCCTTGCGGACCAGCGAGGAGCGGTGGCTGCGGTGGAAGGCCTCCTCGCCGAGCCACGGCGGCAGTGCGCCGGCTCGGGCGAGCTCGGCCTGGGTGCGGATCCCGGTGACACCGGCGGTCGCGAGGTCGGTCGCGATCGTCGCCGCGCAGGTGTCGCCGAAGCCGAGCTCGGTCCACACCGCGCAGGTGGTCAGGCCGTAGCGGCCCAGCGCCTCCTCGTAGCCCTTCCACATCAGCACCGCCGGGTGGTTGCGCCATCCGTAGCCCGGCACCACCAGACCGCGCACCACCTGGATCGTCTCCACGCGCTGCTTGCCCAGGCGCTTACGGTCGAGGGAGCGCGCGGAGCGCTCGAAGTCGGCGTACGGCAGGAAGGTCTGCATCGCCCTCAGCGTTCCCCCTGACAGCTGCCTGACACCACCTCACGAAGGAGAACCATGCAGGTCAACGCCTATGCCGCCCCCGCCGCCGGCGAGCCGCTCGCCCCGCTCACCATCGAGCGCCGCGAGGTCGGTCCCCACGACGTGCTCATCGCCATCGAGTACGCCGGCATCTGCCACTCCGACATCCACACCGTCAACGGCGACTGGGGTCCGCAGCCCTTCCCCGTCGTGCCCGGTCACGAGATCGTCGGGCGGGTCGCCGAGGTGGGCAGCGAGGTCACCCGCCACGCCGTGGGCGACCGCGTCGGCGTCGGCTGCATGGTCAACTCCTGCGGCGAGTGCACGAACTGCCGCAACGGCGACGAGCAGTACTGCCTGCGCGGCATGGTGGGGACCTACGCCGCCACCGACCGCGACGGCACGACCACCCAGGGTGGCTACTCGACCCACGTCGTGGTCGTCGAGGACTTCGTCCTGTCGGTCCCGGAGGGTCTCGACCCCGCCTCCGCGGCGCCGCTGCTGTGCGCCGGCATCACGACGTACGCGCCGCTGAAGAAGTGGGGCGCCGGTCCCGGCACCCGGGTCGCGGTCGTGGGCCTCGGCGGCCTCGGCCACATTGCCGTCAAGATCGCGCACGCGATGGGCGCGGAGGTCACCGTGCTGTCGCAGTCGCTGAAGAAGCAGGAGGACGGGCTGCGGCTCGGCGCCCACGACTACCGCGCCACCTCCGACCCGGACACGTTCAAGCAGCTGCGTGGGTCCTTCGACCTGATCATCAACACCGTCAGTGCCGCGCTGGACATGAACGCCTACCTCGGCCTGCTCGCGGTCGACGGCACGCTGGTCAACGTCGGTGCGCCGCCCGAGCCGCTGCCGGTCAACGCCTTCGCGCTCATCGGCGGCCGGCGCTCCTTCGCCGGCTCCATGATCGGCGGCATCGCGCTGACCCAGGAGATGCTCGACTTCTGCGCCGAGCACGGCATCGGCGCCGAGGTGGAGGTCATCGGGGCCGACCAGGTCAACGAGGCCTACGAGCGCGTGCTCGCCTCCGACGTGCGCTACCGGTTCGTCATCGACGCCGCCACGCTCGCCTGAGCCCTCCTCAGCGAGCGCGGGCGGCCTCGACGGCGCCGAGGACCGCGCGGTACGCCGCCTCGGCGTCGCCGCCGACCTCGACGTGCACGGCGTCGAGCGGGTCCTCGCGCCCGCGCCCCTCGAACCGGGCGCGGGCGTGGCCGGGCGGTGCGGTCAGCACCAGCGGCAGGTAGGTGTGGCCGCCGTCGGCCGCGACCGCGCGCAAGGCGTCACGCTCGGCGTCGTGGAGGAGCATCTGGGGCACGATGACGTCGTGTCCACCGCGGAGGTGGGCTCCGATCATCGCCAGCGCGACCGGGCGGACCAGCTCGCCGGCGCCGACGAAGTCGTGCTGCCAGCCGCCCACCATCGTGCGCAGCCGGTCGATGTCGCACGCCAGCACGCCGGGGTGCTCCTCGGCGTACCGGCGGGCGATGGTCGTCTTGCCCACCCCCGACGGGCCGTCGAGGTGGATCAGCATCGCCACGGGTCGGGCCCGTCGCCTCAGACGACGCTCAGCGGCAGCAGTTGCTGCCCGGTCGGGCCGACCTGGATGTCGGTGCCCATCTCCGGGCAGACGCCGCAGTCGTAGCAGGGCGTCCAGCGGCAGTCCTCGACGTCGATGCTGTCGGGGTCCAGCGCGTCCTCCCAGTCCTGCCAGAGCCAGTCCTTGTCGAGGCCCGAGTCGAGGTGGTCCCACGGCAGCACCTCGCCGTAGGTGCGCTCCCGCGTGGTGAACCAGTCGACGTCCACGCCGCCGCCCTCTCCGCTGGGCAGAGCGGCGAGCTGCTCCCGGGCGCAGGCGAGCCAGCGCTCGTAGGAGAAGTGCTCGCTCCACCCGTCGAAACGGCCGCCGTCGCGCCACACCGCCTCGATGATCCGGCCCACGCGGCGATCACCGCGGGAGAGCAGTCCCTCGACGATGCCGGGCTTGCCGTCGTGATAGCGGAACCCGATGGCGCGGCCGTAGCGCTTGTCGGCGCGGACCACCTCCCGCAGCTTGCGCAGCCGCTCGTCGGTGGTCTCGGCGTCGAGCTGTGCGGCCCACTGGAAGGGCGTGTGGGGCTTGGGCACGAACCCGCCGATGGACACCGTGCAACGGATGTCGTTGCGTCCCGACACCTCGCGGCCCTTGGCGATCACCTGCTTGGCTAGCTCGGCGATCTCGAGGACGTCCTCGTCGGTCTCGGTCGGCAGGCCGCACATGAAGTAGAGCTTCACCTGCCGCCAGCCGTGGGAGTACGCCGCGGCCACGGTGCGGATCAGGTCCTCGGCGGTGACCATCTTGTTGATCACCTTGCGCATCCGCTCCGAGCCGCCCTCGGGCGCGAAGGTGAGGCCTGAGCGCCGGCCGTTGCGGGAGAACTCGTTGGCCAGGGTGATGTTGAAGGCGTCCACGCGCGTGCTGGGCAGTGACAGCGACACGTTGGCGCCCTCGTAGCGGTCGGCGAGGCCCTTGGCCACCTCCGCGATCTCGGTGTGGTCGGCGCTGGAGAGCGAGAGCAGGCCCACCTCGTCGAAGCCGGAGGCGCGGATGCCGTTCTCCACCATGTCCCCGATGGTGGTGATCGAGCGCTCGCGCACGGGCCGGGTGATCATCCCGGCCTGGCAGAACCGGCAGCCGCGGGTGCAGCCGCGGAAGATCTCCACGCTGAACCGCTCGTGCACGGTCTCGGCCAGCGGCACCAGCGGGGTGCGCGGGTACGGCCAGGAGTCGAGGTCCATCAGGGTGTGCTTGCGCACCCGGTCGGGGATGCCCGGCCGGTTGGGGACCACCGGCAGCAGCGCGCCGTCGTCGTCGTAGGCCACGTCGTAGAAGCGCGGCACGTAGACCCCGCCGCTCACCGCGAGGCGCCGGAGGAGCTCGTCGCGACCGCCGGGACGGCCCTCGCCGATCCACTCCCGCGCGACCTCGGTGATCGCCAGCACGACCTCCTCGCCGTCGCCGAGCACCGCGGCGTCGATGAAGTCGGCGATCGGCTCGGGGTTGAACGCGGCGTGGCCGCCCGCGATCACCACCGGGTGGTCCTCGGTGCGGTCGGCGGCCTGCAGCGGGATGCCGGCGAGGTCCAGCGCGGTCAGCATGTTGGTGTAGCCGAGCTCGGTGGCGAAGGAGATGCCGAGGAAGTCGAACGCCCCGACCGGCCGGTGGCTGTCGACGGTGAACTGCGGGATGTCGTGCTCGCGCATCACCGCCTCCAGGTCGGGCCACACCGCGTAGGTGCGCTCGGCCAGCGCGTGATCGGACTCGTTGAGCACCTCGTAGAGGATCTGGACGCCCTGGTTGGGCAGCCCGACCTCGTAGGCGTCGGGGTACATCAGCGCCCAGTGCACCGGCACCGCGTCCCAGTCCTTGCTGACCGAGTTCAGCTCGCCGCCGACGTACTGGATCGGCTTCGAGACGCTCGGTAGCAGCGGCTCGAGGGCAGGGAACAGCGACGCGGGGGCAGCGGGCATGGGTCCCATGGTAGGGCGGCGACCCGGGCGGTCCCCAATCTCCGCCTGCCCGCTCAGCGGAGCAGCCGGTCGGAGCGCCGGTGGATGTTCAGCAGCAGCCCGACGGCCATCAGCGAGGCGAACATCGAGGAGCCGCCATAGGAGACCAGCGGCAGCGGCACGCCGGTGACGGGCATGATCCCCAGGCACATGCCGATGTTCTGGAAGGCCTGGAAGGCGAACCAGCAGGCGATGCCCGCCGCGGCGACGCGGCCGAAGAGATCCTCGGCCTGGGCGGAGATCCGCAGCGCCCGCCACAGCAGCACGCCGAACAGGGCGATCAGCACACCGGCGCCGACGAGCCCGAGCTCCTCGCCGGCGACGGTGAACACGAAGTCGGTGTGCTGCTCGGGCACGAAGCCCGACCGGGTCTGGGAGCCGTGGAAGAGCCCCTGCCCGAACAGCCCGCCGTTGCCGATGGCGATGCGGGCCTGGGTGGTGTTGTAGCCGGCGCCGCGCGGGTCGAGTGCGGGGTTGGTGAACGCCATGAAGCGGTCGACCTGGTACTGCTTGAGCACCCCGGTCGTCACCACCAGCGCAGCGGCGGCGACCCCACCGGCGAGCAGGGTGAGCAGCCAGCGCCGCGAGACCCCTGCCACGGCGAGGACGCCGAAGACCGTGGCCGAGAGCACCAGCATCGTGCCGAGGTCGGGCTGCAGCAGGATCATCACCGTGGGCACGCCGGCGATGCCGAGCATCAGCAGCACCTCGGTCGTGCCGACCCGGCCCCGGCGTCGCGACGCCTCGGTGCGCTCGGCCACGACCAGGGCCATCCCGATGACCACGGCGAGCTTGGCGAACTCCGCCGGCTGCAACGACATCCCGCCGAGCATCAGCCACGAGCGCGAGCCGTTGATGGTCGAGCCCATCACCAGCACGAGTCCGAGGCCGACCAGCGAGGCGAGGTAGACCAGCGGCGTCAGGATGCGCACCCAGCGGTGGTCGGTGACCACGACCGCCACGCACAGGATCAGCCCGATGGCGACGTTGACCAGTTGCTTGCGCAGGTACGCCGCCGGATGGCCGCCGGTGAGCAGGGTGTTGTGCGAGGTGGCCGACCAGACCAGCAGGACGCCGATCACCAGGATGCCGGCGGCGGAGGCGAGCAGGGGCCAGTCGAGCGTGGCCGTGCGGACGCGGGAGCGGGAGAGCGGCAGCCGGACGGCGCCGACGCGACTGGTGGGGACGACGGTCACGAGCGGTGCGCCCCCTGACGGGCCTCGGTCGCCGGCGGCAGGATCGAGCCGTCGGCGGCGAAGACGGGCAGCCCTGCGGGCGGCAGCACCCCCGGGATGATCGAGGTCGACGGCTTCACGTCGGTGCCGTGCACGCCGTAGAGCGCCTCCCAGATCTTGCGGACCGCCGGTCCCGACGTACCGGAGCCGGTGCCGGCCTGGGTCACCATCATCACCACCACGTAGTCCTTGGTGTAGGTCGCCACCAGGGAGGTGGACTGCTTGCCCTGGACCTCGGCCGACCCCGTCTTGCCGCGCACCTGCACGGTGTCGAGCGGGAAGCCGCCGAACTTCCAGGCCAGCGTGCCGGTCCGCGGGGTGCCCTTGAGCGCCTCGTCGACGTAGCGGAAGGCCGAGGCCTTCGAGCGCACGTGTCCCTGCACGACCGGCTTGATCTGCTTGACGACCTTCCCGGCGGGCGACACGATCGCGCGGCCCACCCGGGGCTCGTACAGCGTGCCGCCGTTGCTGATCGCGGCGTAGGCCCGCGCGAGCTGGAGCGGGGTCACCATCGTGTCCCCCTGGCCGATGGAGAAGTTGACGGCGTCGCCGGCGCGGTACTGGTAGCCCTCGAGGCAGAACTCGTGGGAGAAGAGCTTGAGGAAGGGCGTCTTCGCGGTGCCCTTGCGGTCCATCCGGCAGTAGAAGCCCTTCATCGCCTTCCAGTAGGCGAGCTTCCAGTGCCGGTCGGCGATCCGGCCGCTCGCCTCACCGGGCAGGTCGATGCCGGTCTTGCGGCCGTAGCCGAACTGCTTGGCGATCGCGACCAGCGGGTCCTTGGCGTTGACGTTGGTGGGGTCGGAGCCGTACTTGTTCCAGAACGAGAGGCCCACGCGGTAGAAGAACGTGTCGCAGGAGATCTGCAGCGCCTTGGCGAAGTCGATCATCCCGTAGGACTCCGACTCGTAGTTCTTGAACAGCCGGTTGCCCACCTGCAGGCCCGAGGAGCAGTCCAGCCGGCTCTGCGGGCCGTAGCCGTTGTTGAAGGCGCCGATCGTCATCTCGGGCTTCCAGGTCGACCCGGGGGCGAACTGTCCTTGGGTGGCGCGGGAGAGCAGCGGGGTGCCCGCCTTCGTGGAGTACAGGTGGGCCAGCTGCTTGGCCGTGATGCCGCCGACCCAGACCGAGGGGTCGTACGTCGGCTGGCTGGCCATCGCGACGATGCGGCCGTTGTGGGCGTCCATCACCACGACGGCGCCGCTGTCGGCCACGTAGTTCTTGTGGGAGACCGGGTCGTAGGTGTGCCGGGCGGTGAGGATCGTCTGGTGCAGCTGCTTCTCCACGACCGACTGCAGGTGCGCGTCGATCGAGGTCACCAGGGTGTCGCCGGGAGTGGCCCGGACGTGGCCGGCGTGCCCGAGCACCCGTCCCCGAGAGTCGACGGCGACCTGCCGGTAGCCGGGCACGCCCCGCAGCCAGCGGTCGTAGGACTTCTCCACGCCGGCACGACCGACCACGGAGGCGCCGTTGACGCTGGTGTCGTGGTCCTTCTCAGCGCGGGTGAGCTCGTCGGCGGTGATCGGGCTCAGGTAGCCCAGCAGGTGCGCGGCGTTGACCCCGAACGGCTGCGGGTAGGCGCGGACGGTGCGGGTGTCGACCAGCACGCCGGGGTAGTGCTCGGAGCGCTCGAGGATGCGGACGGCATCGGCCTGCGGGACGTCGGTGGCGACGGGGACCGCCTGGAACGGGGAGCCGTTCCAGCAGCGGCCCGCCCGGGCGCCCGGCTCGCCGCACAGCAGCGTGCGGGCGTGGACGAGCCGGTAGCGCTCCCCCACCGCGGCGGCCACCCGGTGCAGCAGGGCGCGCTGGTCGGCCGGAGCCATCCGGCCGAGGACGGTGCGGTCGACGCTGACCACCCAGCTGGTGCGGTTGGCCACCAGGGGCCGGCCCTGGTCGTCGACGATGAGACCGCGGGCCGGCTGCACGACGATCTCGCGCAGGGACTGGTCAGCGGCCTGGGCCCGGTAGCCCTCGCCGGTGAAGACCTGGACGTACCAGAGCCGGGCGAACAGCGTCCCGAAGAGCGCCACCACCAGCGCCTGCACCACGAACAGGCGCAGGCGACTCCTCTCCGACGGCGAGCGACGGACCGGGTCGGCGGCCATCTACGACAGCGCTCCCTCGGACGGCAGCCGTCCCAGCAGCGCGGCGAGCGCCGGCAGGAGGACCACCGCGAGGGCCACGTCCCAGGCGACGCCGATGCCGATCGCGCGCAGCATCAGGGCGGTGTCCGATCCGGGCTCGCCGAGGACCAGGCCGCTCAAGGCGTAGAGCGAGGTCGCCACGAACGAGCAGGCGGCCACTGCGACCAGCGCCGAGACGCGCGAGGCCCGGGCGTCGGTGCGCACCCGGCCCGCCAGGAACCCCGCGACGACGAAGGCCAGCGCCCACCGGCCGGCGACCTGGTCGGCCGGCGGGGCGAGGTCGAGCAGCAGGCCGACGCCGAAGCCGAGCAGGGCGCCGTGCTCGGCGCCGCGGGTGAAGCCGGCCGCGACCACGAGCAGCAGGGCGAGGTCGGGCACCACGCCGTCGACGGCGACGTAGCGCAGCACGGCGACCTGCAGCACGACGGCCGCCGCGGCGAGGGCCGCCAGGGCCGCGGCCCGGGCCGCGGTCACCGGATCGTCCCGTCGGCGATCACGGGTCGGTCGCCATGGGTGCCGTGGGGCACCACCACGCCCACCACGTCCAGGGCGCTGAAGTCGACGAAGGGCCGGACGACGGCGCGCTTGCTCAGCGTGCGCGGGTTGGCGCGCACCTGCCCGACGCGGCCGATCGGGATCCCGGCGACGTACGGGACGCCGTCGGGCGAGCCCCACGTGACCACGACGTCGCCGCGGGCCGGGGCGACGCTGCCGTCGGCGAGGTCGAGCTGGAGGCCGCTGGACCCGGACAGCGACCCGGTGCCCGAGACGTTGCCGATCTCGAGGTCGGAGCCGAGGCGGCCGCCGACGGTCGAGCTGTCGTCGACGATGAGCAGCACCGTCGCGTTGCTCCTCGTCGCGCGCACCACCCGGCCGACGAGTCCGCTGCCGGCGACCACGGTCATGTCGGCGCGCACCCCCGAGCTGGTGCCGGCGTCGAGCGTCACGGTGCGGGCGAAGGACTGGGACGGGCCGACGGCGACCACGTGGGCGGCGACGAGGGTGTAGCCGGTGTCGTGGGCGGTGCGGGTCAGGGCGTCGAGCTCGGCGAGCCGGTGGCGGTCCAGCGGGGTGAGGGCGGCCTGGCTGCGCAGCCGGTCGTTCTGCGCGGTGAGCGTGGCGACCTGCCGGCGCAGGTCGCGGTTGTCGTGCACGAAGCCGCCCAGCCGCGCGAAGGGTCGGACGGCGGCGGCGCTCGCCGTCTCCGCGGGCCCGACCACGGTGCCCACGGCGGCCCGCAGCGGCTCGATCGGCGAGCCGGTGCCGCCCCGGGCGTCGAGGGTGATCACCGTCAGGCTGGCGAGCACGAGCAGGGCGAGACCGACCACCGGGCGGCGCCGCCGCCCGGGCTCCGGCATCCGGGTGATCCGGCTCCTCCTGAGCACCTCGCTCACCGCCTCGGCTCGGAGACGAGCACCTGCTGGAGGGCCTCGAACTCCTCGACGCACTTGCCGGCGCCCACGGCGACCGAGCTGAGCGGGTCGTGCGCGACGTGCACGGGCATCCCGGTCTCGTGGCGCAGCCGCTCGTCGAGGCCGCCGAGCAGGGCGCCACCACCGGTCAGCACGATGCCGCGGTCCATGATGTCGCCCGCGAGCTCCGGCGGGGTGTTGTCCAGCGTGGTCCGCACGGCGTCGACGATGGCGTGCACGGGCTCCTCGAGGGCCTTGCGGATCTCGCCGCTGGTGAGCGTGATCGTGCGCGGCAGGCCGGAGACCATGTCGCGCCCGCGGATCTCCGCGGCCGGCTCGTGCGCCGCGGGGAAGGCCGAGCCGAGGGTCATCTTGACCTCCTCGGCGGTGCGCTCGCCCAGCATCAGGGCGTGCTCCTTCTTCATCCAGGCGATGATCGCCTGGTCGAGCGCGTCGCCCGCCGTACGCACCGAGAGCGTGGTGACCAGGCCACCGAGCGAGATCACCGCGACCTCGGTGGTGCCACCGCCGATGTCCACGACCATGTTGCCGGTCGCCTCGTGCACGGGCAGCCCGGCGCCGATCGCGGCCGCCATCGGCTCCTCGATGATGTAGACCTTGCGGGCGCCGGCCAGGTAGCCGGCCTCCTTCACCGCGCGCTGCTCGACCGGCGTGACGCCGCTCGGGACGCAGATCACCAGACGCGGCTTGGCGAAGTAGCGCCGCCGGTGCACCTGCTGGATGAAGTAGCGCAGCATCTGCTCGGTCGCGTCGAAGTCGGCGATCACGCCGTCGCGCAGGGGCCGGATCGCCACGATGCCGTCCGGCGTGCGGCCGATCATCCGCTTGGCCTCGTGCCCCACGGCGAGGACCTCGCGGGTCTGGGCGTTCATCGCCACGACGGAGGGCTCGTCGAGCAGCACGCCCTTGCCACGCAGGTAGACCAGCGTGTTGGCGGTGCCGAGGTCCACGGCCATGTCGCGGCCGATGAGGCTGTTGGCCATTCGCGGTGCCTCACAGTGTTTCGGGGAAGTCCCCCGAGCCTAGGAGGCCCCGACCGCGCTACCCCGGCGACACGCGGAGCGACACACTGGTAACACCAGCCTCACAGGTGAGGGAACCAGAGCCCGATCTCGCGGGCGGCCGACTCCTCACCGTCGGAGCCGTGGACCAGGTTCTCCCGGTTCGACAGCGAGAGGTCGCCGCGGATGGTGCCGGGCGCCGCCGCGCGTCCGTCGGTGGCGCCGTTGAGCGCCCGCACGACCTCGATCGCCTGGTCGCCCTCGAGCACCAGCGCGACGAGCGGGCCGCTGGTGACGAAGTCGCGCAGCGGCGGGTAGAAGTCGCGCTCGACGTGCTCGGCGTAGTGCTTGTCGGCCATCGCCGCGTCGATGTGACGCTGCTCGAGCGCGACGATGGTGAGGCCCTTGGCCTCGAAGCGCGAGAGCACCTCGCCGACCAGCCCGCGCCGGACGGTGTCGGGCTTGAGCAGGACCAGCGTGCGCTGCGTCGTTCCCTGGACGGTCGCCATGCCCGCAGACTAGTCAGCCGTCGCGGCGGCGTCCCCGGCGGCCTCGCGCTCGCGTGCGTCGCGCGCCACCCACTCGGCACGCTCCCGCTCGATCTTCTCGCCCAGGAAGTACGCGGTGGCCCACAGCACCAGGAAGACGACCCCGAGCACGTACATCGCGCTGATCACCGTGCCGAGGGCGATGGCCGCGAGCTGGACCAGCCAGCCGAGCGCGAGCGCCCAGCGGAACCGCATCAGGCCCGACAGCACGATGCAGGCCACCATCAGGCCCAGCCCGATGCCCAGCGCGGTGGCGGTGGAGACGTCGACGAGCGGCAGCAGCACCAGCGTGCTGAGCCCGAGCACGATCGCCTCCAGCGACAGGATCGCCACACAGAGTCGCCGTTGCATCAGGCGCCCTCCTCCGGCGTACGCCGCGGCTTCAGCAGCGAGCGGGCCTCGCCGACGGTGACCACCGATCCGGTCACCAGCACTCCCCCGGATCCGACGCCCTCGCCGAACACGCCACCGGCCTCCGCCAGGGCGGCCGCCTGGTCGATCGCGTCGGCCAGGCGGGGCGCGACCGTGACGCGGTCCTGGCCGTAGATGCCGCGCGCGACCTCGGCGAGCTGCTCGGCCGGCAGCGAGCGGGAGGTGGAGTTCTGGGTGCAGACGAGGTGGGCGAGCAGCGGCTCGAACGCTGCCAGCACGCCCTCGGCGTCCTTGTCGGCCATCACGCCCATCACGCCCACGAGCGGGCTGAAGGTGAACGCGTCCTCGATCGCCTCGACCGCCGCGGCCGCCCCGTGCGGGTTGTGGGCGGCGTCGAGCACGATCGTCGGCGAGCGGCGCACCACCTCCAGCCGTCCGGGCGAGGTCATCTGGGCGAACGCCTCGCGGACCACCTCGGCGGCCAGCGGCTCGCCGTCGGCCCCGCCGACCATCGCCTCGACCGCGACCAGCGCCAACGCGGCGTTCTCGGCCTGGTGGGCACCGTGGAGCGGCAGGAACAGGTCGTCGTACTCGGCGCGCAGGCCCTGCACCGACACCTGCTGGCCCCCCACGGCGGCGACGCGGGTGCGGACACCGAAGTCGCGGCCGGCGAGCAGCACGGTCGCCCCGACCTCGGCGGCCCGGGCGTCGATCACCGCCTGCACGTCCTCGTCCTGGGCCGCGCTCACCACGACCGCCCCCGGCTTGATGATGCCGACCTTCTCCCGGGCGATCTCGACGGCGGTGCTGCCCAGGTACTTCTCATGGTCGATCGCGACGGGGGTCAGCACGGCGACCTCGCCGTCGGCCACGTTGGTGGCGTCCCAGGCGCCACCCATCCCGACCTCCACGACCGCCACGTCGACGGGGGCGTCGGAGAAGGCGGCGTAGGCCATCCCGACGACGGTCTCGAAGAACGACAGCGGGTGGTCGTGCTGGCCGTCGACCAGGTGGGTGTACGGCGCGACGTCGTTGAACGCGGCCACGAAGGCGTCCTCGCCCAGCGGCTCCCCGTCCACGACGATCCGCTCCCGGATGGACTCCAGGTGGGGACTGGTGAACCGCCCGGTGCGCAGCCCCAGGGCGAGCAGCAGCGTCTCCACCATGCGTGCGGTGGACGTCTTGCCGTTGGTGCCGGTCAGGTGCACCACGCGGTAGCTGCGCTGCGGGTCGCCCAGCAGCTCGACGAAGGCGGCGATGCGGTCCAGCGTCGGGTCGAGCCGCGTCTCCGGCCACCGCGAGAGCAGCGCGTCCTCGACCTCGGCCACCGTCTCCGCCGGCCGGGCGGGCGTCACCGGCTCCAGGTATTCGGACATCCCCCCGAGTCTACGCGGCACCGGCCCGAACTGGTTTTCGTCGGTCCCGCGGCGTTCCGTACGATTCGGCCCATGACCGAGACCCACCGCGCCGCCGATCCGACCGCCGCTGCTCGCGGACCGGTCGTACCGGAGAAGCCGGCGCTGGAGGGCCTCGAGGCGAAGTGGTCGCAGCGGTGGAAGGCCGAGGACACCTACGCCTTCGACCGGAGCCAGCCGCGGGAGAACGTCTACGCGATCGACACCCCGCCGCCCACGGTCTCGGGCAGCCTGCACGTCGGCCACGTGTTCTCCTACACCCACCCCGACCTGATCGCGCGCTACCAGCGGATGCAGGGCAAGACGGTGTTCTACCCGATGGGCTGGGACGACAACGGTCTCCCGACCGAGCGGCGGGTGCAGAACTACTTCGGGGTGCGCTGCGACCCGTCGCTGCCCTACGACGCGGACTTCACGCCCCCCACCAAGCCCGACCCCAAGAAGCAGGTGCCGATCAGCCGGCCGAACTTCGTCGAGCTGTGCGAGCGGCTGGTCGTGGAGGACGAGCAGGTCTTCGAGGAGCTGTGGCGCACGCTCGGCCTCTCGGTCGACTGGAGCCAGGACTACACCACGATCGGGCCGAAGGCGATGCTCGCGAGCCAGCGGGCCTTCCTGCGCAACCTGGCCCGCGGCGAGGCGTACCTGCAGGAGGCGCCGACGCTGTGGGACGTCACCTTCCAGACCGCCGTCGCCCAGGCCGAGCTCGAGGCGCGGGAGTACGCCGGTGCCTACCACCGGGTCGCGTTCCACCGCCCGGACGGCGAGCAGGTGGCGATCGAGACCACCCGGCCCGAGCTGATCCCCAGCTGTGTCGCCCTGATCGCGCACCCCGACGACGAGCGCTACCAGCCGCTGTTCGGCACCACGGTGACCAGTCCGGTCTTCGGGGTGGAGATCCCCGTCCTCGCCCACGCGGCCGCCGAGCCCGACAAGGGCGCCGGCATCGCGATGTGCTGCACCTTCGGCGATCTCACCGACGTGCAGTGGTGGCGCGAGCTGGACCTGCCGGTGCGCACGCTCATCGGCCGGGACGGGCGTCTCTCCCGGGAGACGCCGCCGTGGCTCGAGGCGCCGGCCGCGGCCCGGGCCTACGAGCAGCTGATGGGCAAGACGGCCTTCTCCGCACGCGAGGCGATGGTCGGGCTGCTGCGCGAGAGCGGCGACCTCGACGGCGACCCGAAGCCGACCCAGCGGATGACGAACTTCTACGAGAAGGGCGACAAGCCGCTCGAGATCGTCGCGACCCGCCAGTGGTACGTCCGCAACGGCGGCCGCGACGCCGACCTGCGGGGCGCGCTGCTCGCACGCGGTGAGCAGATCGACTGGATCCCGGCGCACATGAAGCACCGCTACGACAACTGGGTCGGCGGCCTCAACGGCGACTGGCTGATCTCGCGCCAGCGGTTCTTCGGCATCCCGTTCCCGGTCTGGTACGCCCTCGACGAGGACGGAGAGCCCGACTACGAGCACCCCCTGCTCCCGGCCGAGGCGGACCTGCCGGTCGACCCCAGCACGACCGTCCCGCCCGACTACACCGAGGACCAGCGGGGCGAGCCCGGCGGGTACATGGGCGACCCCGACGTGATGGACACCTGGGCGACCTCGTCGCTGACCCCGCAGATCGCGGGCGGCTGGGAGACCGACGCGGACCTGTTCGAGCGGGTCTTCCCGATGGATCTGTGCACCCAGGCCCACGACATCATCCGCACCTGGCTGTTCTCGCGGGTCGTGCGTGCGCACTACGAGAACGACGACGTGCCGTGGCGGCACGCGCTGATCTCCGGCTTCATCATGGATCCGGACCGCAAGAAGATGTCGAAGTCCAAGGGCAACGCCGTCGTCCCCGACGAGATCCTGGGCAAGTACGGCGCCGACGCGGTGCGCTGGCGCGCCGCGATGGCGCGGCCGGGCCTCGACTCGCCCTTCGACGAGACACAGATGAAGGTCGGGCGCCGCCTGGCGATGAAGGTGCTGAACGTGTCCCGGCTGGCGCTGGCCAACCTGGGCGCGACCGCCGTCGACCCGACCCTGGTGACCGAGCCGGTCGACCTCGCCCTGCTGGCGCGGCTGGCCCGGGCGGTGACCGCGGCGACCGAGGCGTTGGACGGCTACGACTACACCTCCGCGCTCGAGGCCGCCGAGACGTTCTTCTGGGACTTCTGCGACGACTACGTCGAGCTGGTCAAGGAGCGTGCCTACTCCGACACCGGCGCGGCCGGCGACTCCGCGCGGGCGACCGTCGCGCTGACGGTGCACGCGGTGCTGCGGCTGTTCGCGCCCTACCTGCCCTATGTGACCGAGGAGGTCTGGTCGTGGTGGCAGGACGGGTCGGTGCACCGCCAGTCCTGGCCGAGGACCGAGGAGCTGGCGACCGCCGCGGCCGGGGACCCGGACCTGCTCGGTGCCGTCGCCGCGGTGCTGCGCGGCGTGCGCGGTGCGAAGTCGAGCGCCAAGGTCGGGATGCGCACGCCGGTGACGCGCCTGGTCGTGCGGGCCGGGGCCGACGCGCTGGAGGCCCTGCGCTCCTGCGAGGGCGACCTGCGTGCCGCGGGACACGTGGTCGGGGAGGTGTCCTGGGAGACCGGTGAGGACGCGGAGCCGAAGGTCGAGGCCGCTCTCGACCTCGACGGGACCCGCTGAGGGCGGTCAGTGGCGCCCGTGGCTGCCGGGCCCGTGACCCGGGTGTGACCGGGCGGCACGGCCGTGGCCGTGCGCGTGCCCCTGCGCCTGACCGTGGGACCGCCCGTGCGCCTGACCGTGCGCCTGGCGGGTGGCTGCGACGTGGGCGGACCGGCCGTGTCCCGGTCGACGCGGCTTCCTCACCTGGTGTCGCGTCCGGTGAGGGGTCTGATGGTGGCGCGTCGACGCCGGCCGAGCCCGGTGGGGGCGGGCGGCGTGCGGCCGGGCGGTGTGCGGCCGGGCGGTGCGCCGGGCCTGGACGCCTCGCTCACGCACGGACACGGTAGCTCGCGCCGACCCCGACGCGGCGGATCGGGGCGAGGCGGTGAGCGGCCGGCGCAGGGCGACGGCCAGCACGTTCGCGGCGGCCACCGGCGCCGCCTCCGGCCGGCGGGCGAGCACGGTGCCGAACTCCACGCGTGGGCCCGACCCGGCGACCGTCGAGGCCTCCACGGTGGTCAGCGTCGCGGTCGGGTTGCGGAGCATGTTGACCGAGACGACCAGGGCGCACACGACCGCGACCGCCACGAAGGCGACCAAGGGCCGAGCACGCTCCGACGGCATGACGCTCCAGACGAGGGACGGTGACCCTCGCAGTCTAGGACGAAACGGACGTGCTGCGGCCCGATCAGCCGGGATTCGTGCGGCCGCTCAGGCCGACTTCTTCTTCTTCGGCTCCTCGCGCGGGACCAGCGTCGGGTTCACGTGGTCCTCGACGACCTCGCGGGTCACGACGACCTTGGCGATGTCCTCGCGCGAGGGCACGTCGTACATCACGTTGAGGAGCACCTCCTCGATGATCGCGCGCAGCCCACGGGCACCCGTGCCGCGCTCCATCGCCTTGTCGGCGATCGCGGAGACGGCGTCGTCGGTGAACTCCAGGTCGACCCCGTCGAGGTCGAAGAGCTTCTGGTACTGCTTGATCAGCGCGTTGCGCGGCTCGGTGAGGATCTGCACCAGCGCCTCGTTGTCGAGCTTGGTCACGGTCGCGATCAGCGGCAGCCGGCCGATGAACTCGGGGATCAGCCCGAACTTGACCAGGTCCTCGGGCCGCACCTGGGCGAACATCGCTCCCTCGTCGTGGTCGGCGACTGCGCGCATCTCGGCGGTGAACCCGAGGGTCTTCTTGCCGATTCGCTGCTCGACGATGTGCTCGAGCCCGGCGAAGGCACCACCGACGACGAAGAGGATGTTGGTGGTGTCGATCTGGATGAACTCCTGGTGCGGGTGCTTGCGCCCGCCCTGCGGCGGCACCGA